>JANQWC010000001.1 GCA_030730025.1 Crocinitomicaceae bacterium
GTATATCTCAAACCAAGATACACATTCAATCCCATAATTGGCGACCAAATTTCGGTGGCATCAAAAGCCTCGCCGAAAGGATTTTGCGCGCCGATGATCGGATGATGCTGCATGACGTTCAAGAGGTTTTCGCCACCGATATAGCATTCGAGTTGCTTCCAGTTACGGGTCACTTGCGCATTGAGCAGCGCCCATGGGCTCCCCTGCCCTCCTTGTGGCAAACGCACGGCGCTGTAACGCGAGTACGTAAGGTCATAGGCCCAGCGCTTGTTGCGCGTTTGGTAGGCCACATTTGCAAAAAGGCGTTGGCGCGGCAAGAGCACTTGGGTTTGGAGCTGGCCATTGTAGAGCGCCCGTACATCCT
The DNA here is from genome assembly GCA_030730025.1 of Crocinitomicaceae bacterium. Taxonomy (GTDB): domain Bacteria; phylum Bacteroidota; class Bacteroidia; order Flavobacteriales_D; family Crocinitomicaceae; genus UBA952. The sequence goes on from JANQWC010000001.1 coordinate 365, forward strand.
GAAATTTGTAGGCCAAGCGCAGGTCTAGGCCGCGCCAAACAGCATAACTGAACTCCACTTGACATACCGTAGCAATTGAATTATCCGTGAGGTTTTTAAAGACCACCACACCATTGAGGGAGTCGCGATCGGCCACGAGTTGTTGCGAAAAACGCGTGTGGTAAGCATCTAAACTGAGGCTGCCCTTGCGTTTTTTGAAACTAAAGCCCTGGACCAACGAGGCGCCGATATTCCAAGAAACCTCGGGCTGCAGGTTTTGTGGCGCCAGCCAGGTCTTGGAGCTCGCCAACAGCGAGAGGTTGTCTACCACAAAATTGGGCAAACGCCAAGCGCGGCCAGCAGTGAGGCGCGCATCGAGCTGTGGGGTGAGCGCATATTTAAAGTGCGCGCGCGGAGAGAACTGCCCTCCTGCCAAGTTGTGTTGGTCGTAGCGCGCGCCCAAAACGGCTGAGAGGCGATTACCCGTAAAGGCGTATTCAGCAAACAAACCCGGCACCCACTCCGTGCGGTCGGCACCTACTACCTCAGCCCCAAAAGGTTGCCCGGCCCATTGGCTCAGGCTCAGAACCTGAAAACTAGCGCCGGCTTTGATTTGATGATCGGCCGTAAATAAGATGTCGTCGTAGATGAGGTTCAGGTACCCGCGTTTTTCACTGCCGCTAAAGTTGCGCAAGCCATAGAGGCCGCTCATGTTTTGGAATTTGAATTGGGCAATGACGCCCAAGCTTTGCGCAGGCTTCTTGCCAAAAAATCCGGTTTTCGAAAAAACTGAGAGGTGCTCGCTGGCTAGTTGCATGCCATAGCCCACAGGGCTGGCTTTGGTGTAGGTCGTTTGCCCTCCGATTTTTTGGTCTGAGTAGGCCTGCACGCCCAGTTGGGCCTCCATACGCGGGCCTTGGTAGCTAAAGCGCTGCAGTAAATTAAATGTGTTGGAGAGCGCTTGGTCGCGGAAGCCATCTTGGTTGTTGTCAAAAGTACCATAAACGGCAGCGCCCGATGCAAAAAGGCCCATGTGCCAGCGCTCGGAGAGCTGCTGGCCGCTCTGTAAATTGAGTTCGGTACGCCCAAACCGATTCTGGTAAAAATTCAGGCCCATGCGCGGCATATCTTTGGGTTTCTTGAATTCAAAATTGACCAAGCCCGCCATCGATTCATAGCCGTTCACCACAGAGCCCGTCCCTTTGGTGATCTGAATAGACTCCAGCCATGTGCCTGGGATCACACTCAGCCCAAACGCGCTTTCCAAGCCGCGCAAAAACGGAATGTTTTCAAACTGAAGTTGCGTATATACCGCATCAAGCCCCAACAACTGGATTTTTTTAGCCCCCGAAATGGCATCAGACATACTCACATCTATGGTCGCATTCGTCTCAAAAGACTCCGACAAGTTACAACAAGCGGCTTTCCTGAATTCCGCGCTGGTGAGTTCCTCCACGTGTAAGGTTTTCATTTTAGAAATGCCATGCGGATTTTTTTGATTGCTCACCACGATATCCTGCACCAACTGCCCCGAAACCAGCACCACATTCAACGCTAAAAAACGGTCCGAACGCGTCACCACCAAGCGGTCTGAACGGTAGCCATTTGCGACAAAAAGCAAGGTATCGGGCTGCTGCTTACCCAGCAGGATTTCAAAGGTGCCGTCTTCGTTGGAATAAACGGTCGTGCCAGCAGCCAGCAACGTAATTTTAACATTCTTCAGCGGTTTGGTCTGCACAGAATCTGCGCCTTGGACCACGCCCCGAATTTGGGCTTGAATGGCGTTGGTTAGCCATAAAACGCCGAGTAAAAAAAGTATTTTCATGTTCAATATATAAGTTCAACAAACAACATTAAAGTGCTTATGAACTCATATTTGCCAGGTCTGATGAAGGGTTTGAATATACTTGCCGTTCCTGAACAGTGGAGGTGGTCGGTATGTTTGACCTTGATTAACGGATTGTCTTTCTTGAAGTACCGTGAAAAAAATAAAACTTGACCCCGTATGAATCAAGCTAGCTACTGGTGGTGCGCTTTCCCAATCAAAACTCGAATAGACCTGATCTACGTTGGTTTTGACTACCTCGAGCTCATCCGAACAGCAATCTTTTTCTTGCAAACCGACCTCGCAAGCTGCCTTCTTTTCTTTTTGACAGCAAGGCGGGAGCTTTTCGTGTGGTTCCGCGCACTCGTGGTCAATCTTGAGCACCACCGACGCAAACGCACCGTCCATGTCACAAAAATGTTTGTGAATCGGGATTCCGACTTGGAGTGCAAGTTGGGTGAGGATCAGTAGGATGGCTAAAATTGATTTCACGATACAAAATTACAAATAATGAATTACCTTTGCGACTCAATTTCTTAGACCATGAGTGATCCGATTAAACACGAGTGTGGCATTGCCCTTTTGAGGCTCAAACAACCACTTGAATACTACCTCGAGAAATACGGATCTGCCCTGTGGGGACTCAATAAAATGCATCTTTTGATGGAAAAGCAACACAACCGCGGCCAAGATGGAGCGGGGATTGCCAACATCAAACTCGATATGCAACCCGGTGAGCGCTACATTTCGCGCAGCCGTTCGGTTCAGAAAAATCCGACACAAGACATTTTTGATCAAATCAATGCCAAATTCAAGGCCATTTACGACGAAAACCCAGAAAAACTCAAGGACGTTGCGTTTTTGAAACAAAATGCGGGTTTTACAGGAGAGGTCTTTTTGGGGCATTTGCGCTACGGTACCTATGGCCGCAACTCTATTGAAAGTTGCCACCCGTTTTTGCGTCAGTCCAACTGGATGACTCGCAATTTAGTCGTTGCCGGCAACTTCAACCTCACCAATGTAGACGAACTTTTTGAAGTCTTGGTTGAGCTCGGACAGCATCCAAAAGAAAAGTCTGACACCGTTACGGTCATGGAAAAAATCGGCCATTTCTTAGATGTCGAAAACGACGAACTTTACGCCCACTACAAAGCATTGGGTTACGGCAAAACTGAAATTTACGCCCGCATTCAGGACGAAATCAAAATCGATAGAATTCTCAAAAAAGCATCCGAACGCTGGGACGGCGGTTACGCAATGGCTGGGCTTTTGGGCCATGGCAGCGCGTTTGTACTCAGAGACCCAAGCGGTATCAGACCTGCGTTTTGGTACGAAGACGACGAAATTTGCGTAGTGGCATCTGAGCGCCCAGTGATCCAAACAGCCTTCAACCTCAAAGAAGAAGACATCCAAGAACTCAAGCCAGGCCATGCGCTCATCATCGAGAAAAAAGGTCAGGTCAAAGAAATCCAAATCAATGCGCCACGCGAGCTCAAGCAATGTTCTTTTGAGCGCATTTATTTCTCCCGAGGCTCCGATGCCGACATCTACAAAGAACGCAAGGCGCTCGGCCGTCTGATTGTCAAAGATGTACTCGACAGCGTTGGCCACGACTACGACAACAGCGTCTTTTCGTTTATCCCCAACACCGCCGAAGTCTCTTTCTACGGCCTCATCAAAGGCTTAGAAGAATCCCTCAACCAAGACAAACTCGAACAAATCCAAGCGCTCGGCACCAACGCCAGCCCTGAGGCGCTCTCGGAAATCATCAACAGACGCGCGCGCATCGAAAAGATTGCCATCAAAGACGCCAAGTTGCGCACGTTCATTACCCAAGACGACTCCCGCGACGACCTCGTGGCCCACGTCTACGACATCACCTACGGCTCTGTACGCCGTGGCACCGACAACCTCATCGTGATCGACGACAGCATTGTACGCGGCACCACCTTACGCCAAAGTATCCTGCGCATTCTCGATCGCCTTGGTCCTAAAAAAGTGGTAGTGGTTTCATCCGCACCGCAAATCCGTTACCCCGACTGCTACGGCATCGACATGGCCAAAATGGGGGACTTCATTGCTTTCGAAGCAGCCATCGCTCTCTTGCGCGAACGCGGACAAGCCAACCTCATCGACGAAGTCTACAAAGCCGCACTCGAACAAGTGCTCCTCCCTAAAGAACAAGCCAAAAACGTCGTGCAACGCATCTACGCGCCCTTCACAGACAAAGAAATCTCTGCGCAAATTGCCAAAATGCTCACACCAGACGGCATGCAAGCCGAGGTCGAAATCATTTACCAAAGTGTCGAAAACCTCCACATCGCCTGCCCCAACCACACCGGCGACTGGTACTTCACGGGCAACTACCCTACCCCCGGCGGCAATAAAGTCGTGAACCGCGCCTTCATCAATTGGATGGAGAAGCGCAATGAGCGGGCGTATTAAGAAAGGACAAGTTTATTTGGAATTTTAACTTGCATTTTGAAAACCTGACTTTCAATTTGTCCTTTCAGTTGTTGGTTGTCTTTCAAAAAGAATTGCAAAGCCTCATTCAAGGATGCACTCGACACAATTTGACTGGCCAAACCTAAATCAATAAACTGCTGCGCCTCCGGAAACTTCTCGTGCTTAGGGCCAAACAAAACCGGCAAGCCATAGGCCGCAGGCTCCAAAATATTGTGCAAACTGCCGCTAAAGCCGCCGCCAATGAACGCTACACTTCCGTACTGATACGCCGCGCTAAGGTGGCCAATGGTGTCGAGGATGAAGATGTCCGATGTCTTTGACTGTTGATCTGGGTTGGAATAGCGCAGGGCCTCAGGAAATAAATGGAATAGTTTGGCCAGATGAGACGCCGACAAATCATGCGGAGCAATCAAAACTTTCAATTTGAGCTTTGTCCAGATTTCCTTGTGGTTCTCCATGAAGTCAAACAAGATTTTTTCTTCCGCTGGCCAACTACTCCCCAAAATCAGCAGCGGATCCGAGCCCTTAAAACCGGCAATAATGGCATTGGGTTGGGCTGTTGCTTTGGCCTTCAAGACCCGATTGAAGCGCAGATCGCCGAGGAGCTCGATTTTTTCTGGACCGATTCCCGCCTTTAACAGTAAGTTTTTGCTCTGCTCGTTTTGAACACCAAAGTAGCTCACGCGCTGAAGCGCTTTTCTGAAATAGCCCCCATACCACTTGAAATACACTTGCGAAGGGCGCAACAAAGTCGAAACCGACAAAACCTGCAATTTTGACCTTTGCGCAGCAGCCAACAATTGCGGCCAAAATTCATATTTCAATAAATACAAGCGATCTGCCTGCACCGCACTGAGCAAACGTTGCATTTGAAAAGGTGTGTCGGCAGGAAGATAAAAAACCGCATGCGGCACAAAACCACGCTTGTGAAAATGCTGCATACCAGATGGCGAATAAAAACTCACGACAATCTCCACACGCGGATCAGCCGCTATACAGGCCTCGATTACGGGTAAGGCCATGTCGTATTCGCCCAAAGACGCGCAGTGAAACCAGTATCTTTTGTGGGTGGTTTTTGGATGCTTGCTTAAGATTTCAAAGGTCTGTTTTCTTCCGGCTATCAGAAGCTTGGCTTTGGGATGCCAAAGGGAGGCAAACTTTAGAAGCAAGTTGTAGATGTTAATGAAGAAAGTGTATAGTGGGCCCATCAATTATAATAAAACTCCCTCGGTTCAGCAGAATAAAAAGGAATGTACCAACCTACTCTGAAACCGGTCTGAAGATCGAGGCGGC
>JANQWC010000002.1 GCA_030730025.1 Crocinitomicaceae bacterium
TGGTTTTCATGCTCGCTGCAGTCAGTTCTAAACTGCGGTTGCCATTTCCGTGGCCATCTAGGCGGGTGATGCGCGGCGACGAACCGTAAGCGATGAGTTGTGCTGTACCACCAGCTTCAGGCATTGGGTTGTGCGGGATCACTTCAATTGGTTTTACTTCGCCAACTGCTGCTTTTCGGCTGGCGATGTAGCGTTTCTTTTGACCGTCAAGCGAAAGCGGGTCGTTGGGCGAGTAATTTTTGTAATTGTTGTGCGCGTAGGCGATAGCCATGTAGTAATAGCGCTTGAAATTGACCAATCTTTTATCTCCCTGCGCAAATTGGTCGGTTTGGATGCGGTAGCTGTGCTGGATGCCTTTGTCTTCGCCATTGACGCGCTGCACTGGAATAGATGCGCCGAGCTCGTCGCTGAACTCAAAATTGATGATTTTACCAATGCCGTCTTTGATGTCGCTTTGTGCCACCAAGCGGGCTTGGTCGGGGTCTTGGAGTTCTGAGCTCGAGACTTTGGAATTGGCTAATTGGTAAATTTGATAACCTTGGAATTTATAGGTTTTGTCTGCATTGGGGTCGGGGGCGACAATAAACGGATCAAATTCGACGTATTCTTCTTTGTAATTATTAGAATTGACCGGATTGGAAAGCATTAGTATCACTTCATTCGCCAATTCTTGAGCCTGTACCTCTGGGGCGTGCGGGCCGTCGAGTACCTTAAAACAGTTTTCAAAAAGCGCTTGGGCTTTGTCATCGGCGCGGCGCAGCGTTTCTACAGAAGCAAACGGGTCGCCAGCACCTGAGCGCGCCCAAACTACGCCAACTGTAATGTTGTTTACCGCACCTGGCTTCAAAATAAATGGCCCAGCCGACTGCACAAAACGGCGGTCGTTGGGTGTGTTGTTGGCGGTTTGTTCGGTCCAGTTGGGCTGCGGATTGCCGCTGGTGCCCCAGCCTAGTGGGTCAGTATTGCCTGGGAACATGAAGTCGCAGGGCATGTTGGGATCTGCTTCGGGGTCAGAGATGTGCCCGCTGCCGCCGTAAACGAATTTGGTGCCATCTTTCCAGAAGCCGCGCAGGTAGTTGTAGTAATCGCCAGCGTTGACAGGGTCGGTTTGGTTGGGATTGGCGCCGTTGGTGGTGTTGGAATAATACAAAAAGCGGCGCATGCCGAAGCGCTCGTTGTCTACGACGCCATCGCCAAAACCAATGCCGTTGAGTGCTTCGTTGTCCCAGATGCCATAAGCGTTGTCTAGGCCGTCGTTGTCTTGGTAAGGACCTTCAAAGAAGTCTACGCCGACAGCTGGCGGAGAATAACCATAACCTTTGAATCCAGAGTTGTCGCCGTCGTAGTTGTCGCCGTTGTAATAATAGGCTAAGCCGCGGTTGACATCGCAACCCACGTAGTCGTCGTAAGGATCGCCGAGGGCGCCGTCGGTAAAAAACCCAAAATAAGTGTTGTACAACGTTTGGGTACCGCGGTTGATGAGCTCGTAGTTGTAAAACGTCATGTTATTGATTTCGTCGTTAGAGGCAAAAGCAAAGGCCTGCGCCCTGATTTCCATTCCGATAGGGTCGGCGCCGGTTTCGGTGTGGATATTCCCTTTGTCGTTCATGACCCACCAATAATTGAGGTCGCCGTAAAGCGAAATCTTGCGATCGGTGGAGCAATCTTTGGTTTTTTTGATGTCGTACCATGGGTAATCGCCGTCTTCCCAATTGTAGGTGCCATCGTTGTTGTAATCGTAAAACGGCGCTAAATAATAGTCTTGACCTTGCGAAACATCGCCGTGGGCAGGCCATTCCTTCACAATTTTTGGGACGCTGTAGTTCGGGAAGAGGTCAGCCTGCGTGGTGGTCCCGTTTTGCATATCGTAAATACCGGCCTCGTACCATGTGTTGAATTCGCGGATTTCGTCTTGGCTTGAAATAAAGTGCTTATCGTATTTAGAGCAATTATCTGAGGTGGTTTCGGCAAAAACTTTGGAGAGTGGCCCCGTCCAGTAGTCTTGTCCATTGCGGTAGCGCAAAGCGGCTAACTTGAGTTGGTTGTTGACGTCGGTGCCGCCAAGCCATAGTGCTGCGGTGAACAGCGCATTGATGCCGGAGTTTTTAGGCACCTCGTACATCGAATAATTTTGGTTGGGAATCTGCCATAAGTTACCCGCGGTGTGTATCATGGCGCGCACGTTGTTGAGCTCCATAAAAGTAGTGTGAGTGGGCGGCGGGCAGTTGGCACCTTTGTGTTGTTGCTGAATATGAGGCTTGGCGTTGCCGGTAAAGGCCTGAGCCAGCGCACCTTCAGGCAAAGCAATCGAGATGATAAAAATCAGTAAAAATAGTCGCATGAGGTTCCTAAATTACGTAAAAAAACGCTGTAAATTTGAATATGAAACAACTCGAATCAGCTGCAGACATCCACCAATTGGTCAACACCTTTTACGGCAAAGTATTACAAGACCAATTACTTGCGCCTTTTTTCACCCGTTTGAACTTCGCCGAGCACCTCCCCAAAATGGAACAATTTTGGCGTTTTGCGCTGCTTTCTGAGTCTGGCTACACCACCAACGTCACAGAAAAACACCTGCATATGCCCCTTGAGCAAGCGCATTTTGACCGCTGGACCACCCTTTTCAAGCAAACTGTCGACGAACTTTTTGAGGGCGACCTTGCCGAACAAGCCAAGCAAAGGGCAGCGGTTATTGGCTGGACCATCAACTCTAAAATGAATCCGTAGTGCTATAATTCCTGAATAAACAATTCAGTCTTAAAAACTAAAAGCGGCTGGCATTTTCACTTGACTTCTACCGCGTATTTTTGAATCATGGCAAATAAGGCAGACATCTATAGTAAACGTGGCATCAGAACGGGTTATGTTTCAACCGTTATTGGCATTTCATTGGTCATTTTCATGATAGGCCTCGTCTTGGGCGGTATTTTCGGCTTGCGCAGCATTGAAAAGCAGGCCAAGGAGAACATTCAAGCAGACATCTTCTTTAAGTCGGCACTCAATGACGCCGATATCAAGCAAATTGAAGAACAACTCAAATCTTGGCCAGAGTTCGCCGATGTATTTTTCATTTCGCCAGAACGTGCCATTCAAGAGTTTGCAGGTGAAAGCGATGTAGAAAAGGACGTTCTTGCACTTTTTGATGCCGACAACCCGCTGCCCGCTACCATTGGCATCAAGCCTAAAATGGACTACGCCAGCCAAGGTGGCATGGCCCACATCAAAAGAAAATTGCTTTCGCGCTTTAAAGAAGAAATCGATGAGGTCAATTACGATAAATCCAGCGTTGCCAATGTCAATTTAGGTTTCAAGCAATTCGCTATTTTATTTTTAGCAGTGGCTTTGCTACTCATTGTGATTGCAGTAGCCATGATCAACAACACCATTCGCTTGGCGCTCTATTCGAAGCGTTTCACGATCAAAACGATGCAATTAGTGGGCGCAACCACCATGTATATCCGCAAGCCATTTTTGGGTCAGGCACTCTTTCAGGGCTTGCTGTCAGCGCTGATTGGCTTGGCTTTATTGCTCACGGTATTCTATGGCATCAATAACTTACTCGAAGCCATTCAGATTGCCTACACCTTAGAAAGCTTCCTGATGTTGATCAGTTTACTGTTTATCATTGGCGTTTTTATTACGTTGTTATCTACTTGGTTTGCCTTAAACAAGTATCTTCGTATGAAATTAGATGATCTTTATTAATTATGAAGGACCCTATCAAACACTTCGGCTTTGACCCCGCCAACTACAAATGGCTTTATATTGGCTTGGCCATCAACATCCTCGGCTTTTTATTAATGATTGGCGGCGGTTCTACTGATCCGCAAGTTTTCAAAGAAGACGAGCTGTTCAGTTCAGTGCGCATTACTTTAGCCCCAATGCTTATAGTAGCAGGCTATGTCGTGATTTTCTATGCGATCATGAAGCGCAACAAAAAAGACCAAACCGAAGCATAACCAATGAGTTTTCTCGACGCTATTATCTTAGCCATCATCGAAGGCCTGACCGAGTTTTTGCCCATCTCTTCCACGGGCCACATGATCATCGCCTCTACACTCATGGGCAATGCTTCCGACGACTTCGTCAAGCTCTTCACAGTCGTGATTCAGTTTGGCGCCATTCTTTCAGTGGTGTTGGTTTATTTTCAGAAGTTTATCCAGAGCTTTCGTTTTTATTTGTTGTTGGCCGCGGCGTTTGTCCCAACGGGTATCATCGGGCTCTTGGCCAAAAAGCACATAGACGCTCTCCTCGAGAATGTTGCTGTGGTGGCCTGGATGCTCCTCATAGGTGGCATTGTGCTGCTTTTTGTCGATAAATTTTTTGCGGCCAACGAAACGCAAACCGAAGAAAAGCCCCTCGATTTCAAGACCGCTATCATTATTGGAACGGTTCAAAGCTTGGCCATGGTGCCTGGTGTTTCACGCTCTGCAGCTACCATCATTGGCGGCCTCAGTCAAAAGCTCACCCGCAAGGCCGCAGCTGAATTTTCATTTTTCTTGGCTGTCCCGACTATGGCAGCCGCCACGCTCAAAAGCATGTACGACGAAAAAGAACTCCTTTTGCAGTCGAGCGGCCACGAATGGCTATTGCTACTTGTGGGCAACGCGGTGGCTTTTGTAGTGGCTTACTTGGCCATTAAATCGTTCATCTCATTTCTTCAGAAAAAAGGCTTTCGCGCCTTTGGTTGGTACCGCATCGCACTTGGCGCCGCTTTGCTCATCCTGATGGCAATGGGTGTTGAACTTCAAATGGCGGGCTAATGCTAGATATTCAAGACGGCCTCACTATTTTAGTAGACAAACCCTATACCTGGACCTCCTTTGATGTGGTCAACAAAATCCGCTGGAACCTCAAGCGCAGCTTAGGTCTCAAAAATGTAAAAGTGGGCCATGCCGGCACGCTAGACCCCTTAGCTACAGGCTTGCTCGTGCTGTGTTTGGGCAAGCACACCAAACTCATAGAAGGCCTCACCAGCGACGGCAAAACCTATACCGGAACCTTTTTACTGGGCAAAACAACACCTTCTTTCGATCTAGAGACCGAGTACAATCAAGATTTTGATACCGCACACATCGATGCCGCTCTGCTCGAAAGCGTGCGCGCGTCTTTTATGGGTGTGCAAATGCAAACGCCACCTATTTACTCCGCCAAGCAGGTCGATGGCAAGCGCGCCTACGATTTTGCCAGAGCAGGCAAGGAAGTGGAGCTCAAGCAGAGCCAAATTGAAATCTCTGATTTCAAGATCAATGCCGAGCGCTTCCCAGAAATAGACTTTGAAATCTCTTGCAGTAAAGGCACGTATATCCGCAGTATTGCCAGCGATTTTGGCAGCCGCCTGAACTCCGGAGCCACGCTGATTGCCTTGCGCCGCACGCAGTCTGGGCAGTTTGATATTTCCAACGCTAAAAGTGTTGAGCAGTGGATTGAATTGATCCAGCAAGAAGAAGTTTACATGCCGTAAACCAGCCAAAAAGCAAGACTTATTCTTTGATGTGCTTTAATTTTTCTTGCACATCGCGGATCAGGCGATTGTAGTTATTTACCTTTTCTTGGTATCCATTTGTTTCGGCGCGGTGCAGTCTTTTTTGAAGGTAGTGAAGACGGCGTCCGAGCTTGTATTTGTCCCATTTGTATAAGATGCGTTTCATGGTGCGAAAGTTTAAGAATGAATACGATAAAAAGCCCCTTTGGCTTACTTTAAATTTAGCTAATATTTAATTTACATCAAACTAATTTGCTATTGGTTGGTTACTTTTTTGTTTGTATCTTTGTGGCCCTGAAAGTCGAAAAGAATGCCTCGGTGGCGGAACTGGTAGACGCGCTGGATTCAAAATCCTGTTCTTTCGGGAGTGCCG
>JANQWC010000003.1:0-17425 GCA_030730025.1 Crocinitomicaceae bacterium
AACAAAATGGTGACCCGAACCATAGCGGGCCATGTCAATGTACTGAGATGATGAATAACCTGATTGAAGCTTTTCCCCAAAATATCATCGATGCAAGCGCGCTGGCAAAGGCCATAACCTTTAAGAAACCCCGCCACGAAATCCAAAACATAGTCATCTGTGGACTCGGAGGCTCTGGTGTTGGTGCTCAAATTGTCTGTAATTGGTTACTTGATGAGCTCAAGTTACCCGTTTTGGTGAGTAACGAATATGCCTTGCCAGCCTATGCCAATCAGCATACGCTGGTGATAGGGACTTCCTATTCTGGAAATACCGAAGAAACCATGATGGCCATTCAAGAGGCACAGGCCTTGGGCTGTCATATTGTTGGTATTTGCAGTGGCGGACAACTCGCTGCATTTTGCGAAACGAATTCCTATAATTGTTGCCTTGTGCCTGCTGGCATGCCACCTCGTGCTGGGCTCGCTTTTTCAATGGTTCATCTTTTGAATTTATTTGTAGAACTGGGCTTTTGTACTGCTGAGCACTTGCAGAGCATGGCCAATGCAGCCGCGACACTCACTGCTGATTTACAAGTTATACAGCAGCGTGCGCAGGATTTAGCAGCGTTCCTCCACGGAAAAGTTGGCGTATATTATGCCGAGACCAAATACGAAGGTGTGCTCGTGCGCGCGCGTCAGCAGTTCAATGAAAATGCAAAATACCTAGGTTGGCACCACACCTTACCCGAAATGAATCACAATGAATTGGTGAGCTGGGGAGGAGGCGATGCGCGATTTGCACCGGTTTTCTTTAGCTCTGGCGATCTCCATCCAAACAACCAAAAGCGTTTGGAGATTACTATGGCAGCCATCGAGCAAAAAGCGGGTGAAATATTCGTTCTAGAAACTAAGGGCGCAACTTTTATTGAGCGCTCACTTTATTATATTCACCTCGTCGATTGGGCATCTTTCTATCTTTGTGATCTAAATGGTGCAGATATCATGGACATGGAAATAGTAGACTACCTGAAAGGAGAATTGGCCAAGTTATCATGAGTAAACCAATTGTTCAAGTCCGACATCTTGGGCTCATTGCGTATCAAGAAGCCTGGGACCTCCAAGAAGCCTTACTCAAGGTAGCGGTCGACCTCAAAATTGAAAACCGCAAGCAAAATACGGCGATACTTCCAGCACATCATTTGTTGTTTTGCGAGCATCCACATGTCTATACACTAGGCAAAAGTGGTGCGGCCGAAAACCTTTTGCTCGATCAAGCGCACCTGGACCAAATTCAGGCGCAGTTTTTCAAAATCAATCGGGGAGGAGACATTACTTACCATGGCCCGGGTCAGTTGGTGATGTATCCCATCCTGGATTTAGAGCAGTTTTTTACGGACATCCATCAATACTTGCGTTTTTTGGAAGAGGCGGTCATTCAAACGTTGGCTCATTTCGGGATAATTGCGACACGATTCGATGGTTTAACGGGTGTTTGGCTCGATCCTGAGGGCCCAAATGCACGTAAAATTTGTGCGATGGGAGTCAAGTGCTCGCGTTGGGTCACGATGCATGGTATTGCCCTCAATGTAGATCCAGACCTCAGTTATTTTGGAAATATTGTGCCGTGTGGCATCCAAGACAAAGCCGTGACGTCCATGACCAAAGAACTCGGCCGTCAGATAGACATCAATGAGGTCAGGGCAGTGCTGTCCGCAAAAATGGCCTCCATATTTAATTTTCAAATTGCAACGTCATGAGAGAAGACTTACTCGGACCAAAAGTAGAAAACGTAGCCTTGGCTTTGGTTGAATTACCAATTGAAAATGCCGAACCTGAATATATCGTCTTCTTGATCAACAACAGAGATGACATCATGGAAGGGATCATCGTGGCCTCAACAGGCTATGGAACGCATCCGGAAACAGGCGAAAGCATCAAAACATCGACGCTCAGAAAGGGAATAGAGGTCATGATGCCAGGTGAAGCTGCCCGCATAGAGCCAATTATGCCCGATTTATTTGGAATCAATAATGAGTTTTGGCTCAGTTTCTGGGTACACGAAACAATGTATGACAAGCGCTTTGTATTTGAAGCGGGTACGATTGATCCAAAGGAATTCAAATTGATTCCGTCTCTCAATGCAAAAGGAATTATTTTAACGTAATTCGCTTCTAGGCTCAGCAAACAAGGGTTTGACCTGTCATTTCTTTGGGTTGTTTCAAGCCCATGCGCGCTAAAATAGTAGGCGCTACATCGGCGAGTATCCCATCTCTTAAAACAAGTGTTTTTGCTGCATTGACCAAAATAACCGGTACTGGGTTGAGGCTATGCGCTGTATTTGGGCTGCCATCTGCATTGACTGCAAAATCGGCGTTGCCGTGGTCGGCGATCACCAGGAATTCATAGCCAAGAGCAAGCCCTGCTTCAACTACTTTTCGCAACTGCGCATCTACGGTTTCTACCGCTTCCAGAATGGCCGCGTACACGCCTGTATGGCCTACCATATCAGGATTTGCAAAATTCAGGCAGATGAAGTCGGGTTGTTGGGTCTGCATATGTGCAATGAGCGCTGTGGCCACTTCGGGCGCGCTCATCTGAGGTTGGAGGTCGTAGGTAGCTACTTTTGGTGAGGAGATGAGCAAACGCTCTTCGCGTTCAAATGCTGCTTCGCGTCCGCCATTGAAAAAGAAGGTCACGTGCGGATACTTTTCCGTTTCGGCGATGCGCACCTGCGAACAACCTGCATTGGCCACCACTTCTCCCAATGTGAGCTGAAGGTTGTCTTTCTCAAAAAGGATATGTAGCCCCTTGAACTGCTCGTCGTAGTTGGTCATGGTGCAAAAATACAAGTCGAGCGGGGTCATGTTGTAGTCCGCGAATGCTTCTTGGGTCAGTACAGTCGTGATTTCGCGCGGACGGTCTGTTCTGAAATTAAAACTAATCACGACATCTCCATCGGCTATGCAGCCATCGGGGTCAATGACATGAGGTAAAAGAAATTCATCGGTGATCTCTTGGGCATAAGAAGCCTCTAGTGCCGCACTAGCGCTGTCGGTTTTTGCTCCGGTGCCATTCACCATGAGGTGGTAAGCTTTGGCCACCCGCTCCCAGCGTTTGTCTCGGTCCATGGCGTAGTAGCGACCAATAACGCTCGCCATTTTACCGTTGTTTTGGGCAAGCACCGCCTCGAGTTCGCGGATAAAACCCAAACCACTCTTCGGATCGCAGTCGCGGCCATCGGTAATGGCATGCACATAATAAGAACTGATGCCTTGTGCATGCGCCATTTCACATAAAGCGTGCAGATGGGCTTGTGAACTGTGCACGCCACCATCTGAAACCAAGCCCATGAAGTGCAATTTCCTTCCTTCTTCTTTGGCTTTTTGAAACGCGGCAACAAGCACTTGATTGTGCTGAAACTCGCCGTCGCGAATGCTTTTATTGATTCGGGTAAGTTCTTGGTAGACGACGCGCCCGGCTCCGATATTGAGATGCCCTACTTCAGAATTGCCCATTTGCCCTTCTGGAAGGCCTACGGCTTCGCCAGACGTTTGCAAGGTGGCATTAGGATACGTTGACATCAAAGAATCAAAAAACGGCGTTTGCGCGTTGAAAATCGCGTCAGCTTTGCTTTGGTCGCCGAGTCCCCAGCCATCGAGGATAATCAGGCCTACTTTTTTGTTCATAATGGTAAAATTAGCTCAAAAATACTGCCCGTCGGGATATTTTCAAGGCATCTGATTTGGCCGTTGTGCAGTCGGACGTATTCGGCCACAATATAGAGCCCTAGGCCGCTGCCAGCTTGTTTTCTGGTTTCTTCTGAACCAATGCGATAAAATTTATCAAATATCTGCAAGCGCTCTTTTGGGTCAATTCCCGGACCCTGATCGGCTATTTTGATGGCCACAAACCGATCGAGTTTTTGCATTTCTATCGTGATTTCTTGCTGCGTTCCACCGTATTTGATGGCGTTTTCAATTAGATTGACGAGTATGGTTTCGAGCATTTGCTGGTCAATAGCACAGGATAATTCTTTTGGCCCTTGAAAAGCAATGAGGTCCGTGTGGTATCTCGACTGGTATCGTTCTATGATGGTTTGAATGAGCCCAACTAGGTCGGTATCTTGTTTTTGAATGGCAAATAGTTTGTTTTCGGCACGAGAAGCATTCAGGATATTTTCGATGAGCTGGCTCAGGCGTTCGTTTTCTTGTAGCGCGCCATTGAGCATTTTTTCTTTTTTGTCCTCGGGCAAATTGTGCTTTTGCAGGGTTTGAATATACAATTTGAGCGCGGCAATTGGTGTTTTGAGTTCGTGGGTGACAGTCAAGAGAAAGTTCTGTTGCTGCTGCTGAAAGGCGATGTCTTTGGATATAGACTTCCGAATGCGGTAAATACCAAAAGCGAGGATGATCAAAAATACCGCGCCTTCGCCAAATACCATCCCGACCCGCTTGGAAAGCTGCGCATCTTGTTGCGGAATGTACGAACTCAGCTGTATGAGGTGATAGCCCCACCAAATAAATTGAATAATGACATACGTACCGAGAAAATAGAGCCAGTAGGCTGCTTTGCTTTTTTTCAATTTGATATGGCTAAGTGGGTCATTTGTTTTTTCTGAATATACTGCCTACCTCGCGCCCGATCTTTTGGATGGTTTCAACCCCTGCCACAAGCGGCGCGGCATTGATGTCATCGTAGTTAGAAAAAGCAGGATCATTCCCGACAGAGCCTGGATAAATCAGGATATAGTCGTTTTGATCAAATGCGACTTCGATATTTTGGAGCAGCTGGTCTACCTGGGTGTCAAATGACACGCTACCTGGTCGGCAGGAAACTATAGCAATGAGGTCACTCGATTTTTTTGGGTAGCTCGGGTAAAAGGCGTCTAGATTGGCGAGTTCTTCCAGGCTGATATCGGTGTCGATTTTGTTGGCTTGTGCTACTTTTTCTAGCCGCTCAAAGGTGGTTGTGCCGCCGTACAATACGAGTGGTATTTTGAGTTCTTTGCCAAGTCTGAGGAGTCTTTCAGACCACAAAAGGAAAGTTTGTTCGAGTTCGGCGAGAAGTGGCGCGACAACCACAATGCGCTCGTAGCTTACACTCGGTTTTTTCAAAGAACAAAAGAATACGGTTTTATCACAAGTGGCCAGCAGATGTTCGCGGTCATCTCCAACCATTCTCTTGATCAGGTTAATTTGCTTTGAATCATTGACCAAGACAATATCTGCAACAAGTTCTTTGGAAACCCTAGAAATGCCCGACGACAAATTATGATCAATGGTGGCAATTGTGTTGAGCTTTGCTTCGTGGCCTGAATAGTGTTTGATGATTTCTTCAAGCGACTTTCTTGATTTGCGGATCATGCGTTCTGCATTTTCGTTGTCGGGGTAAACGCTCACTACTGAAATGGGATTGATGACTTGCGGGTCTGAAACGAGTAATGCAAAATCGAGCAAGCGTTCGTTGCCTTCGAGCGCGTTCATCGAGACAACTAAGTGTTTATTTCGCAAGCGCATTTCGTTGTCTTCGAGGTCGCTATTTTCTGAGATGTCCAACAAAAGGCGCTTCCCTGAATTTTCCGTAATCATGGATGAAGCCATTGTTGTAATCAAAATCAAGACAACAGTTCCATTGACAATATTTACATTGAGCAGGCCTACATTGTATCCGACAGAAATGATTGCCAACGTGGCAGCTGCTCTAGCAGAACTCAAACCAAAGATGATTTGTCTTTCGTTCGCACTCAGTTTGAAAATAAGTTGGCTGATAAGGGCAGAAAGCCACTTTGAAAAAAGGGCAAATGAAGTAAGTATACCAGCTATAAGTAGCGGCCAAGTACCTTGTGTAAAGGCCTTGAGGTCTACGATCATGCCTACAAAAATGAGGAAGAATGGGATAAAAAGTGAATTGCCAATAAAATCGATGCGGTTCATTAGGGTAGAATGGTGCGGTATGAGTTTATTGAGTACTAAGCCCGCGACGAAAGCACCAATGATGTGTTCAACCCCAGCTACTTCTGCCAAGAAGGCCGAAAAGAAGACCACCGACAAAACAAATATGTATTGTGATGTCTTTTCACTGTCGAGTTTGCTAAAAAACCACCGGGCAATTCTCGGAATCACGAAGAACATGATCAAGGAAAACATGAGTAGCGAGGTGAGCAAGCGCACCCAAAAGCTAAAATCGAGGTCACCCTGTGCCGCACTTGAAATGATGGCTAAGATGATCAGAACAGCTGTATCGGTTAAGATAGTACCGCCAACTGTTATGGCAACAGCGGGGTGCTTCGTGAGGCCAAATTTGCTCACAATTGGATAAGCGACAAGTGTGTGGGTCGAGAACATACTCGCCGTTAGTAAAGCTGCCAATGGCGATAAATGTAAAACTTCTCTACACAAGGGATAACCCAAGGCAAGTGGGATAAAAAACGTTAATAATCCGAAGCCGATGCTTTTGTTGAAGTATCTTTTGAATTGCCTCAAATCGAGCTCGAGCCCTGCCATAAACATGATGTAAAGCAAGCCAATAGTGGAGAAAAGTTTAATGCTTCCTTCCGCTTCCATGGCACGAGACCCGATGAGACCGAGGCCGTGTGGACCAATTAAAACACCCGAAAGAATCAAGCCAATGATTCCGGGAATTTTCATTTTACGCAGCACAATTGGCGAGAGTAAAATGATAAATAGCAATATGGAAAAAACCAACACCGGATTTTTCAGTGGCAACTGAAATTCTTCGATCAGGTGTTGGAAAAAGTAGCGCATATCGGGGCTATTGCATCATGCGATTGGTGTCAGTGCCCTGACTTGGTGCGGTGAGGGCGTTTACATCAACGCTGGACGGCGCTGGAGGAGCAATTGAGCGGTTGACAACAGGTCCTTTGACAAGGCCGTGGTGTTCGGCAAGTGCACCCATGTATAACTGTAGGTTTCCTAAACGGTTCGAGTACAAGCCATCGCCAGCTTCGCCATTTTCAGAGGCTAATGCGTCTAGTCCGCTGTAGATGCGTGGCAATACTTTTTTGTAAAGAACTTGTACGCTGCGTTCGAGTTCTCTGGAGAACGCCGTTGCTTTCATGCCCGCCAATTGTTCTTTGGCAGTTGTGCGCATTTTGAGCAGTGCATCGGCTACTGCAATGAGGTCTTCGGCGTTTTCTTCGTTGCCAGCAATTTCGACGTCGCTGTGCTCAAAGTAAGCAATGACTGTTTTGTAGTTATCGAGGAGCTTTTGCCCTAATGCTTCTGCTTTTTTGGTCTGACCAAGTTCGTAGTAAAGTTGTACGAATTCATGTAGAATACCAGCGTTGAGCGGTCGGATATCTTGACCCTGGAACATGAATTGGTTGTGTGCTTTATTGTAGTTCAAAGAGTTGAATGGGTCAACCGGATTGATGTCTCCGTAGTCCATGACGGTTTCTTCGGGCATGATTTGCATTGCGCGGTCGAGTACTTTGATGGCTTCATTTTGACGCCCAAGCACAAATAGTTGCTCGGCGAGTAGAAGGAAGTTGGCGCGGTACTGAATGGTGTGGCGGCGCGCGTAGTAGTCGGTGAGTACATTCGGATTGGCCATTTCGCCAAAAATGTAAGTCTCGAGCATGTTTTTCTCCATTTGATCAACGTCCATGAGCGCAGGTTCTTTTTTGGCTGGCGTAAATGCATAAGCCATTCCGACTTGTTTGATATAACCAGCACTCAAGAGCGCGATAGAGAAAGAAGAGCCACGGTTGCTAGAGAAGTAGATGCCGCGTTTCCAATCGTTGTTGGCCACGACGTCCATCATCATGACTTCGTCACGCGGGAGGGCTTGTGTTCGCTCTGGATCAAATTCAAAGACGATTTCATCAGCCACATTAGCTGCTTTCGTTTTCGAACTCAAGACACCTGATGCAATTGCGTTTTGGCGATTGACCTTCAAGGCAAATTTGGAAGATGGGAAGAAGCTGAACTTGTTTTGCTGGTCGGTGATCATGTTGGCGTCGTCGCGGACAAAAGCCATGGCGTCAGTAAAATCTACTGCAGACCAAATGCGCTCAAACTGAGTGAGGAGCTCTTGGAGGTCTTGTCCGGTATTGTTTTTGAACTCAACCTGACCGTTTCTTGCCGCTTCAAATAGTTGGAATACCTTCTGGTATTTTTCTATCGTGGCGGTGATCATGTTGGTAGAGTCTGTAGAAGCAATTTGCGACTTGAGGAGCTCTGCTTCTGGCGTTTTGGCAACGACATCTGCAAAGATTACTCGCGCACGTTGGTCAAAGTAACCAGCTGCCATTTTGGCTTCAGATGGGTTGTGCTTTAAGCGCAGGTCGAGCACTTTCTTGATAATAGTATCCGAAAGATTCTGAGAGAACAACTGCAGCAATGGCATGAAGTAAACCTGATCGGTGTTGCCTGCATACATGAGAATTTGATCTTCTCTAAACTTGATTGGAAGCGGGTCGGACTCATAGGTTTTGAGTTTCATTTGGTTGGTGTACCAGTCTGTACCCATTAAAGAAAGGTTACACACGCGTACGTCTGTGCGTTTGCCTTCTACTTCTTGCAAATACCAAAGCGGGAAGGTGTCGTTGTCGCCGTTGGTGAAGAGGATGCCGTTTTTACCACAAGATTCGAGGTAGTTGTGGGCGAGGTCTCGGGCGCTGGTTTTGCCGCTGCGGTCGTGGTCATCCCAGTTTTGAGTACCCATCATGACCGGAACGATTAAGCCCAGTGCTGTGGCAACACCTGCGCGCAATTTGCTTGCTTTGAGGTACTTCTTGAGTAAGTCAAAGAGCGCATAGACGCCAATGCCAATCCACATGGCAAAGAAGTAGAAGGAACCTGCGTAAGCGTAGTCGCGCTCGCGCGGTTCGTAAGGTTTTTGGTTGAGGTAAACGACAATAGCGAGTCCTGTAAACAAGAAGGCAAGTGTCAGGATAAATGCATCTTTTGGCATTTTGCGGTAATGGAAAATGAGGCCAAAAAGTGCTAATATGAGCGGCAACATAAAGTAGGTGTTGCGCCCTGGGTTTTCTTGCGTGTAATAAGGCGCGTGTTCTTGGCTGCCCAAGCGTGCTTCGTCTATGAAAGAAATGCCAGAAAGCCAGTTGCCGTGCATGTTGTCGCCGTGGCCTTGCAAGTCGTTTTGACGACCAGCGAAGTTCCACATGAAATAGCGCATGTACATAAAGTTGACCTGGTAGCGGAAGAAGTAGGTGAGGTTTTCGCCAAAAGTAGGGAGGCGTTTGCCGTTGCGACCAATTTCTGTACTTGTTCCGTCGTTTTCATTGTAGCCAGACCATTTGGCGTAAAGTTGTCTGTGCAAAGCGGCACCTGATCCTTCACCGTTGTACATTCTTGGGAAAAAGGTAGTTTGGGAATAAGTGGCCACGGCTCCTTCGCGGATACTCGCGTTGCTTTCATAATATTTCTCTTCAATGCTATAAGCACCCTTGTTGGCTTTTACCCAAGCTTCTGCGTCTGCTTCGCTTGCAAATGCCTTGACTTCTACGTCGTTTTCAATGACAACAAAGCGGCGCAAGAAATAAGCCGAAAGATCTTTCCAAGAGGAGCGGTCTAAAATTTTAGGGCCATCTTCAGTCATTTCTTCGCCATTGCGAAACGAGTTCCAGTAAGGACCAAATAGAATTGGTGCAGAGCCGTATTGCTCGCGTTTGAGGTAGGAGTGGAGTGTAACTAAGTTTTCTGGGTCGTTTTCGTCTAGTGGTGTATTCGCATTTGAACGGATGACGATCACGGCAAATGAACCATAGCCAATGAGCAACATCACCAAACCCATCATGGCGTTGTACAGAATGGTTTTACCAGCACGGTGTGCGTAGCGAATAACGTAAAGACAAGCACCGATAAGCGCTACAAAAAAGAAGATGGTGCCGGTGTAGAAAGGCAAGCCAAGGCTATTGACAAAGGAAACCTCAAAGCTGGAGGCCATGGCAATACTGCCCGGAATCACTGCTTCTTGAATAAAGCCGAGTGCTACAATCGAGATGACGCCGGTTAGAATGAGCCCTTTGATGCTGACTTCTTCTTTTGTGCGGAAGTAAATCATGTAACCAATAGCAGGCACAACCAAGATACCGAGTAAGTGGACGCCAATGGCGAGGCCCAACATGAAGAAAATCAATAAAAGCCAACGGTTTGGGCGCAAATCGGAAAGTTTAGAACCGTGCTGAATAGCCTCCATTTCTTCGTCCCATTTGAGGATTGCCCAAAAAATAACTGCCGTAAACAACGAGGCCATGGCGTAAACCTCGCCTTCAACTGCCGAAAACCAGAAAGAATCAGAGAAAGTATAGGCCAAAGATCCGATGGCAGCCGCGCTGAAAATCGCAATTTGTGTACCGCCCGAAAGGTCATCGCCTTGCTTTAAAACGATTTTTTTAATCAAAAGTGTCAGTGACCAAAACATAAATAGGATGGTCAAGGAGCTGGAAATAGCAGAAAGCGCATTGATATAAACGGCTACGTTTTCGGGTGCAGCGAAAAACGAGAACAAGCGCCCGAGTACCATAAATAGTGGTGCGCCCGGCGGGTGACCAACCTCTAATTTGTAAGCTGCAGTAATGTATTCACCACAGTCCCAGAGGCTTGCGGTGGACTCGATGGTCATGAGGTAAACAGCCGAGGCGATTGCAAAAATTAACCAACCAAGGTATGCGTTCCATTTTGAGTAAGTCATGAGCACAATTTAATAGTAAATAATGTAGATGCGAATTTAAGAATAATCGGACTAAAAAATTTTTCTCATGCTATTTGCCGAGAAGAAAAAACTTCTTAACTTTGCACTCGCATTGAAAGATGCATGTTTATTGGCCCATGGTGTAACTGGCAACACGTCTGATTTTGGTTCAGAAGAGTCTAGGTTCGAGCCCTAGTGGGCCAACAAAAAAAAGCCTCCGCTTGGGGGCTTTTTTATTTGCAGTAACTTTGAAAAAATACTGACCATGTCCGACAACCGCACAGAACTTTCCGATTTAGGTGAATTTGGCCTCATCGATTTATTGACCAAAGACTTAACGACGCAACACCCCGAAACACTTCTCGGCGTTGGAGACGACGCTGCAGTGATCGACATCGGCAACGGACAATGTCAAGTGGTGAGCACCGATCTCTTGGTTGAAGGTGTGCATTTTGATTTGAGCTATATGCCCCTCAAACACCTCGGTTACAAAGCGGTGGCGGTCAATGCGTCGGACATCTGCGCTATGAATGCGACACCCAAGCAAATTACAGTTGGCTTGGCGGTATCGAATCGGTTTTCAGTAGAAGCGCTCGAAGAATTGTACGACGGCATTAAATCTGCATGCGCCGACTACAATCTAGACCTCATTGGCGGTGACACCACCTCTTCGCAAAGCGGACTCATGATCAGCATTACAGCTATTGGCACGGCGGCCCAAGCCGACATCACCTACCGCTCTGGCGCCAAAGAATACGATTTATTGGTAGTTTCTGGCGACTTAGGTGGTGCCTACATGGGCTTGCAGGTTCTCGAGCGCGAAAAAGAAGTCTTTAAAGCCAATCCAAATATCCAACCCGACCTCGACGGCCACGACTACATCCTACAGCGACAACTCAAGCCACAAGCACGTCTGGATGTCGTTCGCTATTTGAAAGACCTCGGGGTCAAACCGACCTCAATGATCGATGTGTCTGATGGATTAGCAAGTGAAGTACTGCATTTGTGCAAGGCCAGTGAAGTGGGCTGTCATGTCTACGACGAAAAACTACCCATTGATGCCAAAACTTCTATGGTGGCCATTGATTTCAATCTCGACCCGAGCATGTGTGCTTTAAATGGCGGCGAAGATTACGAGTTGCTCTTTACCATCTCCCAGAAAGATGTTGAACTGATCCAATCCAACCCAAATTTCACGATCATCGGTCACATCGCCAATGCGGCAGACGGCATTTATTATATTGATAGAGCGGGTTCTGCAGTCACTTTGCGTGCGCAAGGTTGGAAGCAATTTGATTGATTTGCACTGTAGCGACTGTTTAGTCGATGCGCGGCAGATTGATTTGATCTTTATGAACAATCGTGAGCGGATAGCGCCCGCGGATGCGTTCTACTAATTCTTCAGCTTCTTTTTGGGTCCTGAAATCGCCAACCATCAGGTTAAAATTGGGCGCTTCAAAGCGCACATATGTATCGATTTTTGGATACTCACTGACAAACTGAGCACGCGTTTGATCAATGATCGTTTTGTCGGAATCAAAACAGAGTTGCACGCGGTAGCCCGGCATCAACTTGCTGTTCTTTGCCGCGACCTTCTGCTCGATACGCGGGTCGGCAATTAATTGGATTTGCGCCTGCAAATTGCTGTAAAATAAGCTGATAAAAACGATAGAGCGTAGGCCTTTCATGCTTGCAAAGTAAATGAGAAAATTCGGCAACACAAAATCCTTATTTAGATTCATTTTAAATTAACATGAAGACTCTAATTTTTGTCATCAAAATGTCATATAATGCCTTGTTTACTTTAATTTTGCTGCCGATAAAAAGCGGTTTTTCCGCCCAATTTTAAAGAGTGAATTAGTAATTTTTTACATGGAAATATCTAACATTCAGTCGCTTAAGCGCATCAAATCCTTGGCTTTTGCCGCACTAATCATCAGCTTTGCTGCTTTTTCAAATTTTGCTTCAGCGCAAGGAGAAGGGCTTTTTAAAGCCAAATGTGCCACCTGTCACATGCCCCACAAAAACTCAACTGGTCCTAAATTAGCGGGTGTAAAAGCGAAGTGGGCAGCCGGCGGCGCCAAAGAAGGTAGTATCTACCAATGGGTAAACAATTGGCAAACTGCCGCAGCCAACGACCCGTATGCTGCCGAGGTTGCTAAGTGGTCTCCAACGGCCATGTCTGCGTTCCCAGATCTCAAAAAAGAAGACATCGATGCTATCCTTGATTGGGTTGATGCACAACCAGAGGCTCCAGCAGGAGGTGGAACAACAGCCGTTGCTGGTGCAGAAGGAGCTACAGCTGCATTGCCTGGTGAAGAAGAATCCAATACCTGGATTTGGCTCATCATGGGCGTCATTTTTGTCGTGATCATTATGGCTGTAGGTGGCGTTCGCCGTCAGCTTAAAATTGCTACCTCAGAAGACGAAGCAGAAGCAGAAAAAATGACCTACGGCGAAGAATTGCGCGCCTTGGCTTGGAAGTACCGTTTGCAAGTGGGTCTCACTACACTTGTGGTCGTGATTTCACTCATCGTGGCTTTGTTCCAATCATTGTACTCAATCAACATCATGGAAGGTTACCAACCTTCGCAGCCAATTGCCTTCCCGCACAGCCAACACGCTGGCATCAACGGCATCGACTGTAAATACTGTCACAACACCGTTACCAAATCTAAATCGGCAAGTATTCCATCTGTCAACGTTTGTATGAATTGTCACAAACAAATCGACGGTGCCGGTAAGTCTTTTGAAGGTCAGATCAAGAAGATCTACGCAGCAGCAGGTTGGGACAAAGAAGGTATGAAATACACTGGCAAAACAAAGCCAATCGTTTGGAATAAAGTACACGTCTTGCCAGAGCACGTTTATTTCAATCACTCTCAGCACGTTGTTGTTGGTGGCCTAGATTGTAAGCAGTGCCACGGCGACATGACTCAGCAGGTAGAAACCGTAAAAGTTCAGCCAGTTGAAGAACTCAACAAAATCGAAGGCAATATTAAACTTACGCGCAAAACCCTTACAATGGGTTGGTGTATCGAGTGTCACGGCAAAAAAGACGTTGCTATCGGTAACGGCAAAAACGCCTATTACGACGAAATTCACCGTCGCCTCAAAAAAGACCCTAAACTTTACGCACAATACCTCAATGACGACGGTAAAGTAACAGTCAACGAACTTGGCGGTTGGGAATGCGCAAAATGCCACTATTAATTAAGTAATAACCATACTTGTCGAAATAAGACCATGGAAATGTCAAAAAAATATTGGAAAGGTATTGACGAACTCAAGCAAACTCCTGAGTTCATCAAGAACAAAGATCAAGAATTTCCAAACCAGCAAAGCGTTGAAGATTTCTTAGCAGATGAAAATCTTGCCGAGTCTTCTACTGCTCGTCGCGACTTCTTGAAGTTTCTCGGATTCTCTGTTGCTGCCGCTACTTTGGCAGCTTGTGAGGCGCCAGTCACCAAAGTTGTTCCTTACGCTGTTAAACCAGAAAACGTAACGCCTGGTATGCCAACTTGGTATGCGAGCACTTACTACGATGGCGCTTCTTACGCGAGCATCATGGTCAAGACGCGTGAAGGTCGACCAATTTTCATCAAAGGCAACAAAGATTTCGGTTTCACAAAAGGCGGAACCAATCCACAAATCATTGCCTCTGTACTTGGTCTTTACGATTCAGCTCGTTTGGCAAATCCTTTAGCAAAAGGTGAAAAAGCAAACTGGTCAACTGTCGATACCGCTATTAGTACTGCAATTGCCAAAGCGAAGAAGGTAACCCTACTTTCCAACACAGTTATTTCTCCATCTATCAAGCGCGCAATCGCTGAGATGGCTGCCAAGCTCAACGGAGAAGGCGGATCCAAATTCGAACACATTCAATACGACGCCATTTCTTATGCAGGAATGCGCGAAGCTAATATGCTCAACTTCGGAGCACGCATCATTCCAGGTTATGATTTCTCCAAAGCAAAAACAATCGTTTCTGTAGGGGCAGACTTCTTGAGCACTTGGTTGTTGCCAACCGAATTTGCAGTACAATACGGTGCAACCCGCAACCCAGAAGGGGAGTGGATGTCTAAGCACTTCCAATTTGAGTCTGTACTTTCTGTTACTGGTTCAAATGCCGACGTACGCAGCATGATCAAACCATCTGAAGAAGCAGCTGTGCTTTCTTACATGATCAAAGCAGTGCAAGGCAAAGCAGCTACAGGTGGCTCTTGGAAAGCAGCTGCAGACAAAGCAGTAGCAGCACTCAAAAAATCTAAAAAATCATCAATCGTAGTTGCCGGATCAAACCACATCGGTGTTCAGCAACTTGCCAACGAACTCAACAACCTTTTAGGTGCATACGGTTCAACCATCGATTTAGCAAATACCATCAACCTTCACCAATCAGAAGATGCCAAAGCCCTTAAGTTAGCTGCTGCAGTTGCTGCTGGTAAAGGACCTGAGGTACTCATCATGATGGGTGTCAATCCTGTATACAGCATGCCTAACGGCGCTGCTTTTGCAAAAGGCTTAAAGCAAATCCCTACAACAGTTGCCATCTCTTCTTTTGAAGACGAGACAGCAAGCAACTGTACTTTTGTTTGCCCAGACAACCACCAATTAGAAAACTGGTCAGATTTCGCTGCCAAAGCTGGCGAATACGCAATTGGTCAGCCAACTATTCGCCCTTTGCACAATACAGCAAGTGCGCTTGAGTCTTTACTCGTTTGGAATGGTAGCGCTGCGCGCGGTGGTCAAGACTCCGCTGTTGCCTACGACTACATCAAGGCTACTTTTGCAGCCCTCAACCCAACTGGCGACTTCAATTACCTTACACACAACAGTTGTACTGCAGTCCCTGTAGTACCTGCTGCCCTTGCATTTACTGCTGCACCGGTTAAAGATTTGCCAAAATCTGCCGATACAGAAGTCGTATTCTATCAGAAAGCGGCGATCGGAAACGGTGATTTCGCCAACAACCCATGGTTGCAAGAAATGCCAGACCCAGTTACCAAAGTAACTTGGGACAACTACATTACCATGAACCCAGTCGAAATGGAAGGCCAATACGCCACTACCTACGACCAAGAACATGGCTTGAATTTAGCAACTGTTTCCGTAAACGGAAAATCAGTTACACTACCGGTTTATCCTTTACCAGGTCAAGCGCCAAAAACAATTGGTATTGCCTTAGGTTATGGTCGTGGTGCCAACGGTGAAAACATCGGAAAGGCAGCATTCCAAACCAAAGAATACGGTGGCCACGTTCAAACAGCCGATGGCAAGCCAACTCCAATTGGTGCCAACGTCTTTGGAATGGTTACTACCGGAGCTACTTTCGTTTACAGCGCTGCAGCAAAAATCACTGCCGCTGAAGGTACTTACCCAATTGCGGCTACGCAAATTCACCACACCGTAATGGGTCGCGACTCTATCGTTCGCGAAACAACCCTTTCTATCTTCAAACAAGGTGAAAAAGATGCATTTAATGAAGCACACAAACTTCAAAGATTAGATAAACACGGCAACCACGAGGAAGCGCCAATGTCAGAGTTCGACCTCTGGGCTGCGCACCCTGTTGAGAAAATCGGTCACCGTTGGGGTATTTCCATCGACCTTTCTTCTTGTATCGGTTGTGGCTCTTGTTTGATCGCTTGTCAGTCAGAGAACAACGTTCCTGTTGTCGGTAAAGACGAAGTACGCCGTGGCCGTGAAATGCACTGGTTGCGAATTGACCGCTACTTTGCTTCTGATGAAGAAGCAGCGGTGGGCACAAAAGCCGACAAAGAAACATTCAGCTATGATGAGGCAGAAATTCCTGCCTTGAACCCATCTGTTGTGCACATGCCTTTGATGTGTCACCACTGTAACCACGCACCATGCGAGACGGTTTGTCCGGTAGCTGCAACAACGCACTCCAACGAAGGTCTCAATCAAATGACTTACAACCGTTGTATCGGTACCCGTTACTGCGCCAACAACTGTCCATACAAAGTACGTCGTTTCAACTGGTTCAACTATCCTTCTTACAAGAAGTTTACGGAAGTCAACCCAGCACAAGACGACCTCGGCCGCATGGTACTCAACCCTGACGTTACTGTACGCACGCGTGGTGTCATGGAAAAATGTTCACTTTGTGTACAACGCATTCAAGCTACCAAATTAGTTGCGAAGAAAGAAGCGCGCGTGATTGCCGATGGCGAATTCGCTACAGCTTGTTCTGATGCATGTCCTACCAACGCCATTGTTGTTGGAGACTGGAACGATCTCAAGTCTATGATCCGCGAGAAATCGGAAGGTGTTCGTGCCTACCAAGCACTCGAAGAAGTAGGCGTGAAGCCAAACGTTTGGTACCAAGTTAAGGTGCGCAACGAAGACAACTCATTGCTCGATCATATTCAAGTAGCTGAAAAAGCTCATCATTAATTATTATTCAATTAAACTACTGCAATGCAAAAGGAAGCAGCAATCAGAGAGCCCCTCATTTTAGGTCATAAAACCTATCATGACGTAACAGAAGATGTTTGTCGTCCGATTGAGGACAAAGCACCTAAAATGTGGTATATCCTTTTCGGGATAGCGCTCGTTATCGGTCTTTACGGTGTAGGAAGCATCATGTACTTACTCGGCACCGGTATTGGTGTCTGGGGTTTGAACAAAACCATTGGCTGGGCTTGGGATATCACCAACTTCGTATGGTGGGTAGGTATTGGTCACGCCGGTACGCTCATCTCCGCGGTACTCCTCTTATTCCGTCAAAAATGGCGTATGGC
>JANQWC010000003.1:17525-21134 GCA_030730025.1 Crocinitomicaceae bacterium
CCGGTACGCTCATCTCCGCGGTACTCCTCTTATTCCGTCAAAAATGGCGTATGGCCATCAACCGCTCTGCGGAAGCCATGACCATCTTTGCGGTATTTATGGCAGGTACGTTCCCGCTCATCCACATGGGTCGTTTATGGGTTGGTTATTGGGTCATGCCAATTCCAAACCAGTTTGGTTCGTTGTGGGTTAACTTCAACTCACCACTACTCTGGGACGTATTCGCGATTTCAACTTACCTTTCTGTATCGCTCGTTTTCTGGTACATCGGTCTTATCCCTGACTTCGCAACCATTCGCGACCGCGCTAAGAAACCATTAGCTAAAAAGATGTACAGCATCCTTTCTTTTGGTTGGTCTGGCCGTGCAAAGCACTGGAATCGTTTTGAACTCGTCTCATTGGTATTGGCTGGTTTGGCAACACCACTTGTATTCTCTGTTCACTCTATTGTATCATTTGACTTTGCTACATCGGTTATCCCGGGATGGCACACCACAATCTTCCCTCCATACTTTGTCGCAGGTGCGGTATTCTCAGGTTTTGCCATGGTACAAACGCTATTGCTCATCATGCGCAAGGCAATGGGCCTAGAAGCTTACATCCACACCAAGCACGTCGAATACATGAATATCGTGATCATGGTAACGGGTTCAATTGTAGGTACAGCTTACATCACTGAACTTTTTATCTCTTGGTATTCAGGTGTAGAGTATGAGTCTTATGCGTTTATTAACCGCGCTACTGGTCCTTACTGGTGGGCTTATTGGTCCATGATGACTTGTAACGTGATTTCTCCGCAGCTCATGTGGTTCCGTCCGTTACGTCGTAGTTTGTTGTTCACTTTCTTCATTTCGATCGTCGTGAACATCGGTATGTGGTTTGAGCGTTACGTGATCATCGTGACGTCTATTCACCGCGATTACATTCCTGCAGCTTGGAGCATGCACTTCCCAAGCCACATCGATATCGCAGTTTACATTGGTACAATTGGTTTATTCTTTGTTTTCTTCCTCTTGTTTGCTCGTTTCTTCCCAGTGCTCGCACTCAACGAAGTCAAAACAATTTTGAAGGGCTCAGGTCAGTCTTACAAAGAGTCTCCAGATTATCACAAACATCATTAAGCAAAGGCTATGTCAGATAAAGTTCTATACGTAATGTATGATGACGATGAAGTACTGAAAAACAGTGCTAAGCAGCTCGTCGCAAAAGGAGTAAAAATCAATGAAGTTTTCTCTCCGTTCCCAATCCACGGAATTGATCCAATTATCGGTGTGAAGAACACACGCCTTGGCATCATGGCCTTTCTATACGGTCTCACAGGCTTAACGCTTGCTACTGTTGGAATGCGCTTTTTCATGATCGTAGACTGGCCAATGAACATCGGTGGTAAACCTAACTTCTCTTACTTAGAGAACATGTTGGCGTTTGTTCCGATTAGCTTTGAGTTTACGGTAATGTGTGCTGCCCACGGTATGGCCATTACTTATTTGCTTCGCAACAAAACTTTGCCAGGTATGCCAGCTCAGAATCCTGATCCGCGCACTACCGACGACAAATTCGTGATGGAAATCCGCTTGAGCGAAAACCACAACGTAACTGAGGCAGAGCTCGACGGCATGTTGCAAGAAATCGGCTACCTCGAATTGGATAAAAAAGAAATTAAATAAGTACAGGGCCACATGAAAAAAATCGTTTACACAGCATTTAGTGGAGCAGCCTTGACGATGTCATTGCTATTAAACTCCTGCGTGTCTAATGCCGACAGCCCAGGTTTAGAATATGCCCCAGATATGTACCGCACTCCTGGTATTGAAACTTATGTAGATTACGGAGAAGTGCGCGGCAGAATCAACGGCAGTTTAAAAGGTCGCTTGTCTGCCATGACACCACCTCGCAACACCATTCCTTTCTATGGTACAGACTCATCTGAAGTCAAATTAATGTTGCCATATTTCCGCAAGCCAAATATCGCTTTTCGTGAAACACACGGCCTATATGGTTGGGACTACACAAGCGCCGACGAATACACATTGTCTGTAGGTGACAAAAATCCACTTTTAATCAACGCAACCAACGCCGAAACAGTCATTACCAAAGGTAAAGAGCTTTTCACCGCAATGTGTCAGCACTGCCACGGTGAAAAAGGTGACGGTAACGGCCCAATGGTAGCAAGTGGTGCTTATGCAGGTGTTCCAAACTACGTAGGTTTGGCAGCAACTGAAGGCCAAATGTTCTACTCTATTTATTATGGTAAAGGAATGATGGGTTCTCACGGTTCTATTCTCAACAAAAAAGAGATCTGGACTATCGTTCACTACATCCGTCGACTACAAGATGCAAACTATGGCAAATTTGACGCCACTGGTGTAGCGTTAGCAGCACCTGTTTCAGACACCACAAACGCGAATTAATCAAGAAGAGCAATGGAATTTCAAATCACCAAAAAAGCGAAAAACTTAGCATTTGGCCTGATGGGCTTGGGTGCGCTCCTTACTATCGTCGGCGTTGCACTCACGTCGTCTGATCATCACTTCTTTACTCGTCTCATGGCTTCTGCCTTGATCAGTGGGTTCTTCTTCTTTGCACTCGGTTTAGGGTCTTTATTCTTCTTGTCGCTGAAGTATGCCACCGAAACAGGTTGGTATGCAGCAATCAAGCGCGTGATCGAAGCAGTTGCAGGCTTTTTACCAGTAGGCATGATCATTTTAGGTGCTGTTTTATTGATCATTACGCTTGCCGATGGCGCTCACATCTACTCTTGGATGGATCCTGAAGTTCAAGCGCACGACGAAATGGTTCGTCACAAAGCGGCTTACTTGAACAAACCATTCTTTTGGATCAGAACCGTTGCATACTTTACTACTTATTTCTTGTTCTGGAGAGGTTTCAGAAACCGCTCTTTGGAAGAAGATAAAGTAGGTGGTACTGAGCTGCACTTTAAGAACTACAAAAAAGGAGCTACTTTCTTGGTTTTCTTTGCTGTATTTAGTTCTACTTCTGCTTGGGACTGGATCATGTCTATCGACGTTCACTGGTTTTCTACCCTCTTTGGTTGGTACACTTTTGCTGGAATGTGGTGCTCTACTATGGTTGTGTTGATCCTCACAACGCTTTATCTTAAGAAACTTGGTCACCTTCCAAACGTCAATGACTCACACATCCACGATTTAGGAAAATGGGCATTTGCCACTTCTTTCTTGTGGTCTTACATGTGGTTCTCACAGTTCATGCTCATTTGGTATGCGAATATCGGTGAAGAGGTTGTCTACTTTCAGTTGCGCATTGCAGAGTTCAAATACCTTTACTTCGGTATGTTCATCATCAATTTTGCTTTCCCGATGTTGATTTTGATGTCGCGTGACGCAAAGCGCAATGCTGGTATTCTTCTATTTGTAGGCCTCATGATTTTAATGGGCCACTGGCTAGATGTTTATATCATGATCTCTGCCGGCAGTTTGGGTGCTAATGCAAAAATTGGTGCTTTAGAAATTGGAATGGCCTTGTTAATGGCTGGTGTATTCATCTTTGTTGTGTTACGCAACCTGACAAAAGCGCCACTTACGCCGGTTAACCACCCATTCTTAGACGAAAGTAATCACCACGAAATTT
>JANQWC010000003.1:21234-127932 GCA_030730025.1 Crocinitomicaceae bacterium
CCACTTACGCCGGTTAACCACCCATTCTTAGACGAAAGTAATCACCACGAAATTTAATTTGAAGACAATATAAAAAGTCATGGAAAATAAATTAATCATTTTACTTGTCATTGTTTTAGGCGCCATCGCCGTCGCACAACTCGTGCGCATCTATGAAATCTCTGCCAAGCTGCGCAAAAACGAAGAGCACGAGATCTCTAACCGAGACAACAACCTGAACGCCAGAATGATGTTTGGCTTCATGATTGCCTTTTTTGCATTTTTCATCTACCTCATGACCGCATACGGTTGGACAGGTCGTGGTGATGCTGCATCTGATGAGGGCATTGAAATGGATTGGTTACTCAATTTGAACTTTGTCATCATCATTGCCATTTTCTTCTTTACCAATTTCTTGTTGTTTTTCTTTACTTGGCGTTATGTCAGAAAGCCTGGAGTTCCGGCTTACTACTACCCACACAACAACAAATTAGAGATGCTCTGGACAGTTGTTCCTGCGGTGGTATTGGCCGTGATCATCATCTTAGGTTTGCAAACCTGGAATCACCTTTCTGGGCCATCTAAGCCTGAGGCAGAAAAAATCGAGTTGTTTTCTAAGCAATTTGACTGGACTGCTCGTTATGCTGGCGCTGACAACACGCTTGGTTTGTACGATTACAAACTCACACTAGACAACAACGAGTTGGCGCTTTTGACTACCAACACCATTGATTCATCTTTGAATAACATGCTCAACGGTGTAACAGGTATCCGCAGTCTTCAAAAACTATTGAACAACCGCGATACCGTATTCAGCGACTCCACCCTCAATGTCTTGAGAACAGACTTGTCTAGAAAAGAGCGTTTGTACCGTTTCATGACCCAAATGAAGCAAAACCACAATCCTAAGTTAGATGCAAGTGCCTGGGACGACATCATTCAAAAAGACACCCTTTACTTGTGTAAAGGTCAGGAGTACGAAATTGCATTGCGCGCCAAAGACGTGATTCACTCTGCTTATTTCCCGCACTTCCGCGCACAAATGAACGCAGTACCAGGAATGGCCACACGTTTGAAGTTCACACCAAACAAAACGACTGCCGAAATGCGTCGCGAAAAGAACGACGAGCAGTTCAATTATATTTTGATGTGTAACAAAATTTGTGGTGGAGCGCACTACAAAATGAAAATGATTGTTGTTGTACTCGACAAACCAGCCTACAAAAAATGGATGGATGGCAAGAAGAAAACAACCTTCAAAGATCAATACTTCCCGGTTGCAGCTGCACCAGCTGATACCACCGCTGTAGATACGACAGCAGTTGTTGCAATGTAATTAATTATAGAAACGATAAAAAACTAAATAATGGCTTCACACGACGCACACGCACACGGACATCATGAGGATCACCACCATCATGAGGAGCATTTCATTTCTAAATACATCTTTTCACAAGATCACAAAATGATCGGCAAGCAGTTCTTAATGACTGCTGTCTTTATGGGTCTTGTGGCCATGATGTTGTCTATTTTATTTAGAATTCAATTGGCATGGCCAGGTGAAAGCTCAGACTTCTTATCTTTCTTTTTAGGTGAGAAATGGGCTCCTAATGGTGTCTTGAAAGAAGACATGTACCTTGGTTTAGTGACCATTCACGGTACCATCATGGTCTTTTTCCTATTGACAGGTGGTTTGTCTGGAACTTTTTCAAACATCCTTATTCCGTTGCAGCTAGGTGCACGCGATATGGCTTCTGGCTTCCTCAACATGCTTTCTTACTGGATGTTTGCCATGTCGTCCATCATCATGCTCATTTCTCTATTTGTAGAGTCGGGGCCAGCAATGGCTGGTTGGACGGTCTATCCACCGTTGTCTGCTTTGCCTCAAGCGGTTTCGGGTTCTGGTTTAGGAATGACCCTTTGGTTGATCTCCATGACCATCTTCATTGCATCGTCTTTGATTGGTTCCCTCAACTATATCGTAACCATCATCAACTTGCGTACGCAAGGTATGACCATGACACGCATGCCACTCACCATTTGGGCTTTCTTCGTGACAGCTATCTTGGGTGTGCTTTCTTTCCCGGTATTGTTATCTGCAGCTTTGCTTTTAACAATGGACCGCCTCATGGGAACTTCCTTCTATCTATCTGATATCATTGTCGGTGGCGAAATGTTAACCAACCACGGTGGTTCACCAATCTTATACCAACACTTATTCTGGTTCTTGGGTCACCCTGAGGTATACATCGTGCTTTTACCAGCTCTTGGTTTGTCATCAGAAATTATTGCGACCAACTCGCGCAAGCCTATCTTTGGTTACAAAGCCATGATCGGTTCTATCCTCGCCATTGGTTTCTTGTCATTCATTGTATGGGGTCACCACATGTTTGTAACCGGTATGAACCCATTCCTCGGTAGTGTCTTCGTATTTACAACACTTTTGATTGCCATCCCATCTGCAGTCAAAGTATTTAACTACCTCACCACGCTTTGGAAAGGATCTCTTGTCCTCACGCCAGCCATGTTATTTGCCATCGGTTTGGTATCGACATTCATCACTGGTGGTGTAACAGGTATTATCCTTGCCGACTCCGCCCTAGACATCATGTTGCACGACACCTACTTTGTGGTAGCTCACTTCCATATTGTAATGGGTATGTCTGCAGTATTTGGGATGTTTGCCGGTGTGTACCACTGGTTCCCTAAAATGTTTGGCCGTATGTTGAACACGCGTTTGGGTTATGCGCACTTCTGGGTAACGCTCGTGGGCGCCTATGGAGTATTCTTCCCAATGCACTTTGTTGGCTTAGCTGGTGCGCCACGTCGCTACTACGATTACTCTGCATACAGCGAGTTTGACAACAACTCATTCGAATTGATGGTAGACCTCAATCAGATCATTACAGTTTTTGCCATCTTAGCGGCATTGGGTCAAGCGATTTTCTTGTTTAATTTCTTCTACAGCATTTTTAGAGGTCCTAAAGCGCCTCAAAACCCTTGGAAGGCTACTACACTTGAATGGACAACTCCAGTTGAGGCCATCCATGGCAACTGGCCTGGAGAGCTACCAACTGTGCACCGTTGGCCTTATGACTACTCTAAACCAGGAGCGTCACAAGATTACATTACGCAAATCACGCCTTTGGAAGAAGGTGAAGAAGAGCATTAGCATTCTGTACACTACTACATTAAAAAGGCCCGATGATCTCGGGCCTTTTTTGTGTCTAAAAATGCTGAAGGAGCTATTTTCTATATGTAAAAAGATCTATTGCTCTGCTTGTCGCTCATGCGTTGGCTTACTCGCTCCAGTGCTCACCCAATTCGTTGGCTACTTTCTCTAACTCTTGATAAAAGTCTGCGCCAAAAGCTCTCTTTAGCGGTTCTTTAAGGAATTTATAGACCGGTACTTCTAGTTTTTCGCCACAAGCACAGGCAGGCTCGCAGATATCCCACTTTTCATAATTGAGTGCGGTGTAGTCTTGAAATTGCTTGGTGCGGATAGGGTAGAGGTGGCAAGAAATTGGCTTAAGAAAGTCAATATGACCTTCGCGCTGTGCTTTTTCAATGGCGCACTTGGCAATACCTGCGTCGTCAAAAAAGACAAAAGCACATTCTGCGCCATTGACGAGTGTTGTGGCGGGCTCTAGGTTGTTGTCTAGATAGGCTACTCCTTGTGCTTCCACTGCAGCAATACCTTCAGGTCGCATAAAAGGAATAATTTGCGGCAGGTGTGTTTCGATAATTTGCACTTCTTCGGCCGTTACAGGCGCACCGTTATCGCCTTCTATGCAACAGGCGCCTTTACACGCAGTGAGGTCGCAAACGAATTGTCTTTCAAAGATTTGGGTCGAGACAATTTTGTCTTCTATTTCTACTAACATATAGCAAAGATACGCGATGATTTTGTGGATTAATTTAAAATACCTATATTTGCATCACATTTGTGGATGATAGGAACGAGGGGACGCAAGTCCCCTCTTTTTTTCCCTAAGCACTGCAAAGTTTAGAACTAAAAAGAATATGTTAGATCAAAAGCTGATACAAGCACTCATTGACGAACGCATAGCTGAGCTAGATAACGGCCTCTATGTCGTCGATTTGCGCATTTCGCCAACCAATGTCATTCACGTAGAATTAGACAAGCTCAAAGGTGGTGTAAGTGTCCATGATTGCATGTCTGTATCGCGCAATATCGAACACAACCTCGATCGCGAACAAACCGATTTTGAACTGCACGTTTCTTCCGCAGGTTTAGATAAACCAGTTCGCCATATCAATCAGTTCGCCAAAAATGTCGGTCGCAGCTTTAAAGTAACTCCTGAAGAAGGCGAGCAGTTTGAGGCAGAGTTATTGAAAATGTCCGATGAAAACCTCGTTTTTAAGCAAAGGATTCAAAAGCGCGACGAAGTCAAAAAGAAAAAAGTTTGGGTAGAAGAATTTATCGAACTGCCCTACAATCAAATAAAAGAAGCAAAAATTGTAATTTCATTTAAATAAGCACCATGAACAGTTTGGAACTTGTTGACTCATTTTCGGAGTTTAAGGAACTAAAAAATATTGACAAACAAACGATGCAGCACGTCCTCGAAGACGTCTTTCGTGCCATGCTCAAAAAGAAGTTCAACACCGACGAACACATCGATATCGTTGTCAACATCGATAAAGGAGACGTTCAGATTTTCTTGAATAAAGAAATCGTGGACGACGGTGAAGTAGAAGATCCGAATACGGAAATTGCTTATTCAGATGCCATCAAAATCGAACCAGATTTTGAAATCGGTGAAGAAGTAACAGAAGAATTCAAATTTGCCGATTTTGGTCGTCGCAATGTTTTGGCTTTGCGTCAAAACCTCATTTCGCGCATCATGGAGCTCGAAAAAGACCAACTCTACAATAAATACAAAGAGCGCATTGGCGAAATCGTTACCGGAGAAGTCTACCAAGTTTGGAAGAAAGAAATCCTCATCATGGACGACGACAACAACGAACTTATTTTGCCAAAATCAGAACAAATCCCATCCGATTTCTTCAAAAAAGGCGAATCAGTGCGTGCAGTAGTGGCTAAAGTTGACATGCGCAACAGCACCCCTGTCATCATCCTTTCGCGCACCGCACCAGAATTCCTTGAGCGTTTATTTGAACTCGAAGTTCCAGAAGTCTTTGATGGCCTCATTACCATCAAAAAGATTGTCCGCGAACCAGGAGAGCGCGCTAAAGTTGCAGTAGAATC
Source organism: Crocinitomicaceae bacterium (assembly GCA_030730025.1). GTDB lineage: Bacteria > Bacteroidota > Bacteroidia > Flavobacteriales_D > Crocinitomicaceae > UBA952. Next base: position 26,447 of record JANQWC010000003.1, read on the forward strand.
TTACGACGACCGCATTGACCCAGTTGGGGCTTGTGTCGGCATGAAAGGTTCTAGAATTCACGGCATTGTCCGCGAACTCCGCAATGAAAACATCGACGTCATCAACTATACATCAAACCAACAATTGCTCATTCAGCGTTCCCTTTCGCCAGCTAAGATCACCTCAATGGAAATCTTAGAAGATGAAAAACGCGTGAAAGTCTTCTTGCGACCAGACCAAGTTTCCTTGGCCATTGGTAAAGGCGGAAACAACATCAAGCTTGCTGGCAAATTGTGTGGCTTTGAAATCGACGTATACAGAGATGGTGAAGTTGACATCGAAGACGTCGACCTCGAAGAATTCGCAGATGAGATCGATAGCTGGATCATCGATGAGCTCAAAGCAATTGGTTGCGATACCGCAAAATCAGTGCTTGAAATCAGCGTAGATGACCTCGTATCAAGAACAGACCTCGAAAAAGAAACCATCGAAGAAGTATTCCGTATTTTGAGAGCGGAATTTGAATAACTTTAATACCAATAAGGAGCGCAACAGTAGATTATGGCGGGAAAACCGATTCGTTTAGGAAAAGCAGCAGGAGAATTGAATGTAGGAATACCGACAATTGTCGAGTTCTTGGGTTCAAAAGGCATTGTCATTGACCCCACTCCAACTTCGCGTTTGGAGCAGGAGCATTATGATATTCTATGCCAAGAGTACGCTGCAGACCAAAGCATGAAAGAGCAGTCTAAATCTGCTTTGCGTCGCGAGAAGCGAGAGTCTTTGTCCTTGAAAGACAAAACACAAGAAGATGTCAATCCGACTCCAGTTGTAGACGACGAAGACGAAGATGACATCAATCTAGAAGAAATCAAGCGTCAGGTCTTGAGCGAAACACCGCCAAAAGCACCTGAGCCTAAGATTGAAGCCGTTGTTGAAGCAGCTCCTGCACAAGCGGCTCCAGCCCCAATCGAAGATGAAATGGCGGCTCCTTCAGAAAATAAAGTCAACGTAGTTGGTAAAATCGACCTCGATGCCATCAACCAACGCACGCGTCCTGACAAGAAAAAAGAAAAAGCTCCCGAAAAACCAGTTCAGGCTGCACCAGCTGCACCCCAACCTGTTGTTGCAGAACCTGCGCCTGCTCCTGAGGTTGCTCCTGCTCCTGAGGTCAAAGAACCAGTTATAGCCAAAGCCCCAGAAATCGAAACCATCCGCGTGGCGCGTCAGACCCTTTCTGGCCCAACCGTATTGGGTAAAATCGAATTGCCTGTAGAGCGCCCTCGCACGCCAGTTGCTTCTTCATCAGAAGATGCCAACAACAAGCGCAAGCGCAAGCGCATCAAAAAAGTAGAGGTGAGCAATACACCAAATACGGCCAATACCAATAAGCCCAAAACTGAGAAAGCAGCAATTTCTGAACACGATATCCAAAAAGAGATCAAAGACACACTTGCTCGCTTATCGAATCAGGGGGGTAAGTCAAAAGCATCCAAAAATCGCCGTCAAAAACGCGATAACAATGCACAGCGTCGCCAAGAAGAAATGGCAATGGCCGAACTCGAAGAGAAAACACTCAAACTCACTGAGTTTGTAACGGTTTCTGAGTTGGCTTCCATGATGAACGTACAGCCTACGCAAGTCATTTCGGTGTGTATGTCCTTGGGTATTTTTGCGTCGATCAACCAGCGCCTAGATGCCGAAACCATTCAAATTGTTTCCGACGAATTTGGTTTCGACACCGAATTCATCAGCGCTGAGTTACAAGATGCCATTACGGTCATCGAAGACCAACCAGAAGACCTCATTTCCCGTCCGCCAATTATTACCGTCATGGGTCACGTTGACCACGGTAAAACATCCTTACTTGACCGCATCCGAAATGCGAATGTCACCGAAGGCGAGGCAGGCGGTATCACGCAGCACATCGGTGCGTATTCTGTTACACTCAAGGATAACCGCAAAATGACTTTCCTTGATACTCCAGGTCACGAAGCCTTTACGGCCATGCGTGCACGTGGTGCGCAAGTTACCGACGTTGCTATCATTATTGTAGCAGCAGACGACGACGTCATGCCACAAACCAAAGAAGCTATTTCGCATGCGCAGGCGGCAAATGTCCCGATGATCTTTGCGATCAACAAAATCGACAAACCAGGCGCCAACCCAGACCGCATCCGCGAACAACTTTCTGCCATGAACATCCTCGTCGAAGACTGGGGAGGTAAATACCAAGTTCAAGAAATTTCTGCAAGACAAAATCTCAATATAGACGCCCTCCTCGATAAAGTTCTCCTCGAAGCAGAACTCCTCGACCTCAAAGCCAATCCAGCTAAAAATGCCGTAGGAACGGTTATTGAATCTTCGTTGGATAAAGGAAAAGGATACGTCACCAACATGCTCGTCGAAGCAGGCACCATGCGCATTGGAGATGTCATTCTCGTTGGTCGTTACTACGGCCGTGTGCGCGCCATGCAAGATGAACACGGCAAGCCGCTCAAAGAAGCAGGCCCAGCTCAGCCCGTATCTGTATTAGGGATCAACGGAGCACCAAGCGCAGGCGACAAATTCAATGTCCTCGACGACGAAAAAGAAGCTAAATCAATCGCGCAAAAACGCGAACAGCTTTATCGCGAGCAAGGTTTGCGTACCACCAAACACATCACCCTCGACGAAATCGGACGACGTTTGGCCATCGGAGACTTCAAAGAACTCAACATCATTGTCAAAGGAGACGTCGATGGTTCTATCGAGGCACTTTCCGATTCCTTGCTCAACTTGTCTACTGAAGAAATTCAGATCAATATCGTACACAAAGGTGTGGGTGCCATTACCGAAGCCGATGTCAACTTGGCATCTGCATCAGACGCCATCATCGTTGGCTTCCAAGTCCGACCTACTTTACCAGCGCGTAAATTGGCCGAAATCGAGCAAATCGATATCCGTATGTACTCCATTATCTACAAGGCGATTGAAGAAATCAAAGCAGCCATGGAAGGCATGTTGTCACCAGATATCGAAGAGAAAGTTCTCGGTTCAGCCGAAGTGCGCGAAACCTTCGACATCACCAAAGTCGGTACCATTGCAGGTTGTTATGTCCTCGACGGCATCATCAAGCGCAGTTCCAAAATCCGCCTCATCCGCGACGGCATTGTGGTGCATTCAGGTAGCTTAGGCTCTCTCAAGCGCTTCAAAGACGACGTAAAAGAAGTCAAAAACAACTACGAGTGTGGTCTGAACATCGATAAGTTCAACGATATCAAAATTGGCGATATCATCGAAGCTTATGAAGAAGTAGAAGTGGCAAGAAAATTATAAACCCCAAGTGCAAAGCTTATTTTCATTAGTTTTGTAAGACAAAAAAATAGAAATTATGGGCAAATTCGGACCAACTGAAATCCTTCTCATCCTTGCAATTGTTGTGCTATTTGTTGGCGGCAAAAAAATCCCTGAACTCATGAAAGGTTTGGGCAAAGGGGTGAAGGAGTTCAAAGACGCTTCTAAAGGAGAAAACACGACTGCAGAAACTACGACTGAAATTTCTAAAGAAGAAAAATAACTGCATGTACCGTACAATCGCAGAGATTCAGAACGCCTTGCATTCTGGCAAAACGGCTTTGGACCTCGTTGAGGAACACCTCTCCCGCATAGAAGCGCATGCGCACCTCAATGCTTTTCTAGAAGTCTTTACCGATTCAGCGCGTGCTCAAGCGCTTTTGGTAGATGAAAAAATAAAAGCAGGCACTGCTGGTCAACTTGCAGGCGTCCTCGTCGGCATCAAAGACAACATCTGCTACAAAGACCACAAAGTCAGTGCTTCGTCAAAAATCCTTGAAGGCTTCGAGTCAATTTACACCTCGACCGTTTTACAGCGCCTCATCGATCAAGACGCCATCGTCATTGGCCGCCTGAATTGCGACGAATTTGCCATGGGTAGTTCCAATGAAAATTCTGCTTTTGGCCCGGTTCACAACAACTGGAAACCCAACTACGTACCCGGCGGGTCTTCAGGAGGCAGCGCAGTTGCGGTTTCTGCTCATTTATGTACTGTTTCACTTGGTTCCGATACCGGTGGATCTGTCCGCCAGCCAGCGTCCTGGACTGGCACATATGGCATCAAGCCTACTTATGGCCGCCTGAGCCGTTACGGCCTAATTGCCTACGCTTCTTCATTTGATCAAATCGGATTTTTTACCAATAGTTTAGCCGACACCCAACTTTTGCTGTCGCTTACTGCCGGAGAAGACCCCTACGATGCAACCAGCTCAAGTTTGCACAACGAAGTCCGCACCAATTTACCTGAAAAACTAAAGATCGGTGTTTTGGCCGAATGCCTCAACCATCCAGGTCTCGATGCAGAAATCAAAGCAAAACTGCTCCAAACCCTTTCAGATTTACGTGCAAAAGGTCATGAAATCATCGAGGTGAGTTTCCCTTTCCTCGACTACATGGTGCCTACTTATTATGTCCTGACCACTGCTGAGGCCTCATCTAACTTATCGCGTTTCGACGGCGTACATTATGGATATAGGAGTGCCGATGCGAAAGGCGTCGAACAAACCTACGTGAAATCGCGCAGTGAAGGTTTTGGCCCTGAGGTGCAACGCCGCATTATGACGGGTACTTTCGTGCTGTCGCACGGCTATTACGATGCTTATTATACCAAAGGCCAGCAGGTGCGCCGCATTCTCAAAGACCGCACAACAGCGCTTTTGAATGAGTGCGATGTGCTTTTGTCGCCAACAACACCCACTACAGCCTTTGAAATGAATGCGGTCAAGGATCCGATTCAGATGTACTTGCAGGATATTTTCACGGTACACGCCAACCTTACTGGCAATCCATCCATCAGTTTGCCTTTTGGCGTTCACAGCAATGGCTTGCCTTATGGCATTCAGCTAATGGCCCGTGATTTTGAAGAAGATTTACTTTTTCATGCGGCCCAAAAAACACAAGAGGTCTTATGATGAAGTGGCTGAGCTTTTTGTTGCTATTCAGCTTCTCTTCAGTTGTTTTTGGACAAAAACCAGCGCATTTAGTGCGTCCGTCAGATTCACTCGACCCAGATCCATTTGTCAATACCGTTCAGCAGAGCCTTCAATTATTTTTTACGGAATACGCCAATACGAATAATTACGATTCGGTCATCACTGCGCTCAACTACACACCTGGTCAAATTCCAATTTTTTCTGATTCTGTAATTTGCGCGCGCTTGTCCAAAATGAACGAACTCACGCCGTTTCACCTCGACTGCAATGCTGCCACACTCTCGACCATCAAATTTTTTGCAGCCCAACGTCGTGGTTTTATTCGCGTAGCACTCGGCCGCTCAGCGCTGTATTTTGATCTTTTCGAGGAAAAACTCACAGAATATGGCTTGCCTTTAGAGCTGCGTTTTTTATCTGTGATTGAAAGTGGTTTGCGTCCGCAAGTTAAATCCCGAGCAGGCGCCTTGGGTTTATGGCAATTTATGTACAAAACAGGTCTTTATTTTGGTTTGGAGGAAAACTCCTACATAGACGAACGCATGGATCCCGAAAAAGCGACAGACGCAGCTTGTAGGTATCTGAAGCAACTCTATGGCATCTACGGCGACTGGAATTTAGCACTTGCCGCCTATAACGCTGGCCCCGGTAATGTGAACCATGCCATTCGCAAGTCCGGCGGCAAAAAAACTTATTGGGAGGTGCGCCCATTTTTACCTGCAGAAACGCAAGGTTACGTGCCCAACTTCATTGCGGCGGCCTACATGATGACCTACCATGCCGAATACAACATTATTCCGATGGAGGCAAAAATTCACAATGCACAGCTAGATACCATGTGCCTCAAGAGTAGTGTGCACATGCAAACAATAGCCCAACTTGTCGGCTGGGAACTCACCGAAATTCAAAGTCTCAACCCCGTTTACAAAACCACCTACATTCCCAAAATGACACCGGCGCGTTGCGTCACGGGCCCAATGGAAAAAATTGGTTTGTTGGTCAGTTACGAGGACTCCCTATACCTGCTCGAGGAAGCGATATACCATCCTAAACCGATTGTGGTTACCCCACCAATTGCCAATATAGGCACCAACCAAAGAGATTCAACAGGTGTACTCAGTGCTCCGGCCGACACCCTTCAAACGAACACACCACCCACCTCCAACCTCTTGTATCACAAAGTGAAGAGTGGCGAAAACTTGCGACAAATCGCAGTGCGCTATAACGTGTCTATCGAACAACTCATGGAGTGGAACGCGCTGCGCACTACCAATATTTACGTAGGGCAGAAGTTAACTATCTACACCAATCAAACGCAGGTTCAAGCAACGCCTGCGCCTGCTCCTCCTGTCAAAAAGTATTATACGGTGCGCGCCGGCGATACCTTCGGAAGAATTGCCCAGCGCAACAACCTTACACAAGCCCAATTGCAGCGCCTCAATCCGGGCGTGAAGGTGAACAGCATCGCCATCGGGCAGCGCATTCGCATCAAATAACTTGCGATGAAACTTTCAGGCGTCATCATCACCTACAACGAAGCCCGAAATATTGGTCGGTGTTTGGCCTCTCTTCAAGCGGTATGTGATGAAATCCTCGTTTTGGACTCTTTTTCTACAGACACCACTGCCGAAATTTGCGCCTCTTTTGGTGTGCGTTTTGAGCAAAATCCATTTGAAGGGCATATCCAGCAAAAAAACGAAGCCTTGCGCCGCGCCTCACATCCTTGGGTCTTGTCCTTAGATGCAGATGAAGCTTTAACTCCTGAGTTACAAGCCTCCATTCTAGAAGTCAAAGCGCAGTCACCTAAGAAAGGTGCTTTTGCGTTCAATCGACTCACCAACTACTGCGGCACCTGGATTCACCACAGCGGCTGGTACCCAGACACTAAATTGCGCCTGGCCTCCAAAGTAGACGTCCTTTGGGGCGGCATCAATCCGCACGACCAACTTTTACCCAACGAAGACATCAAAGTGTTGCACATAAAGGGAGACCTTCTTCATTTTTCGTACTACACCAAAGCAGATCATTTCAAACAAATCGCTTATTTTTCAAAAATTGCAGCCAACGAGCTGTTTGTGCGAAAAGTGCGTTGTAGCCTACTTAAGTTATATATGAAGGTTGCGGCTCAATTCTTGAAATCTTATTTATTGAAAAAAGGTTTTCTAGACGGCAAGGCGGGTTGGCTCATTGCCGTGCGCAGCGCCTATGCGACGCAACAAAAATATGCTCTTCTCAGACAACTCTGGAGCCATGCCTGAAGCCAAGAAAATACTGATTTCGAGAACGGATGCCATTGGTGATGTCTGCCTCACGCTGCCCGTCTGCGAGGCGCTTAAAGCGGCGCATCCTCAGGCTGAACTGACATATCTTTGCCGCAGCTACACCCGTGCCGTGGTGGCTTCTTTTGAGCCCATTGATCAGGTTTTACTCCTCGATGAGCTACAGCAACTCGACGATCAAGACCGCAACAAAGTGCTCGGACAGTACGATGTCGTGCTGCACCTTTTTCCCAATAGGGTAGTCGCCAAATGGTGCAAACAAGCCCGTATTCCACTGCGTATTGGCACCGCGCATCGTTTCTTTCATCTTTTCACGTGCAATAGCCGTCCGCGTTTCTCGCGCAAGCGCTCGGAACTACATGAGTCTCAGCTGAATTTCAAGTTATTGGCTCCGCTGGGCCTCACACGAGTACCCTCCATAGAAGAACTGAACGCCACATTGCATTTTAAGGCACCCCAATTGCCTTCAACCCTCGCTGCGCGAGATTGGAGCCAGGTGGTGCTTTTGCATCCTAAATCCAATGGCAGCGGGGTAGAGTATCCGCTTGAACGCTACATTGAGTTGGCTTTGGTTTTACATGCAAAAGGATACCAAGTTTATTTTACCGGAACAGAAGCCGAAGGCCAGCTTTTCAGAACGCAACTTGCGCAGCACCCGGAGCTCATTGATGTCAGTGGCCAATGGGATTTAACTACGTTTATTGGCGTGATTTCAAAAGCTAAGGCGCTGGTGGCTTGTTCTACCGGGCCGTATCATATTGCAGGGCTCTGTGGTATTCGCGCAGTTGGTTTATTTGCCAGCCGAAAGCCAATTCATCCAGGTCGCTGGGCAGCTTTGGGCAAAGGGGCAAGCGCCCTCGTTTTTGACCCAAATTGTCAGGATTGCGCCGAAGGCCGTGCTTGTTCATGTGTTGCAAAAATATCAATAGACCAGGTCACCGATGCCCTTGAAAAATAGTTTGTTTAGAAATGTATTGTTGGCACTTTTTGTGTCCATTTATGCTTTGGGTTTGTTTGCCTACAGCAAGGGATCTGCCGCGCTGACAACCCATCATGTGCTGCAAGCGCTCGCGAATGGTTTGCTCATCGGACAAGTTTATTTTTGGATGCAATCTACTGCTTACAAGCGTTTGCAAGTAGCAATTGGATTACTGACTGCCATTTTTTACCTCGTGGCGCATCGGGCCGTACTGCCTTACGTTTGGTTTTGGGTGTTGTTGTTGCTCCAAGTTTTGTTAACGGCGCAATACGAAAGGGGACTCAAATGGCGACAGATTCCTTTTCTTAAGAACATCCTGATCCCAGTAATATGGTTTGTACAATTGAATTTGATTCCAGGTTTGACTGGGAACTGGAGCATGCTGTACCTGCCGTTTTTTATTTTTTACTTGGCCCTGAGCATACAGGTTGATATCGAGGATATAGAAGCCGACCGCGGAAAAATCAAAACTTTGGCGGGTCTTTTAGGTAGGGAGAGCGCAGCTTATGTGGTTTTATTCTTACTGACTTTATTTTCCTTTTTGATGGGGCTCCCCTGGATTTGGATCATGTTGCTCTTGTTGGTCGTTCGCCGCGAACTGCGCTTGCCAAAGGGCTCCTATGATGCTTTGCTTTTGGTACTTGGCGCTTACTTTCTATTGCGATAAGCCCAAGCTTTGTATCTTTGTGCTTTCTATAAGCAAACATGGACTACACTTTCAACGCAATCGAAGCCAAATGGCGCCAAATTTGGCAAGAGCGCAACACCTATAAAGTAACTGAAGACCTTACGAAGCCAAAATTTTACGTTTTGGATATGTTCCCTTATCCATCAGGAGCAGGTTTGCACGTGGGGCATCCGCTGGGTTATATCGCTTCGGACATCTTCGCGCGCTACAAGCGTTTGAAAGGATTTAATGTCTTGCATCCAATGGGTTATGATTCATTTGGCTTGCCTGCCGAGCAATACGCTATCCAGACAGGGCAACACCCTGCCATTACCACCAAAGAAAATATTGCGCGCTACCGCCAACAACTAGACCTCATGGGCTTTAGTTTTGACTGGGACCGCGAAGTCCGCACCTCTGATCCATCTTATTACAAATGGACGCAATGGATCTTTAAACAACTCTTCAACGCCTATTACGACCTCACCTTAGACAAAGCTGCACCCATTTCTTCACTTATTGAAACATTTGAGAAAGAGGGGAACAGCCAAGTCCAGGCCGTTCACGAATGCGAACAACATTTTGATGCCCCAACTTGGGCAGCGTTTGCACCCGCTGAAAAAGAAGCCGTCTTGCAGCAATACCGCATGGCTTATTTGGCCGAAAGTTGGGTCAATTGGTGCCCGGCTTTAGGAACGGTTTTGGCAAACGACGAAATCGTCAATGGCGTTTCGGAACGCGGCGGTCATCCGGTAGAGCAAAAGCGCATGATGCAGTGGTCTATGCGCATCAAAGCCTATGCAGAGCGCTTGCTTCAAGGTTTAGACCAAATTGACTGGACAGACGCACTCAAAGAACAACAGCGCAACTGGATTGGCAAATCCAAGGGCTCAAGCGTGCATTTTGAAGTCAAAGACAGCGCGCTGCAAATAGAAGTATTTACCACGCGCCCCGATACCATTTTTGGCGTGAGTTTCATGGTTTTGGCACCAGAACATCCTTACGTGGATCAAATTTGCACGGCAGATCAAAAGGTGGCGATTGAGGCCTACAAACAACAAGCGGCCCTTAAAACCGAACGCGATCGCCAAGCTGATGTCAAAAACATTACCGGTGCGTTTACCGGCGCATACGCGCTGCATCCGTTCACAGGCCAAGAGATTCCAATCTGGATTGGCGATTACGTATTGGCGTCTTACGGTACAGGCGCCGTGATGGCGGTACCATGCGGTGACCAACGCGACTACGACTTCGCCAAGCATTTCAACTTACCTATTCCATCCATTTTTGCCGACCAAGACATTAGCGAAGCGGCCTACACCGAAAAAGACGCCGTCATTGCCAACTCTGACTTTTTGAACGGCCTAGAGACCAAAGCAGCAATGGAAAGCGCCATAGCAGCCATTGAGCAAAAGGGCATTGGCCAAGGTAAGACCAATTACCGCCTGCGCGACGCCGTATTTTCGCGTCAGCGCTATTGGGGAGAGCCTTTCCCGGTGTATTACCAAGATGGCTTACCGCAACTCGTAGACGACGCGCTCTTGCCGGTCACGCTGCCAGACGTAGATGCTTATTTGCCCACCGAAGACGGCGAACCACCATTAGCCAGAGCGGCCAAAGAGGCGTGGTCTTGTCAGTTAGGTGAGCGCATGGAGTACAACACCATGCCAGGTTGGGCTGGAAGCTCTTGGTATTTTCTACGCTACATGGATCCGCACAACAAAGAAACTTTTGCCGACCCAGAAAAGTTGGCTTACTGGAACCAAGTCGATTTATATATTGGCGGCTCTGAGCACGCAACCGGCCACTTATTGTATGCCCGCTTCTGGACCAAAGTTCTATACGATCTCGGTTTTCTTCAATTTGACGAACCTTTTGCCAAACTGATCAACCAAGGTATGATCTTAGGCAAATCAGCCATTGCTTACATGGGCCCAGATCAAAAAATGTATTCCCTAGACATGTTGCCAGCTGAAAAAGAAGGCTTCAGAGAAGTACGCATTTTGATCGACCTGCTCAACGACGACGAAAGCATTCAGCTAGATGCGCTCAAAGCATGGCAACCGCAGTATGCCCAACAAGAGTTTGTCTGCAATGCAGATGGCAAGGTTTTGGTCAAAAGAGAAGTGGATAAAATGTCTAAGCGTTGGTACAATGTAGTGACGCCCGACGACCTTTGTGAGAAATACGGCGCCGACACCCTGCGCATGTACGAAATGTTCTTAGGCCCGCTCGAGCAAAGTAAACCTTGGGATACCAAAGGCATTACTGGTGTACATGGCTTTCTCAAAAAATATTGGCGCTTGTTTCATCAAAACGGTCATTTTGAGGTCACAGACGCTCAACCCGACCCTGCTGCACTTAAAACGCTGCACAAAACCATCAAAAAACTCACCGACGACCTCGAGCGCTTCTCTTTCAACACAGGTGTGTCGAGCTTTATGATTTGCGTCAATGAACTCACTGAGCAAAAGTGCAATAACCGCCACATTCTTGAACAACTCACCATTTTGATGGCACCTTATGCCCCGCACATTTGCGAAGAAATTTGGGCCCAATTACAACCGTTGTCGCCAAGTATTTTTACTGCGGAGTATCCAATTTTTGAACCGAGTTACTTGACTGAATCTACTTTTGACTACCCGGTTTCTTTCAATGGCAAAATGCGCTACAAAGCCACACTAGAGCTCTCGCTTACCAGTGATGAAGTCAAGGATCTTATTTTGGCCAAGCCAGAAACACAAAAATGGTTGGAGGGCAAAACACCCAAAAAGGTGATTGTGGTGCACGGCAAGATTGTGAATATCGTGCTTTAAGCGAGTAAGATTTAGTTATTCAAAAAGGGAGAGCAGGCTCGCAGAGTTCTTGACTTCAGTAATGAGGTCTTTGAGCGCTGCAGAATGCGTATGTATTTGCGCACCTCCAGCGATATAACGCACTTCAGGAGCGTCGTTGTGTAGTTGCTTGAAATACCCCACAATAAAATGCTGGTCAACGGCGGTGAGCCAGCTACTCAATACAACCGTAGGCTTGAGTCTTTCGATACAATCTACCAAGGAATCGTAAGGTAAGCTTTGACCTAGATAATAGGTGTAGAAGCCTTTTACTCTCAATAAATACTGATAAAAGAGCAAGCCGATTTCATGCCAATCGTGTTCGGGTAAAAAGAGCAGAACACTTTCTTTAGACTTGGGTGGAATCGGTAACCTGTCAATTTCTGTAATGACTTTCTGGCGGATCAGGTTCGAGATAAAATGCTCCTGAGCCGCAGAAATGCTATTGACCAACCACATCACACCAATGCGGTCTAAAAACGGGATGAGGTTTTCGGCAAAAGTAGCTTCGAGGCCTTTGTTTTTGATGAGGTCGTTGAGGGTGTTGCGAAAAAGTTGCTCGTCGAGTTCGAGGAGGGCCAAAATGAGCTTTTCCTCGGCGTTGTCTATGGAAGAATTGAGTCGGATTTCGGAAACCATGTGGTGGATGGCGGTGGTGCCCATGGTGGCGATTTTCGAAATTTTAAGTCCTTTTTTATTCAACATACTGACGTTGAGTAAAAACGACAAGTCGGCATCGGTATAGGTACGGATTTTGGTATCGGTTCGCTCTGGAATCAGCATGCCGTAGCGCTTTTCCCATATGCGAATGGTGTGGGCTTTGATGCCCGTCAGTATTTCGATATCCTTGATTTTATATTCTGCCATCTTCTGTCTAGTCAAACCCTAACAACCTTGATGATAGATTGTTCGCAATGCCGCAAAAATAAAAGTTTAAAGTGTAACTTTGCCAAATGCAAATCAAAAGCGCAGAATTCACCATTTCCAATACCGAAGTAAGCAAGTGTCCGCTAGACGGCAAGCCTGAGTTCGCTTTTATTGGCAGATCAAACGTTGGCAAGTCGTCGTTAATCAACATGTTAACCTCCAGAAAAGGTCTCGCCAAAACATCCGGCACACCCGGCAAAACACAGCTCATCAATCACTTCATCATCAACGACCACTGGTACCTCGTCGATTTACCAGGTTATGGCTATGCAAAAGTAAGCCGCACCCAACGCAGTTCGTTTGAGCGCTTCATTGCCGACTACCTGACCAAGCGCGAAACCCTCTACAATATTTTTGTCTTGCTAGATGCCCGCTTGGAGCCTCAAAAAATCGACCTCGAATTCATGAATTGGTGTGGCCAAAAAGGCTTGCCGTTTTCTATGGTCTTCACGAAAATTGACAAATTATCGAGCTCGGCACTGCAAAAAAACTTGGCCAAATACAAAAAAGAAATGCTCAAAGTTTGGGCGGAATTGCCACCGGTTTTCACTACATCAGCCGAGTCAGGATTCGGAAAAGAGCCGCTGCTCAATTACATTGAGCAAATTTTGGCCTAAACGACTGAACACCCGCTTGAATTTTCCTTGCGAATTCCTTACTTTTGCCCAAAAGTATACGCATTATGGGAAGAGCATTTGAATACCGCAGAGCAGCCAAAGAAAAACGCTGGGACAAAATGTCCAAAATGTTTCCAAAATTAGGCAAGGCCATCACCATGGCGGCCAAAGAAGGCGGCATGGACCCATCCACCAACGCCAAGTTGCGCACCGCTATTCAAAATGCAAAATCTGAAAACATGCCCAAAGACAATATCGAGTCTGCGATCAAGCGCGCAGCTCAAAAAGATATTGCCTCTTTTACAGAAGTCAATTACGAGGGGAAAGGCCCACATGGCGTCTTGGTTTACGTAGAGTGCGCCACAGACAACCCAACGCGTACTGTTGCCAATGTCAAGTCTTACTTTAACAAAGCGGGCGGCGCGGTGGTCCCAAATGGCTCTATGGAATTTATGTTCTCGCGCAAAAGTATTTTTGAAATCGCCAAAACACCAGAACTCGACCCAGAAATGCTCGAGTTAGAGCTCATCGATGCAGGTTGCGAGCAAATTGAAGTCGAAGACGAAATCATTGTTGTTTACGGAGACTACACTGCTTTTGGCACACTCGCTAAGGCACTCGAAGACATGCAAATTGAAGTTCAGAAATCGAGCCTCAAGCGCATCCCAACAAGCCCCGTCGATTTCTCAGAAGAACAACTCGTCGACATCGAAAAAATGCTCGATAAAATTGAAGACGACGACGATATCCAACAGGTCTTTACCAATATTGCATAAGCTACACACTAAAAACGCAAAATTTGCGTTATAACGCCTTTAATTGTCCATGCGTAAAAGTCTACATTTTTTCCTGACATTGCTTTTGCTCTTCTTGTCATGGGCTTGTTCGACTGAAAACAATACGCCGCTCAATCGCTTTTATCACCAAACTACCGCTAAGTACAACGGCCATTTCAACGCCAAAGAACTTCTGCGCGTATCCCTGAAAACCTACCAAGACGCCAGAAAAGAAGATTTCTACGCGTTGTTGCCCGTTTTTCCAGTACCTACTGAAAAAGAGGTCAAAGGCATGTTGCCCGCTATCGACACCGCTGTGGTGAAGTGCGCCAAAGTGATCCTCAATCACAGCATGCCGACCGCCGAAAACATGTTCTACAAAACGGTAGAATACAACAAATGGATCGACGAAAACTGGCTCACAGTTGGCGAGGCTTATTTTTACCGCCGCGACTACCAAAAAGCATTGGATAATTTTCAGTTTGTCAAGCGTTTCTTTGACAAAGACCAGAGCGCCTACATTGCCAGCCTCTGGATTGCCCGCATTTACATCGAGCAACGCAAATACGCGGACGCCAAACTCATTTTGGATGCGCTCAATGAACGCGCCGAAATCCAAAACGACAAGCAATTAACAGACTACATTCCTTTCTTGCGCAACAAAAACCCGGAAGCAGGCCCGCAAATGTCTAAGCAATTGCAATTCGAAATCCACCGCGCTTACGCGGACCTCGCTTTGCGCCGCCGCGAATACGATGTTGCAATAGAGGGCTTAGAACTCGCCATTGCCAAATGTCCTAGCGCCAAAGAAAAAGCTCGTCTACATTATATCTTGGCACAAGTCAATCAACAACAAAACAAATTGCCAGAAGCCGCACTTCATTTCGGCAAGGCCTACAAAGCGGCAGCAGCCTCAGACATCGCCTTCAATGCCCGCCTCAACCGCGCTATTGTAAGCGGAGACGAGCGCCTCATGGGCGACCTTCAAAAAATGCTGCGCGATGCCAAGAACGCTACTTTTAAAGACCAAATTTACTACGCCATGGCTTTAATGGAGATCAACAAGGGCAATAAGCCACTTGCCAAATCTCATCTTACTTCAGCGGCGTTTTATTCCAACAACAACAAACGCCAACGCGCCCAGGCCTACGAAAAACTTGGCGATCTCTCTTTCCAAGAAAAAAACTTCGTCTACGCCCAGAAATATTACGATTCAAGTTCGCGCTTCATTACCGAAGATTACCCCAACGGCGAGCAAATCAAGAGTAAAGCCACAAAGTTGGCCGATTTAGTCAAGGCCATAGAAACCGCCCAATTCGAAGATTCCGTTCAAAAAATTGCCGCGCTCTCCGAAAAAGACCGCGAAGACTTCCTCAAGGAAACCCTCAAACAAATCAAACGCGACGAACAGCGCCGCAAAGAACTCGAGGCAGCCAAACTCCTCGCCTTGCAGCAGAGCCAACCCACCAATACGAATGCCAACGCCAACAAATTCATTTTCAACAACCCCAAACTCCGCGAAGAAGGCTTCAATGAGTTCCGCAAGAATTGGGGCATGCGAGAAAACACCGACGACTGGCGCCGCAGCGAGCGCATTGTCCTGAACGCCAATATCGATGTCCAAGGCCAGGACAGCTCCCAAGCCCAAAACACCACCTCCCAAAAAGATTCTCTGTCGGTAGAAAGCCTACTCAAAGACATTCCACTGACCGCAGAGGCGCTCAAAGCCTCGCAAGAACGCCTTTTGGAAGCGCTCTATACCTCAGGTGTGCTCTACAAAGAAATCCTCAATGAAACCGAGCTTGCCGCAGCGCAATTCTTGGCCATTCTCGACAAAAACCTAGATCACCCAACCGATCTTTCTGCGGCTTTCCAGCTCTTCAAAATCTATGAGAGTTCTACGGATGCAGATAAATACCGTCAGTATATCCTCAAGAAATACCCTAGCTCAGACGCCGCTAAGTACTTTAAAGACCCCGACTTCTATGTCAAGCAAAAACTAAGTGCGCAAAAAGACCAAGACGCGTATTTGGCGCTCGTTCAGAAATACGATCAAGCGTATTATGCCCAAGTGCAAGCGGCTACTCAAACCGTCATCGACAACGACCCATCCAATGCCTACCGCGCTGAGTACTTATTGCTCAACGCCTTGGCAATTGGCCAGCAAGCCACGGACAAACAAGTTCTTGTTCCGCTCTTGCAGCGCATTATCGATGAAAAACCAAAGTCAGATCAAGCGGCGCGCGCCAAAGAAATGTTGGAGATCCTCAAGAAAGGATATTCCAAGTTTGACATCACTGCACCAACCAAAGAAAAGTCTATTTTCACCTATACGCCTAACGTCACCCAGTTTGTGATTGTTCTGCTCGACGAAGACGAAGAAGCCGATGACTTGCGTACCACCGTAGCCAATTTCTCAACCAAAGCTTTCAAAACTTCTAAAGTAAAAGTAACGGTCAAGACGACCCTCGGCGAAAAGAATTTCATCCTCATATCGGATTTCCCAACGAGCAAAATTGCCTGGGATTACCTGAATGCCTACAAGGCCGGAGCGGAGTATCTCGATGACTATCAAAACAATAAAATTTTCATTATCAATCAAGAAAATTTGAAAAAGTTGATAGAAACGTCGAAATTTGATGAATACAAAGGATTTTTCATCGATAATTACTAAGCTTTATGCTAAGAAAAGACAGTTTTCGAGGTGCACAAACACCTGATACCACCGACCGCAGCACCCGCATTATAGCCGGTACAGAAATCAGTGGTGACCTCACCTCAGATGCCAACATCTTGCTCGAAGGGCAAGTCAATGGCAACGTTTCATGTGCGGGTCGCGTCATTATCGGCACCTCAGGCAAAATCAATGGCAACCTCGTTTGTGCAAACGCAGAAATAGAAGGCGCCATGGAAGGCCAATTAATGGTAGAGAACCTCTTGGTCTTGCGCGAAACAGCGCGCATCAAAGGCGATATCCAAACCATGAAACTCCATATAGAAGAAGGTGCTTTCTTTGAAGGTGCTTGCGTCATGCGCGCCGGTGTCAGCACGCAAAAACTAGATATGGAGGCGGCTTTTAATGACTGAAAAAAGTAGTTCCAACAACCCTTATCTCAAACTTACTTCGGCTGCTTTTCAAATGGCCGCCGTCATCGGAGGCTTCACTTGGTTAGGCACTTGGCTTGATAAGAAGTTTCATACAGATAGCCTGTTTACGGTGGTTTTGGCGTTGCTAGGTGTAGGTATCGGTTTGTATTTGATCATCAAAGAAGTGAATGCGCTCAATCGTGAAAACTAATCCTAAGAAACAAATTACCCCTTGGTCTTACTTGGCCACCTTGCTGGCGGTTCATCTGGTTTTTCTCCTTCTGGCCCTTGTGGGTGTTTTTGATTTACCCATCAAGCAATTGTGCAGTATTCAACTCACGTCGTTGTTGTTGATCTTGATTTCAGCAGGTATCCTATTCATCAAAAATAACGGCGATGCAGCTGCGCAAACCTTTCGTTTTTTGATCATTAGCGTGACCCAATTACTGGGTTATCTATCGGCTAGTTTGGCGTTGATTTATACCGATCAAAGTGTAGAGCTGGTGTTGTACTTGTTGGGGCTATCGCTGAGCGTGCTCATTTTGCAGACAAGTTATTTGGTGAGGCGCCTAAAATGAGCGCATGAAACTTAATAAGAGTTGAGCGAGCGGTTCAAACGCAGCATAACTCAATTCTTCGGCGGTATCGGCGATGTCGTGGTAGTGCTTATTTGGCCCCATGGTGTAAACAAAAAATGCAGGTACACCACTTTCAGTGAAGAAATAATGATCAGAATTGGCTGCTGGCCCTCTCGACTTAATTTGCGGTAGGTAATTCGCCTCTGTATTGAGCTCCTTCAATTTGTCAAACTCCGATTTGAACAAGGTGGCATTCACCACCGTAATGCCTTCTTCGCCACTCCCCATAATGTCGGTATTGAGTAAAAAGCGAATTTGCTTGAGGTCAAATAAGGGGTGTTCTACAAAATAATGCGAGCCCACTAAACCTGCTTCTTCAGCGCCAAAAGCAATAAATACATAATTAAAGTTGGAATCGCGTTGGCGGCTCAGCTCCTGTGCTAAGTAAAGCAGCATCCCAACGCCAGATGCGTTGTCATTGGCACCGGGGAAATAGGTTTCGCTACCCATGCGCCCAAGATGGTCGTAATGCGCTGTAACGACTAAATAGGGTTTTTGCTTTGGTTTGTTGGCTGCAGGCAAATAACCAATTACATTACTCGAAGTAAATTTTGGTTCAAATAAAGTGGTTAGGTGAATGAAAGCACTTTGTGGTTTGCTGGCAAAGGCAGTAGTTACAACTTGGAAAGCAGGGTAGGGCTTTGCCTCTTGACTGACCGACCAAGTGAGTTTGTTTGTGGTGAGTTCAGTAGTTGCTGCAAATTGTTGGAGTTCTTGAAGGCGGGCTTGCAGTACTTTGTTGGTGTCTCCGCCAAAACCTGTAGTCTGAACCACCAACATGCGGTCTTTTGGGCAAGGTTTAAAGGCATTTACACTGCGGTAGAGCGTACTTGTATTGCAATAAACCAATTGATAGCTGGATGGTAGCGCAACGCCCGCAGAACCCGGATGAACCAGGTAATCGATGCCGGGCTTGAGGGTGTCTGAGCCTAGAACAAATAAACAGGCGCCCGGAAAAGTTTGAACGGGTAGGGTAAAAGTTTGCTGGTACTTATTTTTAAAGGGCTGCAGGCCAATTTTTTGGAATTCGGCTGCAATAAAGTTAGCGGCTAAGACCCTTCCGTCCTCCACATAACCCCTGCCAGCATATTCGGGCGAGCAGAGCATAGAAATGGTTTGCCGATATGGATATTGCTGCCCATAGACAAAAGAGAGCGCTAGGCTAAAAACAAAACTAAGCGCCAGTCGCATAGCGGCGACAAATTTTGTAGATGAAGTCTTCTACAATCTCTGATTCGGTATCCCAGCTAAAAGTATCGGCAAGTTCTGCGATCATGTTGCGCGCGGCGTCGATAGAGGCGAGTTGGTCTAGTTGCTTGACATTGCTGGAGAAATCGTCTGAAGAGCCGTCGAACAATTCATTGATAAATTGGAGTTTTTCGTTGAGTGTAAAAGCACCAATAAGGCTTTCTAACGGAATCATACTGCGGTTGTCGCGGATGTTGGCCTCCATCTCGGCCATCCAAATAGGTTGGTCTCCGGAAAATTCTGGCTCCCAGCTAGACGGCGCTGCTTGCTCAATCGTTTCTTCCTCGCTTGTGTGGTCTTCTACAACCTCTTCAACCTCTTCAAACAGATTTTCTACAAGAGGTTCTTCCTCATTCGTTACTTCTCCGTTTTCCTCCTCAACTTCTTCTTCCTCAACTTCTTGAAGCTGTTCCTCCTCAAGTGTTTCTTCAAGGAGTTCTTCTTCCTCAACTTCATCTTCTTGAAGTAGTTCCTCCTCTAGTGTTTCTTCAAGAAGTTCTTCTTGGTCACCGAAGGCGCTGATACTTGGGTCGCTATTTGCAAAAGTGACTTCAAATTCGGGCTCTGAGCTTGGTTCGTCTATTGCGCCGAATAAGTCTATTGGGGTTTCAATTTCGGTATGGCGAAGGCTAGCAGAAATGACTGCTTCTTTCACGCCCAAAACATTGGTTTCGTAGATCTTGTAGCGCAAAATAACCATGCGCTCATAGAGTTCTTTGGCGTCCTCGACTAATAATTCCATGTCTTCTGGGCTGAGGTGTTCAGATTCTAGTTTTTCTACACCATTTTGAAGGTGTCCAAGAATTGTTTTGATCATTAGAGAGGGACTTTTTTCTGACATTGCTTATAACTTATTAATTTCGTGCAATCGGCAGTATATTGCACTACCGAATCAAAATTAGAAAACATTTCACAATCTCATTCAACAGCACTATGTTTTTAGAGCAATTTACCAAAGAAAACGGACAACAAGGTTGGATAGAGGTGATTTGTGGCTCTATGTTTTCTGGAAAAACCGAAGAACTCATCCGCAGACTCCGCCGAGCGGCTTTTGCCAAACAGTCAATCTTGCTTTTCAAACCCATCATAGACGACCGCTACGCCACTGAGGCGGTTGTGAGCCACCAAGGTCAGAGTTGGGAGGCCAAGCGCGTGGCGTCCTCACTTGAAATCCTCGAGTTGTGGTCTGGCGAGCAAATTGTCGCAATAGACGAAGCCCAGTTTTTTGACACCCAAATCATTCAAGTTTGCACCGATTTAGCCAACAAAGGGGTGCGCGTAATTGTGGCTGGCCTCGACATGGATTTCAAAGGCTTACCATTTGGCCCTATGCCACAACTGATGTCAATTGCTGAGTACGTGAGTAAAGTACATGCCATTTGTGTGCATTGCGGCAAACTAGCACAGTTTTCGCACCGCACGGTGGCCCAAACCGAGCAAGTTCTGGTGGGCGCCGTTGAAAAATACCAACCGCTCTGCAGGAGCTGTTATCAAAAAGCGTCGTCATGAAACTGAATCTGACCCACGCCCAATTGACCGACCTACTCGGGGCTGCCCACATAGGTGCTCCGACAACCGCGCTTGTTCAAGAAGTTATTTTCGATTCGCGCAAAATTTCGCGCAGCGAAGGCGTGGCATTTTTTGGCCTCAATGGCCCCAAGCGCAGCGGTTTTGATTTTGTTGCGCCCGCTTATGCAAAAGGAATCCGAATTTTTGTTTTAGATCAGCAACCTGCTGAGGTATATCCAGACGCAACCTATTACATCGTCGAAGAAGTGCTTGCTGCACTCCAACAGCTCGCAGCGTTTCACCGCAAAAGAATCAACTATCCAATTGTAGCCATTGCTGGCGCCATTGGCAAAACCACGGTAAAAGAGTGGATTTACCACCTATTAGCGGGCCAATCCAAGGTGCAGCGCAGCCCAAAAAGTTACAATTCGCAGCTCGGTGTGGCCCTTTCCATACTTCAACTTCCTTTAGAAGGCGATTTAGCGCTCATAGAAGCCGCCGTGAGCAAACCGGGCGAAATGGAAAAGCTCCACGCCATGATCAAACCTAATTTTGTGGTTTTCACCACAAGAAACGCAGGGTTTCGCCATGAATTTGGGTCAGATGCAGCATACAGCCAAGCTTTAGACCGCCTCACTATTGACTGTGAATGGGTGCTAGACGGCGACCAACCAGCCGAGCTGAGCACCGAAAGCGCCAAAGCTTTATTTGAAAATATTCCATTCAAAGACCCCGTGCGCCTGCACAACGCCAAGCTCGCCATTGCCTGTGCACTTCGCTTTGGCCCTTGCACTTCAAAAGATGTCGCTGAACTTCCTAAACTGGCCAATAGGCTGGAAACATTCGAGGGCATAAACGATGCCACGCTCATCAATGATGCGTATACCTTAGACTTGCTCGCCTTTGAGGGTTCATTCGCTTTTTTGAAGTCCGTTGCCAAAGGCAAAAGCTCAATGGTGTGTTGTTTGCTGGCCGAAAACCAAGCACATTTAAAAGAAGAAATCATAGGCCTGCTATTGGCCAACCATATTGACAACTATTTCATTTGGACCACGCTTCCCGCGGTGCTTCCCGACATCTCGAATCAGGTTGTCTTGATCAAAGGCAATCAGCATTTGTTGACCGAAGCGCTACTTGCCAAATGGAAGCGCAAGTCACACAGCACTGTGGTGCGTTATGATCTTTCGGCACTCCAGCACAACTTGCGCCATTACCAACAAAGTTTGGCGCCTACCACACAAATACTGGCTATGGTCAAGGCGCAGGCTTATGGCGCAGGCTTGGATCAAATTGCAAAGCAACTGCTTGCGGGTGGCGTCAATTATTTTGGTGTCGCCTATGCAGATGAAGGAGTCTTACTGAGGCAGGCAGGTATCAAGCTGCCAATTTTAGTCATGAACGCCGAGCCCGCCGGATTTGAGAGCTGCATCGAATACAAGCTAGAGCCCGCCATTTATAGCCCCGCGCACCTCGATGCGTTTATTCGCACGCTTATTGCCGCGCAAATTCAAGATTACCCCATTCATTTGAAGTTTGATACCGGCATGCATCGCTTAGGGTTTTTGCCCGAACAAACCGATTATTTGCTGCAAACTTTGCAGGCCCAACCCGAGGTGTGTGTCAAGAGTGTGTACAGCCATATGGCTTGTGCAGATGAACCCCAGCACCCCATGAATGACGAGCAGATCAAAAGCTTCAAAGCAATTTGCAGCAAGTTGGAAAGCGCGCTTCCTTATGCTTTTCTCAAACACCTTTTGAACTCCGAAGGAGCAGCTCATTTTCCGCAAGCGCAATTTGATATGGTTCGTTTGGGCATAGGGTTATTTGGAGTCAATCACGACCCACAATTTGAGCTGCAATTAAAGCCAGTCATTTCCTGGGCAAGTCAGATCTCTCAACTAAAGCATCTCAAGAAAGGCGCTTGTGTTGGTTATGGTTGTTCAGAAATACTAGAAGATGATAGCCAGATTGCGGTGGTCCCTGTGGGTTATGCCGATGGCTTCAAACGCAATCTCAGCAATGGAGTAGGAGGGGTTTATATCGATGGCAACTTTTGTCCAACAATAGGACGCGTGTGTATGGACATGATCATGGTTTTGGCGCCCCAGGCTAGGCTCGATGCCGAGGTAGAAATTATCGGTACGCAGCAAACACTCAGTTCATTTGCAGAAAAAGCGCAGACCATTCCTTATGAAATTCTTACAAGTATCTCACCTCGCGTACAAAGAACTTACGTGAATGATTAATTTTAAAGCTTATAAAACCCGCATTACGATGAAAAATTTTCTGTTGTTTTTGATTTTCTGTTGTTCACTCCTTGCCAACGCTCAGGTGGCAAAATCAGAAGGAGATACCCTTAAATACTTAATTATCCGCAATAACGGCATTGAATATGTTGGGCAAATTTTATCTGACGACGGCCGCGAGCTCTTGATTTTAACCCAACAACTCGGCAAAATATACATCCCGAAATCCGAAGTGAAAAGCGTGACTTTAGTAGATGAGCAAACCGACTTCAAAGCAGGCGAATACTTAGGAACTGGGGTTTTTACAACGAGGTATCAATTCACCACCAACGCGTTTCCGATTAAAAAAGGCGAAAATTACGCGCTCATCAATTTGTATGGGCCCGAAGTTCATTTTGGGATTATGCCCAACCTGAGTGTCGGCATTATGGCTACTTGGGCTGCCAGCCCGATCGCATTGGCCTTGAAATACACCATTCCAACTCAAAATCCGCTGCTCAATTTTGGCGTCGGCACCATCATGGCCTCTTCTGGTTACCTCAACCAAGCTAAAGGTTACGGAGGCCTGCATTGGGGAATGGCTACTTACGGCACACGCCGAAGCAATGCTACACTTTCTTTGGGTTATGGTTATTTCAACTCTGGCTTCTCCTTTACCAATCCAGATTTCTATTACCAACCTGGTACTTATGCTGCGGTGATGAGCCAAGGTGCTTATAGTTTCCCAATTCCAGAAATGCTCACTTATGAAAACGAAGTAGGGAACTTTAAATCGCCGATTATTGGCATTTCAGGTATTGCAGCAGTCAGTAAAAAAGCGAGCTTTATTTGGGACGTCATGATCATCGGTGGCAACAAGCGCAAGGTTTTTGATGGGCAACAAGTTGACTATTTTTACGACCCAAATACAGGTCAGCCAAGTTCGGTGGTATACAATGATCCATTTATTGAGGTCAAGAGCACCAATATGGTTTTTATGCCGGGCATGCGTTTTCAAAAGGATGAAAACCAAGCTTTTCAAGTGACTTTAGCAGGCATTATCGGCAAAAGAGAAGTCATTACGGCGACCGGAACGAACACCAACAACTATTCTTTCCCAGTGCCGATGCTCAGTTGGTTCTATAAGTTTTAAAGATGGAAACAGTTCAAGATCAATTGCTACAACTTATAAAGGCTAAACTTCCTCCTGGCGACGCCTTAGGCTATGTCTTGAGCGAGACCTTGCACATTAGTATGGATGCAGCCTATCGCCGCATGCGCAACGAAACAGCGCTGACCATAGACGAACTCAAAAAGTTGTGCAAAACCTTCGACATCTCTTTTGACTCCCTGATCTTACAACAAAAAACCAATGTGATTTTCAGGTATACACCGCTCAATGCCTATGATTTCTCCTTGGAATCTTATTTAGAGGGTATTTTAGAAGCATTTGAGCGTTTGCGCCATCTAGAAAATCCAAAAATCATGCTTACGATCAACAATACGCATTTTTTTCAGTTGCTCAATTTTCCGCAATTGGTGCGTTTTAAGTTGTTCTTTTGGGCCAAGACACACTTGCAAATTCCAGACTACAAAAACGTACTTTTTCGCCACGAAAAAACTTCCGACCGCGCTTTTGAACTCGGCAAGTCTATTCTGCAATCATACAACACCATCCCTTCCGTAGAAATCTTCGACCCCGAACTCATGCGTGGTTTCTTGCGTCAGATCCATTATTATTACAAATCCAATCAGTTCGAAGACCCCACTTACGCGCTCTTTTTGTGCGATCGCCTCCTGATGTTTTCTGCCCACCTGCGCGAACAAGCGGGCCACGGTAAAAAATTCATTTACGGTACTCAAGTGCCCGCTACCGGCAACCGTTTTGAGATGTATCTCAATGAAACCATCAATGCCGATTCTGCTTTTTATTATGAAAGTAAAGACAAGCAAGGTTTGTTTCTCTCGCACAACATCATGAACTACTTGCAGACAACTGATCCGCAGTATGTGCAAGATGCCAAGCAAGTCATCGATAAGCAATTAGCCAATTCTAGCCTCATTAGTGTCGTCAACGAACGCGAACGCAACAATTTCTTTGCTGACTTCGAAAAAACAATTGGTATATTTCGTAAGAAAATAGAGGTTGACCTAGAGCTGCTTTCCTAAAACTTGCGTTTTTCGCAACTCACAATAAGCTGGGTTCGGAAATCAGTTTTGTATGCATTCATTAAAAGACCACCTTTGTAGCATCAAATTGTATGCTATGAAAACAAAAAAATTACAACCCGTTTTATTACTAGTGGCCATTTTCTTTAGTGGCATGGCTAGTTATTTTGCCCAACCCAGCAGTACCATCGCTGTGGCCAACCCAAATGTCAATGCGCTGACGATTAAGCCTGAAACAGTGGCTAAAATGCTGCGTTTAGAGTTGATCAAACTCAACAAGTACAAAGTCTATGATGAATTTGACATGAACGAAGTCATCAAAGCCAAAGAGGAGTATAAAGTGGGCTGTTATGGCCAAAATTGTCTGTCCAGATTGGGCGAAGAACTCAAGGTTGATTACATGATGTCTGGCTCTATCGACGGTTTAGGGAATAAAATCGTCGTGACGATTAAAATCATTGATGTCAAGGCACAAAATCTGTACAAATCTGCTGTGCGCGAATTTGACAACCAAGAATTAGAGGTGCAGCGCATGGTAGAAATTGTATTGACCGAAATGCACGGCCTCGCCATTGACAAAGTTGTTGCCGATCGTTTGGCCTTCAAGAATGAAGTGATTACCTCCAACAACGTAGGTAAGATCAATAATTCTGGCCCGCGTATTGGTTTTGCCGCCATGACCGGTGATGTCAGTGAATTTGCCACGCGCCCAGAAATTTATGGTGGCTTGGGCATCCAGCCAGTTACTTCTATGATTGGTTACCAAATAGAGGCTCAGTACGTAGGAACAGATAATTTCTCTGCATTAGTGGAAGGCATCTTCAACATCTCTGGTTTAGAGCAAAGCCAGTTTATCCCTTCATTTTCCTTGTTAAATGGGTTTCGCTTTGGCAAAGCCAACTGGGAATTTGCATTCGGACCAAGATTTGGCATTAAGTCGACATCAATTGGTTTTTTAGATGTAGACGGAGAATATGGCCCAGATGGCGCATACTACACAAAGAACGAATGGCTCGCATCAGGAGGTAAAGTAAATGTCAATACGGGTGAAATCATCATGGAGCCTTTCCAAGGATTTACAGAAAATTTTGACAAAGATGGCTCCAAAAGATTGGCTACTTCTTTCTTGGTTGCTTTTGGCCGTACCTTTCAAGCGGGTTCTTTGAATATTCCAGTCAATTTATTTTACAGCTCTCAAAAAGGAGGTGGTTTTGTCGGGATCAATATGGGCTTTAACGTTCAGAAGAGTAAAGAACCAATTAATAAGACAAGTCCGCAGCGTTATTATTAAATTTGTACAAATAGATTGAAAAGAAATTTACCATGAAAACACTTCAAATCCTTCAATTGTGTTTCACATTAGCGCTCTGTTTCCTTGGAAGCCAGAGCGTTTTTGCGCAAGCACCAAGCACTACAGCACCAAGTACAGACACTACCAAATATTTAATTGTCAAAAATGATGGCGTAGAATACGTTGGTCTTGTCCTCTCTGACGACGGCCGCGAGGTCCTGATCGAGACCAAATCTTTGGGTAAAATCTATATTCCCAAGAGCGATATCAATTCGATGCGCCCAATCAACTACACCGAAGACATCGCTAAGGGTGAGGTGAGCACAGCTGGTGTTTTTACCACGCGCTATCAATTCACAACCAACTGTTTTCCGATCAAAAAAGGCGAGAATTACGCCATGCTCAATCTTTATGGCCCCGAGTTGCATTTTGCGGTCCACAAAGATTTTTCTGTCGGGATCATGTCTACCTGGATTGGTTCACCCATTGCTTTGGCCTTGAAATACACCCGCGGTACAGCCAACCCAAAAATCAATGTTGGTGTGGGTACTCTATTGGGCACGGCAGGTTATGTCAATCAAGGAAAAGGTTTTGGTGGCTTGCATTGGGGCATGATTACCTACGGCGACCGCCGCAACAACGCTACGCTATCTTTAGGTTATGGTTATTTCAATGATGGCGATAAGTCTACCTATCTTCAGACGATTTACCAACCAGGATCATATGCTGCAGTAAATGGAGAGTATCCAACTCTACCCATTCAAAGTATCCAAAACGCAAGCGGAAACTTCCGTGCTAAAGCACCAATAATAGGCTTAGCTGGTCAGGCAAAAGTAGGTAAGAAAGCGAGTTTTATTTACGATTGTATGTTCATCATTGGAAAAATAGGTTCCTCCGCAGGATCTCAAGATATAGATTACCAATATGATCCGACTGGTTGGCAACTACAACAAGTTGTTGTGAGCGAGTGGCAAACCGGGTTGTCTAATGAACAAAACTTATTAATACTCATGCCAGGCATGCGTTTTCAACGCACGGAGTCAAAGGCGTTTCAAATTAGTTTAGCAGGGGTAATTATCCCGAATGAAATTTCATTCCCTTTGCCAATGGCGAGTTGGTTTTATAGATTTTAAGCGCTCACTAAACACACTTTGGGTATCTCGCTCTTCATATTTCAATCGTGGTGGCTGTCTTTATTGGCAGCCACTCTTTTGTTTTTATTGGTTTTTGTGTTTATACGCCGCCGGATTGAAACGTCTCGCAGAAACCAAGTAAGGCTCGAGGTCAAAATTGCCGAGCGCACCAAAGAAATTCGGCTCCAAAAGACCAAAATTGAAGAGCAAAAACGCCTTTTAGAGGTCGAAAAGTTTAAGGTAGAAGAGCAACAAGCGCTCTTGCAAAGAGAAAAAGACCGCACCGAACAGTGGCTTCTCAATACCCTCCCGTCTCAGGTCGTGATTGAACTCAAGCGCAACGGCAAAGTGAAGGCGCAGGCATTTAAACAAGTGTCTATCATGTTCACCGATGTAGTGGGCTTTACCCGAATTTCAGAATCCATGGCGCCGAGCCGTATTGTTTCTAAGCTCGATATCTTATTTCAGAAGTTCGACGAAATTATACAGGCCAACAACCTCGAGAAAATCAAGACAATTGGGGATGCCTACATGTGTGCAGGAGGGGTGCCGGTAGAAAACTCGACCAATCCGATAGACGCCTGCTGTGCTGCGCTGCAAATTCAAGCTTTCATGGACAAGCTCAAGTATGAAGCCATCGCCGACCACGAAGACTACTGGGAAATCCGTTTAGGGATCAATACCGGGCCCGTGATTGCTGGTATCATCGGTAATATCCGCTTGGCCTACGACGTTTGGGGTTCGTCTGTCAACCTTGCGCAGCGCATGGAGATGCTCGGAGAACCCGGAAAAGTAACCATTACTGGCAATACCTTTCAGCAAATTGAGCCTTATTTTGAATGCGATTACAAGGGCAAGGCCCTGACCAAGTCCCGTACCAAAGTCGATATGTATGTGGTGCAACGCATCAAGCCAGAGCTTTCTGTCAATGGGGAGGGCCTGATTCCGAATTCGCGTTTTGAAGAAATCAAAAAATTACACCATTACAGCTCCATCAAATACTATAAGACCGAGCACCACGTGATGGGTATCCTACAGAAAAACCTCTCCCCAACGCTTTATTACCATTCGATCAACCACACCAAAGACGTCGTTAAGTCGGTGGAGCGCATTGCCTTGCTCGAAGGCGTTACCGATGAAGGGCTTTTTTTACTCAAGACCGCAGCAATATTCCACGATGCCGGTTTCATTGATCAGTACGACCACAATGAAGCCATTGGCGCCAGCATGGCTCAGGAAATCCTTCCTAAATATGGTTACACCGAACAGCACGTCAAAACCATCGTCGAGCTGATTCACGCGACAGAAATTCCGCACAAACCCATCAATAAACTCCAAGAAATCATTTGCGATGCCGACCTCGATTACTTGGGCCGTTCGGACTTCGAACAAATTGCCGACAACCTCCGAAAGGAGCTGACCGAAATGGGTAAAATTAAGTCGCGCAAAGAATGGGATGAAATCCAAGTAAAGTTTCTCAAGCAACACCAATATTTTACCGCCACAGCCATCGGGTTGCGCCAAAAAAAGAAGCAAGAAAATTTAGCGCTTGTTATGGAAAGACTGGCTTTAGACGCCTACACCGACTGATTTATAAAAAGCGTCCATCGCGCTGTTTTGACGCTGGTTTTTTTGACTTCTCGTTGGCAAGGTTATAGCCATATGAAAAATTCAAAATAGCGCGGTTCAAAGACCCAGGGCTCATGATGCGCTGATCGTACATGTATGCAATTTCAAATGCGTGAGGGCCGTCCCAATCAAATCCCAAGCCCACACTCCAACGAATGCGGTTGAGGTGATACCCTTGCTGCCCATCCATCGGGCCGGTAAAAAATTCCATGGATGCTTGCGGCATCAGAGCAGACTTCTTGATGTTATAAGCCACACTTGGCTTGAGGCGAAAGGCCTCGCCGAATTCTTGCTCAAAGTCATCTAATAACCGATTAGTTGTAAATTGATAACGACCTCTCAAGCCTAATTGGATTCGGTCCATTTTGTATTTAAACTGCAAGTTAGCATTGATGCGGTGTCGGTTCGTAAAATTATCTTGCTCGGTTCTGCTCCCAACGTAGCGGTAGTCCAAAGACGGACGGATGAACTTGTTGATTTTATACTGGTAGGATATTTGCGGAAAGAAGGTTTGTACGCCTCCTGCGCTATGCCGAGTGCTGAGCTCGAAAGCGATGTTTTGTTTTTTATCGAGTTTATAAGCCACGCCTACTTCATTCCATACCTGAAATAGGGTGCTGTTTTGGCCGAAGCCTACAAATGGAATAAACAATACAGTAAAAACTAGGCTGCGCATTTTTATCTGATCACGATGATTTCACCCAAATCTTTGGTCTCATTTTTACCAATTTCGATGGTGAATTTGACTGGTTCTTTGGTGTAGTAGTCGTCGTCGTTATTGGTGATCGAATTGCCAGTATGGAAAACCTCATTGTAGGCAAAAACGGTATAGGTACCAGGGAATAAATAATTGAAACTAAAGGTGCCGTCGTGGTTGCATTCAATTTTATCGTCGAAGATGCTGTCTTGGGTGCCGTAAACGATATAAACATCTTCGGTAGCCCCAGGATAGCTTACCGTCTGTGCCAATACACCATTGATGTACAGCTTTTCGTTAATGGTCAATTTACCTGTTATTTTGCTACGGCCGCCTTCACCTTCATACTTTTGACAGCCTGAAAAACCGAGCGTGAGAAGGGCAATAGATAGAATCAAGGAAAGTCTTTTCATTTCTTTTTTTTGACAATGTTAAGAAAAAAACAACTTTTCTCTGCTTCTTGCGTCTATTTGTTTGGATAAAAATCGATATTTCACTAATATTGGTACCGCTAAACCAAGCTAAATGAAACACTTACTACTCTCCTTCCTTTTTTGCCTTCCTTCTCTTGTTTTTTCGCAAGTTGTGATCAACGAATATTCGTGTTCAAACATGACCGGACCTACCGATGCATTCGGCGAGCGTGAAGACTGGATTGAGCTCTACAATACCAGTGCAGCGCCAATAGATTTAACGGGATGGTTCCTATCAGACAGAGCCGGGAATATTACTAAATGGCAAGTGCCTAGCGGAAGTATTGCTGCAAATGGTTTTCAAATGGTTTTTTGCTCCAAAAGAGATTTAGTTTCCGGCAATGAATACCACCCTAATTTTAATCTTTCTCAAACTGGTGGAGATTGGATCATCTTATCTAATCCTTCAGCTGTTGTTGTAGACTCCTTTAAAATTGTTCACCTGACCAAATCAAATCATTCAGTTGGGCGCTCGAGCAACGGTGCCATCGACTTCAAATTATTCACAACGCCAACCCCAAATGCCAACAACATTGGAGGCGTCAATTTTTATCCCCCCAAACCTGTTTTCAGTTTAGCTCCGGGTTTTTACCCTAGCGCACAAACCGTAACCATTACTTGTGCTGACCCCACAGCTACTATCCGCTACACACTAGACGGTTCAAACCCAATAGCCACCTCTCCCACATACACAGCGCCCATCAATATCACTACCACCAAAGTATTGCGCGCCACAGCCTTTGGCGCTACTCTTTCTTCTTTTACGGAAACCAACACTTATTTCATCAATGTAAACCATACGGTTCCTGTTGTTTCGGTTTGTAGCCAAGGGGTTTATTCATTGGTGGCAAACGGCAGTCAAAACCCGCCCAACCGCGTTGGTTCATTCGAGCTTTTTGAACAAGATGGCACCTTTATCGATGAATCTGAAGGAGACTTCAATAAACATGGTAACGATTCATGGGCCTATGCTCAGCGCGGCTTTGACTTTGTGTGCCGAGACCAATACGGTCATAATGGCGACCTCGAACACGAAATTTTCCCTGAAAAAAGTCGCGATGCTTTTCAGCGTGTCATTTTAAAGCCAGGCGCCAGCGACAACTATCCTTTTGAACAAGGTGCCCATATCCGAGATGCGTTTATCCATACGCTTTCTATCCGTGCAGACATGAAACTCGACGAGCGTACTTGGCGTCCGGCTGTTGTTTATTTGAACGGTAACTTCTGGGGAGTGTATGAAATCCGCGAAAAAGCTGATGACCACGACTACACCGATATTTATTATGATCAAAACAAATTCAACCTTCACTATCTTAAAACTTGGGGAGGAACTTGGCAAGAGTACGGCGCACCAAATGCCCAGCCAAGTTGGAATGCGCTGCGCAATTATATCCTTACCAACAACATGAGCAATCCAGCGAACTTCAACTACGTTGATTCTTTGCTGAGCTGGAAGTCACTCTCTGATTACTTCATGATCAATTCCTATACGGTCAATCAAGACTGGCTCAACTGGAATACAGCTTGGTGGCGCGGCCTAGACACCACCGGAGACCACAAAAAGTGGGGTTATGCCCTCTGGGACATGGACGCCACCTTTGGCCACTACATTAACTATACAGGCATTCCAGATCCAAGTGCAAATGCCGACCCTTGTAACGCAGAAAACCTACCTAATCCGGGTGGTCAGGGGCACACAGACATCCTAGAGAAACTGATCGATGAAAATCCGGAGGTTGAGCAGTACTATATCACGCGCTACATCGACCTGATCAACACTTCCTTTAGTTGTGTGAGTATGCTTGCGCTGCTCGACAGCATGGTCAACGAAATTGACCCTGAAATGACGGCGCATTGTGCCAAATGGGGCGGTACCTACAACGGCTGGCAATCGAGAGTAACCCAATTGCGGAACTTCATCAACCAGCGCTGTTTAGCTATGGAACAAGGCCTAATTGATTGCTACCAACTTTCAGGACCTTTTGCCACTACCTTTGACGTAACGCCAGCAGGTGCCGGCACCATTCAAGTGAATTCTATCGATCCTCCATCCTATCCATGGACCACCAGCTATTTTGGAGGTATCCAGACTCTGATAGAACCGGATGCCAATCCTGGCTTTATGTTCAGTCACTGGACCGTCACTACAGGCCCACTTGGCTTGCCATCTACAACGGAAAATAACTTCATCAATATCAATGGTCCTGAAACAATAGTAGCAGTTTTTGTTCCAGATGTTCCAGATTTAGATGGTGACGGCTGTTTAAATGTTGATGAAATCCTATTAGGAACGGACATTAATAATCCAGATACCGACGGCGACGGCGAGAACGATTGCGATGAAATCGGCAATATTGGAGCGCCAACAGATACCGACGGCGATGGTATTATTGACGCACTAGAGTCTTCAATAGTAGACACCGACGGCGATGGCGTCATGGATGAGCTCGACCCAGACAACACCAATCCATGTATTCCGAACGCCAACGCAGGCCCTTGTGACCAAGACGGCGATGGCCTCACCAACAGCCAGGAAAACGCTGCTGGCACGAGCCCTACCAATCCCGATACCGATGGCGATGGCCTCACCGACGGTGCGGAGGTAACCAACGGCTCCGATCCGCTCAACCCTTGCGACCCAGACGACACCCTCCCGGGTTGCCAAATCGATACCGATTTTGACGGCCTTACCGATGCGCAAGAAGGCGTGCTCGGCACCAACCCACTCAACCCCGACACCGATGGCGATGGCATCAACGACGGCACAGAAGTCGCAAACGGCACCAATCCGCTAGACCCATGTGACCCGGATGGCAGCAGCCCTGAATGCGCCACCGGCATCTTCTTCCCAACAGCGTTTTCACCCAACGGGGTGGGCAATGGCCTCAATGAAGTGTATCAAATTATTGCGGGCAAGGATATCGCAGCCATCAACTTTAAGATTGTAGACCGCTGGGGCAACCTCATGTACTCTTCCACCAACAAACAATTCAAATGGGACGGCACGCACAAAGAGAAGCCTTGCAATAGCGGGGTGTATGCTTATGTTTGCGATGTCACTTATGACAACGGCAGCACTAAGAAATTCACAGGTAACATCACATTAATTCGATAAGCGATGCACCTCAAAAGATGTCTCTTTTCAGTTACAATTGCCTTGTCTGTGCTGGGTATTTTTCCGAATGCTGGCCTTGCCCAAGATTTTCACCTGACGCAAGCAGACCGCAGCATGCCTTTTCTGAATCCTGCTTTTGTCGGGGCTTACAAAGGTTTTGAAAGAATTACGCTGCTCAATCGCAACCAATGGATTGGTTCTGGTACGCAATTTCTGACCACCTACGGCATGGCAGAATTCACCCCAGGCCGCACGCGACAGACGGAGCGCGCATATGCGGGAATCGGGGCTTCTTTTAGCAACGATGTCGGCGGTGACTCCCGCATGACTCAAAAATCTTTTGGGCTCACTGCAAGTGGCCATATTCCGCTGGCAAAAGGGCATTGGTTAGACGCCGGTATCCAGACCGCCATTCAGCAACGCAGCGCCGATTTCAGC
Organism: Crocinitomicaceae bacterium; assembly: GCA_030730025.1. Lineage (GTDB taxonomy): Bacteria > Bacteroidota > Bacteroidia > Flavobacteriales_D > Crocinitomicaceae > UBA952. The sequence continues at coordinate 60,143 of JANQWC010000003.1, forward strand.
AGTTTGCTTTATTACTCGCAATGGAACGGCTCGGCTTTAGACCCGAGTGTTTTTTCGGGTGAAGAAAACGATTTTGTCAATTTTGCGTTTGTCGATGCAAGCTTAGGGGTAGCGTATCGTTTTGAGCCCAATCAGCGCGGCGAATTGCGCGACGGCCAATGGTCTTTGCAAACTGGCCTTTCGTTTCAGCACGTCAACCGCCCGCGTTTACAGTACAACACCCTCTCCGCCGATCGTTTGTATCGCAAAGCTGTGGGGTACGCTTGCTTTTCTCTTGGGCTCAACGAAGTTTCTGCCTTGCAATTGTCGCTCACGCATTTGCGCCAAGGAGGCCACTCCGAGAGCATGCTCGGCGCCATTTACCGCATGAAGCTCCGCGGCAGTTCTCAGGTCACCAATGAGGTCAGCACAAGATTCTTGAGCGCAGGCTTGTACTTTCGTTCTACGGCTGCTGTAGCGCCATATATTGCTCTAGACATGGGCGCGTTTGATTTCGGGATTTCTTACGACGCTGATTTAGGCGCCACATCTTCTGTTTTCAGACATTCTGTCGAGCTCAACCTCGCTTATACCTTCCTGAAAAAATCTGCTTTTAAAGGTAGCCGTTTGCGCTAAGAAATGCTTTCCATTGTGCGGCTTGTGCTTTGTTCATGACGCGCGGCATCTTGTTTTGAGCACCTAGTTTTCCGATACTTTCTAGATACGCATAAAATACCGCTGTGGGCAGCAATTTGAGCTGAGGCATTGGCATGCTGTGCTTGCGCACATAAGCGTAGTCGTCGTTGATGTCTTGTAGCGCGCTGTCTATTTGTTCGATGATACTCGGCGTGGCTTTGTGTTCATCGCAGCCAATATACCAGCAGTGCTTTAGGCCCTCTTCGTCTGCATGGATAGTGTATTCCGAAAAGGAAAGTTTGTTTTGCGTACTGACTGATTTCAATGCTTGATTGATATTATCCAAAGACAAATGCTCTCCACATAAACTCAAAAATTGCTTGATGCGCCCAGAAATAATGATTTCATGGGTGGTGGTGTCTGTAAAACGAACGAGGTCACCGAGCATGTAGCGCCAGAGCCCTGCATTGGTACTAATGACAAGAGCGTAGTCAATGCCTGGCTTGACTTCACTGATGGAATACGCTTTGAATTTGTTTTTGAGTTCGCCGGACTCCGTAAAATACTCGGCATTAAAGGGCACAAACTCAAAAAAAATGCTGTTGTTCAAAAGCAGCGTCATGCCTCTTTTTTTAGGGCTCGTTTGGTAGGCGAAATATCCTTCGCTCGCTAAATAGGTATCGAGCAAAACCACTGGTTTACCTGAAACTTTTTGCAAGCGCTCTACAAAAGGGTCCATGTAAACGCCGCCGTGCACATAAACCTGGAAATTGGGCCAAATTTCGTGGATGTTGTTGATTTTGTAGTGCTTGACAATCTCTTCGAGCAAGAGCACACACCAGCTCGGGATGCCCGCCATGATGCCGATATCCCACTTAGGGGCTTCCTGCACCATTAAAGGCAGTTTGGCTTTCCAGTCTTTGAGATGGGTAATTTTTTTAGTGGGCTTGGTAAAAGGCGCAGCGATTAGTGAAGTATGTTTTTTTAAGATGCCGCTGAGGTCGCCTTCGTAGTGTTGGTCTATTTTTTTGAGTTTGGTCGAGCCGCCGACCGCCAATACTTTGGCGCTGTAAAATGGATCAGGGAGGTTCAGTTCGTGGAGGATGGAAAATTGACGCAGGGATACGCGTTGAAAGGAGCGGATCATTTCGGTGCTTACCGGTATTCTTTTGCTAGGGGCGCCGGTTGTGCCCGATGATAAGGCAAAGTATTTGATGCGGCCCGGCCAGATGGCATCTTTTTTACCCTTGATGGTGTCTTCTAACCAATCGGTATAAAATGCTTCGTATTCCGTGATTGGAACGTTCTGTTGGTAACGAGAGACGAGGTCTGATTTTTGCAGCAAATTAGCAAATTGATAACGTTGGCCAAAAGCTGTTTTTTTGGCGTGATCTATATTTTGGCGCAAGACCTCTAGTTGTTGTTTGTAGCTAGCGCTCACGCGTGATATGCGCTTGAAACTTATTGCTGTACTACGCTGTATGAGCTTACCAATTATCGGCATTTGAAAAGAAGCTTTTTTAGCTGAGACTTCACACAAAAATAAAGAGAAAACTAGTGCGTTCTTACTGCACTTTGTTTTAAATTTGTAAAAAACTTGACTATGCAAACTAAAACCTTCATTGTTCCTCACGACTTTACTGCAGTGGCCGATATCGCCCTTCAACACGCCATTGCCACAGCCAAGCCTCTAGGTGCTCAAATTCAAGTACTTCACGTCGTATCCAAAGACACCCAAATCCCCGAAGCACTTGCGCAACTAGAAAATATCATCGGACAATTTGAACAAGAAGGCGTCGCACTCAAGCCCAATGTGCGCATCGGCAGCATTTTCGAAGACATCGGTGCCTTTGCCGCTGAGCATCAGGCCGAACTGATCGTGATGGGTACCCATGGTGCACACGGTTGGCAACACATCACTGGAAGCCACGCTCTTAAAGTGGTGACAAGCTCTCAGGTTCCTTTCATCATCGTGCAAGAGAAAGCAGTCAAGGCAAGTGGCTATGACTCCATTGTTGTCCCGATGGACCTCCACAAAGAAACCAAACAAAAACTTTCAATTGTTGCCAATTTGGCACAATACTTCAAGTCTAAAGTACACGTTGTTACACCAGACGAATCCGACGAGTTTTTGCGTCACCAAGTGCGTTCCAACATCACTTTCTCTGAAGGATTCTTTAAAGACCGCGGCATTGAAATGACCAGCGCAGTTGTCCCAAGTTCTGGCTTTGACAAAGAAGTTGTCAAATATGCTGTTAGCGTAGATGCCGATCTGATCGCCATCATGAACCTCCAGCGCAACAACCTCTTTACGGCCCTCACTTCTAATCACGAGCAGTACATCATCACTAATGATGCACTCATTCCAACGCTAATCGTCAATCCTATTCACTTAGGTTCTGACTACAGCAATATGTTCTCTATGTAAGCATGTCTAAACTCACTACCCTACACGAGTTTATTGTCAGCAAGCAAAAAGATTTTCCATTTGCTACCGGAGAGCTCTCGCGTTTGCTGAGCGATATCGCCTTGGCTTCAAAAATTGTCAGCAATGATGTCCGCAAGGCCGGATTAGTAGACCACATCCTGGGCGCCCAAGGCGGTCAAAATGTGCAAGGCGAAGAACAGCAAAAATTAGATGTTGTTGCCGACGAAGCATTTATTCGCGCTTTTGAAAACGGCGGCGAAGTCTGTGGCATTGCCTCCGAAGAAAACGACGACTACCTTGCCTTTGAATCCGAACAAGCACAAAATGCCAATTATGTCATTTTATTTGATCCGCTAGACGGCTCCTCTAATATTGATGTCAACGTATCCATCGGCACCATCTTTTCTATTTACCGAAGGGTTTCACCTCAAGGTTCCAAGGCAACTTTGGCAGATATGTTGCAGCCAGGTACCCAACAAGTGGCTGCTGGCTACGTGCTTTACGGCTCTTCTACCATCTTAGTTTATACCACCGGCAATGGCGTCAATGGCTTTACCCTAGACCCTTCCATTGGCGAATTCTTTTTGTCGCATCCGGATATGAAAATGCCAGAAAACGGCAGGCTTTATTCGGTCAACGAAGGCAATCTCAATGATTTTGACCCACAATTGCGCAGTTATTTGGCTTATTGCCAATCAAACGAAAATCAAACAGGGAAGCCTTATTCCGGACGCTATATTGGTTCTTTAGTAGCCGATTTTCACCGCAACCTGATCAAGGGCGGTGTTTACATTTACCCAACTGTTCCGTCTGCGCCAAATGGTCGTTTGCGCTTGTTGTATGAGTGCAACCCCTTGGCCTTTATTGCCGAACAAGCAGGTGGTTTGGCCACAGACGGCAAACGCCGCATTTTGGATATCCAACCTAGTGCCTTGCACGAGCGTGTTGGTTTTTACATCGGCTCCAAGAAAATGGTAGAAAAAGCAATGGGGCTATAGCACCTCGCCTTCTGCTTGTTTAATTACCTCCTGGCTTCAGGTTAAAGGTATAATTCATCTCCACAATTCCTGCACCGGGGTCTTTATTATATCTGACCTCACGCTTGATGCGTTCCTTGATATCGCTGATGGTGCGGTCATCAACGCAAGTTGTGAGCGATCTAATGGTGCGAACGCCAATCACTTGCCCTTCACTATTGATTTGCAACATAAACCCGATGCGGCATTCGAAATCATTTTCATAGCTTGGTAGGCTGACGCTATTCAAGCGTACACGTCCTTTTCCAGAACCTCTACCTGATCCGATACCATCGCCATCGCCGTTGCCGTTTCCAGGCCCGCCAAAAGGCCCGTTTCCGGAACCATTACCGTTGCCGCTGCCCCCACTTCCAAAGAAGTTGGTGCTTTGCGTTGTGGTGGAGGTACCGTTGGTACCGTTTTGTGAATTGTGGTTGTTGGAATTGCCGCTATTATGGCTGAAATCACTTTGGCTAGAGGTGGCCACTCTTTCGGTTTGGTCGGCTGGTGGTGCAATGCGGCCAGATCCAGGGGTGCCACCACCTCGAGAACCTCCCGCAACGTATTCGAGTGCTACGTTATCTATCTGAAATTCTTCAATGACTTCATCTGAGCGGAGTGGAGGGGTATCCACCAATTGATCTGGTCGGGCGTCAAATTTAATGATGAAAGCCAACAGCAACATGGAGAGCAACCACACTGAAGTGTAGATCAAAGATTTTTTGGAATCTTCTCGTGCGCCGATGTATTCTAATTGAAATTGTTCCATGATAAGGAGCTCTAGCTAATTTGACAATAAATAGATTTACCCTTCTTTGGTGGCAATGATCATTTTGAGGTCATTGAGCATGCCAATTTTGAGTAGGTCTACAAGTTCTTGTACTTGTGCATCAAATGGCAAGCGTAAAATGACGGTGTTGTCGCCAATTTTTTTGGTTTCTCCGATCAAGACACCTTCTAACTGATCCAAGGCAATTTCATCGTTGTTGACATAAAAATGGCGCTGTTGGTTCTCGTCAAATTTGACGGTCAGGGTTACGTGTTGTTTTTGCGTCTTTTCGTTGGCATCTGATTTGGGCAACGGAACTTTAATGACGTTCGGGTTGGCAAGTGTAGAGATGATCAAAAAGAACAATAACAAAAAGAACATGATGTCGCTCAATGCAGAAGTAGCCACCTCTGCATGGAACCTTCTATTTCGCTTTATGGCCATCTTTTGAGTTCATTAATTTGATAAAATCTAAATTCAATTTTTGAATGCCTAATGCGTAATTATCAATGATACTATTGAGTAGGTGATAGGCCGTGAAGGCGAGGATACCGACAACAAGACCTGAACCAGACGAAATCATTTTCTCGTACAAACCACCTGAGATATTACCGATAGAGACATTTTCTGAGATAGAGATGCTGTAAAAGATTTTGATAACCCCAGAGATGGTTCCAATAAATCCTAAAGTAGGTGCAATACCTGCGATCAGACCTAAATGGTTGATGTTCTTCTCCATTTTGCCAATTTCGATGTTGGCTACTTTTTCCATGTTGCCTTCAATTTGTGCAATTGGTTGGCCGATAGACTGAACGCCTTCTTTGATGACCGAACCATAAGCCGTTAGGTCGCGGTTCGCGACATCGAGGGCTCCTTGCATGCTGCCTGCATTGAGTTGGGTTTGTATTTCGTTGATGAGTAGCATGTTTTGCTTGGTCATGCGGCGGATATACAAAAAGCGCTCAACAGCTACGTAGGTAGTGTAAAACAATAATAGTGCAATTGGAATCAAAAAGACCCCACCTTTCATAAGGAAGTCAATGGCCGAAATTTCTTCGACAGTTTTGAAAGATTCTTCTGTTGCGGCTTCCGCTACTTGAGCACTTAAAACTCCGGCGCTCATTAAGAACGCTGCTACTAAGGTGTATTTGATTGAAAACTTCATAATTGGGTTCTAATTTGGTACGCTAAAATTAGTCATTGAGGGTAGGCAACACGCTTGAATTCCTTGGAGATATTCACACTGAATTGTTATTTGTAACGATATGACCGGAAAAGGTCACAAAATTTTTCGCTCCGCGGATACTTTGCGTAATTTTGCAGCCCTCTATGGAACTCGCTACTTTCATCAAAATGCTTGCCAAACACCCTGCGCTAGACCGCAGCGCAGCGGCTTTGCAAAATGCTCAGTCAAGAATACATTGGAAAGGAATGGTGGGTTCGGCAAAATCCTTGCTTTCTTTAATGGTTGCCCAACAAGTGCCGGGCACGCATTTGTTCATCCTTTCCGACAAAGAAGAAGCAGCTTATTTTTTAAACGACTTTGAAGGCTTGTTCCCCGAAGACAAGCGCATTTTATTTTATCCAGCGTCTTATCGGGTGCCTTATCAGCAAGAGCAAACCGACAACGCCAATGTTGTAGCCCGAGCCGAGGTGCTCGAAAAACTCAGCGACAAACAAAACACATGGGTGGTAACGTATCCAGAGGCGCTTTTTGAAAAAATACCGACCAAGAAAAATTTGGTCAAGCACACCATGCGCCTCGAGGTGGCGAAAACTTACAGCACTGATTTTCTCAATGAATTGCTTTTGGAATATCAGTTTGAGCGCGTTGATTTTGTTTATGAACCCGGTCAGTTTTCGATCAGAGGCGGTATTTTAGATGTGTTCTCTTATGCCAACGAGCACCCTTTTCGGATTGAATTTTTTGGCGATGAGGTAGAGAGCATCCGCACTTTTGACGCCGCAAGCCAGTTATCCATTGCGAGTCATCAATTTTTCAATGTTGTTCCAAATATTCAGTCCGGAGAGAGTCTAGAAATCCAAGAAACATTGTTGGGTTTTGTAGGCCCTCAGACCATTTGCTGGATGGCCGATGTGCAGAGAACCTTAGATCTATTGAAGCGCGAATACGAGCGCGCAGTAGAAATCCATAGCAAACACGACGGCCCTGTCCAATATGCCTTGCCCCAAGAAAAATTTGTGTCGCATTTAGCTTTTGAAACACAACTTGCCGAGCATCGCGTGATCGAATTTGGCCCAGTTTACCATTTCAAGGCCACCCATACAGAAACCTTTGATTGCATCCCTCAACCGAGTTTCAACAAAGACTTTCAAAGGCTCAATACCGATTTAAAAGCGCGCAAGGCCGAAGGTTTTCAGAACCTTATTTTTTCAAATCAGCCTCGCCAAATAGAACGCCTTTACCAGATTTTTAGCGACATCGGTGAAGAAGGCGAATTCAGTGCACTGCCGCTTGCGCTGCACGAAGGCTTTATTTTCCCTTCACTCAAACTGGTGTGCTACACCGATCACCAACTTTTTGAGCGCTACCATCGTTTCAGACTCAAAGAAGGCTTCAGGCAAGCCAAACAGGCACTTACGCTCAAAGAAATTTACCAGCTCCAAAAAGGAGATTACGTCACCCACATCGACCACGGCGTGGGGCAATTTTCTGGTCTTGAAACCATAGACGTCAATGGCAAACCCCAAGAAGCGATTCGCTTGGTTTATAAAGACGGCGATGTGCTGTATGTCGGCATTCACTCTTTGCACCGCATCTCAAAATTTACAGGCAAAGAAGGCAGCGCCCCAACGCTCAACAAACTCGGCACGCAAGCCTGGTCTAATCTCAAGAACAAGACCAAAAAGAAGATCAAAGAACTCGCCTTTGACCTCATTAAACTCTATGCGCAGCGCCGCAGCAAACCAGGTTTTTCATTTGCGCCAGATAGCTACTTGCAAAACGAACTAGAGGCCTCGTTTATGTTCGAAGACACCCCCGATCAGTACAAAGCCACCCAAGATATCAAACGCGATATGGAAGCACCACGCCCCATGGATCGCTTGGTATGTGGAGACGTTGGCTTCGGAAAAACAGAAGTGGCAATTCGCGCAGCTTTCAAGGCCGTCACCGACTCCAAACAAGTAGCGGTGTTGGTCCCGACGACCATCTTGTCTTTGCAGCATTTCCGAAGTTTTAAAAATAGACTTTCGAGCTTTCCGGTAACCGTAGACTACATCAATCGCTTCAAGTCGGCCAAAGAAATTACCGAAACACTCAAGAAATTAGCGGCGGGCCAAATCGATATTTTGATTGGCACCCATGCACTGGTTGCCGAGCGCGTGAAGTTCAAGGATCTCGGCCTCATGATCATTGACGAAGAACAAAAATTTGGTGTGGCGGTCAAAGACAAGCTCAAAACCTTGCGCACCACCGTAGACACCCTCACCCTCACGGCCACGCCCATACCGCGCACCCTGCAATTTTCTTTGATGGGCGCCCGAGACCTGAGTATCATCAATACACCACCGCCCAACCGCCAGCCGGTTTTAACCGATATCATTTCCTTTAACGAAGAACAAATCCGCGATGCCATTGCCTATGAAGTAGGGCGCGGCGGCCAAGTGTTTTTTGTCAATAACCGCTTGTCTAACATCAAAGAACTCTCCGGCATGATCCAGCGCTTGTGTCCGGGTGTTCGGGTGGGCATCGGCCATGGCCAAATGGATGGCAAGCAACTCGAAAAAATCATGATGGATTTCATTGAAGGCGCTTACGACGTGCTTTTGGCAACAACCATCATCGAGTCCGGTATCGACATCTCTAATGCCAATACCATCATCATCAACGATGCGCACCAATTTGGCTTAAGCGATCTGCACCAATTGCGGGGCAGGGTAGGGCGCAGCAACAAAAAAGGTTTCTGTTACCTCATTGCGCCCAAATTCAGCATCATGACCTCCGAGGCCCGCAAGCGCTTAGAGGCCCTTGTGCAGTTTTCAGATTTGGGTTCAGGCTTCAATATTGCCATGAAAGACCTCGACATCCGCGGGGCTGGCAATATGCTCGGCGGCGAACAAAGCGGCTTTATTGCAGAAATTGGTTTTGAGATGTATCAGAAAATCCTCAACGAGGCCATGCAAGAGCTCCGCGAAAGCGAGTACAAAGAACTTTTCGAGGAAAGAACTACCGATCAGTTCAACGGATTTGTCCAGGATTGCGTTTTTGAAACCGACATGGAGGTCCGGATTCCAGACCAATATGTCAACCAAGTTGCGGAGCGTTTGAGTTTGTATCAAGCCATGGACAACCTCAAGAACAAAGAAGAACTCGCTGCTTTTAGTGCCCAACTCCAAGACCGTTTCGGCCCACTACCCAAAGAAGTCAAGGAACTTTTGTTTTCATTTGAACTCCGTTGGTTGGCCGAATCTATGGGGCTCGAGCGCTTGGTGCTCAAGTCCGAAAAATTAGTAGGGCATTTTATTTCCAATCCGCAGTCACCGTTTTATGAAACCGAGCAGTTTCAAGGCATTCTCAACCGCATCTTGGCCCAACCAACCGGCTACCGTCTGGCTCAAAAAGACGATAAGCTCAGAATGGTCATAGAGCCAATTCGTCATATCAAAGACGCTTTTCAGAAATTACAGGCGCTTCAAGACCCCACAAATTGATTCCTTGACCTACGTCAAGAGAAATTAATCGGCTTTGTTGCAACTTTGTGCTCAATCGGTTGTTTAATCAGTAATCTTAAAATTTAAAACATGAAAAATTTATTAGTTGGTTTAGTTGGCGCGTTCGCCTTGTTTTCTTTTGTTGTTTCTCAAGCAGGTGTTTGGTCTGTCGATGGCGCACACTCTCGTTTGGGTTTCACGATCCTTCACAACGGCATCACAAACGTTCACGGTAACTTCGGGAAATTCACAATGGAAGTCACTACACCAAATGCAGATTTCACAGGCGCTACTATCATTTTGAACGCAGATGCAGCTTCTGTCAATACAGGCATCGAAGCCCGCGACAACCACTTGCGCACTGCAGATTGCTTTGACGCTGAAAAACACCCTTCAATTAGCTTCAAAAGTACTTCTGTAACTGCTGCTAAAGCAAAAGGAACATACATCATTGAAGGTGAGTTGACCATGCACGGTACCACTAAAAAAGTTGTATTCAACGGTGTACACACTGGCAATGGCAAGAACTACAAAGGAACTGAAGTTGCAGGTTTGCAAATCACAGGTGCTGTAAAACGCTCTGAGTTCGGCATGGGTGAAGTAAGCCCAGGTTTGGCAGACGAAGTTAAACTTCAAGCAGATTTAGAAATCGCTAAAAACTAATTTTGATGAGAGGCTACTCTTTGATTTTCCTGTTTTTTGCTGCTTTTACAAGCCTTGCTCAGCAGTATAAACTGTCTGAAGGCCATAAAATCGCATTCACAAATCCAGATGTGAGCGGTACGTTCGATGAGCTCAGCGCTGTTACACTCGTTTTTGACGAAACCAAACTGTCAAGTTCAAAACTCAGTTTCAAACTAGAAGTTGCTTCAATCAATACGGGCAACGGCCTCATGAACAAGCATGCCAAAGGCGAAGAATGGTTCAACGCAGACAAATACCCTTTTATCGAATTTACTTCGTCTAAAATTGAAAAGACAAGTGAAGGATATAAAGCCACGGGTAAATTGCAAATGCATGGTGTCAGCAAAGAAGTTAGTATTCCATTTACTTTTTCCAAGAAAGGAAATAAAGGCACTTTTATTGCTAAATTTAGCGTAGACAGAACTGATTACCAGATCGGAAAAAAGAACGCTGGCGTAGCCGAAACCATCAAGATTACCGCTACCATACCAGTCATTAAAAAATAGCATTATGATAAAGAAAGTAGTTTGGGCCCTCGCATCGGGTATTTTAGCAGGAGGAGTTTCCTATTCTTATGGAGAAACATTTGAAACGCAACTCATGGAAGACTACTCTAACGTAGTTCCAACTGCTGCTATTTTTATTTCGTGTCTGATTGCAACAAGCCTAGCGACGCTTGGTCATTGGTTGCTCACCAAAATAATTCCATTTTTTGGAGAGTTTATTTTTGCGCTCCTCTTTGCAGCGCTCAGCACAGCCAGTTTGGTAGGTGTGCTCGGCTATACATTTACCGATGATTCCAATGAATTACATCAATTCATTTTCTACGGATATGCCATGCCGATGCACTTTTTCCCGTTCTTGGCTTGGTATGTTTTCAAACCTTTATTTGACAAGAAATAAGCTGCTTTTTTGGCACAATACTTGAAAGGATGCTTCGGCATCCTTTTTTTTTGAAAAAATGGCCAAAAAGCACAACGAAATCTTTTGAAATCCGTTATAGGTTTGATGTCTTTACGCGTGGGTATATTTTTAGGATGGCTGTTTGGGAATTTTTTTCCAACAGTCCTTCATGCCCAGCTGATCACCAACAACGCCCTCAATCCGCAGGGCTTGGTTCAAAATGTACTACTTGGCAATGGTGTCACGGTATCTAACGTCACTTACAACGGAAGCCCAATGGCAATTGCCCAATTTACGGCAGCCAACACCACCCTCGGTATCAACAGCGGAATCGTCCTCACAACTGGCACCACTTTACCTAACGGCGACGGCCCGCATGGCCCCAACGATACCCCGGGTGCAGGTGTAGACAACAACATGGGTGGCTTTACACTACTTTCCCAGCTTATACAGGGTACCCAAACCTATAATGCAGCCATTTTAGAGTTCGATTTTATCCCTTATGCCGACACCGTTCGTTTCAAATACGTTTTTGGCTCCGACGAATACCCAGAGTTTGCCCCCCCTAACAACACGACCTACAACGATGTTTTTGGTTTCTTTATTTCAGGCCCTGGCATCACTGGTTTTGAAAACATCGCCAAGCTTCCTAACGGAGCGGTGGTTTCCATCAATAACGTCAATGGCATTACCAATCCTTTTTATTTTGTCAACAACGGCGATGGCAACTCGCCACCCTATAACCAGAGTGCGCAATACATTCAATACGATGGTTTTACCAAAGTACTCGAGGCGATTTCTAAAGTACAGTGTGGCCAAACCTATCACCTGATCCTCGCCATTGCCGACGTAGGCGACGGCCAATGGGACTCCGGTATTTTTTTAGAAGCCAACAGCCTCTCTACCGTAACCCCAATAGAAATTGACCACACCCTTTCTCAGCAAGTTTTTGCCAACCCCGACTGGATGGCAGAGGGCTGCGTGAGTGCCAATGTCACGCTAACGCGTCAGGCCAATCTCACACAAACCCTCACGATTCCTGTGCAGCTCAGCGGCACCGCCACCAACGGCCAAGACTACAATGGTATCCCGACAAGCATTACTTTTCAACCGGGCCAAACAACCGTGAGTTTTACCATTAATTCACTAACAGACGCCCTCGTTGAGGGCTTAGAAACGCTCACCCTCACTTTTCCGATCACTGACCCTTGCGGAAACGTCACGCCGCTCGTGCTCGATCTCTGGATCCAAGACAACCAACCCATGCAGGTGGAGCTCACCACCACCACTATAAGTTGCCCCGGAGACCCGGTTACCATTAATGCGCAAATAAGTGGCGGCGTTCAACCTTATACCTTCCAGTGGAGCACAGGTGAAACCACCTCCAGCATTGCTTTGACACCGATCACTACCCAAAGCATCTGGCTTGCCGTCACCGATGCCTGTACAGGAGTGCCGGCCTACGACACCATTGTTGTGAGTGTGCCAACATTTAGCCCACTTGTGCTTGTCACGAGCCCAGACATCACAGAAATTTGTCCGTATATCCCAGCCACTATTGGCGTACAAGCCAGCGGCGGATCGGGCCAATATACCTACCTCTGGACCACAAACAACGTGGTGAGTGGTACAAGCGATTCGCTATTAGTGAATCCGGGGAGCACGAGTACGTATGTCATTACACTTAGCGATAACTGCGGCAATTCCATTCAAGACTCCATCACGTATACTATCTTGAGCCCACCGCTTGTTTTGCAAATGAATGGCCCTTTTGAAATTTGCCCCGGCGATACCGTAAATTTATTGGTTACAGCTAGCGGTGGATACGGGACTTACTACTATAATTGGTCTACTACAGCTACAACACCGCAAATCTCGGTTGCGCCACAAGTCTCTACTTCTTATTTTGTGCAGGTCAGCGATGAGTGCCAAACGTTCAGTACCGCTGCTGTGGCTACTGTACAGGTGGTGAAACCACTGGCCAATTTTTATATCCTTACCCAAGCCCCAATGCAAGGCTTGCCCGTTCAGCTAGAAAACGCTTCCATGAATGCGTGGTCTTATACGTGGTCATTTGGCGACGGAAACGGTTCTTTTTTGGTCAACCCGACCCATACATACACCCAACCTGGCCCTTATGAAATCACACTCATTGCCACTGATCAGAAGGGTTGCGTCGATAGTATTTCTAAATGGATTGAGATTGCTCCAGAGCGCTATATTTATTTGCCGAATTCTTTCACACCAGATGGCGATGGACTCAATGAATTTTTTTATGGCCGCTTTATCGGACTCATGAGTGCGCGTTTTTACATCTTCAATCGTTGGGGAGAAGAAGTCTTCTTTTCTGATCAGCTCAATTTTGTTTGGGATGCCAGCTATGAAGGGGTTCCTGTACAAGATGGTACCTATACTTGGTATTTGATCTATGAAATTGAAAAAGGCATTTACGAGGACCTACACGGACACGTTAATGTGATCCGTTAATCAGTTACAAGCCCGCAATTACAAGTGTATTTACTCGTTTGAAATGATCTCAAAAAGTTCGTTGAGGTTCGGAGAAATGATGATTTCGATGCGGCGATTCTTGGTTTTGTCTGCTGGATCTACCGGATGATACTCACTGCGGCCCGCAGCCATCATTTGGGTAGGCGCCATATTGGAGTTTGCCAACATCAATTCTACGACGGCAGTAGCACGCAATACAGAAAGCTCCCAATTGTTTTTAGGTGAAACACTGCTATTGAGTTTGTCGGTATCGGTGTGGCCTTCTACTACAATTTCGAGGTCGCGTTCGGTTTCAAGTACGTGTGCGAGTTGAACCAATGCTTCCTTGCCCTCATCTTCTACTTTTGTTGAGCCAGAATTGAAGAGGAGTTTCGCTTCTAAACTCACGTAAATTTTACCGTTCTTTTGCACAACAGTGAGGCCTTGGTTTTCAAAGTTGCGGAGTGCGTTGGCAACACGCGCCTTGAGTAATTGGATTTTTGCATCTTTTTTTCGGATGGCTTCCTCGAGTTCATTGACGCGTTTTTCGCGTTCAACTAGCAAGGCTTGTTTGGCTTTGAGTTCTTCGTCTAATTTCAATAAAGCATCTTCTTTGCGCTGCAGTTCTTTGGTTTTTTGTTCGAGTTCGGTCTGAAGGGTAGCGGTTTCTTTGGCGCTGAGGTTTTTGAGCTTGTCAAAAGAACTTTCTAAGGTTTGGTATTGTGTCTCGAGCGTTTCTGTTTCGCGCTGTAAAAGGCGCATTTGATTGCCTAAATTATTGGTGTCTCCACGCAAGCGGCTCACTTCTTTGGCTGCTATATCATATTTAGTTTGCAGGTCTTTGGAGAGTACTTCGTAGTCGCTGCTGCTCTTTTTGTATTTGGCGAGTTCTTCACTACACGATTTTTCGCGTTCGAGTAGTTCGTTGTATTTTTTGGAAGGCACACAGGCCGTGAACAATAAAGAGGCGATGAAGGAAAGGAAAAAGAAATTTTTCATGGATGCAGCTTTTTTTACAAAGTTGATTTTTTATCGGCTATTGAAATTGGATATTTTCTGTTTTTATAAACACTAAATATTGTATAAAGTAACACATTAGGGCATTTTGATGCGCAGCGAGGGCGAATTCCTTACCTTTGCATCATGAGTATTGTCAGGAAAAATCAAAAGAAGTTGCAAGAAGCAGTCGCTTTTCTACAAAAAAAAGACCAGCCCTCCGTTAGCGCAGCTGTCAACATTTTAAAAGATCACGGTCATCCGACGGTGCTTTCGGAAGTATTCAAAAGTCTCGAAGGCCTAGAGCGTGCCGAACAACAACTCATTTTAGGTTTTTTAGCCGATATTCAAGATACCGATGCTGTAGAAGCGTTCATCAATTATCTGCAAGAAGAAGCCAACCCTGCCAACCGCAAGCTCGTTTTGTCTGCAATTTGGAATTCAAAACTGCCTTTTGATGAGCATTTGCCATTTTTTGTCATGCTCGCCTCACAAGGAGATTTTCTTGAGGCTTTAGATTGCCTCACGATCATTGAAAATATGTCAGGCCCTTTCGATGAATCTCAACTGCTAGAATCACAGCTTTTGCTCAAAGAATACGTGGAAGAGCGCGCGCCACAAACCGATCAAAAAGCGCAAATCATGAGCGAAATTGCGTGGTTTGTGAAAGAACAAAACGATGGCATAGACGCCGACTTACTCATAGACAACGACTAACCTTATGAACCACATATTACTGCAATCAATGACCGGTTTTGGCAAGGCCAACGGACATTTTCAGGATAAAAAAATCTCAGTGGAGGTGCGCTCGCTCAATTCAAAAGGCCTCGACCTCAACCTTAAAATCCCGTCGACCTACCGCGACCTCGAGTCACCTATTCGCAAACTCGTGACCGAAAACTTATTGCGCGGTAAAATGGACCTCGGTATTTACATCGAGAGTCAACAAAACCAAGCAGCTGGTCTCATCAACGAACAAGTGGCCACCGCTTATTTTGAGAAACTCAAAGCCATCAACGCAAGCTGGGGAACCAACACCGAAGATTACCTCGCTTTGGTTTTGCGCATGCCCGACGTACTCACCAGTCAGTTCGAAGAACTTTCAGAACCCGAAACAGCCTTTATCCTAGACTTAGTGCAGCAAGCCTGCGCACAGCTCCAAAAGTTTCGCAAACAAGAAGGGCTCAGCTTGGCTACAGACTTACTCGACAACCTCGGGCATATCCAGACAGAACTCCAGAACATCGTGCCTTACGAACAAGAGCGTGTGGCTCAGGTCAAGGAGCGCATTCAGAAAGGCTTGGCTTCTATTGACGAAAGCCGAATCGATGCCAATCGTTTGGAGCAAGAAATGATTTATTATGTCGAAAAGCTCGACATTTCAGAAGAAAAGCAGCGCTTGCAGCAGCACCTCAATTATTTTACAGAAACCCTCAATCAAGAAGCTTCTGGCAAAAAACTTGGGTTCATTGCCCAAGAAATGGGTCGCGAAATCAATACCTTGGGCAGCAAGTGCAATCATTCTGAAATCCAACGCAGGGTCGTGATCATGAAAGACCACCTCGAAAAAATCAAAGAACAGGTTCTCAACGCACTCTAAAATGCTCAGCAAACGCAGTATTGTCATTTCAGCCCCATCTGGCGCAGGTAAATCAACTATTGTTGGCGCATTGTTGCGCAAGTATCCGCAATTAGAATTCTCGATTTCTGCTTGCTCAAGAGCCCCACGCGGCCAAGAGCAAAATGGCGTTGATTACTACTTTTTGACCCCAGACACTTTCAAACAGCAAATTGAGCAAGGCGCCTTTTTTGAATGGGAAGAAGTGTATGCTGGCATGTATTACGGCACCCTTCATGCAGAACTTGAGCGCATTTGGACAGCAGGAAAGGTTGTTGTTTTTGATGTAGACGTGATTGGCGGTCTAAAAATCAAGGAGAAGCTTCAGACAGCTGCGGTTTCTATTTTTATCCAGCCTCCGAGTATACAAGTGTTGGAAGAAAGGCTGCGCAAGCGCCAAACAGATACCGAAGAAAAGATACAGATCCGCTTGGCCAAGGCCGAAGAAGAAATGAGCCATGCGCAAGAATTTGATCATGTCATCGTCAACGACGACCTCAACAAGGCAATTGCAGCGGTCGAACAACTTGTGCTTCAATTGATCAGCAAATGAAAATAGGACTGTTTTTTGGTACATTCAACCCCATACATGTTGGGCATCTGATTATTGCCAATCACATGGCACAGCACGCTTCCATAGATCAAGTTTGGTTGGTGGTGACGCCTCATAATCCGCACAAAGAAAAAGCCACCTTACTCGCAGATCACCTGCGCCTAGATATGGTTCGCGATGCCATTTTTGATGCCCCGCATCTCAAGGCCAGCGACATCGAATTCCATTTGCCCAAGCCCAACTATACGATTTCTACCCTCACGCACTTACGGGAAAAGCATCCGCAAGATGAATTCTGCTTGCTGCTTGGCGAAGACAACCTGCGATCTTTTCATAAATGGTATAATTGGGAGCAGATCATAGCAAAGCATCGGATCTATGTTTACCCGCGCCAAAGAGAGGAGGGTGCCGAACAAGCTCCGCATACAGCGCTTGAGCAGCATCCAAATATTGAAATGGTCAACGATGTACCTATCCTCGGCATCAGTGCAAGTTTCGTGCGTAGGCGTTTAGCTTCAGGTAAAGACTGCTCTTTTTTACTGACAGAACCGGTTGCAAAATACATTGCTGATAGACGCTTGTATCAAAAGTAAGGGCACAAAAAAAGGGGAGTTGCCTCCCCTCAATCTATATTTTTCCAGCATTTAGAGCTTCACAAACTTTTGTTGTTGTGTGCCAAATGTGTCGGTAAGTTCAATAAGGTAGCTTCCGCTAGCCAACTTGCTTAAGTCAAAAGTGACAGAACTGGCATTGGTCTGCAGCACCTCGATTGTTTTTCCTGAGAGGTCGCGTAGCGTAACAACAGAAGAACCGCCAGCAAATAAACCAGCAACTTCAATTGTGGCTGCAGCTGGGTTTGGTTGCAAGCTGAGCGGGTTGATTACCTGATCAATTGTTCCACCCGAACCAACTACAATTTTGTAGCCGTCAAAAGAAACGGTTTGGGTAACCGGTGTAGGCGGCAAACCTGGGAAAAGTACAACCAATACCGTGGCAGTGATGTCTACGGTAACCGGGAACACCGCTACAGAATCTGTGGTGCCGTAAAGATTTGCACAACCGTTTGCACCTCCTAGGTAGGTACAGTTTGAAATATTACAAGCGAAATCGAATCCTGGAGGTAGACCTTGAACAGCGTCAATTGTAAATTGTTGGATCACTGAACCCACAAACTGACCACTCGGATCAATTTCGGCAGTAACTGTAGAAGGCACTTTGAAATTGATATCGGTGCTGTAAGACACGTTAGGATCGGCTGGCGGGAGGTTTTGGGTGGTGTCTGGCCAAATGCCGTAGGTGGAGTCTACGAAGTTGGTGCCAGGTGTGCAAGATTGACCCCAAGAAAGGCCGTAAGTCATTGCAAATAAAGCAGAAAGTAAGAGTTTTTTCATGGTGTGTGTTTAAAGATTCTAGGCTAAAAGTACTATAATTTTTATTTAAAATCTACCGTATATTTACTTATACCCCCTCAATTTTTTGCTATCAGCTGCTTTGGCTACCTTTGCACCATGGTATTATACAATGTAACGGTCAGTATTGACCAAGCCGCAGAACACGAGTGGTTGGCCTATATGAGAGGCACGCACATCCGCGATGTGCTCCAAACGGGTTGCTTTTTAGAATGCCGCCTTTCTCGGGTAAACGGTGAAGAAGATGGCGGTTGTACTTACTCAGTCATGTATTTAGCCAAAGACCAACAAACCTTGGATCAATACCAGTCCGAATTCGCTCCTGCGCTGCAACAAGACCACGCTTTGCATTTTCAAGGAAAGTTTGCCGCTTTTCGCACCACCCTCACGCTTCTCGAAGAATTCAAACCATGATTGTAAAGCCCAAAAAACAACTTGGTCAGCATTTTCTCAAAGATGCCGGTACTTGTCAGAAGATTGCCAATCAAGTGATTTGGACAGACCAAACCCGAAAAGTACTCGAAATTGGCCCTGGAATGGGCGCCTTGAGTAAATACCTTTGGGAAATCCCAGAAATCGACTTATGGTTGTTAGATGTAGATATTGAGTCTATCGATTATTTGCGTGCCGCCTATCCTGCTCATGCAGAGCGCATTCTTTTCGGCGATTTTCTGCGTTTGAATCCGGCAGAATTATTTGGTGACGATTCTTTTATTGTGGTCGGTAATTTCCCGTACAATATTTCCTCCCAGATTTTATTTAAATGCTTAGAGTACCGCAACCAAGTGCCACAAATTATGGGCATGTTTCAAAAAGAAGTAGCGGTTCGGGTAGCGCAAAAGCCGGGCTCAAAAGAATACGGCATCATTAGCGTACTCTTACAAACTTTTTATGACATCCATTATTGTTTCACCGTAGACGAGCACGTCTTTATTCCGCCGCCAAAAGTAAAGAGCGGTGTCATTCGCTGTGTGCGCAATGAGCGCGATGCATTGCCTTGCGATGAAAAGTTATATTTTCAGGTTGTCAAGGTAGCGTTCAACCAAAGACGCAAAACTTTGCGCAATTCTTTGCGTGTATTGTTAAAAGACGCTCCGCTGCCCGCTAAATTTGAACAGCAACGCCCAGAGCGCTTGAGTGTGGAAGATTTTATCGAGCTGACCTGTTTTATCGAGCAGTTGGCTGCTAATAAGGACTAAAACTCTCTTGGCCATTTGCGCCAAGTTCTTTGCCCTGTCTGAACATCTTTTTACTGATGAGTTGTCCGTTTTCATTGTAGGCAAAGAAAGGACCATCTTTGAGTCCGTGTTTGTAATGAATTTCATAGACGAGTCTGCCATAGCGATCGTACTGCTTGAAGACGCCGTGTAACCTGCCGTATTGGTACTGCGCTACAATGGTTGGAACCACGCCTCCGGGATAATAGTTGGTCCAGGTGCCATGCTTGAGCCCGTGGTAATACTTTCCTGTTTCTTTGATTTGGAAATCCACTTGTGAATACGCTTCATACGAACCGTGAAAGTCACTGACTGTTTCTTTGAGCCCCATGATGGCCATGCCGTCGGCCACGTTTTTCTGCGTAAAAACCTTGTAGTGTTGCTTCTCTTTGATGCGGCCGTTGTTGAAATAACTCGTCCATTCACCAACTTTATGGTCTGCTTTGTAGCTGCCTTTTAGTTTGAGCACGCCATCTGGGGCGTAAGATTCCCATGCGCCATCGAGTAAGCCTTCGTGAAAAGTTGTTTTGTCTTTGAGGCGACCGCTTTCCCAGTAATTGAGCCATTCGCCCTCTTCCTTGCCATTGAGGTACTTTCCGCTCATCAAGAGCGTAGAATCTTCGTACCAAGTTTGCCAAGTGCCCGTGCGCAAATCGTTGAGGTAACTCCCAGTCCGATATAAAGCGCCATTTGGATAATAGTAAATCCAGTTGCCGGCGCGCAGGTCAGCTTTATAATGTGCAATGTAGGAGAGCCCTCCGTTGGAGAAATAATAATGCCAAATGCTATCTTGCTTGCCTTTGTCAAAATGGCCTTCCATGTCTAACTTACCCTCTTCTGTAAACCATTTCCACTGCTTGGTTTTGAGCCCCATTTCATAGGTGCCGGAGGTAAGCGTATCGGTTTCGTTGGCCATGACTAAATACACGCCATTTAAGGAGTCGGCGCGATAAGCCACTCTTTTTTCAAGCATGCCGTCGAAGCGATAAAATTCCCAGGTGCCGTCTTTCTTCCCTTTTTGAAAAGCACCGCCAACAGATAGTACGCCATTTGCCGTGCGCTCTTCAAAGGGCCCTGTTTTCAAGCCATCTTGAAAAGTGTAAAGTTCTTTTACAGTACCATCTACAAAATAATTGATGATCTGACCATTTCCGTCTTTGATGGTTTGTTTGTGCGTGCTGTCTTCCTTCCAATATGCTTGGAGGTAAACGGTATCGTTTTGAACCAGTTCTATTGATTTTGGATGCCCGTCTGCGTAGAAGTACTCCCAAATTCCAACAGGGCTACCTAATTCAAATTGTCCGCGGATTTGTATTTTGCCATCTGCAGCGTATTCGCGGTAAATGGAATCTGGCACATTGAATTTGAAATAGGATTCTTGTTTCAATTGCTTGTTTGGGTAGTAAAAATTGCGCTTGCCATGGAGTCGGTTGCGGTAGTAATTCGCTTCTTCTTCTAAGATGCCATCATAGGAGTAGTAGAGCCATTTGCCATGCTTTTCTGTGGTTTGAGGTGTGGCTACGCTCGTAAAGTAAGCGCCATAACCCTGCATATGTTTGTTTTGAGCATCCCAGAAAATACGCACCTTGGGGCTGAGGTTCTCTTTGAGCACCTTCACTTCCTGACCCAAAGCGGTGCCAATTAGGCAAATAAATATGACAAGGACTTTACTGCGCATAAGGAGCTTAGAAAATGACGCGAAAAATGAAAAACAACCCAAAGGCGATGAAGACGCTTCCGATGAATTTGTTGAGTAAATTGAGCAATTTGTAAGTGACTAAATTCCTGATTTTTTTGGCGGTGATGATTTTGACAATATCAAAAGAAATGAAGGTTGTGAGGATGATGCCTAAAAACAAAAACAGGAACCCATTGCTGTCGTCGGGGCTTTCGCGTTTGGCCAATGAAGCCACACTTAACCAGTAAAAGATGACGAGTGGATTGGCAAAGTTGAGTAAAAAACCTTTGGCAATCATGAGGCCAAAGTTCTTTTGCGGATTGGCGCTTTCTTTGAGGTGGTACTTCTCCGTTACTTCTTCTAATTCTTGATCGCCATTGTGCATTTTTGATTTCTTGAACAAATTGACAATCCCAAAGACAATGAAGATCAGTCCGCCGAGCACGTCAAAAAGCTCTTTGTTCTTGCCGGTAAGCAAAGAATTGATTTGCTCTACAAAGAGTACCGATAAGAGGATGTAAACGACGTCGCTGAGCATGACGCCAAAGTCAATTGCCAACGCGCTTCTGATCCCTTTTGTGATGCTGTTTTCGAGCAGTACAAAAAAGACAGGACCTGGGATCAATGATAATATCAGGCCAATAGAAAACGCGTGGAAGACCATATCCATGTAACAAAAATAGCTTTTAATGCGCTAGAAATGCCTCAAGTGGACTAATGTTACGGACAGCGCGATGTTTATTTCGGGAAATGCACTAAATTTGTTGCTCAATTTAGACAACATGAAAACTTTGCGCGCCAATCAAAAACTTGAACAAATCATTGCCAATGTCGAAAAAAAGGGCCTAGAAGCTCCTAAACTCATCGACGACCTCAAAGAACTCAGAGAAATGGCATTGCTCGAACAAGATCCGTTGGTAGTAAAGTCTTTGCGTCTTACTTATGAGTTCCTTCAAGAAAACGAATGTTTCGATGTAGAGGCGCAATACGAAGAAGATGAGGAAGGTAACGAGTACCCAATTGAAATCGAAGACAAAGAAAACCTACTTTATTTCTTGAACCTTCTCAAAAACGCGGAGCACAAAATCAACCGCGAAGAAATCAAAGATTACCGCTCAGCACTCAAATTAGAATTATACTAAGCAACCAAATCACACAGTCACTCGTCTCGTTTAAAAGAGCAAGTCATTGTTCATTTTGGTTTTAATTATCTTGCAGAAAAACCTGGAATAACCTTCCAGGTTTTTTTTATGCACAAAACTGGCAATATTTTGCTTCTTCTACGTGCGTAAATGGAATGTCGGCGTCGAGTAACTCCAAAACAAGTGTCTGAATGCCTTCTTCAAAGAGGGTCGGTACGCTAGACAAGTCTGTATTTTTATCGAGGCTGAGCGCAAAGTCGCTGTCGCGATTGATCAGGGATTCAATGCGTGCTTCTGTGGGTAAGTGACCAAAATTTTCCCGAAAGAACATACTATACAAACAAAGTTGCAGCGCGTGTTTGGTCTTGGTGAAGTTTGTATAGGCATCATCTTTAGCGCTCATTTTGACATCGCTTTCCTTCACTTTCCCTGACTTGTAGTCGATCACGCGGTAGTGGTTTTGGCCAATGCAGTCTATGCGGTCGATATAACCTACAAAATGAATTGGAATGGCTTCTTGTTCAAGCTGAATGGTTTGCGCTAGTTCAAATTTAGCTTCAAGTTGGATAATATATAGCGGCTCTTGCAGACTTTTGACAAACGCGAGTTCTTTGAGTAACATTTGCTTGGTGAGGTCGAGTGCCATTTCAAAGCTGAGCAAGTTTTTACCGCGCGCAAAGAGCGTTTCATTTTGGTCAAAGTAATTCAAGAAATACTTGCGCAATACCGCAGGATAAGTCGTGAGCATGGTCGCAATAGCCTTTTCGGTTAAGGGGCCCGGTGCGGGTGTGATCATTGCGCCTTGTTTGTCGCGTTGTGCGTATGGCGTGTAGAGCTCTTCTAGGCAATTGTGAATCAGGGAGCCAAAGGTGCTCGAGGCGAGGTCTTCTTCTACTTCATCTTCTTCGCCGAACTCCACTACATACCGATAGTAGAAATCGAGTGGGCAAGTGATGTATTTGAGCAGGGCCGAGGCGGAAACATTTCCGGCTAAATAGGCCTTGATGCGCGCTTGAATAGCTGGTGTTTTGGGAATCAGGGTTTGGGTGCTATTTTGCGCCGCTGCCGGAATTTGATAGAAAAATTCTTGCCAACTGACCTGCTGATTCTGTTGCAGCCACTCCATTTTGAGCTGCAAGAGGTAGCGGCTGCGCTCATGGCTACCCAAGACCTCACTTGAAGAGGCATAGGTGAAGACGAGCTCGCGCGCGTGGTGCAACAACCTGTAGAAGTGCTGGGCAAAAAGTCCTTGTTTATCGCGGTTATTGGGCATGCCGAAAGCCGCGCGAAGGTCCATTGGAATGATGCTCTGGATGGGGTTGGTTGGCGGCAGCTTTCCTTCGTTCATGCCAAGTACATAAATGCGTTCGAAGTCGAGCAAGCGCGTTTCGAGTAGCCCCGTGAGTTGCAAACCTTCCGTTGGGCTGCCGAGGTAGGCGAGGTTGCTGCGCGTCCAGTGCTGGTAAAATAATTTTTTGAAGCTACTGAGGGCCATTTGCGGAAAATCGGCGTCTACAAATAGTTCAAACTGACGGCATGCGAGTTCAAAAGAAAGCAAGGCTGTGCGCTCAAAGTCATTGGCTGCTGGTATGTAGTCAAGCAAAAGGCTATTGAGCTTGCGCATTTGTTGAATGGCTTTTTGCCAATCGGCATTCCAGGAGCTTGCTAAAATCTGAATGATTTCCAGCACTTTTGGGTCGAGTTGGAGCTGATCTACGTTCTGAAATACGCGGTTGTTTTTGACGGTTTTGTGTTCAGCTGCGGCCAACTGCGCTTGTTGTTTTTGGTCAAACGCGAGCGTGGTGAAGGCATGATGGCAAAACCGCTGAAAATCTTTGTAGTAGAGTGATTTGGTCTTGAATTTAAGCTGGTTTTCTTGGAGTTGGAAGCAGAGGTCTACCCACGTTCTGACTGGGGTTTGATCGAGGGGTAGTCCGAGTGTGATGTTGGCCTGCCCCACAATTTTAGGAATATTGCGGATGGCGGCATGTACCAAATCTTCGTCTGCTAGGAGCACCAACACCTCGCTCCAATCGGAAACAGGATTTTCGAGTAGTTCGGTGGCTAATACTTTTACTTGACCGATGTGTTGGGCACATTCAATGACTTTCACTTTATAGCTTGCCGTTTGCAATGCATTGCGAAGGTTTTCGGGTTGTTTTTGACCAAAAAACTGCAAATTTTTACGCTGAAAGTGCCCAGCTTCGTGAAATTTATTGCTCAGGTAAAATTGGTCTGAATCAATGATGAATTCAGCTTGTTTCTTGTCGATGAGGTACTTGATGATGCGTTGTTCAGCCGCCGACAAGGCATTGAACCCGACAAAAAGATAGTGCATGTCGTCTGAGAGATACAGCGTTGGGCTTTCGGCGAGTTGGCGGTAGGCTTGTGCCTTGCTACAGCCATTGAGCGCTTTAAATCTGAGTTGTAGCCCTTCGTGCAGCTGTGGAATGAGTTCCCAAAACAGCATGAATTTCTTTTGAGATGCAGAGTAGGTTTCTTCGTCAATTTGCCAACTCTCTAACGCTTTGATGGAAGCCAGGTTTTTATAGAGTTGCTGGTGATCGACTAAATAGCGATCGACGTCATCGAAGTCGGAGAGCAGAATTGGGCCCCAGGTCAGGTAATCTTCAAAAGAAAGCGCTTCTTCTTTGAGGGTGGTTTGATATATCTTGTAGAGCTCGAGGAGCACTTTGGTGGGGTGCAAAAGTTGCTGCGGACATAAAGCGGCTACCCATTGGTCGATGGTGAGGATGTGTGGCGAAACTAAAGGCCCGTTGTTTGCGGCATAAAGCGCATTGAGTAAATAGCGTTTAGCGCGTTCAGACGGCAGAAGAATGGTTAGTTTTTTGGGGTCGTGTCCTTTTTGAAGGATGTCTATGGCCAGTTGATCCAGAAATTTCATGCGCCTATGATGTTAATTCATTCGAACCAAACTTTTCCAAAGAAGGAAAACGGACGGTTGGAATGCATGAATTTATGACCGCCGTAAGACTTGATGATCGCAAAGTAGTTGGCACCAAATTGAACTTGAACATAATTGAGCCCTTCGGGATAGGTATCGGATAGGCCTTGAAAGACCACCGAGCCGTCGTCTAGCGTTTTTTTGGTCATGGTGGCTCCGGCAGGTGGGTTGATGTAGATACTCGCAATTTCTTCTACAGAAATGGTGGTGTCGCGGGCTTGAATATTGATTTCAAAGGTATTGCCTTGCCCGAGTTCGCGGTAGATGAGTTTAAGAGAGCCGTCGGGGAGGCTGAGCGCTAGTGGTTTGCCCGGAAACTTAGCGACCAACCCAGATTGTTGATCTACGTAAATGGATTCTGTTTGTTTTTTGACCAAGCGCTTGCTTTGTGGCGCCTGAGAGCTAATGGTCCAGCGAACAGCGCGCACTTTGTAGCCACGTGCTCTGAGGAGTTGCAAAAGGCCTTCTTCGCCACCTAGATGCCCTGCTCCAACGGCGCAAAAGAACGATTGCTGTGTTTTGAGCAGCTCGAGCAGTTTGTCTAGCATTTGGAGGTTGCGCTTGACAATGACTTCGTCGTAAAGGTTTTCTTGGACAGAAAGGTAGGATTTCATGAAGCGCTGCAGTGCGTCGAGGTCTCCGCGCAAGTAGAGTTCGAGTAGCTTTTCTTGCGTGAATGCATTGATTTGGTTGTCGAGAATGCGGCGCTCGCTCAGCTTGAATTCATTAGATAACGCGTATTGCTCCTCGACTTTTTCGAGTGCAATGGTTTCTTTGCCTAATTGGAGCCCCACAACTTGAAAATACGCATCTAGAAATTGTGGCATGCCATCTTCGGTTCCGTAAAGGGTTTGGGAGGTCATGATGAGGCTGGTGTAAGATTTACCCTTGTCGTCAAAGCGTGTTTCGGGTAAATTTTTACGGGTGTCCATCGTCGAGAAAAGACTGTAGATGTCTGTCTCGAGAACTATTTTTTGCGCTTGCTCAAAGGCTATATAGACGCTGTCAGAAAGCTCAAAAAGTTCGCGGTCGTTGGCATGTAGGGTGCCGAAGAGGTAAGATTTGACGCCAGACTTCGGATGAGAGACTTCCCAGAGGAGTTCTTTGTCGAGCTCCATGGGTTGAGCCAGCCCAAAATTGGCGCTAAGTAAAGCCAGTAAAATGAGTGCCGTACGCATGTATTCAAAGTTAATCAAATAAAAACACGTTGAATGTGTTTTTCTGTGTAGGCATAAGCTAAATAAGCCAAGGATGGCAGCTCGTTTGTCAAGAGAATAGGCGATTTTCTGCCCAAAGCGATTTGGCCGTGTGTTTGCCCGAGCTCAAGCGCGGCTGCGGCGTTGATGGTGAGGGCGTTGATGGCTGCCTCAGGTGTCATTTTCATTTTGATGCAGGCCAAAGATAGCACGTGCATGAGGTCATAACTCGGAGAAGAACCCGGATTGAAATCGCTGGCGAGTGCCACAATGGCATCGGCAGCCATGAGTTGGTCCGCTGCGCCAAATGGAATCGATAAGAAATGCGAACAACCTGGCAAGAGCGTGGCCACACAATTGCTATTGGCAAGAGCGTGGAGATCGTTTTGGTCGAGTTCTTCGAGGTGGTCTACAGAAATAGCACCTTTGGCGATTGCCGCAGGAACGCCACCTAGTACTGAAAACTGATTGACATGCACTTTTGGCTTGAGGCCGTATTTGGCGCCGGCGTCGAGAATTTGTTCCATCTCGGCCGTGCTAAAATAATTGCGCTCACAAAATACGTCGATGTAGTCTGCGAGTTGCTCCGCTGCAATAACGGGTAAAATATCGTTGATCAAAAGCGAAATATAAGCCTCTCGCTTGGTTTTGTAGTCTTGTGGAATGGCGTGCGCACCTAAAAAAGTGGCTTTGATCTCGATAGGAGAAGCCGCTTTGAGTTTTTGTATGACCCGCAGCATTTTGAGCTCGCCCTCTACACTAAGGCCATATCCAGACTTGATTTCAACTGCGCCCGTGCCGGCGGCCTGCATTTTGTGAAGGCGTGCTAGTGCAGCGTCGTAGAGCGCCGCTTCGGTCATTTGGTTGAGTTTTTTGGCAGAATTGAGGATGCCACCACCTTTGGCCGCGATTTCTTCGTAGCTCAGGCCGTTGATGCGGTCCACAAATTCTTCTTCGCGGCTGGCGGCAAAAACGGTGTGGGTATGTGAATCGATGAAGGCGGGCAGTACATAACAATTGCTGGCGTCAATGACCTCTACCTCGCGCCAGTCCGTGATGCCGGGCCATTCGTTCATGGGGCCGTAGGCGATGACTTCGTTGTCTTCTAAAGCCAAAAAGGCATTTTCAATAATGGGCAAATGGTTCATTTGTGAGCCGCGCAGCACCATTGGAAGGTCTTCACCTGCTTGAACAAGCCCTTTGATATTCTTGATAAATTGTTTGCGCATACGTATTTTCACTGTAAAGATAAGGGCAATTTCGGCTTAATTTCGTTCTGATGACACAAAGAAATTCAGACATGAAGCACGACGTGCTCGGCAAATGGGGAGAAGCCTATGCCTTGGCGCACCTGCTGGGCCTCGGTTTTGGCCTCAAAGCCCGCAACTACAAATTCAACCGCATGGAAATCGACTTGATCATGACCGACGGCCAAACATTGGTGGTGGTGGAGGTCAAAACGCGGCATAGCGCGGAGCTTGGCGAACCATGGCGCGCCGTCAATTTGGCCAAGCAAAAGCAACTCATTCGGGTTGCCAATTACTTCACAAAATCCATTGAATGGCCTTATGAGGTGCGCTTTGATGTCGTGTCAATTGTGCACAACAGCAACCACACCGACCTCACGCACATCAAAGATGCGTTCAGCCCTAGGCCCTGACTTAAATGTGTAAAGCGCGGTCGGCAGTAGCGGCAAGCGCAGCTTCTTTGATCGCTTCAGAATAGGTCGGGTGCCCATGACAAATGCGCGCGATGTCTTCGGCAGATGCACGGTATTCCATGGCGGTTACGGCTTCCATAATGAGGTCTGCTGCACGAGGCGCAATCATGTGTACGCCTAAAATTTCATCGGTCTCGGCGTCGGCCAAAATCTTGACAAAACCACTGGTGTCCATACTAGCGCGCGCTCTGCCCAATGCTTTGATCGGGAAAGAACCTGCTTTGTAGGCGCGTCCGGCAGTCTTGAGTTCTTCTTCGGTCTGCCCCACAGCTGCAATTTCTGGCCAAGTATATACAACACCTGGAATGAGATTGTAATTGATGTGTGGTTTTTGTCCTGCGATTTGCTCTGCGACAAAAACACCTTCTTCTTCGGCTTTGTGTGCGAGCATGGCACCGCGCACGACATCGCCAATAGCGTAGATATGCCCAACTGTTGTTTGCAGGTGTTCATTGACTTCTACTTGACCGCGTTGGTTCACCTGTAAGCCTGCTTTATCCAAATTTAAACCATCTGTAAAAGCTTTTCGGCCAACTGCCACCAAACAGTAGTCTGCCTCGAGGGTGATTTGCTCTCCTTTTTTATTTTCGGCGGTCAGTACAACTTGTTTGCCGTTGTTGACCACACCGATTACTTTGTGCTCCATATGGAACTTGAAACCTTCTTTTTTGAGGATTTTGGTGAATTCTTTGCCAATTCCGGCATCCATAGTTGGCAAGATACTCGGTGCAAATTCAATGACTTCTACCACTGCACCCAAACGTGCGTAAACAGAACCTAATTCGAGGCCAATAACCCCTCCGCCAATGACGAGCATCTTTTTAGGAATTTCTTGGAGCTTGAGCGCTTCAGTTGAGGTGATAATGCGTTTTTTGTCTGGCTCCATTCCTGGAAAGTAGTTGGGCTTGCTACCAGTGGCAATGATGATGTTTTTGCCGCTGATTTGAGTGGTTTGTTCGCCTTTGATTTCGACGGTGTGTGCATCGATAAAGCTACCAACACCTTGGTAAACCGTGATTTTGTTTTTGTCCATGAGGTACTTGACCCCAGCGCAAGTTTGTGCAACGACTTCATTTTTGCGGTCGATCATTTGAGCGAGGTTGGCTTTGAGGCCTGTTACTTCGATGCCATGCGCAGCAAAGTTGTGTTGGGCATTGTAAAAATGTTCGGAAGAATCGAGTAGTGCTTTGGAGGGAATACAACCTACATTGAGGCAAGTTCCGCCTAAAGTGCTGTATTTTTCTATCAAAGCTGTTTTCAGGCCGAGTTGAGCACAGCGCAAGGCTGAAACGTATCCGCCGGGTCCTGAACCGATTACTACCACATCAAAAGTTTCCATCCGTCTAATTTTTTTACAAATTTACAGTTTGTACACGAACAACCAAAGCCTTAATTTTGCGTTGTAACGCTGTGCACAAGTTAAAAACACTCTTCTTAAGCCTTTCGCTGCTCCTTTCGGGTTGGTCTGTGGCCTCGCACATCATAGGTGGAGACATCTACTACAACTACCTTGGCAACAATCAATACCGCTTTTTCATTACCCTTTACCGCGATTGCGCTTCAACAGGCGCACAATACGACGACCCCCTTTACCTCTCGATCTTTACCCAGGGCAATGTCCATTACCAAACAGTGCAGGTGCCTTTTCCGGGCTCAGTGGTGCTGCCCATCAATTTCAATAACCCATGTGCCACACAGCCAACAGGAATTTGTGTTGAGCGCGCGATTTATCAAGTGGTCTTGACGCTTCCTCCTATTCCCGGTGGCTACACGGTTTCTTATCAGCGCTGCTGCCGAGGTCCAAATATCACCAATTTACAATTCCCCGACGACACCGGCCTTACGCTCGTGGCGCAAATTCCGGGCTCCAATACAAATGCCAGTAACAACAGCAGCCCGCGCTTTACGAACTACCCGCCGGTTTTGCTCTGCAACAACGACCAATTGCTTTTTGACCATGTGGCCACAGACCCCGACGGCGATCAACTAGTTTATTCGTTAGTAACGCCCAATGCTGGGGCAAACTCCGGCAACCCACAGCCCTTGCAAATGCCGCCCCCGCCTTATTTTCCGGTTACTTGGCAGCCAAATTTCAATGCTGCAGTACCTCTGGGCCCTGGTTCGTCTACCATTATTCATCCGAGCACAGGTTTGTTGACCGTGAGTCCGAACTTGATTGGTTTGTTCGTAGTGGGTGTGCGGGTCCAAGAATACCGCAATGGCCAACTCATTGGTGAAACCGTCCGCGACTTCCTCTTCCGTGTTTTTGATTGTAACATTCAGCTAGCTGCCATTTTGCCTACTCAAACCCAATTGCCCAATTTCAGTGGTTACTGCGATGGATTAACCGTTCAGTTTGACAACATGTCTTACGGCGGCACCAACTACAGCTGGGATTTCGGCGTAGCGGGTACCAACGCAGATGTGAGTCCGTTGTATGAACCCACCTACACGTATCCGGGTTCGGGCACCTACACGGCCCAACTGATTGTCAATCCGGGTCAGAACTGCACCGACACAGCTTACATAGAAATTGTTGTCAACGAAGAACTTGAACTCGAATGGCAAACCCAAGATTCACTTTGTCTGGATGGCAACTCCCATGATTTTTTAGCTCAAGTTTCTGATCCATCTGCAACGCTCTCCTGGACTTTTCCGCCGAGCGCATCCGTTTCACAAGCAAGCAGTAACTTGGTGCCTGGTGTCGTGTTTTCCTTGCCCGGATTCCATCCCGTATTATTAGAGGCCACCACAAGCTATTGCCAGCAAACTTTCCTAGACTCCATTTATATTTTTGGCGAGGCCACGGCCGCAATTGTGGTACCACCTCAAGTGGAGTGTTTGGGCTATACCATTTCATTTGGCAACGCCTCGCAAAACGCCATGTCTTACAACTGGGATTTCGGAAATGGGCAAGTCAGTTCTCAAATGCTGCCCACCACAACCTTTCCAGGTCCTGGCGTGTATCCGATAACGCTCATCGCTGGCTCATCGCCAAGTTGTTTGGACACCTCAACAGTAAATGTCACGATTGAAGAGCCCATCGTATTGAACTTGACGCATACCGACTCACTCTGCATAGACGACTTTTTCAATTTCGATGCGCAGGTGAGCGGCCCTGTTGGCACTTCCTATTTCTGGGATTTTGGCCCGAATGCCACACCCACCTCAAGCAATCAATTGACGGGCAACACCGTACTATTTGACCAAAATGGCAACCAACAAGTATTATTGATAGGTCAAAATGCACTTTGCGCAGATACTGCCGTTGCTTTGGTGCGCGTTTTTGGACATGCGAGCATCAATTTCATGTTCTTGAACGCCCTGCAATGTGCGCCATCTCAAGCACAGTTTGTGAACTTGAGTCAGAGCGAGGTGCCTACCACTTATCTTTGGGATCTAGGCGATGGCACCCAAGTGCAAGGCACCAATGTGCTGCACACCTACAGCCAGTCGGGTAATTATACCGTAACGCTAACGCTCATCGAACAATTCGGTTGTCTAGATACTTTGTTTATGGCGCAGCAAGACCTCGTTACCGTGCATCCTTCACCGCAGGCAGGCTTCTCTATTAACCCAGATCGTGTCGATGTTTGTCAGAACGAGGCAGTCTTTACAGATCTCTCCATTGATGCAGTTAGCTATCAGTATTTTGTCGAGGACCGCGGTGTGCAGTACACTACCGCTAATTTTGTCCATGCGTATCAGAGCGGCGGCACAGACTACCCAATGCAAGTAGTGTCGAATCAATTTGGTTGTACAGATACGGCCTATGCACGTGTAGAAGTGGAACCATTTAGTATTTATGCACCGAACACTTTTATTCCGGACGGAAACGGCCGCAATGAGGTTTTTAAAGTCGTGACTGACTTCGGGGCTACGGATTGGTCTTTAGAGATTTTCAACCGCTGGGGTGAGCGTGTTTTTGTGAGCCAAAATGCAGCAGAGGGTTGGGATGGAACCTACAACGGACTGCCGTGCCAAGATGGTTTGTATAATTATGTCTTGAAGTTCAGACCGTGTCATGAGCCGTATGTTCGCCGACAGCGCGAAGGCGTGGTGCATTTGTTGCGCTAGTTTACTCAGCGCGTCGCAAAACAAAGTTTTGTCCTAGGTATACTTTTCTGACTTGTTCGTCTGCAGCCAATTCTTCGGCACTGCCAGACTTCAAGATTTTTCCTTCAAACAAGAGATAAGCGCGGTCTGTGATCGAGAGGGTTTCTTGCACGTTGTGGTCGGTAATTAAGATGCCGATATTGCGCTTTTTAAGTTCAGAAACGATGGCTTGGATGTCCTCTACAGCGATTGGGTCTACGCCAGCAAAGGGTTCGTCTAGCAACACAAATTTGGGATCGGTAGCGAGCGCACGCGCAATTTCGGTGCGTCGTTTTTCACCGCCTGAAAGTCGGTCACCGAGGTTTTTGCGCACATGTGTGAGGCTGAATTCGGAGAGGAGGCGTTCTAATTTGGCTTCGCGGTCGGCTTTATTGAGCGGCCCCATTTCTAAAATAGCCATGATGTTATCTTCTACGCTGAGCTTGCGAAAAACCGAAACTTCTTGTGGTAAATAACCCAGACCTAATTGGGCTCTTTTGTACATGGGCATTTTGGTAATTTCGATGTCGTCTAGAAAAACTTGCCCGGTATCGGGCTTTACCAAGCCGACCATCATGTAAAATGAGGTGGTTTTACCGGCACCGTTTGGCCCTAATAAGCCTACGATTTCACCTTGATTGACCTCAACGCTCACGCCATTGACCACCGCCCGACCACGGTAAGATTTACAGATATCAAGGGTTCGGAGTTTCATTTTTATGTTATTTTTTCTTGCTTCACCACCCGTTTAGCAACTAAAATACTCAGCTCAAAAAGGAGGTAAATGGGAATGGTCACGATGACCTGAGAAATGACGTCTGGAGGGGTAATGACCGCAGCCAAGATGAGGATCACAACGATGGCGTGTTTGCGGTACTTGATGAGAAAGTCGGGGGTAAAGAGTCCGATTTTGACCAATAGGAAGGTGACAATCGGAAACAAGAAGAACAAGCCAGTGTAAAAAACAGTAGACAGAATGGTACTCATGTAAGAAGCGATCGTAACGTCGGTTTTGATTTCGGGCGTGATCTGAAAAGCACCAAAGAATTGTACACTCAGTGGCGCCACTATATAATAACCGAAGAGAATGCCTAAGAAAAAAAGCAAACTGACATAAAACACGATGCCTTTTGCCATGTTTTTTTCATTGCCTTTGAGCCCCGGCTTGATAAAAGCCCAGAGTTGATAGAAAATATAGGGAAAGGCCAAAACGACTCCACCCATAATACTCATCATGAGGGCATAAGAAAATTGACCTGCGAGTGTAGTGCTTTGGAAATCTACGTTAATTGGATCTACGCAAACACCGAGGTATTTACAAAGCAAATCGAAGGTGATGAAGTGAGGGTCTACCATATTGAGGAAGACATTTTCCATGATTTCCCGTTGGTAGATCCAGATCACGGTCGAAAAGATGATCACTGCTACGGCTGCCCTGAGCAAGCGCCAGCGGAGTTCTTCTAGATGATCTAAAAATGACATTGGTTGGTCCTCAGACATGCAGTAAAATTAAGGATTTATTCCGGAAATGAGCAATGAAAAGAAGAACGTAAATTGTTTACGATGTGCTAACTGAACTTTGTATCATCAAAACGAAACGCCATGAATAAGAAATTTGCAATTCAACACATTTGGTTTAACAACCAAGACGCAGAGGTGACACTTGTAGGACTCATGCAAGATGACATTTTAGTCTATGAATCTAAGTTGGTCATTAAGATGTCTCAGCTCAATGGCGTTGTGTCAAAGCTGCAAAAAACAGCAGGCATTGAAGTGAGCGAGTACATGTGCAGATTTGAGCTCGGCTTTATTACCGAATACGAAATCAAATTCCCGAAGAGTGTACAACACTTTATGGACCTACAAGATATTATCGGTGCAGATCAGAATTTGGTCAGAAGAATTGTTGCTTAAAAGCTTAAGGCTGGATGAAAATGGTTTCTTCGTTTACTTTTTCGGCCTCAATTTTGATGATGCCTTGTCCAGTTTTGTTGCCTTTTTGTGCTTTGATATCGAGCACAGCTACCCCTGCCTGACCTAATTGATACAATTCGTTGTAATTGAAAGTAGCAAGGCCATTTACGTTGGTGTAAGCGGTGTCGAATACAGCAACTTGTTGTGGCGTGCTTTGGGTGTTGGTACCGTACAAAACAACCATGGCGTTTGAAACACTTGCGTTGGTTTCATCTTTGACATAAATATGCGCAACGGTATCCATTTTTTTACGACAAGCACTTAAAGAGACAAGTGTCGTAGCTGCAACAGCAAATAATAGAATCTTTTTCATGGTGATTAGTTGGGTAAGTAGATGGTCTCAACAGCGGTGGTGTGCACTTTAGCGCGGGTATAGCCGTAAGCTATTTTGTTGTTGTATTTGACGATGATGTCAAAATAACCCGTTTTGTTGCTTTCGCCTGCTACGGAGAAATATGGATCCATGTCGAAAGACGTAAATCCGGAAGAATTGGTGAAGGTGGTGTCTACATAAGCCAAAGTAGCTGGGGTAGATTGTTGGTCAGCAATGATAATGACCTTAGCGCCGTCGATGAGCTGATTAGACGATGAACGAACAAAGACCTTAATAATGGCTGGGTCTGTAGGCTCGCAGCCGCCCAAGATAAAGAGCAGAGAAAGCGCAAAAAAGCTGGTAAGTATAGTTTTCATAGGTTTTGAATGTCTCAAATTTACATTTTAATTTTTGAATTTTAAAACTTCGAAAGTGCTGTTTATTGTATTTGAAGTAGTACTTGATTGCGTTCTTGTTCCGTAATTTCTGCAAGTGCCTCGCCGGTGAGGCCAAAATAAAAGCCTTTTACTTTGATTTGCATGACGCCAATTTGCCCCGGTTTGTAAAAAGAACTGAGGTCAAAATAGGCTTTGCCAGAGGCATTTGAAATGGAGCTATCTTGCACGGCGATTGGGTTGTGTGCGGTGTCGGTGGGTTCTGCCACGAGCCAAACTTTAGCATCTTTAAGGATGGAGCCATTTGCAGTCACTACCGTTACCTCTAAAGTGGTAGGTGGTGTTTCTTTGCAGGACACCAAAAAAAACACCAAAGCAAGCAGCGATAGAAATGCAGTGGCAGCGATAGTGTTCAGCTTTTTTTTCTTGTACATTTGCATGAAGACCAAGATTTTTCGTTGTTAAACAACAAGAAGGGTCAAAAGGTTACAACAGAACCGCTTAAAAATGAATATTGAAGTTTTATCTCTCGAATTAAATCAAGTTCAGCTCCAAGATGAACAAGCGCTCGAACAATTCCGCATCCGTTTTTTGGGTTCAAAGAACGTACTCAAAGATTTGTATGCCGCCATTAAAGACATTCCCAACGATCAAAAGCGCGCTTATGGTCAGCAGGTCAATGCGCTCAAAGAACGCGCCGAACAAATCTACCACGAAGCAAAAGCAGCTTTAACCCAAACCCAAACCACAAGCGCTGCCGAAGACCTCAGTAGACCCGCAGGCGATGCCAAAATTGGCGCACATCATCCGCTTTCGCTGATCCGCCGCGAAATCATCGAAATATTCAACCGCGTTGGTTTTGTAGTTTCTGAAGGTCCAGAAATCGAAGACGACTGGCACAATTTCAGTGCGCTCAACTTTCCGCCAGAGCACCCCGCCCGCGACATGCAAGACACCTTCTTTATTTCAAAAGGGGAAAACGAGCTGGCGCTTCGCACGCACACAAGTAGCGTTCAAGTGCGCGTCATGGAAGACCAAGCACCCCCCATCAGAACCATTTCTCCGGGACGCGTGTACCGCAACGAAGCTATTTCGGCGCGCGCACATTGCTTTTTCCATCAGGTTGAAGGGCTCTACATTGACAAAGGCGTCTCCTTTGCCGACCTCAAACAAACCTTATTATATTTTGCGCAGGCACTTTTTGGACCTCAAACCCAAATTCGCATGCGCCCATCTTATTTTCCGTTTACTGAACCCAGTGCGGAGGTCGATGTATCTTGCTCGCTGTGCAACGCTAAAGGTTGCAATGTGTGCAAGTACACAGGTTGGTTAGAAATCATGGGTTGCGGTATGGTAGATCCAAATGTGCTCGAAGCCTGCGGCATTGATCCAAAGGTTTATACAGGTTTTGCCTTTGGTATGGGCGTTGAGCGCATTGCGCAGCTCAAATACCGCGTCACCGATCTGCGTTTGTATTCTGAAAACGACGCGCGTTTCTTGCGTCAATTTAAACCTGGTATGGCATGAGCTGGTTAAATTTCACAAGTTCGAACCATTGGGAAGAACTCCTGAGTGCTTCTGAGCAAGCGCCTCAACTGATCTTTAAGCATAGCACGCGCTGTTCCATTTCTTCTATGGTCTTGAACCGTTTTGAAGCCAGTGAATTGTATCGCACAGCTGCACTGCCTTGTTGGTTCCTCGATCTCATTGAATTTCGAGATTTGTCCAACCTGATTGCTGCCGAAACGCAAGTTTGGCATGAGTCGCCGCAGTGTATCGTCATCGACAAAAGCAAGGTTATTTACGCAGAAAGCCATGGTTCAATAGACGCCAAGGCCATTCAACAATTGATCCTCGACAAATGAAAAAAATAATCATCTGGGTATTGGTATTGGGCCTATTAGTTGGCTTTTTGGCACCCCTCTTTAATTCCTCGAGCGACAGCTCAAGCCAAGCAGCCACTTTTGGCTTCAAAGAAAACTTAGCCACCACCTACGGCAAAACGATTGCTATTCCACTCAAAGTTACTGAGCACTGCACGGCACTTCAGTTCAAAATTGCCGATTCAGTAGTGCTAGAGGTACCTAAACCAAAGCAGAAGGAAATTTATTTCTTAGACACCAAAGATTTCAAGCCAGGCGCTTATCTGCTCGATTTACAAGTGCAAGACGCCGCGGGCAATTTATACACTGAGCAGCGCAACCTGCGTATTTTATCCGATATCAAACCCGAAAGATGGTCTTTGAAATTGGGCGCTACTTTTACCCACGACACACGCAATTACACGCAAGGCCTGACCTTCTGGAACGGAGAATTGTATGAATCTACCGGCGACCCCAACCAAGATGGCAGCTCGATGGTTTCCAAAATCAATATGGCAACAGGGCAGCCCATTCAGCAAGGTAAAACCACCTTTAAGCAGCAACTCGATGCCAGCAAATTTGGAGAGGGCATCGCTATTTTTGGCAATGAAATCTTTCAACTCACATGGAAGAACCAGCAATGCTTTGTTTACGACTTACAAACGTTTCAACTTAAAAGAGAGCTCGCTTACAACGGAGAAGGTTGGGGGCTTTGCTCTGACGGCAAGCAACTCATTATGTCAGACGGCACCGAGCGCCTTACTTTTAGAGATCCCAAAACCTTCGAAACGCTGCGCACTTTAGAGGTCTATTCAGACCAAGGCCCCCTGCCACAACTCAACGAACTCGAGTACATCGACGGGCTCATTTATGCCAATATTTACACGACGAATTTCGTCGCCGTTATTGAACCAGCGCTCGGAAGGGTCATTGCGCTGATAGATGCCAGTAATTTGGTGGCTGCAGGTAAAGGCAATGGTGAAGTCTTGAATGGCATTGCCTACAATGAAAAGACAGGCAAAACCTATATGACGGGCAAAAATTGGCCAAAACTCTTTGAAGTAAGTATCATCAAATAACTCAAATACAAAACCTCATGCGTTCGCGCGCACTTTCTGCAAATTTCTAAGCATCTTTGTAATACATATACCGAATTCTTTATGTTGAATAAAATTAAAAGTACGCTTAGGTTGGTCATTCCTTTTATCAAGGCCAAACTTTTCTGGAAACATTTTGGCTTGGTCATATTATTTTACTTGGTCATGGTTTTTGCCACTATGCTCTATCTCGATTTTGCCACCAACCACGGCGAAAAAATCGCAGTGCCCAATTTGGTTGGTATCTCCGGTGAAAAAGCCAAAAACCGCATTGAAGCGCTCGACCTCACGTATCAAATTGTAGACAGCATCTACGACCCATCCTTACCGGAAGGCACTGTTGTAGAGCAGCTCGTGGAGCCAACTTCACTTTCTCAGGTCTATGTAAAATCGGGCCGCATTATTGGCCTACGGTTATCCAAAAAGAGTCAACTCGTAGAAATGCCGAGTTTGTTGCACAAGCAAATCCAATTTGCGCAAAGTATCCTCGAGCAAAGAGGTTTGCGTTTCTCTATTCAATACCAACCTACTGCCGAGGCCAATGGTTCGGTCTTAGATCAGCGTTACAAAGGCCGCCGGATCAAAGAAGGCGAGCGCTTGCCAATAGGTGCCGTGGTTACACTCATTGTGGGGCAAAACGATGAAGGCGAGCCAATTGCTTTGCCCAATTTATTGGGCCTCACGATGTCAGAAGCCAAGTATATTTTTGATACTTTGGGAGTGAGCAGTTATTCGTTCATTTGTCCGGATTGTTTAACGGGTCAAGATTCTGCAGCTGCCCGAATTTTTTCGCAGTCTCCAGAATATATTGAAGCAACGACCGTTTTTAAATCCACTCAATTTATCCTCTCGATGCAAAAAGGAGGAGACGGACAAAATCCTTAATTTATGATGCGTTTATTATTTTCAGCTCTTGCCTTATTGCTCTTTTCGCAGACCTGGTCACAGGGCCTTGAAATCGGGCCTATTAGCAGAAATTTTGAGCTCAGCGGTACATCAGGGCAGCTCAAAAGCACTATAAATACAATCGATAGTACTTTCTTCTATACACCCGACACGCTCAATTTGCCCTTTTTTGATGAATTTTCTTCGGATAAATTTCAACAATACAGCGCGCAGTACAATGATCCAGGCGTCACTTCGACACTCTACTTTCAACTCCTCGATCCGAGTACACTCGCGCCATTTGCTGCGGCTCAAACCTTCACCGACCAAGCTACTTTTCGCCGTACTTTTGATCAAACGACCAGTACTTTTACCGATTCTATCTTTGCTACAACTGCCGTAAAAGTGGCCGATTTCTCTGCTTTCCCCCTGAGTTTTCAGACGCTGAGCCTTTATCCGCCTTATTACATCTACGATACGATTGGCGTAGTAGACACCCCCGATACCGTTTGGGTGCAAAACCCAAGTTATGTCCAAGATTCTGCCCGCATTTTCTTTGCTACACTCAACGACCCGAATGCACTCTGGCTAGATGCACACGCTTACCGGAACAACCGTTTTGCGGTCAATCCGCGCTCGCTGGGCGTTGTTACTTTTGACGGCTTAGACGCCAGTGGGTTCCCCTATGCAATTGGCACAACTTTTACCAATACAGCAGATTACCTGCATTCAAAACCCTTAGACCTCAGCACGTATACCGCTGCTGATTCGCTCTACTTTTCCTTTTTGGTTCAGCCCGAAGGTCTTGGTGATGTGCCAGAAGCCACCGATTCTTTGCGCCTAGAGTTTTATGCCAAAGACTTGGGTCAGTGGTTTCATGTTTGGGCCACAGCAGGAGACACCACCGCACCATTTAAAGTGGTGCACATTCCGGTTTTGGACGCGAAGTTTTTCAAGAAAGGATTTCAGTTCCGCTTCAGTAATTACGGCGCGCTTTCTGGTGCCCTAGACCATTTTCACATCGATTACGTTCATTTGCGCACGCAATCTAATTTAGCCGATACGCTATTCAAAGATTTTGCATGGGTATACCCTATGAATACACTGTTGCAAGATTACACTGCTGTGCCTTGGGATCATTATAAAGCCAGCACGGCCAACCACATGACAACCTCGCTTGCAGTGTCTTTGCACAACGGAAGTTCAAATGCTGAAAACAACAGTTCGGCAGGTGCAATTGCTTATAGCTACAATGGTACGCTAACGGCAGGCGGCGGGCTTTTGGGTTCTATTTTATCCAATGGCGAACTCAATTATGCACCCCAAACCACCTACAATTCTTTTCATGACATGAGCCCGATTCCTTTTGGAACAAGTTATGTGGGCAATGAACAAGTCTTTCGGGTGAAGGGTACCTTGAGTGCTCAATTTCCGAACCTCGCTTTGAATGACACAACCGGTTTTTACCAAGTTTTTTCGAACTTTTACAGCTACGACGACGGCAGTGCAGAGGCCGCTTTTGGTCCAACCGGAGCGCAATCGCGCTTGGCTATACAGTTCGATGCGTACGAGGCCGATTCTTTGATAGGCGTTTCTTTTCATTTTGTGCCTTCTGTCATCGATGTCTCGAGCAAATTATTCTTGATCAGTGTTTGGAGCAATGAAAATGGACATCCGGGCACGCTTCTCTACGAAGACGACGTCTTTTTTCCGAGAACACCGCTTTACGGCGACGAGCGCGGCATTTTTGTACCATACTATTTTACCGACACACAGAAAGTGAGTGTCCCCGCTTCTTTTTTCATCGGCTGGCGTCAACTCGATGCAGAGCGCCTCAATTTAGGTCTCGATAGAAATATAGATCATTCAGATAAAGTGCAATATAGCGTAGACGGCGGCTTCACTTGGCTGACTTCCTCCTACGAAGGATCTGCCATGCTGCATCCAATCTTCTCTACAGCACTCGATGCGAGTTTAGGACTTTCAAATGAAGCAGTTGCGCCTGCAACCTGGAGCGTTTTTCCAAATCCAGGTCAAAAGGAAGTGCATGTAGATTTGCCAATTGCTTATCAAGGAAAACAAATTATTTTGTGCGATGCCATGGGTAAGATCCAGGTGTCTCAGACAGACAGCACTTTTGATATCAGCATGTTGCCAAATGGCGTTTATTTCTTGCGTTGCCCTCAAACAACTTTGGGTACCTTAAAGCTGATCATCAACAACTAATGAGCGAAAATTTAGAGATTGAAGTAGAGGAAGCAGACCTCTTTGAACATTACCGTTTCAGAGCAGACCCAGGTCAGGAAGTCGTTCGGATTGACAAATTTTTGTTGGACCGCATGGCCGATACTTCCCGAAATAAAATTCAGGTAGCTGCCAAAAATGGCAATATCCATGTCAATGGTCAGCCGGTAAAGCAAAATTACCGTGTCAAACCAGGCGACGAAATCGCAATTGTACTACCTTATCCGGTCCGAGAAATTGAGCTCATTGCCCAAGATATTCCAATAGAAGTTGCTTACGAAGACGACGATTTATTAGTGGTCAATAAAGCTGCAAATATGGTGGTGCATCCGGGTTACGGTAATTATTCCGGCACGCTCGTCAATGCACTTGTTTTTCATTTCGATCATTTGCCCACGCGCCCCAAAGACTATTTTGGCAGGCCGGGCTTAGTTCACCGCATAGACAAACACACCACGGGTTTACTCGTGATTGCCAAAACTGAAAATGCGCTCAATGATTTAGCCAAGCAATTCTATGACCGCACCACAGAAAGACGCTACTACGCTCTGGCCTGGGGCGATATCAGTGAAGACGGCACCATAGAAGGACACATCGGAAGGTCGCTCAAAAACCGCAAGGTCATGACCGTTTTTCCTGACGGGGCTTACGGCAAGCCAGCCGTTACACATTTCAAGGTACTGGAGCGCTTTGGCTACGTTACGCTCATTGAATGCAAACTAGAAACGGGCAGAACACACCAAATTCGTGCGCACATGCAATCGATTGGCCATCCATTGTTTAACGATTTGGAATACGGCGGCGACCGCATCTT
This sequence comes from Crocinitomicaceae bacterium, assembly GCA_030730025.1. Classification (GTDB taxonomy): domain Bacteria; phylum Bacteroidota; class Bacteroidia; order Flavobacteriales_D; family Crocinitomicaceae; genus UBA952. The sequence goes on from JANQWC010000003.1 coordinate 101,892, forward strand.
GAAAGGCACTAAATCATCGGCGTATGAAAAGTTTATGGTCAATAACTTTGCCCTGCTCCCCGGACAGGCCCTGCACGCCAAAACACTCGGTTTTATTCAGCCGCGCACCAAAGAGTATTTAGAGTTTGATTCTGAGCTACCTGAGGGTTTTCAGCGCTTATTGGAACGCTGGAGAACCTATTGTTCGGATTTTAAATAAAATTTCTCTATTTTTGCTTTCCTTGGTTCTTAACCAAGCTAAAACTACGCTTTATGAAACAATTATTCATTGCCGCTATTCTATCCTTGATGACCGCATCGGTGAGTCTTGCTCAAACCGCTCCCGATCCAAAGTTCGTGCGTCAGGCCAATGAAGTATTTATCTCGGGAAACTACTTTGAAGCCATTAACGTTTGTCAAGATGCCTACAAAAAGTTAGGTGCCCGCGGTTCTTTGCGTCAAAAAGGCGATATGGCCTTCAAGATCGCTGAATCTTACCGCGCACTCGAAATCTTCGACAAAGCAAACGATTGGTACGGCACTTGTATCGAACTCAAGTACTTTGATGTCGTTCCAGAAGTATATTACTACAAAGGCGACATGCAGCGCATGATGAAAGACTTTGACAACGCCATCAAAAGCTACCGTGAATACAAGCGCATTGCTCCTAAATCACGCACCAAAGAAGTAGACGACGCCATCATGGCTTGTGAGAAATACAAAGATTTCGATGAATTCGAATCATCAAGACTAGTTGTTAAGCCAGAAGTCAAAATTAACACCAAACAAATGGACATGGCGCCTACCTTCATGGACAAAAAAGGCAAAGTCATCGTTTTCAGTTCTTCTCGCGATGAAAGCACAGGTGCGAAAAGAGATCCTATCTCTGGTGAAAAATACATGGACCTCTACATCGCTGAATACGATGTCAATGGAAATCCGACAAATGTCAAATCTCTCGACACCAAAGGTGTGGTTAACACCACCCAAAACGAAGGATCAGCAACTTTCGATTCAAAGCGCAAAAATATCTACTTCACGCGTTGCCCCAATGCAGAGAAGATGGATCTAGGTTGTGAAATCTGGACAGCAGTCATGAGCGGCGAAGATTTCGACGATCCGCGCAAAATCTCTTTAACCATCTCAGATACCATTTCTGTGGGTCATCCGTGTTTGTCTCCAGACGATCAAATGCTCATTTTTGCTTCAGACATGAAACAAAGCCCTAACGGTGAAAAATCTTTTGGTGGCCGCGATCTCTGGTATGTCAATTTTAACAAGCGCACCAAAATGTGGGATTCCGTTCCACACAACATGGGCGCAATGTTCAATACCGCTGGAAACGAACTTTTCCCATCTATTGGTCCGAACGGCCGATTATATTTTGCTTCTGACGGCTTGCCAGGCATTGGCGGTCTAGATATGTTTGTAGCCGAGCAAGTTGCTGGCGAAAACAAATGGATAGGCGTTAAAAATATGGGTTATCCTTTCAACTCTCAAGGCAATGACTACGCGATGTCCGATTTCGACGGCAAGTCAGGCTTCTTTACCTCTGAGCGCAAAACCACTAGCAACCAAGAATACGCGCCAGATATCTGGAGCTTCACCACACCTCCAAACCTTTTTGATTTGCGCGTGACTGTCTATGAGTCAGGTAAGAAGTCTAAAAAATTAGCTGGTGCTAAAGTATATGTTACCGTTTCTGATGGCACAAGCTGGGAAGGTGTAACTGACGCAAAAGGCAAAATCATCTGGAAAGAGCGTCCAGACAAAAAAGGACGTTACATCTTAACTGGTAAAGAATACACCCTCAAAGCAGAGAAAGAAGGCTTCTACGAAGACAAAAAAGGCGCTAAAATTTCTACACTAGGAATGGACCAAAGCCAAAGTTTCTTGATCGAGATGCCATTGTTGCCTGTTGGCATCATCCGTACACCAGAAATTCGTTACGTATTTGACCAATGGGTATTTATCAACGATGCAACTTGTATGTCTTTAGACTCTTTAAAGTTCTTAGACAGCATGCTCAAAGAATACCCGAACATCACCATCGACCTTTTCTCACACACAGATGCTCGTGGTGGCGACGCACGCAACCAAATGCTCTCTGAAAACCGCGCCAAAGCCGTTTACAAGCATTTAGTTGAAACTTGTGGTATTGACCCACGCCGCATTCGCCCAGTTGGCCGCGGAGAGGCAGAGCCTGCAACTTGGGTAGACGAATCTGGTAAAACAGTAGTACTCACTGAAGATTACATCAATCAGTTCAAAACCACTGACAAAGCCAAGTTTGAAATGCTGCATACAATCAACCGCCGCACCACTGCCAAGATCACCAGCACTACTTTTGATCCGAATACGGCACCGCCGGCAGACCCAGAATCCCGCAAGTTTAAACAACTTCCAAGATTATAAAAAGAAAGGCGTCGGAAGGCGCCTTTTGTTTTGAGCCATGAGACGCCTATTACAAAAAATCGTATTCTTCTTTGAGCTGCAGTCCTTTGGTGTCTGCGAATGGTGGGCGCGCAGAATGGGCATCCGCACCAATAAAGTGCGTTTAGGCTTTATTTATCTTAGTTTCATAGGCTTGGGCTCTCCGGTCTTGCTTTACCTCATTATGGCCTGGATCCTCGAACACAAACACTATTTTAAGTTTCAAGCGAAGCGCAAACAATCTATCTGGGATTTATGAAATTATTGATTACCGGAAGCAATGGCCTTTTGGGCCAAAAGCTTGTCGATTTATGTGTGGCCAAGCAAATAGATTTCCTTGCCACGTCAAGCGGTGCGAATCGCTATTCCGTTTGCCCGACAGATAAATATCAAACCCTAGACATCACCGACGAGCAAAACATACAAGCGGTACTCGAAAGTTACCAGCCTACCCATGTGATCCATACGGCAGCCATGACCAACGTAGACCAATGCGAGCTGCAGCCCGAGGCCTGTGATTTGGTCAACCGTCAGTCGGTCTTGATGTTGGCAAAGTTTTGCCAAAAACACGCTATTCATTTGCAGTTGCTTTCCACCGATTTTGTTTTCGATGGTCAAGATGGACCATATCGGGAAACTGACGCACCCAATCCGCTGAGTGTCTATGCCCGCTCTAAAGTGGAGGCCGAAAAAATACTGCAACAAACAGAAGGCTTGAGCTATTCAATTGTTCGCACGATCATCGTTTATGGCCAAGGCGAACAACTGTCCAGATCCAATATCATCCTTTGGGCCAAAGACGCTTTGCAAAAGGGCAGCCCACTACAAATTGTGAACGATCAATTCAGGGCCCCAACTTGGGCCGACGACCTCGCTTGGGCATGCGTGCGCATTTGTGAGCTCCGTCAGGTAGGTATTTTTCATATCGCTGGCCCAGAAGTATTGTCTATTTATGAAATTGTAGCGCGCGTAGCGGCGTTTTACAAGCTTCCGATGGAACGAGTCACCCAACTGAGCAGCGAAACCCTTCAACAGCCCGCTAAGCGCCCGCCTCGTACAGGCTTTATCCTCGACAAAGCCGAGGAGCTGTTGGGCTATCATCCGCATACCCTCGAGCAAACTTTTGCGCTTTTGTAATTGATTATCTATAATTTGATTATATTCGAAACCTAAGTTATGACAAATCAAACATCAACAGGTTGGGGCTCTAGAATTGGTCTCATATTGGCAATGGCTGGCAATGCCGTTGGTCTTGGTAATTTTCTTCGTTTTCCCGCACAAGCTATCGAGAATGGAGGAGGAGCATTTATCATTCCATATTTAGTTTGTTTCTTATTAATGGGCTTACCTCTTTTATTTGTTGAATGGGGTATGGGACGTTATGGAGGTCGTTATGGCCAACACTCTACGCCATTTATTTTTGATGTGTTGGGCAAAGCATCCTATTGGAAATATTTCGGAGTGTTTGGAATTTTCACCAATATCGCTGTAGCAGCATTCTATTGTTATCTAGAATCTTGGGCGCTATCTTGGGCTTATCATTCTGTAGCCGGTACCTTCAATGGCATGACACAAGCTAATTTACAAGCTTTTTTCACCAACTATATTGAGCTTGGAACTGCTCAGCCGGTTGTCTTTTGGGTCATTTGTTTAGTCCTTAATACAGTTATTTTGTCTCGCGGAATCAGTGGCGGGGTAGAAAAAGTGGCTAAAATAGGTATGCCATTATTATTACTTTTCGGTGTCATTTTAGCGGTAACAGGCATTACGTTGGAGGCAGAACCAGGTGGAGCCATCAACGATGGTTTAGTAGGATTAAATTATTTATGGTCACCTGATTTCTCTTCTATTTGGAGCTTTAAAGTATGGGTGGCAGCCGCCGGTCAGATATTTTTTACGCTTTCATTGGGCATGGGTAGTATTCATTGCTATGCTTCATATCTTAAAGAAAAAGAGGATATTGCCCTTAATGCCATGACCGCAGGTTGGATGAACGAATTTGTTGAAGTTGTTTTAGGCTCTGCGATTATTATTCCTATATCGGTTGGTTTTTTGGGTATTGATGCCATTTCCAAAATGGTATCAGGTGGTTCTGGTCTGGGGATAGGTTTTGCAGTTTTACCTCAATTATTTAGTAGCTGGGGCTGGTTTGGAACCTTATCTGGCTTAATGTGGTTTGGCTTGTTGTTTTTTGCTGGAATCACCTCTTCAATGGCTATGGGCACGCCCTTAATTGGTTTTATGCGCGATAACTTTGCTTGGAAGGATAAACAAGGGGCGTATCTATTTGGCATCTTGATTTTTATTTTTGGAATTCCTACAGTCCTTTCTCAGGATGCCTTTAACGAGTATGATTATTGGGCAGGCACGGTATCTCTTGTCGTTTTTGCTATGGTTGAAATCGTACTTTTTGCTTGGGTATTAGGTATGGATAAAGCATGGGACGAAATTACACGAGGTGCCGACATTAAAGTTCCGCTTGTTTTTAAATATATTATCAAATATGTCTCCCCCGTATTTTTAATTATCGTTTTTGTAGGGGCTCTTCCCGATATAATCAAGAACGCAACTGCGGAAACTTCCTTATATGGTTGGCTTGGTAGAGCTATGCTTCTTGTTTTATTCGTAGGAATTGCTGTTCTCGTTTCAGTGGCAAAGCGCAAAAAATTAAAATCTTAGTTATGAGTACAGGTGCCCTAATTTTAATGATTTCAGTTTGGTCTAGTGTAATTTTCATTACTGGATACTTTTTTTACCGCATTCTTACGATGCCAAAACATTCGGAACCAGATTCCTTCACAGATAATGATGATAAATAGTCCGCATTAATACTGAATCGCTTATTTTTTTCTGGTTTTGTTAAGGAATAATTCATGTAGTTCTCCGTTGAGGCTTACATGAAAAAACCATTTGTCATTTTCTCTAAACGTTTGGAGCGCGGCACCATCCTGTGGCTGTGTGTTTGTGTGGTGGTTATTTTTGCGCCCCGAATGGAAGCGTATTTTGTGGATCCCAATTTGAGTTACACCTGGCGGCACAAAATGGATCAAAAAGTGCAGCGCGCGTTTCAAAATCCCTCTTCAGCTACTCTTGGCCGTATCTATAAAAAACTTTGGAAGCGCTGCAACCCAGAGGCCCTCACTGCGGCCGATTGGCAAAGGCTCGGCCTGAGTCCGAAGCAAGCTGCTTCCTTGCTGCGCTACAAAGATAAATATGGGCTGCATTCGCTCTCTCAAATGCAGCAAATTCGCGTTTTGCCATCAGAACTACTCAATCAAATCTCGGATTCCTTGTATTTTGAACCCACTCAAAATGCGAAAACAAGAGTTGTAGATCAGGAAGAAAAAGCCTTGCAAGAAAAACGACAAGAGGCTAGGGGGCAATTCGATAAGTTGGATATCAATTCAGCAACTGAAGTGATGCTAGTGGCCTTGCCGGGCATTGGTGCATATACCGCGGCAAAGATCATTGCTTATCGCGAGCGTTTAGGTGGGTTTTTAGCGCTTGATCAACTGCAAGAAATTCAAGGGATCAAGCCAGAAATTCTGCAAAAAGTGCTGCCTTATTTGGTGCTAGAACAAGGTGTCAAACGCATGTCGATCAATGAAGTGAGCTACGAAACACTCAAGCAACATCCTTATCTGACATGGAATCAGGCCAATTCCATCATTAAAATGCGCAAGCAAAAGGGTCTATTTAAAGAAATCAAGGAGCTCAAAGAATCCGTATTAATTGACGACGATACATACAAAAAACTCTTGCCTTATGTATCTTTGTGACATGACAATCCACGAACAACTCAAAGCGGTCATTCGCGATGTACCCGATTTTCCAAAACCAGGCATCCTCTTCAAGGATATTTCAACCATCATGCTCAGTCCGGAAGTTTCAAATGCGGTCCTTGATCATTTGGTAGCTCAATATAAAGATGCTGGGCTCGATGCCATTGCAGGTATTGAAAGCCGTGGATTTCTTTTTGGCTATCCGTTGGCCATGCGTTTAGGCTTACCTTTTGTACTGATTCGCAAAGAAGGCAAACTGCCATATGACAAAATCAAACATGCCTACGACTTAGAATACGGCTCGGCAGTCATTGAAATGCATACCGATGCCATTAAGCCAGGTCAGCGCGCCCTCATCCACGACGATCTGCTCGCTACCGGCGGCTCTGCTGCAGCTGCGGCTACGCTCATTGAAAAAAGCGGTGGGGTAGTGGCAGGCTTTGACTTCTTAGTTGCACTTGATTTTTTAAATGGCGCTGAGCACCTCTCTAAATTCAGCGAGCAAATCAACGCTATTGTCCATTATTAATTTGAGCACATGACTTAACTCCGGTGCTTCACATTTCATCAACAATCATCATCATCAATCAACAACATGAGTAATTATTTTACAGAACAACAGCAACTCCTTGCCCAAATGGTGCGGGACTTTGCAGAGCGAGAAATTCGCCCCCACATGAAACACTGGGACGACCACGAAATTTTCCCTATCGAGGTCATGAAAAAAATGGGTGAGCTCGGCTTGCTCGGTATTTTTATCCCCGAACAATACGGCGGATCGGGTTTTGGCTACAATGAATACGCTACGGTCCTGATGGAACTCGGCAAAGTTTGTGGTGGGGTAGGGCTCAGCGTTGCAGCACACAACTCGCTGTGTACAGGCCACATCTACTACCACGGTTCAGAGGCTCAAAAACAAAAATATTTACCCAAATTAGCGAGTGGTGAATGGATCGGCGCTTGGGGGCTTACAGAAGCCAACACTGGCTCTGATGCCATGCGCATGAAAGCCACTGCTGTGTTAGATGGCGATCACTGGGTCTTGAACGGCTCCAAAAACTGGATCACACACGGGCTTTCAGGCGATGTAGCGGTTGTACTGATCCGCACCGGCGAACTACTCGACAGCAAAGGCATTACCGCATTTATCGTCGAGAAAGGCACACCGGGCTTTTCAGCCGTTAAAATCAAAGACAAATTAGGCGTGCGCGCAAGTGAAACCGCCGAGCTCATTTTTGACAACGTACGCATTCCCAAAGAAAACGTGCTAGGCGAGGTGGGTCAAGGTTTTGTACAAGCCATGCAAATTCTAGATGGTGGCCGTATCTCGATTGCCTCCTTGAGCTGCGGCATTGCCAGAGGTGCATTTGAAGCCTCTGTTAAGTACGCCAAAGAACGCGAGCAATTTGGTCAGCCCATTGCGCATTTTCAAGCAATTGCCTTCAAATTAGCCGATATGGCGACGCAAATAGAAGCAGCCGAACTCCTCACTTTTCAGGCAGCTGCTAAGAAAGACGCCAAGTTACCTGTTACCAAAGAGGGCGCTTTTGCCAAATACTTTGCCTCAGAGGTATCGGTCAAGTGCGGCAATGAAGCGGTACAAATTATGGGGGGTTATGGTTACACCAAAGAATACCCGGCAGAGAAATTTCTACGCGATTCCAAACTCATGACCATAGGGGAGGGCACTTCCGAAATCCAGAAGTTGGTTATTTCTAGAGAAATATTGAAATAATTTTTGTAGAATTGAATTTCTCTCGTATCTTTGCAACCCTAAGTTTAAAACAAAGAAATTAAAGCATATGTTGATCATTCCAATTAAAGAAGGCGAGAACATCGAACGCGCATTGAAGAAGTACAAGAAAAAGTACGAGAAAACCAATGTAATGAAACAATTGCGTGCCCGTAGAGAGTTCGTAAAGCCATCTATCTCGAATCGTCAGGAAGTGATCCGCGCTGCTTACAAACAAAGAATGCAAAGTCAGCAATTGTAACCATTTGCTACAAAATACGTATGGAAAGGAGCTTCGGCTCCTTTTTTTATGCTCCAAGAATTCGACAATTATTTACGCCAAGAGAAACGCTATTCAGCTCACACCTGTTTAGCCTATATCCAGGACCTCCAACAGTTCAGCACATTTGCAGGCTGTGTGGAGCTTTCCGATTGGCAAGAGCAGAATAGCGCCATCATCAGAGGCTGGATGGTATCGCTGCTCGAACAAGGCCTGAGCAAGCGTACGGTCAATCGCAAACTTGCCGCCTTGCGCACCTTTTTCAAGTGGTTGCGCAAAGAGGGTCGGCTCGCCGAAAACCCCATGACCCGCATCCAGGGCCCAAAAGGCGAAAAACGTTTACCCGTTTTTGTCAAAGAATCGGAATTAGACACCCAAAAAGTAAGTGCGCTTTTCAGTACAGATTTTGAAGGACTGCGCAACCAACTCATCGTGGAACTCTTTTATCAAACCGGTATGCGTCTGTCTGAGCTCATCGACCTCAAAGAAGCTGCAGTTAATGCGCAGCACCTCAAAGTGTTGGGCAAGCGCAACAAAGAACGCCTCATTCCTATTGCCCCTGAACTCGCTATAAAAATCAATCAATATCGCGCTGCAAAACATGCCCTGAGCCTCGATCACTCCAATTTGTTGGTGCGCCGAAACGGAGCAGCGTTGTATCCGCAACTCGTTTATCGCCTCGTCAGAGAAGTGCTCGGGACCTTGAGCGGTGTAGAAAAGCGCAGCCCGCATGTCTTACGCCATACTTTTGCCACACATATGCTCAATAACGGCGCAGGGCTCGAGACCCTCAAAGACCTCCTCGGCCATGCGAATTTATCCGCTACACAAGTCTACACGCACAATTCATTTGCCCAATTGCGCAAGGCTTATGGAAGCGCACATCCAAGAGCGTTGAAATCATAGTAATTTAATAGGCAAAGCGCTGAAATTGCCTATCTTTGCGGCACAATTTAGAACTATGAATTTAGCAGCAGTTGGTAGTGTCGCATTCGACGCCATCGAAACACCCTTCGGGAAAACAGACAAAATCGTTGGTGGCGCGGGCTCTTATATCGCCTTGGCATCGTCTTTCTTTGTGAAAAAACAGAGTCTGATTTCAGTTGTAGGCGGAGATTTCCCCAAAGAGTTCCTCTCTTTATTAGAAGCAAAAGGGGTCGATATCACTGGAATTGAAGTCAAACAAGACGAAAAAACTTTTTTCTGGTCGGGTCGTTACCACACCGATCTGAATTCGCGCGATACCCTCGTTACCGAACTCAATGTCTTGGCCGATTTTGCGCCAGTAGTACCAGTGCAAGCGCAAAATGCTGCGTTCTTGATGCTCGGTAACTTGAGCCCAGCTGTTCAGTTGTCCGTAATCAAGCAAATGACCACTCGTCCAAAGCTTATCGCTATGGATACCATGAATTTCTGGATGGACATCGCCCTAGACGACCTTAAAGAAACAATCAAACACATCGACGTTCTGATCATCAACGACGAAGAAGCGCGCCAATTATCAGGTGTGTACTCACTGCGCAAAGCAGCGGGTATCATCCGAGCCATGGGCCCATCTATTCTCATCATTAAAAAAGGTGAACACGGCGCTTTATTGTTCCACGAGGCAAACGTCTTCTACGCTCCAGCACTTCCTTTAGAAGAGGTTTTTGATCCAACCGGAGCCGGAGACACCTTTGCCGGAGGCTTTATGGGCTACCTCGCCGCCGCACCAACGCTCGACTTCGAATCCATGAAACGCGCAATTATCGCCGGATCTGCATTGGCATCCTTTTGCGTGGAGAAGTTCGGAACCGAACGTTTATTAGAAATCAACCAAGCAGACTTACACGAGCGCATGCAAGAATTTGTCGCTTTATCTACCTTTCAACTGGAAGCCTAATGGAATTACAGCACTACACCGAACAAATTGTGGCTTTGAGCCAGCAAGAAGACCTTCTGCAATTAGGCCGCACAGCCAGTGAGCATAAGCAGCAATTTGAAGATCTATTGATCGAACTCGAACGCCAAGAACAAGTCAAACGCCTAGAGGCAGCCGACCAAGGCCAGGTGTATGAAGAAATCGACTACAAGCCACAAAAAGAAGCGTTTTTTGAAGCCTTCAATGCATTTGTAACCAAGCGCAAAGCGCAACAACAGCTGCAACAAACCCTCGAGACCCAAAACCTCAAGCTCAAAAGAGACCTCATTACACGCCTCAAAGAGGTCATTGACAACGAAGAGAAAATCGGTACGGCATTTCAGGCCTACAAAGAAATCCACGAGACCTGGAAAAAAATCGGCGCCATTCCACGCGAACAGCGCGAAACCATCCAAAAAGAATACTCTCGCTTGTTAGAAATTTTCTTCTACAACATCAAAATTTATAAGGAGCTCAAAGACCACGACTACCGCCGCAACAAACAACTCAAAGAGGACTTGATTTTCAAACTCAAGCAGTTGCGCGTTGCCGCACTCGAACAGCGCGACCTCGAAGCTCAGCTACACGTCCTTCAAGACGAATGGGAAGAAATCGGCCCCGTTCAAAACGAGGATTGGGAGCTCATGAAAAACGCATACTGGGAAGCCGTTCGCAGCATCTACGACAAAATCAACGAACACTACGAGGCCCAAAGACAAGTACTCAAGGCCAATATCGATGCCAAGAAAGTGATTGTAGCTGCATTAGAAGAGCGCTTGAAAGAAGTCGAACAATGGAATAACTTCAAGCACTGGGAAACCCAAACAGCTTTTGTACTCGATTTACAATCCCAATGGAAAACCATCGGCTCTGGTAGCCGCAAGGAAAACGAAGCCATTTACCAAGCTTTTAGAGCCCATTGCGACACATTTTTTGCCGCCAAAAAGAACTTTTCCAAAGAGATCGATGCCGTTAGCCAAGAGATTGTCACAAAGAAAAAAGGACTGATCGAAAAAGCGCAAGCATTGAGTAGTTCTACCGACTGGAAAAACACCGCAGACCAACTCAAGAAACTTCAAAAACAGTGGCAAGATTTCGGCTCGGCTGGTCAGCGCTACGAAAACAAACTTTGGAAAGAATTTAGAGCTGCGTGCAACGGCTTTTTTGACGCACGCCAGGCCCATTTTGAAGGCCAAGACGCTGAGAACTCCGAAAACCTCACTGCCAAGCTCGCTTTGATCGAAGCACTCAATCAGTTTGCCATGCCTACAGACAAACAAGCTGCTTTGGCTCAATTGCGCGATTTTCAGCAACAATTCAACGCAATTGGTCAGGTAGGGCTCAAAGAAAGACAAACCGTCTACACAGCGTTCAAAACACGCATGGACGAGCTTTACAAAGACCTCAAACTTGAAGGGCAAGAAAAAGAACGCATTTTCTTTCAAGCCAAACTCGAAGGCTTGTTGGCCTCCCCAGACAAACAACGCCTCTTGCAGTCAGAACGCCAAGAAATCCGCAAGCAAATTGACTTCCTCCAAAAAGACATTTTCACATTAGAAAACAACCTCGGTTTCTTTGCGCGCTCCAAAGGTGCAGACCAACTCCGCCTCGACGTTCAGAAGAAAGTCGAAGCAGCCCAAGAAAAAATCAAAGGCCTCAAAGCCAAGCTCAAACTCATCCCTAATGAATAGCTTCATCAATTTGCTCTTGTTGGTCTTGAGCTTCCCAACGCTCTTGTTTTCAGTCTTTGTGGGCTTTGACCTCCCTATAGACTTCTTGAACACCACCGGAAAGCGCCTTCCCTACAGCAATGAAGTTTACCTTGTTTTGGGTTTGATCCTCTTGATCATCGGCCTACGTCGCAGTGTTCGCCGCTGGATGGGCGTTGCTATGGTCAAGCAGGTGGGTAAGTTTGTTTGGAACGCGCCCATCAGCAAAGAGCGTCGCATGCGTGTATTTGTCTACAATTCCATAGAAGGTGTGGTCTTTTTGAGTTTGGCATTTGCCCATTGGTTTTTGACACCATCGGCTCTTTTTGTGCTACTTGTTTACCTGATTTTAGCACTTGATTCCTTTCTTTTTATCGTGGTCAATCCATCGAATTTTCGCGTTGGCCTGAGTTCAAAAGCCATCCTCGTTGCCGATAGAGAAGTACTACTCATCTATCTCAATGGCCTCAGAAAAGTGTCTGTTAGTCAGCAAACCATTTACTTTGACTACACCGAAAATCTTCAGCTATCTTTTCCGCTCGACTGCATAGAGGAACAGCAAAAAGCTATCTTCTTTACAGCTTTAGAAGGCCAAATTGACCGCAACCGCGTGCTATTTCAGCACACAAAATAGATTTTGTACTTTCGTATCATGCGAGGTACTGCACCACAGAAAATTCTCATCGTTCGCTTCAGTTCAATTGGCGATATCGTCCTTACTTTTCCTGTTGTAGCGGCCATCAAATCCTGCTTTCCATCCTGTAAAATAGACTACGTTACCAAAAAGCAGTTTGCTTCCTTGCTCGAAGCCTGCCCTGGGCTCAATCAGACTTTTCTCTACACTGATTCCTTATCTCAATTGCGTCAAGCGCTCGATTTCAAGCAATACGACGCCGTTTTTGATTTACACCATAACCTCAGGACCCGCTTGTTGCTTTTCGCTTGTGGAGTACCGGTGTTCCGTTTTCCAAAAAACAACGTGCAAAAATGGTTGTTGACCAAATTCAAGGTGCGTCCAAAGCGCCGCACACATGTAGTTGAGCGCTATTTGCAACCCTTGAAGCGCATCGTCCAAGATTGGGTTCCTTTGCATAGCACCATTCCATATGCAATTCCAAAATCAGCGCAATTCGACATCGAAAAAAGATTTAGCGTTAAGCCAAAAACCTATATTGCCATTGCCATTGGCGCACAGTTTGCCACAAAGAGAATGCCTGCTGATTTACTGAGCAAACTGATCAATCAACTCAACAGCCCGGTCTTGTTATTAGGAGGAAAGGAGGATGTAGAAACTGCTCAGCTGATCCTGAAAAATAGCGACCAAAATAGGGTGTTTTCCGCAGTGGGTCAGACCAATATCCAGGAGTCGGCTTGGTTGGTCAAAAATGCGAAGGCACTGCTTACACACGATACCGGTCTGATGCACATTGGCGCAAGTTTTGATGTGCCAATTCATGTCATTTGGGGCAATACCACGCGTGATTTCGGGATGTATCCTTATCGTTTAGAACAAGAAGATGTTTTCCATTATGAAGTCGCAGATTTAGCGTGCAGACCTTGCTCAAAAATAGGCCACCAACAGTGTCCTAAAGGCCATTTTGATTGTATGCGCAAGCAAGATATCAATCAGATTGCAGCGGCGCTCAATCAGTAGGTTCTAGAGGGAATCAGCAAATTTTATTCCTGATCTAAAAATAATTTTTTGAGTTCAGTGGCCTCAGAAGGCTTCATTTTTCCAGCTAAAATTAGGGCTAATTGCTTGCGTCTGAGCGCGCCTTCATAGCGCATTTTTTCTTCTTCTGTTTCTGGGATGAGTTCCGGAACTTGAATCGGATTGCCGTTCTGATCCACAGCAACAAAGGTATAAATAGCTTCATTGCACTTTTCTCGTTGTCCGGTAACGGCGTCTTCGACGAATACATCCAAAAAGACCTCCATTGAGGAATTAAAAGCCCTAGAAACTTTGGCTTCTAGCGTCACAATTGAGGCGTGATTGATGGGTTTCTGAAAAGAGACATTATTGACAGATGCCGTGACCACTACACGTTTGGAGTGGCGGTGGGCCGAAACACTGGCAATGACGTCCATCCAAGCAAGGAGTTGGCCTCCAAAAAGATTTCCGAGTGTGTTGGTGTCGTTTGGCAATACAATTTTGGTGGTAATTGCAAGGGTGTCAATGGCTTTATTGGCTTTCATAGAACAAAGTTAATCAATCAATGTTATCGATTATATTTATGAAGAGAATATAATAATTCAAGAGACTTATTGTATTTTTACCACGAACTATAATGCCCTATCTGAATCAACTATGAAACGTTACTCTCTATTAGTGCTCTTTTTTGGTGCACTCACACTTTTTTCTAGCGCTCAAGCACAAAAGCCTCAGCGGGTTTTGGACGTGCAAAACATGCGCGAAGGCGAGAATGTAGAATACTGCATTACGCACAAAAAACACGCAGCACTTCTTCAAAATTCTGAATACGTCAATGGCCTGGCTATTGCCGAGGCAGAGTACAACGAGGTCTCCAAAAAGGGGGGTGCTCAAAAGGCAACTATATACACCATTCCGGTTGTATTTCACGTGCTGCACTTTGGTGGTATTGAAAATATATCCGACGAGCAAATTCTCAATGCGCTTGCCATTTTGAATAGAGATTACCGCAAACAAAATGCGGATACAGCAAATGTGCACCCAGATTTTCAAGGGATGCCTGCCGATGCAGAAATAGAGTTCAAACTTGCTACTATTGCGCCCAATGGACAATGCTTCAGTGGCATTACCCGTACTTTTTCGCCGCTCAGTATGCAAGGTGACGACGGTGGTGACCAAGTCGCGGCTATTGTAGCCGGCAACAATGTATATAACGGACAATGGCCGGGTAACAAATACCTCAATATCTTTATTTGTGGCGAAATTGGCGGTGCAGCTGGCTACACTTACAAACCTTCTAACTGGGGTGCAACAAGCATGCAAAATGGTATCTGGATCCTCCACGATTATGTTGGAGCAATCGGCACAGGTTCTGTCGGCGCAAGCCGTGCCCTCACCCATGAAGTGGGGCATTGGCTCAACCTCGACCACACTTGGGGTGGCAATAACAACCCCGGCAACACCACAAGCTGCAACACCGACGACAACGTTCAAGACACGCCTAACTGCATCGGTGTAACGGCTTGCTTGCTCAATGCCAACACTTGTAATTCAGACAACAACTACTGGGGCTTTGACATCCGCGACAACGTCGAAAACTACATGGATTATTCTTACTGCTCAAAAATGTACACCGAAGGCCAGCGCACCCGCATGCGCAACGCTTTGCAAGTCTCTAGCACGGGGCGCGCAAATGTCGTTTCTGCAGCCAATTTAGCAGCAGTGGGCGCAGCTGGAACACCGTATCTTTGCAAAGCTGATTTCAGTGCAGACAAAACCACTATTTGTCTTGGCAATACCGTTCAGTTTCAAGATGAGTCCTACAACGCTGTGGCCAACTGGAGTTGGGTCATCACGCCTTCAACCGGTTGGTCTTTTGCCAATGGCACATCGGCAAGCTCGGCCAATCCGGCTATTACTTTTGATACACCAGGCATGTACGATGTCCAACTGACTGCCACAGACGGCACCAACAGCGACGCCGAAACAAAATCTGGTTTTATTCGTGTCTTAGGTGCGCCAGCGAGCATTCCTTATTGGGAAGGTTTTGAAAACTACAGCACCCTGAGCAACCTCCCAAATTGGGAAGTCTACAACGCGCCAAATAACAACGCATTCGTCATCGAGTCTAATTTTGGTCATTCTGGTACAAAATGTGCCCGCCTCAACAACTTTGGTCAGGCAGCTTCAAACATCGACGAACTCACATCGACGAACATCGATCTTTCTAGCATAGACACCACAACAGGTTCTGTGACGCTTTCTTTCCGCTACGCTTACCGCAAAAGAACAACCAGTGATTACGAATACCTCAAGGTATTTATTACTGGCAACTGCGGTGAAAACTGGGCGCAAAGAAAAACCTTAGGTGGAAATCAACTCTCTAACCAAGTCTCATCTAGCGCTTGGGCGCCAACAAGTCAAGCCGACTGGGTAACCATTCACATGACGAACGTCACTGATAACTACTTTACCGACAACTTCCGCATGCGCTTTAAGTTTGAGGGTGAAGGCGGTAACAACTTCTTCCTAGACGACATCAATTTGTATAGTGGTGGCCCTTCTAATGACTTAGTTTTGGCAGCAGTTGGTCAAAATCAATTCTCTGATCTGAATCTTTATCCAAACCCAACGGACGGCGATGTCCACGTGCAGTTTACTGCTCAAGTTGGTGGCAACGCCCAATTGCGCATCACCGACATCAGCGGCAAAAGTGTTGCACACTATCCTCTGCATGTACAAACAGGCGCTAACTTAGTCATTACAGACACCAAGCAATTGGCCAGCGGAAGCTACCTCATGGTTCTTGAGCTCAATGGCGAGTCTACCATCAGACCATTCGTTGTCAAATAACATCAGACGATACAAAGGGTTATTTCAATGACCCCTCATCATTCTTGAAGAATTCAAATAGGAGTTTTGCTTTTGCAGCTCCTATTTTTTTTGCGATGAGTTCTGGTTCGGCCGCCTTCATTTTTGCCATAGATTTGAATTCATGGAAGAGCGCTTCAATTGTTTTTGGCCCCAAGCCCTTCACTTGATCGAGTGCCGAACCCACAGCAGTTTTGCTGCGTCGGTTGCGGTGATGGCTCAGGCCAAAACGGTGTGCTTCGTCCCGGAGCTGCTGCACTAATTTTAGGGCCAAAGATCTTCTGTCCAAGATCAAAGATCGAGAGAACCCCGGCTTGTAAAGTTCTTCTAATCTTTTGGCCAAACCAATGAGTTTGAGCTCGTGCTGCAAGCCTAGCTCCTCTATGGCTTCAAGCGCGGCGCTAAGCTGTCCTTTGCCGCCGTCAATGATGATCAGGTCGGGTAGTGGCTGCTCTTCGGCTTTCAAGCGGCTGTAGCGTCTGCTAATGGCCTCTTTCATGGTGCTGAAATCATCTGGCCCCACTACCGTTTTCACATTGAAGTGGCGGTAGTCTGCTTTGCTGGGTGCGCCATTCTTAAAAACAACACAAGCCGAGACCGGATTGGTGCCTTGTAGGTTCGAGTTATCGAAACATTCAATGTGTAGCGGCGGCTTAGATAAACCAAGGGCACTCTGCAGTTCTAAAACAGCTTGCATAGGTGCATTTTGAACAGCGGTACTCTTGTTCATGGCTGCTTTTCGGACTTGAAGCTGTGCGTGCCGTACGTTGTTCATGGCCATTTCGAGCAGTTGCTTTTTTTCGCCAATTTTAGGAAACAAACTTTTGGCATCGGCCAATAAGAGTGGCTCATTGAGGCCCACAACAATTTCTTTGGAGCTACTTTCAAAATGCCCTCGAAGTTGCGGAATCACCTGTCTGTATAATGTTTCGAGCGGTACATCTAGCGGATCGGACACCTTTGAAGTGTAGGCATGGACAATACTTCCCTCACAAATAACGAGGTAACTCAGCCAGGCATCAGGCTGTGCTTTTTCGACATAACACACGTCAAAATTTTGCGTGTGATCCGATACCATCATCGATTTGGCTTGGTATTTTCCGAGGGCATCGATGAGTTCTTTGCAGCGTTGCGCAGCCTCAAATGCTTGGGTACTGGCATGGGCCAGCATATCTTTTTTGAGTTGCTGAATCAGCGAAAAGTTTTTGCCTTCCAACAAAAGGCGGATGGCTTGCAAAGTTTGGTTATATGCACTTTGCGTCTGTAGGTTTTCACACGGCCCAGCACATTTGCCAATATGATATTCAAGACATACTTTGTATTTGCGCTGTTCTAGTTTTTGTGTCCGCAAGTCGAGTGCACAAGTCCTGATCTGAAAAAGCTCGCGAATGAGTGCCAGCAATTGATGCATTTGCTTGACGTTGGGGTAGGGGCCGTAGTAAGTAGAGCCATCATTGAACTTGCGTCTGGTCGGAAAAATCCGCGGAAAAGCTTCATTTTTGATCACAATCCAAGGGTACGTTTTGTCGTCTTTGAGCAAGACGTTATAGCGTGGCTTGTAACTTTTGATGAGGTTGTTTTCGAGCAACAAGGCATCGAGTTCGTTCTGAACAACTGTAAAGCGCAAATCGCAAATGAGCTTCACCAAAGTGCGCGTTTTGCCGTCTAAATGCTCTTTTTGAAAGTAGGAACTGACGCGTTTTTTAAGGTCAATAGCCTTGCCCACGTAGATAATGCTGCCATTTTGATCCAAAAACTGATACACTCCTGGATTGTGCGGGAGCGTATTTACTTTATCGGCTAGTTGGTCTTTGGAAATCATGGTTCAAAATTAGAAACATTGTGCGGAATATCTCGCTCTTCTTATCTTTGTTGCATGCTAGATGAATTTATCAAATCTGCCTTAAAGGAGGATATCCAAGATGGCGACCACTCCTCAATGGCTTGTGTGCCTTTATCGGCTCAGTCAAAAGCGGTTTTATTGATCAAGGAAGCGGGTGTATTGGCAGGCATGCAAGTCGCCCAAAGAATTTGTGAAATTTACGACCCAAGTCTGCAAATGACCACATTTCTAAAAGATGGCGACCGCGTCACTTACGGCCAAATTGCATTTACTATAGAGGGCTCGGCGCGTTCTATTTTAGCGGTCGAGCGCTTGCTTTTGAACTGCATGCAACACATGAGCGGTGTGGCGACCAAAACAGCGCATTACGTCTCGCTTATTTCGGGGACAAATTGCACTTTGCTAGATACGCGTAAAACCACGCCTGGCTTGCGTTTTTTAGATAAATATGCCGTTAAAATAGGCGGCGGTTCCAACCATCGTTTTGGGCTCTACGACATGATCATGCTCAAAGACAACCACATTGATTATGCTGGTGGTTTGCGTGCGGCCCTCGAGCGCACACATGCGTATCTCCAAGATCAAAAATTAGATTTAAAAGTAGAGGTAGAGGTCAGGTCTATGGATGAGCTTCAGGAGCTCTTGGCGCTTGCCCAACCCTACGACCGCATCATGTTAGATAATTTCACTCCCGAAGCACTCAAAGTGGCTTTAACCATGATCCCACCAACTGTCGAAACAGAAGCCTCAGGCGGCATTACCGAAGAAACAATTAGGGCTTATGCCGAAACGGGCGTACAGTTCATTTCGGTAGGTGCTCTAACACATTCTGTCAAGGCCCTAGACATGAGCCTCAAGGCACAGCTTTAAAATAAGCGATGGCCAGATGTAGTTCAGTTGTTTGTCGCAATTGCACTTCAATCTCATGCTTTTGAGTGCCCCGATCAACAGTTGCGCTCAAAAATGTTGTTTCCTCTTTTTTTTGCTTAGTGTGAATATGGATTTCATTTTTGAAAGATAGGTTTTCTATCCCGACTAATTTGTAAATCGCTTCTTTGGCACACCACAATTGCAAGTACCAAACATGAAGATCATTCTGACATAAAACTTTTTCATCCTCAGCAGCAAATTTATTGATGATTTTTGCTGCGTCTCGATCTTTTTGTTCGATGTCAATTCCGATTGGAAATGCTGCACTTGCTAAAGCAATATAATCTTTGCTATGTGAAATAGAGAGCGCTTGTTCCGACGAAGGAAAGTAGGGCTTCCCGCTCGGATGATAAAAAATTGGCGAATTGATATTCAGTTGGTTACGGAGGTAGCGCACCCCTAAAAATTCTTTTTTGCGTTTAGGATTTGAACGGGTGTTGAGCAGCGCATTTTCTGTTGAAAAAAGAACGGTAGCTTCCAAATCAACTGCATCTGCCTTTAATAAGGCAAATTGAAGATTTGGTTGTTTGAATTCGAAGAGGTCGTACATCTCAATGTAATGCTTGATAATTGCACAAAGATGCGCAAACATCTGATAGATTTTTGATGAATTTTATGTTAAGACTATGGATTTTTCTATATTTACAATCTTTAAAAAACGAGAATTAGTAAAATTTATACGCATTCATATGGTGGGTAGACTGAAATTATTGTTTTTAAGTGTTTTGTTTGTAAGCACTTATGCATTTTCACAATCGGGTCTTGGTACGCTTCGCGGTACCGTGACGGATGAAGCAACTAAAGCTCCATTGGAGTTTAGTAAGGTCTTGTTGAAGCAAGCAGGTGCGCTACGCGGTAGTGCAATTACCGATGATAAGGGTAAATTCCAGATCAGTGGTATCCAGCCGGGCTCTTACGATGTAGAGGTAAGAAACGCTGAGGGGGGTTATCAAA
Organism: Crocinitomicaceae bacterium; assembly: GCA_030730025.1. Lineage (GTDB taxonomy): Bacteria > Bacteroidota > Bacteroidia > Flavobacteriales_D > Crocinitomicaceae > UBA952. The sequence continues at coordinate 121,956 of JANQWC010000003.1, forward strand.
ACCTCGCCATGCAGAGTGTTTCTATTTCTCCAGATCGCATCACTTTCTTGGACAACCTGACCTTGACGACCAAAACGCAAGAGACCAAAGAAGTAAAAGTAGTCCGCTACAAAGTTCCACTCATCGATAGAGATGGTGGTGCTTCTGGTGCTACAGTAACCCGCGAAGACATCGCTCGCCTCCCAGCGCGTTCTGCAACTGCCGTTGCTGGAACAGTAGGTGGGGTAAATGTCAATGAAGGTTCAGGTGCAATTTCTGTTCGCGGTACGCGCTCAGATGCAACTTACTTTTATATAGATGGTATCAAAGTGCGCGGTTCTTCCAACCTTCCTAAGTCAGCACTCGAAGAAGTTTCGGTCATCACTGGTGGTGTTCCTGCCAACTACGGCGACGTTACCGGTGGTATCATCTCCATCACAACAAGAGGCCCATCTTCGGTTTATTTCGGAAGTTTAGAGGCCGTTAGTTCTGGTATCTACCTCAATGGAGCAGATCCGAACGGCTACGATGGCAAAGTCCTTGGTTTAGATAAGTTTGGTTACAACCTTGTAGAAGGTATGTTGTCGGGGCCACTTTGGATGCAGCGCGACTCCGCTGGCAACAAAACCCGTCCACGCTTAGGTTTCTTGGTATCTGCCAACTACACAGACCAACTAGACTCACGTCCACTTGCAGGTGGTTCATACCGCATCACCAAAGATGCGCGCGAAGAACTTCTTGCCAATCCATTGCGCCCAACCTCTACTGGTTTTGGTACTTTCCACAACGCACTCTTCCTCAGAGCCGACGACTTCGAAAAAACAGACTGGCGCATGAACGCCCGCAACAACGTCTTTTCTGCATCTGGTAAAATCGACGTCAATACGGGGCCATCTGTCAACCTTCAATTTGGTGGATCCCTCAACTATTTCCAAGGTACATCTTACGGTTACGGGGGGTCCTTACTCAACTTCACCAACTACGGAGTCAGTAAAAACCTAGATTACCGCGTTTACGGGCGCCTCACACAGCGTTTCAACAACGATCGCGAGGGCTCAAGTTCAAAAATCAAGTCTGCTCTTTACAGCTTGATGGTAGACTACTCTAAGTCTTTCAACGAGTCTTACGACCCGAACCACAAATACAACATCTTTAATTATGGCCACGTTGGTAAGTTCGTTACCACAAGAGTTCCGTCTTACGAATTCGATCCGGCAACACAAATGTATGTCCATAACGGTTTCCGTGATGTAGAAGTAGACTTCACACCATCTGAAACCAATTCAGCATTGGCAGCCATCACCACACAATACTACAACATCTACGAAGGCAACCCAATTGGCCGTTACGAAAACCTTTTCCAAATCCAACAAGGTAACGCACTTCGCAACGGTGACTTACCTAATAGTGTTTATGGTATCTGGGCCAACATCGGTGCACCATCTAATGGTTTCGGTAAATCAGAAAATGACCAATTCCGCGTCACAGGTGCGGGTTCTGTTGTACTCGGCGACCACTCTATCTCTTTAGGTTTTGAATACGAGCAACGCGTAGACCGCGGCTGGACAAGCGGAGACAACGGGCCATCAAGCATTTGGTCTATTGCACGCCAGTTAGCTAACTTCCACATCAAAGAGCTCGACCTCAATTCTGGTGTCGTTACCGACTCTGGTTCATTCAAAGCAATTACCTACAACCGCTTGAACTCAGGTGATGCCTACCAAACCGGAACAGGTGAGTACGGCGGTCAAGACAACAACGACCAACAATCTTTCTTCGACTACAACCTGCGTCAGAAACTAGGTTACAACCCAGCAGGCACTGACTTTATCGATATCGATCAATACGATCCAAACTTGTTCCAGTTTGACATGTTCTCTCCTGATGAACTCCTCAACAGTGGACAATCTTATGTTTCTTATTGGGGTTATGACCACACTGGTAAAAAAGTTCGCGGCAACACCGATATCAACAAATACTTCAACGAATTTGATGAAAACGGCAACTTCAAGCGTTCTGTAGGTGCTTTCCAACCAATTTACATGGCTGGATACATCATGGATAAATTTGCCTTCAAAGACATCGTCTTCAACGTCGGTGTACGTGTAGACGTCTTCGATGCCAACCAACCAGTATTAAAGGACCCTTACTTGTTTTATACTGCCAAAACAGTACAAGAAGCTAGAGCATTGGCAAACAACGACCCGAACCAATACGCTTGGGTTGACCTACCAGAAGGTATGGGCGATGACTACGTTGTCTATGTGAATGATGTCAACAACCCATCTAGCATTAACGGTTTCAGAAACGGTTCACAATGGTACGACGCTACCGGTACGCCAATCGAAGACCCATCTAAAATCCGTGGCGCAGCAGGTATTGCACCTTGGTTGCAAGATCCTTCGCTCGAGACACCAACAGCTGACGCATTTGAAGACTACAAAGCTCAAGTCAACATCATGCCGCGTATCGCGTTCTCGTTCCCAATTTCAGAAGAGGCGTCTTTCTTTGCGCACTACGATATCTTAACGAAGCGTCCAACTAATGGCTTCCGCTTTAACCCTTACGAATACCAATTCATTCAAACGCGCAACGCCGTTATCAACAACGCCAATTTGTTGCCAGAAAAAACAGTAGATTACGAACTTGGTTTCCAACAAGTAGTGACGCGTACGTCTTCCGTCAAAATCTCTGCTTTCTACCGCGAGCAACGCGACAACGTTCAGTTGATCAACGTTTTCGAGGCCTATCCTGTAACTTACAAAACCTTTGGAAACCGTGACTTCGGTACCGTAAAAGGTTTAACTGTTGCTTACGACATGCGTCAGACAGGGAACATCCGCATGACCGCCAACTATACCTTGCAGTTTGCCGATGGTACAGGTTCAGATGCGACTTCAATGTCTGCACTTGTCAACGCTGGCTTACCTAACTTGCGTGTGATCTTCCCTTACAGCTACGATCAGCGACATGCATTTAACTTCACTTTTGACTACCGTTACGGAGAAGGTCAAGACTACAACGGCCCAATGATTGGCAAAACGCGCATTTTTGAAAACGCAGGCTTGAACCTCATTGCAAACGTGAACTCTGGCTCACCTTACTCTTCTCAAACATTCATCACAGATGAGGGTATCGGAAATCTCAATGCAGGTATCAACGGTACATTAAACGGTTCTCGTTTACCTTGGCAATACCGTTTGGATATCCAAGCTGACAAAACCATTAACATTGAGTATGGAAACAAAGACAACAAGAAGAAAACAGCCTTCTTGCAAGTTTATGTGCGTGCTACCAACTTGTTCAACCAGTTCAATGTCTTGAACGTTTACCGTGCAACAGGTAACTGGGACGACGACGGCTATCTTGCTGCTGCAGCGAGTCAAACGTCTATTCAAAACCAAATAGATGAGCAATCTTTCCGTGACTACTACACCATGAAGATTCAAAATCCGTTTAACATCAGTGTACCCCGAACCATTCGTTTGGGAGTAAAATTTGATTTTTAAGAAGCTTTAACGAAGTATTATGAAAAAGCAATTCATTGCCGCGTTTATTGGTCTAACTGTAACTTGCTCTCAGGCATTTGCTTACCTAGGCCCAAATGACAAAGATTACAAACCTACCGCCAAGCCTAAGGCTAATTGTAGCCCAGCAACAGCTAAGTTGACTATGAAGTTCAACGATGTTTCTGCGCTCATCGAGCAGGGAGGAAGTATGTTCCAAAACCGTGCTGCTGGTGTAGCCGCCTATGAAGTTCCAAAAGGAAGTAACCGCTTTGCAATTTACGCAGGCGCACTCTGGATGGGTGGTACCGACGTCAACGGACAGCTCAAATTAGCTGCATTGCGCTACCGCTCTGGTAACGACTTCTGGCCTGGCCCGCTTACGGTTACTCCAGGCTCTGGTAATTTTAACCCACTTAATCCGGTTGGCGACGACGCCATTCGCGATTTTGGTGAGGCCAACATCGATCCAGACCAATGTATCGCTTACGATAAATTTTACACCATCAGAAAAGCTGAGGTCGTCAAATTCAACATTTGGTGGGAGTGTAACGCAGGTGTAACCACCGAAGGTTGCGACGAAATCACAGCACCAACCAACGACGAACTCAACCGCATCTACGGATGGCCTGCTCACGGTGACGTTTCAAGAGGTCAAGATTATTTCTTAGCACCTTTCTACGACCGCGACCAAGACGGAAACTACAACCCAGATAACGGTGACCACCCTTGGTACGACGACATCTTAGGTCGTGACGACATCGAGTGTGGTATCGACCGCCGCATCTCACTTTACGGTGACGAAACGCATTGGTGGGTATTCAACGACAAAGGAAACATCCACACCGAAACAAATGGTGACCCAATTGGTATGGAGATCCGCGCACAAGCATTCTCTTTCGCCACAAACGACGAAGTGAACCGCATGACGTTCTACAACTACGAACTCATCAACCGCGGTACCCAAACACTTTACAACACATACTTCTCTCAATATTTAGATGCCGACGTCGGTAATTACGCCGATGACTACACCGGTTGTGATGTCTCTCGTGGTTTGGGTTACATGTACAACGGTGACCTCCTCGATGAATCTGATGGTGGTAAACTCGGTTACGGTGAAAACCCACCTGCCATTGGTTGTGACTTCTTCGAAGGTCCTTACCAAGATGCAGATGGCATTGACAACCCAGGTCCTTATTACGATGAGGCTACACAAACCGAGGTTGTACCTACAGTTGTAGACGCACTTGCCAACAACGGTATCGTTTACAAAGGAATCGGTATTGGTTACTCAGATGGCATCATCGATAACGAGCGTTTTGGTATGCGTCGATTCACTTATTACACATCTACATCTGCTTACCCTTACAATGACCCAGGTCCGGCCGCTGAGTTCTACAACTTCATGGAAGGGCAGTGGGCCAACGGTTCTGAAATGTTCTACGGTGGTTTAGGTTACGCAGGTTCGACTGGTGTTTCTCAAACGCTGTCTGACTACATGTTCCCAGGCGCATCAGATCCACTACATTGGTCTACGCAAGGTGAAGACATGTCATCTAGCTTCCCTAACGGATGGGATGAAACTACAAGTAACAACCCTTCTGGTGACCGTCGTTTCGTGCAGTCAGCAGGTCCGTTTACGTTGCGTCCAGGTGCCATCAATAACATTACAGTTGGTATCGTTTATGGCCGCAGCACCGACGGTGGCCTGATGGCCTCTGTCGAAGCAATGAAGCGTGCAGATACCAAAGCGCAGGCTTTATTTGATGCTTGTTTCAAAATCCTCTCTCCGCCAGACGCACCACGTCTCATTATCCAAGAATTGGAAAATGAATTGATTTTGATGCTCGACAACCCTGTTTCTTCTAATAACTACCAAGAAGCATATGAAGAGTTGGATGAAATCAATATCACAGACCCTAGCGTAGACCGCTTCTACCGTTTTGAAGGATACCAAATCTTCCAATTGAAAGCACAAGATGTTTCCATTGCAGATATCACCGACCCAGATAAAGCACGTTTGGTTGCCCAGTGTGACATCAAAAACAATATTTCAAGAATCATCAACTTTGAATTTGATGAAGCTCTCGGATTCTCCGTTCCTGTAGAAAAAGTAGACGGCGAAAACAACGGTATCAGCCACTCTTTCTCTGTGAAAGAAGATGCTTTTGCACAAGGTGCGCGTGCGCTTGTCAACCATAAGCAATATTACTATGTTGCAGTTGCCTACGCATACAACCAATTCAAAGAATACGATCCTAACGATCCATTGCTTTTAGATGGCCAGAAAATTCCTTTCATCTCTAGCCGCCTTAATTTTGACGGTACTGCAATTGCACCTGTAACCGCTATCCCGCATAACCCGATGCCAGAGGCGGGTGGTACGCAGCAGTTGGTTGCCTACGGTTCATCACCACAAATCACGCGCCTAGACGGCCACGGAAATGGCAACCGCAGTTTAGAACTGACTGCAGCGAGCATGAAAACCA
>JANQWC010000004.1:0-13815 GCA_030730025.1 Crocinitomicaceae bacterium
CGAAGAATCAGGCATAGACCGCTGGAGTTATTACGTAGGCACCCCACCTGGGTTGTTCAGCATGGACCCTGACCACTTAGACATTGATTTTAAAAATGGCCGCGTTGTACATGTTTCGCAACACACCTCCTGACGGAGCGAAATTTGAACCTCCTTACTTCTCCTCCACCCTCACCAAAACATTTACCTCAAAAACACCGCTTTGATCGGCTTTGTAGTTGGTGTGCCAGTAATTATTGAAGACATACAAATAGAGCTTTGACACATCTTGACTTTGACGGGTCCAGACCTTAGCGCCCGCCTGTTGTTGTTCGTCGATGGGCTGGCCAATTTCGATGAGGTTGCAGTCGGGAGTGAAGACGGTTATTTTGAATTTTTTGTCTTGAAGGATGAAGTGATCCCCAACGCAAATGAATTCTTTGTTGGAGCCCGCGAGTTGGTCTGCAGGGTAATGAAGCAATGTTTTTTCGCCGTAGGTCAAGGATGGGTTGTCGAGTTGGAAGGGCAGGCAAATATGCAGCGCTTCTTTGTTGCGGATGGCTTTTTTATCGATGGTGTAGTGCAAAATGAGTTCGTTTGGTGCAGCGCTGGGCCAAACCTCCAATCGAACATTTAAATTGGGATGCTCGAAATTTTGCCTATTTGTTTTTTGCTCCGTTTGCGCGGGTCGCAAAATAGCATTGAGCTGAGGTGCAATACCCAAACTATAGATGAGCCCTCCTAAACCTAATGAATCTTGGCGGAGCAACTCTTGGCCCTGCCATTTCATGGAACGAATGCCAGATACCTCTTTGCCCCATTTGAGTTTAAAGGCACTCTGTGTAGCAACGCCACTTGGAGCTGCCCAATTGAACATTTCTTTGAGTGCGTCGAAATGTGTCTGTGCGCTGTCTAAAAAAGACTTCTTGATGCGCCATTGTTCGGTAGTGAAATAGACGTCTGGCGCTGAAATGCTGCACCAAGCGCCCCAGGTGTGTTCTTGAAATAAAATGAGGTTGCGGTGGATGCGCTCGATTTCTAGGCTTGAGCGCATTGTTGGATTTTCTTTTTCAAACGCGATGACTTCTTGAACCAGCCTTCTGGCCTGGATTTCTTCGGCGGCTGTGGAGTACGCGCCGTCTTCCCAATACGGACTGATTTCACCTGATTGAACTGGTAAATCTTCTTTATATTTCTTTAAAAAATTCGAAAACAAGGTATCTAAATTGGAAAGGACCAATTGAGGTGAACTGTACTTCAAATTCCATGAGGCGACTAATGCACAAAGCGTGGTGTCTACCGGGCCGTTGTCTGCATTTTTGGTGTAGCGCAGTTGCACGACATCATATGGATAAGCATTCAGCTCTTGTGCATAGGCAGAGAGGCGCTTTTCCCACTCAAAAAATTGTTGGCCTGCGGGAATATTGTGAAAATACGAGTAGCCTTTGCCAGCGGTCCAGACGAAAAGATGTTGGGTGCTATCTGTTTTTGACTGCCACATAAAAGGTTGGTCGCCGGTTTCGTGAATGACCCCACCTACTCGGTCTCCATGATCGGCATGATTGGCCACGTAATTGGGACCCAATGATAAATAAGGAATTTGCTGCTGCGCATACGCCTCAAAAGCAGCGTAGGTTTGCCCCGGAATGTCGGTCACCATGGCGTTTGAAACATGCAAGCCATATTTCTGTTCTAAGTGGCGTGCGTAGGCAGTGAGCCAAGTGAATTCTTCGGGGCGCATGAGGCCAGTAAGGCAATTGGCGTAATTGGCAGACAGCACCAAGTTGCCCTTCTTGACGGCCGCCACAAACTGGAGCGCTTCGGCTGGGCTCGCTTCATTTAAGAAATTCTCAACAGCCCACAGCGATTCTATATGCCAAATGGGCTGGATGTCACCCACTCCACCTTTTGCAATCCAGCGCAAGGCCGACCGGATATTTTCTGTTTGGATTTTAGCGACGTCGGATTGTAAATGCGAATAACCGATATCGTTGTGCGAGTGGTGGATGATATGAAAAGTAAGATCTTTGATGGGCTTGACATCGAGTACGATGAGTGAATCTATGCTGACTTGCCCTGCGGCATAAGCCCGAAAACGCAAGGTATCGACTCCAACAAAATCTGCCGGATACGCAGGTATTGTCAAGTACTGATAACCGGGTTTGAATTGTTTTTGAAACGCAAAATAAGCAGAGGAAAATAAAATACTATCTACCCCCTCTTGGATCAAACATTGCACATTCACCGGACGCTTTTGCTCCGCTCTGAGCACGAGCGCACTGGCCTGCACTTTTACTTTAGTTTGGGCTTTGTATTGAAAAACCATGAGCCAATCGCGGCTTTGCAGATCCCGACCAACCACCTTAAATTGGCGCTTACCCTGCTGATTTGCCGGCAGTTCCATATCGAGGTAGCCAAACATGTCTTTGTTAATGTCTTTCTCGAGCAGCGTAAAGCTCATCTGAGATAGGGGAGCAAATATACTTTCGTACTGTAAGGAGTTGCGCTCAACCCAGTTCTTTTCTGTTTGAAAAGTAAAGAGCAAACTGTCATTTAAATACACGTCAAAAAGGCGGTCTCCTCCGCTTGTGCCATTCGAAAAGCCGATCAAAAATTGATAATGAACCTTCCCGTCTTGACTATTTGATTCAGCAGCTTCAAATTCGATGGGAGAAGCGCCATTGCAACGCGTCAATAAAGCCAAATCAGCAAATTCCCGAAAAGGCGAAAAATAGGTGATGTTTTCGCCGCTGAGTGCTTTTTCAAAACCAGAAAACTGTTGTTGGGCGAAGAAAGACGTGTTGAGCGCTAAAAAAATGAAGAATGACAAGCTGAAATGCATCCACTAAGTTAGTAAATCCTAATTTTGTAAAAAAACAATTCTGATGCGCTTCAATCTTTCTGAAATCAATGAACTCATGCGTTCTAGACGTACCATCTACCCCGAACAATTTTCGGACAGAAAGGTCCATCAAGAGCAGATTGAACTATTGCTCAACAACGCGCAATGGGCCCCAACCCATGGCAACACCCAACCTTGGCGCTTTCAGGTTTTTATGGAAGAAGGCCGTCAAAAACTCAGTACTTTTTTAGGGCAAACCTACCTACAATTGACACCTGAAGCACAACAAGACGACGCCAAACTCGCCAAAATGCTCCGCCGCCCGCTGCTCGCTTCTGCGGTGGTAGCCGTATGTATGAAAAGACAGGAAAGCGAAAAAATACCCGAGATTGAAGAAATTGAAGCCGTGGCTTGTGCCATCCAAAACTTGCACCTGAGCTGCACGGCTTATGGCTTGGGCGGCTTTTGGGCCACTCCAAAACTGATTTATACCCAAGAAATGAACGCATTTCTCGGTTTAGACCAAAAAGACAAGTGCTTGGGCTTGTTTTACATTGGCTACCCAGCTATTGAATGGCCGAGCAACCAGCACCGCCGCCCTTTAGAATACAATTGCACCTGGATCACCGAATAACTCCCCCTTTCGATCAAATTTTCGTTTCTTTGCGTATGCGTCTGTTGCTCTTGTTTTGTGTTGTTTCGCCGCTTTTGATTTGGTCTCAGGCCTACAATCAATTGGGCAAACCCAACTATTTTGGTTTTCATTACCGCCATATTGCGCCCATGCAGCAAATGCAATCAGGGCTACAGAAATTCTCGGATAGCGTGCTCCAGACCAACCTCACGCCCACAGACGGCTACACCTTTGGTGGCGTACTGCGCTACGGCCTCACCGACCTCATTTCCTTAGAAACTGGCCTCTACTACAACCAACGCAATTTCAGCATCAACAGTACCCGCACCGACAGCGCCCTCAGCGTCGCGCAGCGCCTGCGTTTTGTACAGTTCGAAATCCCAATCCAAGGCAATATCGGCATCCAACTCAGCCGCTCCATTTTTGCAAACGCCGCACTGGGCGCCGCCATTCTCTACAAACCTTCAAGCGTAGCCACTTACGTCAATCCGTCGGATAAACACGAGTTCAGACAAGTGGGTTTGGTAGAAATCAACAAAAAATTAGGCTTCGATTTCAGAGCCAGCATTGGTTTTGAGTACCGCAATAAAAAACTGGGTGTTTACTATCTAGGCGCAACTGCTTTTGTGCAGGTACAACCCGCATTTGTGCTATTGTCGCAATATCGATTTGAAAACTTCAGTCAGACAGCTTATGGCGAAGTCAATGCCTCGGGTTTTGGCCTAGACTTCAAGTATTTCATTCCCTACACGCGGCCAGGACGGCTCATTTTTCAGCAGGGCCCAATCGAATAACTAGCGCTGTCCCAAGCGATAACCAAGGTAAGCCATCGGCAAATAAGCCACAATTAAATCCATTAAGATAAACCACACTGGGGTGCCGGGTAGCATGAGTACCATCATGACACCACCGGCAAGAAAAGCAAATCCAATCGCCATGGCGTTGATCAAAGTGCGGTTCACGCGCATTTTACTCACAAAAAAAGCACCTACAAAAGTACCCAGTGCATGCGCCAAAAAAGGAAAAACAAAATGCTTGAATTCCATGAGTGGCATGGCTTTAGCCAAACCTTTTTCCGTCGATAAATCAAGTCCTAAAGGCGCCTCAATGACGCTAGAGCCGATTTGAACGAGTATTCCGTTGGTGATTGCGCCCAAAATAAGGCCTAGGACAGAAAGTAAAATTGATTTCATGCGCTTTAATTTGATGTTGGTGTTGTAAAAATATCGTTTTCGGTGTAAAAAACCTTGTATTTGCTTTTGGCTTCGTCCCGACTGCAGGCGTTGTAATGCCACCATTCGGTGGGGAGTTGCCTGAACCCTTTTGCTTGCATGGCGCTGCGCAAGAGTTTTCTATTTTGAACTTGCAACAAGGTCAGTTGACCTGTTCTCAAAAATGAATCTTCGTAGATCGGATAAGCGATGTGCCGAATGTCGTCAAAACCTGCGCCCATGTCGAGCGGCTTGCCTTTGGCATCTAGGATAGTGAGGTCTATGGCTGCGCCCATGTTGTGCAAGCTCAGGTTTTTAGGGTTAGAGACAAATTTAGCGCGCTCCACTAGGGGCAGCGAATCGAGGGCTGCCCACATTTTTTGCTGCACTGCAACCGGGCGCAAGGCGTCGTAAATCAAAAGTTGATAACCCGGGTGCTTGCGCTCCAATGCTTTTTGCACTTTTGCCAAGCGCTCAGCGACATCTTTTTGCAAGTAGGCCTTGTCGATTTTTGCATATAATTTTTCGCCTAAAAAATTAGCGGTAGTCGTGTATTTGAGGTCAATTTGAATTTTGGAGTGGCGTTGTTGGATATCGACTAAATCGGGATGTACATTGGCGTATTTGCTTTGCTCCTTTATTGTAGGAACAACCGAAAGGGGCTTACCTTTTGATTTGAGCGGAGCGCCATTGTTACAAGCATACAAGCCCAAACCAAAAAATAAACAAGCAAAAACGAACTTTACCATTAGTGCGAAGCCAACAAACGCTTGGTCTCTGCTTGAATGCGGCTGCGCAAGCCCGCTGATACTGGGTAAAGCGGCATGCGCATGGTTTCTTGCATCAGGCCTCTTTCAGTAAGTGCAACCTTGACACCACCCGGGTTTCCTTCTTCAAAGAACATTTTGGTGACGTTAAACAAGTCGTAATGCGCTGCTTTAGCGAGGGCCAAGTTACCTTCCATGGAGGCATGCACCATTTGCGAAAAGCGCTCCGGAAAAGCATTGGCCACTACAGAAATGACACCATCGGCACCAGCTGCGATGAGTGGCATGGTGAGGTTGTCGTCGCCGGAAAGCACGCCAAAACCTGGTTTGCGTTGGCGAATGATATCCATGATTTGCTCCATGTTGCCAGAAGCTTCTTTGACCGCCACAACATTTTGGATTTCGGCCAGCTCTAGGGTGGTTTCTACGCTCATGTTAGAACCTGTGCGGCCCGGAACGTTGTAGAGAATGATGGGTAAATCGGTAAAAGAGGCCACTTGCTTGAAGTGCGCCACGATGCCTTTTTGAATTGGTTTGTTGTAGTAAGGCGAAACCGACAAAATGCCGTCCACACCACTTGGTAAATTTTGGAAAAGCGCTGCTAAGCCAGCGGTGTTGTTGCCTCCAATGCCATAAACAACTGGCAACTGGCCATTATTGACCTCCAATACGGTATCCAACACCTTGCGTTTTTCGTCCTGACTCAAAGTGGGCGATTCGCCTGTGGTGCCCTGAACCACTAAAAAGTCTGTGCCTCCTTTGATTTGTAACGAAACGAGTTGTTGCAGTGCTTGAAAATCGATGCTGCCATCGCTGAGAAATGGCGTCACGAGCGCGACACCTGAGCCTTTGAATGTTTTCATGATTGAATGCGTTGAAGGGTGTGTTGGATGAATTCGAGTTGGCCAGCAGGAGTGGTTTGCTGGGTATTGAGCAACATGTCAAAAAGCGGATCAACCTCATTGATGCCAAGCCACTGCTTGATGTTTGTTTGGTGCAATAAGCCTTTGATTTTAACATCTGGTGAGCCAAACCACAACAAAAGATCGTAGTTTTTGTGCAATTCTGCCTCTAGCTGCACATCTTTGAGCTTGCCAAACAGCGAATAATCGGCTGGGGAGTTATAATAAATTAAAAAATGTGGCGGAAGTGTTTTTTTGTCGAGGTCTTTGGGGATATTGACAATTATGAGTGCGTGGGCAAATTTCTTTTGCAGCAACAATGCGTCTATCGCCTTGACGAAGTCGCGCATTTGCTGCTCGTCTTGGTAGGTCCAGACGATGGCAATATGCTGTAGTTGCTCCCAAATGCTGCGCGTACTCACGTTGAAATCAGTTTGATGAAGTCGTTTTCTGAGAGCAAAGTTACACCTAAGTCGGTAGCTTTTTGCAATTTGGCAGGCCCCATGTTGGCTCCGGCGATTAAAAAGTGTGTTTTAGCCGATACCGAAGAGCCTACCTTACCCCCATTGGTTTCAATGAGTTCTTTGAGTTCGTCGCGGCTAAAGGTTTCAAAAGTACCTGAAATGACATAAGTTTTGCCCTCGAGCAAGTCTGAATCTTTGGCCTTTTGAGCAGTTTCAAATTGCAAACCTTCGGCTTGTAGTCCGCGGACTAGCTCAAGTTGTAGGGGATTCGAAAAATAAGCCAAAATAGAACTGGCTATTTTATCGCCGATTTCATCGACGGCCAAGAGTGCTTCTGAGTCAGCACCGATGAGTGCGCTCAGGTTGCCAAAATGTTGGGCCAATTTTTTAGCTACGGTTTCGCCAACAAAGCGAATACCCAAGCCAAAGAGCACGCGCTCGAAGGGAATTTGCTTGGATGCAGCTATGGATTGCAGCAGGTTATTGGCAGATTTTTCGGCCATGCGTTCCAAAGAAAGCAATTGATCAAAAGTGAGTGAATACAAATCTAAAGGATTTTTAATTAGGCCTTTAGCATACATTAATTCAACTGTTTCTTCACCTAAACCATCAATATTTAGTGCCTTTCTACTGATAAAATGCATGATTTTACCCGTCACCTGCGGCCTGCAGCCCAGTTCATTTGGGCAATAATGCTGTGCTTCTCCTTCCGTGCGAACAAGCGCAGCTGCGCACTCTGGGCAGTTGTCAATGAAAGGGATGCGCGCTTCAGACTTTCGCAAATTTAAATTGACACCTACAATTTTTGGGATGATCTCGCCGCCTTTTTCTACCTGAACGGTATCTGAAGCGCAGAGATCTAATTTTTGCATTTGATCGGCGTTGTGCAAAGAGGCGCGCTTCACGGTGGTGCCGCCGAGCTGCACGGGTTTTAAGTTGGCTACGGGGGTGATGGCACCGGTGCGGCCCACCTGAAAACTCACCGACTCGAGGAGCGTTTCTACTTGTTGGGTTTTGAATTTGTAGGCAATGGCCCAACGTGGCGATTTGGCGGTGAGGCCAAGTTCTGCCTGCTGGGCAAAAGAATTGACTTTCAAGACCACGCCATCGATGTCAAAAGGCAGGTTGGCGCGCTGGGCGTCCCAGTAATGAATGAAAGCCATGATGCCGTCAATACTGCTCGTCTTTTCGATCATGCGCGCCGCAGGGTCTGGGACTTTAAAGCCCCATGCTTTGGCGGCTTCTACAGCCTCAAAATGACCTTGAGCGTGTTCGGTGAGGCCATGAACGCCATATAAATAACAATCGAGGCCGCGCTTGGCCACTTCTTTGGAATCTAAAAGTTTGAGCGTTCCCGCTGCCGTGTTGCGCGGATTGGCAAACAAAGGCTCTCCTTGCGCCTCGCGCTGTTGGTTGAGTTGTTCAAAATTTTGCTGGGGCATGAAGATTTCGCCGCGGATCTCAAAATCTGAAGGGAAATCGGCTTGCAATTGCAGCGGAACGGTTTTGATGGTGCGCACGTTGGCCGTAACCTCCTCGCCTTGTTCGCCGTCGCCGCGGGTGAGCGCCTCTTGCAGTTGGCCATTTTGATAGCGCATGCCAATGGCTACACCGTCGTATTTGAGCTCACAAACAAACTCAGAAGCCTCTTGCAGGGTTTTCTGACAGCGCTCTGCCCATTCGATGATTTCTTGCTCGGAGTAGCTATTCGAGAGCGAAAGCATCGGGATGCGGTGCTTTTTGGTCTGGAACTTTTTGGTGAGGTCTCCGCCGACGCGCTTGGTAGGGCTATTGGGGTCGGTAAGCGCGGGATATTGGCTTTCTAAAACCTCTAACTCCTTGAGGAGCATATCAAAAGCGTAATCGGAGATCTGAGGATCATTGAGTACATAATACGCGCGATTGTGCGCATGTAGCGCAGTGGCTAGCGCCTGCATTTTATCCTGAATATCCTTTTGATCCATAGGTTAAAATTAAGCTTTTTGCGCTAAAATCATGCGTTCTTTTCCTTGCAAATCGGTATGAATTGTCACATTTTTAAAGCCGAGCCCTGCAAACAGCGCTTGTGTTTCGCGGGCAAATTTTTCGTGAATTTCTAAAGCGAGATAAGCCTCTTGATTTAGGGACTTTTGAGCAATTTCGATGATGCGACTGTAAAACAACAGCGGATCGTTGTCTGGGACAAACAAAGCCATGTGGGGTTCAAAATCAAGTACATTGGCCTGCATTTGACCTTGCTCCTCAAAAGGGATATATGGCGGGTTTGAAACAATCAAATCAAAAGTTTGGTCGGGGTTCCAATGCAGCACATCGGCAACTTCAAATGCGAGGTCTAGGTTATTGAGCTGCGCATTTTCTTTGGCAAGGGCAATGGCGTCTGCCGACAAATCAAGGCCCCTCACCTTGGCATTTGGAAACTTCATTTGGAGAGCCAGTGCAATACAGCCTGAACCCGTACACAAATCGAGGACGGCTTCAAATGCCAGACCTAAATTTGCAACCAACGCAACCAACTCTTCGGTCTCGGGCCTTGGAATGAGTGCGCGGTGGTCGGTTTTGAGGAGCAACCCGGCAAATTCGGTTTCTCCAATGATATATTGAAACGGTTCATTCGCTTGCAAGCGCTTCACAACAGAACGGATGCGCAACAAGTCTGACTCCGAAAAACGCTCGTTGCCCTTCAGTAAAATATCACTAGGTGTCCAGCCAAAATAAGTAGTGAGTACGTTGGTCCACATAGACTTGCACTCGCTGTTGGAAAACAATTCAGCTAACTGATCAAAAAAATAGTGCTTTGCACTGGCTACGCGGTTATCGGCTACAAACATTATTGCTTGCGTAGTTTAATAAAAGACTTGATTTTCTCGTTTTCGATGAGCACCGTCAGGTTGTAATAGGCAATTTTCCATTCTCCATTTTCCAGAACGCAAATACCACTGCCACGGCAGCCCTCCATCCAAGTAGCTAAATCTTCGTCGAAGTAAGCAACGGTTCCGTCGGCAGCAAATTGCCAATTTCTATTACTGGGCTTGAAATCCCAGGCTTTTCCTTTGTCGAAATAAGGCTTGCAAAAGGACATGAATTCAGACTTGGTCCAGCGCTCACCGGGGGCCGTTCCTAAGAAGACAAAATTGGAGCTCGTGAGCGCAAAATAGGTCTCAAAGTTGGCTTGCGTTGCCGCTAAATGCCAATTGTCTATCAGTTGATCCAAAGAATAAACGTCTTTTTGCGGGCTTTGCGCCGTGCTGGCAAAAGCAAGAAAAAGGAATAAAAAGCCAAAGCATCTATTTTTCATGTTCCGTTCGGTTTTTAAAATGGAATTGAGTTACCGTTTTTTTTACAATGCTTCTAACTTGAAAACACATTTACCTTTGATGAATGTTCGGTAGGCGTAATTTTGAACTTGACCAGCAGTGGCACTCACGGGGTATTCAAAGATGGCAAAGGTGGCGTCTTTGCCTTTTTCTAGGGTGCCGAGTCGATTTTCTTCAAAAGAGGCGAAAGCAGCAAAGATGGTCATGCCGCGCAGTACTTCTTCGAGCGTGAGCGCTTCTTGAGCGGGTCTATTGACGGCCGCTTGGATGCTTAAAAAAGGATTGGTTTGTTCTACGGGGAAGTCTGTCCCGATGGCGAGCATGCCAAACTGACCCAGTAGCGTGCGGTAGGCATAAGCGCCTTTCATGCGGGCTTTGCCCAGGCGCGCCTCGGCCCAATCGGCGTCGGAAACCGCATGCGTGGGCTGCACCGACGGAAACACCGCAAAATTGGCAAACTTTTGAAAGTCGCGCGGATCGATGACTTGCGCGTGTTCGATGCGAAAGCGGTGATCGGGGTTTTGGGCGTATACGCGGCCGTATAGATCTAAAATCAGCGCATTGGCGGAGTCACCGATGCTGTGGGTATTCATTTGATAGCCATTTTTGAGACAAAACTGCGCGAGGTTTTGCATGCGCGCCACTTCGGTGAGCAGTAAGCCCCTACTGTTTGGGTGGTCGTGATAGGGTGCTTTGAGCAAGGCCCCGCGCGAACCCAAAGCGCCATCAGCAAAGCATTTGAAACTGCGGATGTAGAGGTTTCGGTAGCGATACGGCCCATTTTGCTGGGCAAATTGACGGTTGGCAGGCGCATCCATGAGCATGGCGTATAAATTGAGTTTCAATTGGCCACTTTTGATGAGTTGCTTGAACCAGGTAATGTGTTCAAAATCGATACCGGCCTCGTGAACGCCAGTGATGCCATACTGAAAAAGCTCATCTTGTACCTGCAAAAGCGCCTTGAGGTATTCTTTTTTTGAATAATTAGGAACAAAAGGTTGAACGATATTGATGGCGTTGTCTATCAATAAACCAGTAGGTTTGTAGGTTTGCAAAATGATTTTCTGGCCAAAATTGGAATCGCTGGGTAAATTGAGGATCTCAGGAAAACTGAGATTTCCCTCTAAAATTGATTTGTGAAATACAACTTCACCTCCACTCAAGCCATCTAGGTGATCGAGTATCATGCTCTTCTTGATCAAATAATCATTGACCAATGCTGCATGGCCGTCTATGCGGTACAAACAAACCGGGATATTTGGAAAAATGCGATTGAGCAGCTCATTAGTGGGCATTTGCTGACCTGCCCACAGCGTTTGGTCCCAGCCCTGCCCCAGTACAAACTTCAGATTTGGATGCTTTGCTTTGTATTGCTCACAGCGGTGCATGAGTTCTAGCTCTGAGCGCACGCCGCGCAAATCGATACCGAGCAATTGTTTGGCGTACATGAGCATGTGCCCATGCGCATCGGTCAGGCCCGGATACATTTCTTTGCCTTGTGCATCGAGGGTTTCGTCTGAACGGTATTTGTTGAGGATTTGACGCTCGGGCCCTACTTCTACAATTTTACCGTTGCGAATCGCGATGGCGTCGTGAACGGTATTGGATTGATCTAGGGTGTGGATTTTGGCATTGTGCACAATGAGGTCTACCTTTTCTCCTTTCATGCAAGCACTGAGCAGGAAGACCAAAACAATAAAGGGAGCGACTTTTTTCATGTTAAAATGGATAACCAATTCCAAAATTGAGGTAATTCGGCAAGAAAGGCCTTGGCATAATGGCCTTGACTTGATCGAGGCTCATGTTGAAGTGTTGCATGCCTTCAGCGTAGTAGGTTTCGCGGGTTTTGAAGTCTTGAAATACCCAACGAGCGCCATCGGCAAATGCAGGGTCGAAGATCGGGAACCCGACATCTAGGCGCAAAATAAAGAAGTCGAGGTCCATGCGCAAGCCCAAGCCGGCAGAGATGGCAAGCTGCGGAATAAACGTTTGCCAATTGAACTGACTGCCCATGCGCGAGAGGTCTTCGCGGTAAGTCCAGATGTTGCCGAAATCTGTAAACACAGCGCCTTTGAACGTACTGCTCATCTCAAAACGGTATTCGAGGGCCCCACCAAATCGGATGTCGCCAATTTGGGTGGCCAAGCGGTTGGTATCGAGGTGGTATTTGTAGGCACCCGGACCAAGTGCGCGTGCTCTCCAGCCGCGGTTGTCGTTAGAGCCTCCGCCAAAGAAACTGTAGTCGTAAGGCATCGAGGTTTGGGAGTTGCGGTAAGACAAACCGGCACCGGCATGCATGCGCAAATGCAAGGTGCTTTTGTCGACCATGCGCTTGGAGGCGATGAATTGGTTGTCTAGGCGCACAAACTGTGAATAAGGTTGCTTGCCAAGTAAATATTGCCCATTGAGGGTGTCTTGTCGCGCGCGAAACGCATAGAGCAAGTTACCAGCTGCATCTAGTGTACTATTGAAATAGAGAGAGCCGTTGTAGCGTTTTTTCTGCCCCGGTTTGTCGTCTTTGTCTTTGTTGGAATATTCGTAGGCGAATTTGAAATCTTGCCAAATGAACTGGTTGCTGTAGGTATTGAACAAGAAAAGGTCGTTGATTTGGTTGAGCTGCGCTTCAAATGCGGCCGATTTTTGAATATCGACGTATTTGATGACAGACGCACCCGGCAAGCCCATCTGAAAAACTTGGGTTTTGCCCACCAAAAACTTCCAGGTGTAGTTGAGCTGAAACACGCGGCGGTCAAAAATATTGCGCTTTTCGAAGTTCATGGCGGTGCTAATGACCGTTCGGGGTTTTTGGCGCTTGCCCAAGAGGTTGACCGGCGTTGGATACAAACCTGGCAAATCTAGCTTGAGACTAGGCCCGAGCTCAAAAGTATTAAACGTACGCCCCGCAGAAACCAGCTGAGACTCGCTGTTGGCATCAAAAACGGGCGGCTGCGACTCAAAACCGCCTCCTAGCGAAAAGGTCAGGCGTTCTGCGCCACCAAATACGTTTTTGTTGGTGTAGTTGAGCGAAGCGGCAGCACCCAGCAAACCAAAACTCGAGGTAAAGCGAGGGTCAAAAGCCCAGGATTGTTTTTCGGCGGGTTCTAGATAGTAATGGACATTGAGTTGGTTGCTACCCGGCACCTCTTCAATGTAGGGCTTCACAGAACTGAACACGCCGAGTTGCACCAGCGAGCGAAAAGAGCGATCTAGGTAATATTCTTTATAGGTATTGCCTTGCTCCAAATAATTTTGCATTTCGAGTACCTCCGGATTTACCCAAGGATCTGGCCCGTTGTATTTGAGTGTCATGCTGCGCCAGTTGCTTTTGGTACCGAAGGGCACTTTGAGGTCTTGGGCTTGTTTTTTAGAATAGCGAAGTTCGTCGTACAACATTTGATTGGTGGTGCTGACGTATTGCGGCTGCAGGGAGTCATAGATGCTTAGGCCCGCCTGAGCGAGCTCATTGGCAAAGGTACCCGCTACTTGCAGCGTATCGGCCAAGTGAAAAAATACTTTATTGATTTTGGTTTCGCGGTATGGCACACGCACCAAGCTGTCGGGGTTTTGCTGTGACGGCACAAGGCGGTCTTCAAATTTGACCACCAAATGTACGGTCATGGTTTGGCGATTGGTATCGGCCTGAAATTGAATGCTGTTGCTATTGAACTTGTAGACGCTTTCGTCGCGCATGAATTTGGCGAC
>JANQWC010000004.1:13915-29078 GCA_030730025.1 Crocinitomicaceae bacterium
AGTATCGAAAACTACAGGCTTTTGCCCGTATTTGTATTTGAGTTTCTCGGCCCAAATGACTTGTTTGAAGGTGCTGTCTGGCTGCGCTTTATAGCGAAAATCAGCTTGATTCTTGCGCAGCGCACGGGCATTGCGCTTGGCATTGATTTGCTTTACTTTGGTTTGTTTGCGCGCCAATTGCGCTTGAAAACGCTCCAGTTTATGTGTTTTCTTCTCGGCTACCGCAGCTGAATCCATCGCGTTGTAAAGCCAAAGCTTCCAGGGGGCGCCAAAAAAACGGGCATTGGGCTGCTGACGCAAAACTTGCGCGAGCTCATAGCGATCTAGGTTGGTGGTGAGCGGGTTGTCTAGGGCAATGGTGGTGTTGTGCAGCAGGTAATTGCCCTGCGGCACGTTTTTGGCCAAACGGCAACTTGCCAAAAGCAATGTAGAAACAACAAATAATCGTACTTTTGAAATCAGGCGCATTGTCTTACAAAAGTAAATAATATTCACCTTGGAAAAGCTCAGTCAGCAAAAGATCAAAGACTTCAAAAAATTACAGCTCAAAAAGCACCGCAATGCCGAACAATTGCTCTACTTAGAAGGCGAAACCCTCATCAAAGACCTCCTCGGCGAATTCCCACAACTTGTACAGACGCTCATCGTGACCGAAGACAAACTCTCCGACTTCGAAAACTGCAACAAAGAACTGCTCGAAGCGTCTTTCACCGACCTCGAAAAACTCACACAGCTCAAAACCCCTAAAAAGGTCAATGCCATTGTGAAGTATCCAAAGACCAAACCCTGGAAAGCTGGTCAAAAGGCGCTCTTACTCGATCAAATCCAAGACCCCGGCAACCTCGGCACGATTATCCGAACGGCAGATTGGTTTGGCATCCAACATATTTTTTGCGCTCCCGGCACCACCGATTACCTGAGCCCTAAAGTGATCCACGCTTCTATGTCTTCGGCCTTTCGCGTGCAGCTCCACTACCAAGAACTCGGCCCCATGATCAAAAAATACGCCGACCAAACCTACGGTACTTTTATGGACGGCGCTGACTTTGAGCAGATTGACCCAAATCAAATGCAATTTTTGGTTTTGGGCCACGAAGGCCACGGCATCAGCGATCAACTCACCTCGCTGCTCAAGCACCGCATTGGCATCCCGCAAAAAGGCGCCGCCGAATCTTTAAATGTAGCCGTGGCTGCCGGAATTTTGCTGCAACATCTCAGTAAATAACGCAATTCGTTAGCAAGATCAGGGAAAAGGACGTACTTTTGCAAAATTCCCTTTTTTTACGATGCTAGATCTCGACTTATACGAAGCCAAAAAACTCTATCCTTTTCAAGAAAAGACCGTCAATCAGGTCCTCGACGAACTCCGCAAAAACGGTAGCAATTACAACTTACTCTATCAACTCCCAACCGGAGGTGGAAAAACCGTCATTTTCTCGGCTATCGCCAAGCGCTACATCGAAGAATCTGGCAAAAATGTCCTGATCCTCACGCACCGCATCGAGCTATCGATTCAAACTTCCAAACAACTTTCGGCTATCCAGGTACCCAACAAAGTGATCAATTCGGAAGTCAAAACCCTCGAAGACCAAGCCGAATACACCTGCTTTATTGCCATGGTAGAGACGCTCAACAACCGCCTCAACGAAAACGACCAGTTTATCGAAAACGTCGGGCTGGTTATTGTCGACGAAGCGCACTACAACAGCTTTCGCAAAATTTTTCAGTTTTACGAAGACGCCAATATTTTAGGCGTAACCGCCACCCCACTCAGCAGCAACCGCAATTTGCCGCTCAAAGACCACTACAACAAACTCTTGGTCGGCGAATCCATTTCCAACCTCATTGGCGACGGCTATTTATCCGATGCCGAAACGTATTCTTACGACGTCAATCTCCACGGGCTCAAAATTGGTTCCAACGGAGACTTCACCGTCAGTTCGAGCGACCTGCTCTACTCCAATTATTTCATGCAAGAAAAACTCATTTTTGCATACGAAGAAGTGGCCATCGGTGAAAAAACACTCATTTTCAATGCCGGTATCGAAACATCTCGTCGCGTAGAGGAATCCTTCAAGAAACTTAAATACAACATCAAGCACCTCGATTCTACGTTCTCAGACAAAGACCGCAAAGACGTCATCAAATGGTTCAAAGACACCCCAGACGCCATCCTGACCTCAGTGGGCATCCTCACCACGGGCTTCGATGAACCCACCGTGCAAACGATCATCATCAACCGCGCCACGCGCTCCCTTACGCTCTATCACCAAATGATTGGCCGCGGCTCGCGCAGTATCCCCAACAAATCTCAGTTCAAAATCATCGACCTCGGCAACAACGTGCGTCGTTTTGGCTACTGGCAAGACTACATCAACTGGCAAGACGCTTTTCGCTTCCCAGACCGCTTCTTGGAGTCGCGTATTTCGGAACTCGAAGACATGGAATTCGAAGTCGAATACGAATATCCGAAAGGCTTTGAGCAGCTCATCAGAACCCATATTCTAGAAGAATTTTCGATCAAAGAATGCTATCTTGCCGCCATCGACAGAGGTGGAAAGGGCAAAGACGCCATTGATGCCTCTATCGAAAATCACTTCGCTGCCATCGCTGCATCTGCTAACGACCTCGACCACGCCCTTGAGTTGCAAAAAATCCTCCAAGACCACATCGAGCACCGCATCAAGCACTACACCAAGTGCATCTCCAAATGTACAGATAACTATTTCAAATACTTACTTGAAACCTACAACCGTCAGCTGAGTCAGAAAATCAGGCTCAACATCGAAGATTAGCAGGCTTTTTGTAAATTTAAGGCGATGAAAACGCTTCCCCTCCTTTTAGTACTGCTTTTGTTTGGCTTGCAGGCCAATATAACGGCGCAAAACAAAATCAAGGCTTATCTCGATACCAAACAATTCTTTGCGCCAGAAATCGGTCCCTACTTAGAAGTTTACATCGAGTTTGCAGGCTACACCGCCCAATTTGTACCCTGTGAAGGTGGCACCAAAGCCACGGTTATTGTAGATTGCGCCATCGCCGATGCCACGGGCCAAATTGTTTTCAAGGATTTATACGCCCTCGACTCCCCCATTTCTACAGATTCTACCCAAAACAACTTTTTAGAAATCATCCGCGCACCTCTGAGTAAAGGCACCTACACGCTGTCTATCCACCTCGAAGATGCCAACAGAGCAAAAAGCAAGATTTCGGGTACCATTCCATTTGAAGTGACAGATGAGCGCGACCAACTGCGCTTTTCATCGATTGAACTCGTCGACCTCGCTTTTGACAGCCAAGAGCAATCTCGCTTCACGAAATCCAACTACTACATCATTCCGTTGCTCAACAATTATTTCAACAAAGACATGAGCAACCTGCCTTATTACACCGAAATCTACGGTGCGAGCGGCCCCATCTTGCTCGAGCGCAAAGTCATCAATGCTCAAAATGGCCAGGTTTATCCTGCGCTGGGTTACAAAGACACCCTACAGCCCGACGCCGTTTTGGCCTTGCTCCAACAACTCGACCTTACGAACCTCCTCACCGGAACCTACCAGCTGCAGCTGAGCGCACAAAACTTACAATCTGGCCAACAAGCCAACCAAGTGTTTGATTTTGAGCGCTTCAACGACAACGACATCGCCTTTGACATCAACTCCATGCTGCTCGACCCCGCTTTTCAAGAATCCATCCACCCCGACAGCATCGCTTATTTTTTAGAAAGCCTGATTCCGATTGCCAAACCCGGTGAAATCCGCACGCTCATCGAGCTGCTCAAAACCAATGACAGCTCGCAAATGCGCCAACAGCTGCAGGCATTCTGGTACCAAACCGCTGGCGCCAATGCCTACGAACAATGGATCAAATACCGCAGCCAAGTGCGTTCTGTCGAAAAATACTACGCCAACAACTACATGGAGGGCTTCGAAACCGACCGCGGCCGCGTGTACCTCAAATATGGCCAGCCCAATTCGGTTGTAGTCAAAGAATCTTCGCCGAGCGAATACCCCTACGAAATCTGGACCTACGACAAAATCGGTATTTACAGTAACCGCCGTTTTGTTTTTTACAACCCCGATTTAGTGACCAATAACCACCGCTTGTTGCACTCCGACATGGTAGGAGAACTCCGCAACCCGGCCTGGCAACAAATCTTGGTGAGGCGCAATACCGTCAACGGCAGCGTAGACGACCCCAACATGCTAAATGTCAAGCATTTTGGCGGCAACTCCAACGACTTCTTTCGTCAATATTGATCCCGATGCCAAACGCCATTGTCATCCTCAACTACAACGGTGTCCAGCACCTGCAAACCTATTTACCTAGCGTCATTGCCAACAGCCCAAATTGGCAAATCATCATTGCAGACAACGCCAGTACTGATCACTCCATCTCTTTTGTAAAAGCCCATTATCCGGAAATATCCATTATTGAATTGCCTGAAAACTACGGCTTTGCAGGTGGCTACAACCAAGCTTTAGAGCAGTTAAAGGGCAAATACGACCTGTATTTTATCCTCAATAGCGACGTGCGCCTCACCCCTAATTGGGACAGCCCGTTGCTTGACTATTTAGCAGCGCAACCAGAAGTGGCAGCCGTTGGGCCCAAAATACTTTCGGACCTAAACCCGACACAATTTGAACACGCTGGCGCAGCAGGTGGCTACCTAGACAGCTTTTATTTTCCGTTTTGCCGCGGACGCCTTTTTGACACCGTAGAAACCGATTCACAGCAATACGATAGCCCCCAGGAAGTATCCTGGGTTTCGGGTGCTGCGCTGCTCATCCGCAGCAAAGATTTTCACGACGCAGATGGCTTTGACGCCGCCTTCTTTGCCCACATGGAAGAAATCGACCTCTGCTTGCGCTTGGCCAATAAAGGCAAAAAATTGTTTTGTATTCCTGCCTCAACGGTGTATCACCTTGGCGGTGGCACCCTGGGCTACGAAAGCCCGCGCAAGGTCTTCTTGAATTTCAGAAACAGCCTCTGGATGCTCGTCAAGAACCAACAAAAATTCTTGCTTCCCCTGCTATTTGTGCGCATGGCCTTAGATGGCATCGCCGCCATTCAATTCCTCCTAAAAGGCAAACCCATACTGACTTGGCAGGTTTTCTTGGCACACATGGCGTTGTACCGCCATTTTAGTACTTTTTACCAAAAGCGCCCCACATTTGAACACCAACGCTTGCGCTACCACGGCCTCATCATCTGGGACTACTTCGGTAAAGGCATCCGTCAATTTAGCGCGCTTAACAAAAGAAAAATTCACTGATGAAATCTATTTCCTACCTCTTTTTGATCCTTTTTTCTTCGCTCACTGCCCAGGCTCAAATCCCGACTCTTCAAAAGGCGAGCGACAAAGCACAAAATGTTTTCAACGCAGGCACGGGTTCAGCCAAACAAAAAGAGTTCTTTCTGCCCGCCATGCTCGTCAATCCGCTGATCGGAACCGGCGGTCACGGCCATACCTTTCCTGGCGTTTGCGCACCTTTTGGCATGATGCAACTCAGCCCCGACACCCGTTACGACGGCTGGGATGGCTGCGGAGGCTACCATTATTCAGATTCGATCATTTACGGCTTTAGCCATACCCACCTCAGTGGTACTGGCGTTCCAGACTACGGCGATTTATTGGTCGTGCCGCAAAGTGGCGAAGCTAAATGGAAAGGTAAATTTGAAGACTCCAACGGCTATGGCGCGGCGTTTAGCCACGACGACGAAATTGCACGGCTCGGTTTTTATGAAGTGTTGCTCAAGGACGAAAACATACGTGTCAACTTATCCTGTACAGAAAGGGCGGGCATCCATCAGTATACCTTTTTAAACTCTACTGAGAAAAAATACATTTTACTCGACCTCAATTACCGCGACAAACTCACAAAAGGTGAAATCAAGCTCCTAGACAAGCAAAATATCAGTGGCTACCGTGTTTCTGAAGCATGGGCCAACGAACAGCATTTTTACTTTCACCTCACGAGCTCTATTCCATACAGCAGTTATGAACTAAAGGATCAGAATGGAGAACTCAAACTTTTGTTGGAATTCCCAATGGACACCAAAGAGCTCTTGATCAAGGTGGGGATGTCGCATGTAGATGTCGCAGGCGCTAAAATCAACCTCGATGCAGAAATCCCGCATTTTTCGCTCGATCGAGTCTATGCTGAAAATCAGAAGAAATGGGAGCAAGAATTCGAGAAAATCAGCTTAAAGGCAGACCGTGAAACAAGTTCAATTTTTTACACGGCCCTGTACCACAGCATGGTGGCACCCAATCTCATGAGCGACGTCGATGGCCGTTACCGCGGACGCGATCAACAAATTCACCAACTCGACAATTTGAACGACCGGCAATACACCGTCTTTTCACTCTGGGATACCTACCGGGCCAACCACCCGCTATTTACCATCATCGACCAAAAACGCACTGGCGCCTACATCCGTACGTTTTTGCGCCAATACGAAGAAGGTGGCGACCTGCCCGTTTGGGAACTTGCTGCCTGCGAAACCGAATGCATGATCGGCTACCACAGCGTGAGTGTCATCAGCGACGCCTACATGAAAGGCATCCGAGATTTTGATGCCAACAAAGCGCTCAAAGCCATGGTGAGCACCGCCAAAGCCAATGAATTTGGCAAAATCGCGTATGCTCAAAATGGCTTGATCAGCTCGGCAGACGAGCCCGAATCGGTATCGCGCACACTAGAGTACGCCTACGACGACTTCTGCATTGCCACCATGGCAAGCGCGCTCGGCAACAAAGCAGTTGCACTAGAATTCGAAAAGCGCAGCACAAATTTTGTCAACCTTTACGACCCCAACACGCAATTCATGCGCGCCCGCCGCGGCGCCCAATGGTATGGTCCGTTTGACCCCTCAGAAGTCAATTTCAATTACACAGAAGCCAACTCATGGCAATACTCACTTTATGCGCCGCAGCACATTGAAATATTGATCGACCTACTCGGTGGCCCAGATTCATTAGAAACTTGGCTCGATCGGCTTTTTACCACCGACATGAAACTCAGCGGCCGCGAACAAGCAGACATTACCGGGCTCATTGGCCAATATGCGCACGGCAACGAGCCCTCGCATCACATGGCTTACTTGTACAATTTTACCAATGCGCCGCACAAAACCCAAGCATATGTAGACCGCATCCTCAACGAAATGTACCACAACGCACCCGATGGGCTCTCTGGCAACGAAGACTGCGGCCAAATGAGCGCGTGGTATGTACTGAGCACTTTGGGAATATACCCTATTGCACCCGGCAAACCAGTGTATCAGATTGGACGCCCGCTCATCAACAGCGCTAGCATCAAATTGGAAAATGGCAAAAGCATCCAAATCAATTGCGTAGATCAATCCAAAGCAAACAAATACATCCAAAGTGTTTCTTGGAATGGCCAACCACTCGAAAAACTGGAAATCAGCCACGAGCAACTTATGCAGGGCGGTGTGCTCTCCTATGTCATGGGTGCTGCGCCCAAAGCGCGTGCAATTGAACAAAAAGAAATGACTTTTAAACTGCCCGCTTTCTTTGCACCGGTGCCGTTTATCAAAACAGAACAACGCGTATTCAATGATTCTTTATGGATAGAAATTGATGTTGTGCGTTTGAATCAGACCGAGAAATCGGCTATCGAGACCCAACTTTTCTATCAAATTGATGGAAAAAAATGGCAAAGCTACCAGCAACCTTTCGCTATTTACGCCAATACAAATATCCGAATCAAAGCTGGCTACAAGGATTTACTTGTCAAAAGACAAGGTTTGAATTATTGGAGTGCTGAGGTAGCTGCTGCGTTTATCAAAAAAGATCCGAATGTACAGTTGCAATTAAAAAGCACTTATTCCAATCAATACACAGCTTCTGGCAAAGACGCACTCATAGACGGGCTGCGCGGTGGCAACGAATTCAGGACCGGCGATTTTCAGGGCTATTACAACCAAGATGTAGTGGCCATTATCGAATTCAAAGATGCCAAAACCATCAATAGTGCGGGCATTTCTTTCATACGAGATCAAAAAGCATGGATCTTTGCACCAAGTAAAATCACCATAGAAGCGAGCGTGAACGGAACGGACTATTTTACCATTGCCCAACAAGATTTACCTCAGGCCTCCCCTAGCGACAAAAACCCATTCAAAGATGAAGTCTTAATTGAATTAGATAGTGATAAACAACTAAAATACAAAAGCTTAAGGTACACAATTTCAAACCCAGGGCTTTTGCCCTCTTGGCATTTAGGTGCGGGCAATCCGACTTGGTTGTTTATCGATGAGCTGCTCTATAAGTAGTATTTACACAAGAGGCCATCTTCCTTTCAAAACCGAATAATACTGATCTTGCGCGCCAAATTTGCGGTAAAAAGATGCAATGCTTTCTTGATTAGAGCCCACAAAATCCAGTGCAGTGCAGGTATCGGCGAAATTTTCAAGCACGGCATCCAATAAAAATACCAAAGCGCCGACTGCCTTCCCTTCCTCATTGAGCGTGCCCTTCATGAAATAGAGTTTTTGCTGGTATTTAAAAAAGAGCCCTGCTGCTACGAGCTGATCTTCAAGAAATACACCCACACAAAATGCCTGTTCTTTTTGTTGTGCTTGTGTAAATAAAGTACCCAATCGCTGCCAAGCGGCGGTAGTTAAGTTTCCTAAATTCTCGCCTTTTTGCCCAACAAAGAAGGCATGAAATACTTTGTAGTCAATCGGGCGCAAGACCAAACCCCTCGCCTTTTTGAGGCTGCGCTTCACGTTATCAGAATAGCCTGCCCTGATTTGCTCAATTCCTGCTTGCCACTCCAACAACTGATATTTCCCAACAGGTTCAGCCACCGGAATTTCTTGGACTGCATCGATGTTGAGGTGCAAAAATAATTTTGATTGTAATGCGCTTAAATCGGCTAGGGATTGCCCAGGAAGCAATGGCAACGAGCGCAGGAACAATGGTTGCAAGTAAGCCCTCAAGCCAAATTTCTTTACCACTGGAATTCTGATGAGGGGTTCTTGCTGCGCGTTGAGCAGGTAGCGCCAATTGGGATGAAGGATATCTTGCACCCAAGTTTGCGTAAAGAAACCAAAAGTGGCTTGCGAAGCAACTATTTGTTCGTATTTTCGTCTGAGTTCAGGATGTTCGTCAGCTAGGCGCATGTGACACGAAGTTAAGCAAAGCAAATGTGCAAGCAAG
Organism: Crocinitomicaceae bacterium; assembly: GCA_030730025.1. Lineage (GTDB taxonomy): Bacteria > Bacteroidota > Bacteroidia > Flavobacteriales_D > Crocinitomicaceae > UBA952. The sequence continues at coordinate 23,109 of JANQWC010000004.1, forward strand.
TCATCGTGTAACTTTTTTGCGTATTTTCGTTGAACGCTAACACTTTTTAATTATTCTATATATCATGAAAAAACTAAGCTTTTTTGCCCTCAGCCTCTTGCTTTCAGTAGCAGCTTTTGCCCAACAACCTGCAGCCAAAGAACACGAGCCCAAAACGCCCGAAGAGCGCGCCAAGTTTCAGACTGAAAAAATGGCCAGCGAACTCCAACTTACAGCCGCACAAAAAGAACAAGTCTATACCATCAATCTAGGAATTGCTCAAAAAAACGAAGGCATCCGCACGAGCAACTTTTCAGAAGAAGAAAAACGCAGCATCATCAAATCAAATCGAGATGCTCAAATCGAGATGCTCAAAAACATCCTCACTGCAGCTCAATTCGAAAAGATGAAAGCCGAAATGAAAGACCATCAACAAGGTGGAAAACAACACAACGAAAAGCATTAAATCAAAATTTATTTTTTATAGTTCCTAAAAGGCTCCGTTCGGGGCCTTTTTTGTTGCTGAATTATTGTCATCTTTGCGCCATGAATTTTCGCGATTTAAATTTAAAGAAACCTCTTTGGAATGCCTTGGATGAATTAGGGTACGAAACCCCCACCACCATTCAGGCCGTCAGCTTCAATGTCATGATGTCTGGCTCGGACACCATCGGTATAGCACAAACTGGAACAGGAAAAACGCTAGCCTATTTATTGCCTTGTTTGTGCATGTGGAAATTCTCCAAAGAACCGCACCCTCAAATTCTCATCATTGTACCGACCAGAGAATTGGTGGCGCAGGTGGTGACTGAAGTTGAAAAATTGACTACTTACATGAATGTTGCCACTGTAGGCGTTTATGGCGGCACCAACATGAGTACACAGGCAGCATTGGTTTTGCAGGGCTTAGATATCCTTGTAGGCACCCCAGGGCGCATCCTTGATCTTGCCGCAAGTGGTTCTTTGCAACTCAAGCACATCAAAAAAGTGGTCATCGATGAAGTTGACGAAACCTTGAGTCTCGGTTTTCGTCCGCAGCTCATGCGCATTTTTGAATTTTTACCCGCCAAAAAACAACACATGGTTTTTTCGGCCACGCTCTCAGAGGAAGTTTCGGTTTTCTTAGAAGACTACCTCACCGCTCCCGTGCGCATCGAAGCCGCACGCGCAGGCTCACCGCTCGAGAAAATTGACCAAGTGGGTTACAAAGTCGAGAACTTCTTGTCTAAGGTGGCCCTTTTACAGCATTTACTAGACAACGCCCCAGAAAACTCAAAAACGTTGGTGTTTGTTTCTTCTCGTTCTTTGGCCGATCGCTTGTACGAAGCCATTGAGCCCTCTTACGTAGAAAGCCTCGGCATCATCCACTCCAACAAAGCGCAAAATTTCCGCTTCAATACCGTTCAACAATTTCAGACCGCTGAAATCAGTATCCTTATTGCTACTGACCTCATTGCCCGCGGCATCGACGTCACTGACGTTTCGCATGTCATCAATTTTGACCTCCCCGATAGTACTGAAAATTACATCCACCGCATTGGTAGAACAGGACGCGCCGATAAAAATGGCGTAGCCATCACGTTTGTTGCGCAAAAAGATGTGGCTCAGTTAGCTAACATCGAAGCCCTCATGCAAAAACAATTGGACTTCGCAGATATGCCGGTAGAAGTGGACTGTACAGACGAGCTCTTGGAATTTGAAAAGCCAAAGTTGGCTGTACCTGGCAAGCTCATCAAATTACCAACGCGCGAAAACGCAGGGGCCTCTTTTCACGAAAAGAAGGCGAAGAACAAAAAGGTGAATGTGCGCTACGACCACAAAAAAGCCATGCAAGAAAAATACGGCAAGCCGAAGAAGGCAAAAAAGAAGAAATAGGTATATGCGGCACTATTTACCTTTAGTGCTTCACTATCCTGCTCACTTTTATTCCTTTCTGCGACTGAAGCTCAAGGATATACATTCCGCTAGCCCAAGTGCTTGCATCGATTTGATACTTCCCGTTTTGAATTGCTGAAGTATAAAGCAATTGCCCATTAAAAGACTTGATATTCAGCTGAATAGAGTCAACATGACTATCAATTGTAAATTGATCAGCAAACGGATTCGGATACACCTGCACCTGCAACGCATCGCGTTCATCTACGCCAATGTTACAATTGTTATTGGCCAACGGCGTGGGGATGACTGTGGCAAAATCTAGACCCGCGTCTGGGCAGCGCGCATAAGAAATATTGGCGAGTTGCGGACCAAAGGCAACTTGGTCGTGGACATTGAACCCATGTGATAAATAGACGTATTCACCGCCAGCACTTAACTTAAAGTTGGCATGCAGACCGCTTTGCGTGAGGTCTTTGTCTGCCCAGACCAATAAATAACCATTGGCGGGTATCACTGTACCCGCTGGAAGTGCCCAGGCCATTAGATTGAGTGGGTCGTCGGAAAGATAAAAACCCGCCAAGTCTATAGGTGCGTTGGTGGTGTTGATCAGTTCAATCCAGTCTTCGTCTTCGCCGTTCTGATCAAAAAGCAAGGAATCATTGGAAGCCAAGACTTCATTGATGAGTACCGACCCCACGACAGGCGTCGGGAAATTCACGGCAAGGGTATGGAATTCGTGTTCGGCGCGGGCTGGCGAAAACAAGCCTGCATTGGCATTTTCTGCGTAAATGTAATATTCAAAAGTAAGGCCATCTACCGGTACTGTTGCGCCGTAGACGTGATCTGCCGCAGCACCGTCGTTATGTGCGCCGTCGTCGTACATCTGAACGCGCGTGAATTTGAGTTGGTGATTGCCACGGTAGCCCAAATAAACGGTTGTTTCATTGGTGGTTGTGGCGGTAATCGCAATTGTTGAGCCGTAAACTAGCGGTGTAGTGCTTGCGCCGTGGCTTGCAATGCTGGGCGCTTGCAATACATAAGCTGCATTGGTGCTGAAAAACTGCGCGCGCGCATCCATGAGTGCTTTGATGCCCGGAATGCTGCCACCACCACCTGGCCCTCCGCCCGTAACTGCGGTGGTGAGGCTATTGAGAAATTGGTTGTACGTATAAAATTTATAGGGATCGGCCTGGATCGAAGAATCTGCGAGGGCCATGAGGTTTTGCGCCCAGGTTTCGTATTGGCCACTCGCAAACATTTCTTGCACCATGGTGCGTACATGAGCCATGTACATGCGCTTGTAGAGCGGATTGGCCATGATTTGCTTGATCAAAGGATGATTGTTGGAGGTGGCATTCGAGAAAGGGTCTAAGCTTGTTGGCGTGGTGGTACCTGAGCCAGTTCCGCCGGGGAAACCACCGAAACTCATATTGACATCCCAAACCGTAGGTACAAATCGGCCATTGACATCCCAACTGAGGTAGTAATTTTGGCGAAAGGCGCCGCTGTAAGAATCTAGATTGACCAACACGTTATTGAAAGCAAGCATCCAGATGGCGCGGTCGATGTCGAGCTGCGTTTCGATGTTTTGAAAATCGTTGTTGAGCGTATTGCAGAGCGCTACCAAGCGGTTCCAGCCAAAATCAGATTGCAATTCGTAACCATTGAAATAAGCGCTACTGTCTGTGCCTAAGTATTTCAAATCGGGGCTAGCGTTACTCCCTGGGCCTGCACCGCCCACTGGGTTGCATTTAAAATAAGTGTCGTCGGCATTGTAATGTGCTACATTGAAATCATCTTTTATAGGCTCATTATTGGTATAAATACCACGGTATTGACCGTTGATGTACACACGCGCAAAATTAGATTGAGGGCTATCCATGTATTGTTCGAGGATTTGATACGAAAGGATCTCGCGGATCATGGACGGATCTTTGTAACCATTAGAAAGCTTGATATCTGTAATTCCGTTGTAATCTTGATTGTTTTTGATGGTGTTGAGCTCGATGCGCAGCGGATTTTTTTGATTGGTGGGGTTGTAAGAGCTGTTTCCTTTGTAGCGAATGCCGCAGGAGTCAAAAGAAACGCCGTTGATGCGCACGGAATCGGCGTAAATATAGGTTTCGGTAGCTTCGTTGGCATCTAGTTGGGCATCCCAGTTGGTAAAAGAAAAGAAAATTTCAATGACTTGAATGGTGTCGCGCTGGTAAAAATTTTGTGCCTGTAGTGTTGAGTAAAAGAAGGATGCAAAGCAAAGAGATAGAAATTGGAAACGAAGCATAAATTGAGTTTTGTTTAAGTCGGATAAAAGTCAGGATAAGTTGTAAAATACTATCTTTGAAATATGAAATTAACCATTTTAAGTGTCCTGAGCATCGGTTTGCTCTTTAATAGTTGTGCACAAGCTCCTCAAAAAGAAGTACGTAAACGCGAAGTTGTGCAAATTCAAACCCAATTTGAATTGCAAGATTTCTTAAAAGAAAACAAAGACCTAGATGCCGCTGTCGATAAAGTATTTACACGTCTAGACGACACCGCCATTGTAGCACAGCTCATTATGCCCGCTGTTGGACGCTTGGGTCAAGAAAAAGCTACTATTGACCAACACATCAAAGACCGCATCATTGGCGGCGTGCTCATGCTCAACGGCACCAAAGAAGGTTTTACGTCCTGGATTGCCGATTTTGAAAAGCAAAACAAGGCCAACGGCAATTTACCATTCTTATACAGTGCCGATGCCGAGCCGAGCTTGGTCAATCGCAAAATTGCGGGCTCTACGCCCGTCAAGAAAGCCAATGAAATGCAGTCCATTGAAGAAGTGCGCACTTGTGCTCAAACCATCTCCAAAGACCTCAATGCCATTGGCATCAATTACAATTTCTCACCTGTTGTTGATATGTCTCCTAACGCTACGGTCGGTTTCAGAAGTTTTGGTGCCGTACCTGCCAACATCATTCCATGGTCGGGCGCATTTATTGAAGAAACACAAGCGCAAGGCATCATTGCCACCGCCAAGCACTTCCCTGGGCACGGCTTGGTTTCTGGCGACACCCACAAAGCGCTGCAAGTCATCGACGGCGAACTCAAAGAAATTCAGAATTATCCACCACTCATTGCGCAAGGCGTCCTTTCTATTATGGTGGCGCATATTGCGGTACAAAACAACGCAAAATACAACACCAATGGCCTCCCTTCTACTTGCTCAAAAGCAATTGTCACGGACCTACTCAAAACCGAAATGGGCTACAAAGGACTCATCGTTACCGACGCCATGAACATGGGCGGCGTGGTTGCTGTTCCAGAGGCTGCCTACAAAGCAGTGGCAGCAGGTTGCGATATCATTCTGATGCCCGTAGATGCCAAGAAAGCACACGCAGAAATTTTAGCGCATTACCGCAAAGACGCCGCGTTCAGAGCACAGGTTGATGCTGCAGCCAAGAAAATCATTCGCATGAAAATTGCAATGGGACTTTTGACGACTAAGTAGTCAGGTAAAGATCAATCAGACCTTCAGGAGCTTTGATATAGAGCTCCTTTTTTTTGCGCAATACTTTTTGGATGAGCCCTTCAAAAATAGGTACCAAGATTTCGGTACCATTGAAGTCTAGTTGCAATAAAGGATTGGCTGTCATGTCGATGACGTCGGCTACAATACCGATGGCGCCGTGCTGGGCATCAAAGACCTTAAACCCGATGATTTCGTGGTCATAGAAGGAACTTTGATCGAGTTCTGGTAAAACTTCTAGCGGCAAATACGCTTTCTTTTTCACCAAGCGCTTAGCGGCCTCTTCGGTTTCTACTCCTTCGAACTTAATGGCCGCAAAGCCTTTGTTCTTGAGTTTAAAACCTTCAATAAAAAATGGGGTGAGTTGACCGTTGATATCCAGATACAAGGCGTCTAGCCCTTGGTAATCGGCCGGATTGGTCACGTCTAAAAACAACGAAACTTCACCTTTGAATCCGTGAAGTTTCGCGATAAGACCTAAATAATAGCAATCTTGAATTTGCATATGCTTATTCAGCAGCAGCTTCTTCAGATGCTTCTTCAGCAGGGGCTTCAGTTGCAGGAGCTTCTTCAGCTACTACTTCTTCAGTTGCAGGAGCTTCTTCAGC
>JANQWC010000004.1:29178-94969 GCA_030730025.1 Crocinitomicaceae bacterium
CTGCTGCTTTGGCTGCATTAGCTGCAACTTCAGCTGCCATGCGGTCAGCTTTTTCTTTTTCGGCGTTTTTCACTAAACCAGTGATTTTGCCATCAATTTTAGCCGATTTGTCAGCTAACCATTGATTGAAACGCTCTTCTACTTGCTCGGCAGTTAATGCACCTTTTTTCACGCCGTTAAGCAAGTGATTTTTGTACAAAACTCCTTTGTAAGATAGAATAGCACGAGCAGTCTCGGACATTTCAGCACCAGTCTGAACCCAAGCAAGTGTCGCATCAAAGTTGATGTCGATTACAGCAGGGTTAGCAGTTGGGTTGTAAGTTCCGAGTTTTTCGATGAATTTACCATCGCGTTTTGCACGGCTGTCAGCAGCTACCAAGTGAAAAAATGGTTTGCCTTTTTTACCGTGTCTTTGAAGACGAATGCGTGTTGCCATTGTTCTTTACAGTTTTGGGTCCGAAACCCAGGTTGATAAATAAGTGAATTAAGGGTGCAAAGATAGTCATTTTATTTGAACGCTACAAAACTTATTTGCCCTGCGCCTTAAATACAATGATGACGGTGTAGAACATGATTTTGATGTCGAGCGCCAAAGTGCGGTTTTTCATGTAAATGAGATCGAACTTCATGCGCTGCAGCATTTGATCAACGTTTTCGGCATAGCCATATTTAACCTGCCCCCAGGAGGTAATGCCTGGTCTCACGCGCGTGAGGTGCATGTATTGCGGTTCAATAGCCACGATTTGATCAATATAAAACTGACGCTCTGGGCGCGGCCCAACTAAAGACATTTGCCCCAAAAGCACATTGAGAAACTGCGGAAATTCGTCGAGACGCGTTTTGCGCATGAAACGACCAATTGGCGTGATGCGCGGGTCTCCTTCTTTGGAGAGTTGCGGCCCCGCTTTTTCAGCATCGGTATACATCGTGCGGAATTTGATGATTTTAAAGCGCTTGCCGTCACGACCCACTCTATCTTGCAAGAAAAAGATAGGACCTGGCGAAGACAACTTTACCGCCACCGAAGAAAAAATAAAGAAGGGAATGAGAAACAACAGCGCGACAAAAGAAATGACGATATCCATGAGGCGCTTCACTGCTCTTTGCCAATAAGGCATGACGTCAGGGTTGATTTCGATGAGCAGGGCGCCGTAAATGTTGGTCATGTCGACAGAACCCGCCAAAATGCTGTACATATCGGGCAAAACCCTGATGCGGATTTTACCGTTGTCTATGCGCGCAATGATAGACTGCAAGCGGTCGTGGTCAGAACTTTCAATCGCAATAATGACCTCTTCCACTTGTTGCGCTTCCAAAACAGCTTCTAAGTCGGGGAGCTTACCGAGGTGTGTAAGCTGCGGGGCCAATAGGTTGTCTCGGCCATTGACCTGAAGAAAGCCTACAAAATGATTGATCATGTTTGGTGCAGCAAGCAACTCTTGATAAATTTCAATAGCGCGTTCATTGCCCCCAATAATGAGTGTTTTAAAACCGTGCCCTGCCGCTTTGATGTACTTGATCAGAATGGTTGTAAAGAGCACTCTTCCAAATGATGTAAAACTCAGGTGAATGATAAATAACCAAATGGTGAGCTGGTAGTAATTCTGATAACTGCGGACTTGGTCGTCGATCAAGAGGGTAAAAAACAGGACAATAGTCCCGAAAAAGGACGCAGCCAAACTCAAATTCAGGACTTTCAAGCGAAACAAGCGGCGGATGTCGTGGTAGGTGCCTTGTAGGGTGTAAAATACCAACCAAAATAGCGGCAACAACAACACGCCCATCCAAAAGTTACCGTCGGCGTGAAAAGGCTTGCCTTCGATCTGGACCTGACGCACATAAAAAAATAAACCCCATGAACTACTCGCACTGAGCAAGTCAATACAAATCAAAAACGCTATCCAAAAACGGTCTTTCATTAGAAATATACCACCTTGATGTTATCGATTAATATCAGATTATTGGCAATGGTGCTGTCGTAAAAAGCCCTAAAAGCTTGGACATAATTGGTGTTGTTGGGGCCCGCAGTAATGACCTCGCTCAGTAAAATGTACATTTTCTTCCAACGCAAATTATTCAATGGACTTTTATTCATCGTGACCATCGCATTTTCGTTGGTGCCGTTGGTATTCACAAATAAGAGGTAATTGGTAAAAGGAACCGAGTTGCAGTAATCAATCTCTAGCATAGCTTGCTTGTTCTTGGGAATGGTCAGCTGCTGGTCTTGATTGGTATAGGCCACCCACATAGAGTCTTGCGCGCTCAAGAGTACTTTACCGTAATAGTTGCCATTGAACCATTTGAGGGTGTCGTTGGCCAAGGTGAGGTTGGCTGAAGACGTATTGGGGTCGTCGGTGAGTTTGATGTTGATGTCTTCGAAGTCTTCTGTCCAGATATTGACGTTGTCTTTGTAATGCGTTTTGGGTGCGAGCGTTAGGGTTTGGTTTTTGACAAAAACGCCTGTTACTTCAAAAGGCACCATGTGTTCATTGCGCATTTTGGTGGCTGAAATGCCATTGACTCTGATGGTTGGATAAATGCGAATGCTCGCGGAACCCTCTTTGAGAATCGGAATCTTGAAAGGAACCTCAAAAATACCGATGAGTTGTTCGTCTACATAAACCCAAGCATCGGTGAGGTTGTGAGTGAGCTGACCTTCCTCCCCGTTGAGTGTGGGGTTGGCCTCGAGTGTCCATTCCGTGACTTCTAGCCAAGCAGGATCCGGATTGTTCTTGACACAAGCGCCTAAGATAAGCCCCAGAAAAAGAAGGTAACGATAGACCATGGATACGGAACGAAAGTCAGTCATTTTTATTGTATGAAGTGCTTACTATTTTGTACTATTTGTGCTTGAGCACGCGCATCTATTTCCAAAGCGAGCTCCAGTGCGCGCAGCCCTGCCTCAACCCCTACCTTTGGCGCATGGCCTGCGTGGTAAGCGCTCGCAAAATCGAGCCACTGGGTTTGCAAAGCATTGCTGGGCACAACTTCTAGTGCGTCTGTTCCTGAACCGGAACTGGGCTGTACAGCTGCTGTTTTCTCCAATAGGTCTAATGCGATAGTTTGTCCGGGCATTTGTAAGCGCAAGGCTCTCTGTTTCTGGTCCGAAATGCGCGAAGCAAAAAGCTTGGCTTTCAAACCGTCTTCAAAAGCGATGCTAGCCTGTACCTCGTCTGAGAAAGCGCTTTGCTTGCATTTGGCAACTACCTCAATAGCTACAACCTTACTTGAGGTATGAGTGAGCAGCAGATCGATATCGTGGATCATGAGGTCGAGCACAACCGACACATCTGAGCCGCGTTCTTGAAAAGGTGCGGTTCGGCTAGCTGTAAAATCGAGGAGTTGTGCGCCGAGATATGGCTCTGCAGCTATTACAGCCGGATTGAAACGCTCGACGTGTCCGACTTGCACAAAGCTTTGTTGTTGCAGCGCGAACTCATGAAGTTCTTGAGCTTCTTGGAGCGTGGCACACATCGGTTTTTCGACAAAAACAGCTTTGTCCGCCAAGAGCGCTTCTTGCGCCAAGTGAAAATGAGCAGGCGTGCTGGCAATAATGGCCACGGCATCTATTTCTGCAAGCAATTGTGCATAGTCCGCAAAAAATTTTGGACTTGATTTGACCTGATCTTGTTTGGCTTCGGGGTCGCTCGAAAATGAAACTTTTTTGCGGTCGTGGATTCCTACCACATCAAAGTGCGCAGCTAGTTCTTGGAGCACCCCCACATGAATGCGCCCCAAATAACCAATACCGACAATGCCAATGCGAATCATTTCTTTATAAAAAAAGCCATTAATCGGTAGACTAATGGCTTTGAGCTGATATAGGTTTCAAACTTATTTTTTTACCGTATCGACAACCGCTTTGAAAGCTTCTGGGTGGTTCATGGCTAAATCGGCAAGTACTTTGCGATTGAGTTCAATTCCACTTTTGTGTACGGCACCCATAAACTGTGAATAGCTCATGCCGTGAAGGCGAGCTCCCGCGTTGATACGGGTAATCCAGAGTGAACGGTAGTTTCTTTTCTTTTGCTTACGTCCAGAGTATGCATAAACAAGCCCTTTTTCAATGGCGTTTTTTGCAACTGTCCAAACATTTTTACGACGACCAAAGTATCCTTTGGCCAATTTCATCAAGTTCTTTCTACGAGCTCTTGACGCGACGTGATTTACTGATCTTGGCATATTTTTTAAATTTTTTGGTAGGGAGTGCTTCGAAGAAGACTTAAGGGACTCAGTACCGGGTTCTACAATTTATTAACCGTTAAAGGGACTATTTCATGCACAATTGCAACTTGACATTTGAGAGGTCAGCATCGTGAACCAATCCGGCGTGCGTAAGATTGCGCTTACGTTTGGTAGCCTTTTTGGTGAGGATGTGACTCTTAAATGCATGCTTGCGCTTGATTTTGCCACTTCCAGTGATGGTGAATCGCTTCTTTGCACTGGATTTTGTTTTCATTTTAGGCATTTGCTTGCTTTTTTTTGAGTTAAACTTCTATATCAGCTTCTTATTTCTTTTTCGGGTTGATCATCAAGATCATTTTTTTACCTTCTAGTTTTGGTAATTGTTCTACCGCACCGAGGTCAGCGAGTTCTTGGGCAAATTTGAGTAGTAAAATCTCGCCTCTGTCCTTGAACACGATGGTTCTTCCTTTGAAGAAAACGTAGGCCTTGACCTTACTACCCTCTTCGAGGAATTTTTTAGCGTGGGCTAATTTGAAAGCGAAATCGTGGTCGTCGGTATTGGGACCAAAGCGAATTTCTTTCAAAACAACCTTGCTTTGTTTGGCTTTCAGTTCTTTGCTTTTGCGCTTTTGGTTGTAAATGAACTTTTTGTAGTCCAGGATTTTACAAACCGGGGGCGTAGCGTTTGGAGAGATTTCCACAAGATCCATGTCTTGTTCTTCAGCTAAAGCAATGCCCTTGGCAACGCTCATGACCTGTGGTTCTTCTCCTTCGATAACAAGGCGGATTTCAGACGCATAAATCTTTTCATTGATGCGGTGCTGAGCAGCCTCTTCTCTTTTTACAAATGGTTTTGAGTTTCTTCTCATTCAGTGGTTAGTTCAACTTAAGCCAGTTCTGCGGTAATTACTTCCTGAATCAAGTCCGCAAATTTGTTCAGGTCCATGCTGCCGTGGTCGCCGACGCCGCGCTGTCTGACAGAAATGGTGTCTGACTCGGCTTCTTTCTCACCTACGATGAGCATGAAAGGTACTTTTTTGAGTTCTGCGTCGCGAATTTTCTTGCCGATTTTCTCGTTGCGGTCGTCAATAAGTCCGCGAATATCGGAATTATTTAGGAATTCTGAAACTTTTTCTGCGTAGTCGTTGTATTTATCGGAGATTGGCAAGACGATAAATTGTTCTGTAGACAGCCAAAGCGGGAAGTCGCCGGCGCAGTGTTCGAGCAAGACAGCCACAAAACGCTCCATCGAGCCAAACGGTGCGCGGTGGATCATTACGGGGCGGTGTTTTTGGTTATCGGCGCCAATGTACTCGAGCTCAAAGCGTTCGGGTAAATTGTAATCGACTTGAATGGTGCCTAACTGCCACTCTCTTCCCAATGCATCTTGCACCATGAAATCGAGTTTCGGGCCGTAAAATGCCGCCTCACCATAAGCTACAACTGTAGGCAATTCTTTTTCGGCTGCGGCTTCTATTATAGCTTGCTCGGCGCGCTGCCAGTTTTCATCGGTACCGATGTACTTGGAGCGGTTTTCTTTGTCGCGGAGCGAAATTTGTGCTTTGAAGTTTTCAAACTTGAGCGTTTTGAGCACATAAAGCACGATATCGATGACGTTCTTGAACTCTTCTTTCACCTGCTCTTGGGTACAGAAAATATGCGCGTCGTCTTGCGTAAAGCCGCGAACGCGTGTCAGGCCGTGGAGCTCTCCGGATTGTTCGTAGCGGTAGACCGTACCAAACTCTGCAAATCGTGCGGGTAAATCTTTGTAAGAGCGCGGTTTGCTTTTAAAGATTTCGCAGTGGTGCGGGCAGTTCATCGGTTTGAGGTAGAATTCCTCGTTGACATCTGGGGTGCGGATCGGCTGAAAGGAATCGGCGCCGTATTTTTCGTAGTGACCGGAGGTAACGTAGAGTTCTTTGTTGCCGATGTGTGGGGTAATGACTTGTTGGTAACCCGCTTTTCTTTGCGCTTTTTTAAGGAAGTTCTCTAAACGCTCGCGCAATGCAGCGCCGTTAGGCAGCCAAAGTGGCAAGCCCTGCCCGACTTTTTGACTAAAGGTAAAAAGCTCTAATTCTTTACCTAGCTTGCGGTGGTCGCGGCGCTTGGCCTCCTCTACTCTTTCGAGGTATTCGGTGAGCTCAGCTTGCTTCGGAAAGGTGATGCCGTAAATGCGCGTCAGCTGCTTGTTTTTTTCGTCGCCGCGCCAGTATGCACCAGCGATTGCGGTGAGTTTAACGGCTTTTACAAAACCGGTGTCGGGGATGTGTGGCCCACGACATAAATCGGTGAAGTTGCCTTGCGTGTAAAAAGTGATGCTGCCGTCTGGGAGGTCGGCTAAAAGTTCGAGTTTGTAAGGGTCTTGCTTTTCTTCAAAGTAAGCGATGGCATCGGCTTTGCTGATTTCTTGACGCACAAAAGGACTTTTGAGCTTGGCCAACTCTTTCATTTTTTGCTCGATTTTCTCGAGGTCTTTTTCGGAGATGCTGTGCTCCATGAGGTCTACGTCGTAGTAGAAACCGTTGGTAACCGGTGGGCCAATGGCCAATTTGATACCTGGGTAATAAAACTCAAGTGCCTCGGCCATGAGGTGCGCAGAGGAGTGCCACATGGTGGATTTGCCTTCGGCGTCTGACCACGTGAGCAATTGGAGCGTGCAGTCTTGGGTTAAAGGCGTGCTGGCATCTTTGATTTGGTCGTCGATGCGGGCAGCGAGCACATTGCGTGCAAGGCCTTCAGAAATGGATTGGGCCACTTGCATGGCGGTAGTTCCGGCGTCAAACGTACGAATGTTGCCGTCCGGAAAAGTAACGTTAATGGTCATAGTGTGTAATAATGAAGCGCAAAATTACAAAAAAATGTGCGGATAAGCGCTATTTATTGTGGCTGCGCAGTGCGGTTTGAAGGTCGGCTTGCATGGCGCGAATTTGGCTGCCCAATGCGGCGTGATCGAGTTGGATATCGGGGAGTTCTCGGGAGATGTAAGAAACAAAGCGCCAGACTTCTAGCACCTCAGATACAGGCACTTCAAAAGGCGCATACAGTGGATTGGTGGAGCTCAGGCGAAGAATTTGCTGCTCTTGGAGTAAATTTTGAACGTATTTAAAGACGATGCCATCTTCTTTGGTTACGACTACACAAGGCGTATTGGAAGGCAGGCGCAACCAATCTTGAACGAACTCGCCCACGACATAAGAGCCGTGCACCACAGGTGGCATGGAGTCGCCAGCAATGGGAAACGCGCGGTATTTGCGGTCTTTGGACAAAAAGGGCAAGCGCAAAGTTGGGAGTTCTTGGAGATAGTTGGGGTCTGCGTAGCCACTGGTGTAGCCAGCGCTCACTTTTTCAGAAATGAGTTCGATTTCTTCTTCGTTTTGCGCATTGACAACCGTAGTGAGCACGCGCAAATGCTGGCCGCTGGCCTCACCCCTCCACGCACCTTGAAAAGCGTCTAGCTCAACTGCAGGCAGTTTATCTAGGGGCTTAGATAAGAGAACTTCTAAAGGGATTTGTTCGGATTGCGCGAGCTGCAAGAGCAGTTCTAAACTAGGCTGGGCCACTTCGTTTTCATAACCGCTGTAAGTAGAGCGATTGAGACCGAGCGCCTGGGCCATTTCTTCTTGAGACTTGCCTTTTCTTTTGCGTAAAAACTTGAGATTCTGAGCGATGTGCATAATGCTGATACTTTGCTCAAAAATAAGTAAAATATCAATAACTCATCAAAATATTGATTATTTTTTAATCAATTGATTTACAGAAAGCAGCTATTGTGCTTCAAAGCGATAAGAAATCCAGCCTGGTGCACTGCCTTCACCCGCGCTGAACCTCGATAATTTGGCGTATTTGAGGGCCTGTTCGATCATGCACGAGCTGGCGTTTTTACTTTTGGCGGCAATGTAGTTGGCAACAGTTACTTTCCCTGCCGCCGATACTTCTATTTGCACATACACCATACCTGCCGCATTGAAGCCACAGGTGTAGCCAGGATTTCTGACATACCAAGTGTTGCCCTCAAAAGCACTGCGTTTATTGACACTGAAATCTACCATGACTGCTCCTGCGTATTGATTGGGCTGCGCACTTCCATTCGTGGAGCTCGTTTGCGGCGTTTGCCCCTCTTGCTTGAGTTGCGCAATGCGCTTATTGCTTTCTTGTACAATGCGCTCGCGGGCAGCGGCCCCTCCTGTTTGCGCAAAAACCTCAGCCTCAAAATCTCGGGCGGTTTGCTCAGGGTTGCCTTGACTTGCGCCCCCAGTTTGTGTAGACCAATTCTTGTCGGAGCGTGGACGCGTGTCGTTGGCATCGCGGGCCACACTTCTCAACGATGCATTTTGTTGGGCCGCCTCCATCTCTTGACGGAGTTGCTCTTTTTCTTCTTCACTGACGTCTGCTAAAGCCACTTCATATAGCGCTTCATCGGCAAGGAGTTCTTCTTTTTTAACGGTAGTGAGTTCGAGATAGACAAATGACCCAACATACAAACTCAGCACGACAATGAGCGCCTTGAGGTAGTGTTCGGATTGGATTTGTCTGGGATTCATGGCTTGAGTGTCAGGATTTTTTGATCGGCAACAAGGTAGTAAGCCAAGCCTTCTGGGGTGCTGAGCTGAAATGAGCGCTGATCAAAACGCACGATGCGCTGATAGCCACAACTGATAATAGGTGTGCCATCGGTACCATACAAGCCCAAACCGTTGTTGTTTTCCACTAAAAAATAGTTTGATTCTAGTCGTTTAATTGTTTTATATTCAGGATTCAATATCCATTTACCTGAAGTATCGATCAAACCCAATCCCTGCGTTTGTTCAACCAAATATCCAAAAGGTGCAAAAGGCGTAATTTTCTCATTGACAAGCGGCAAAATCACTTTTGAATCGAGGCCAAGCAAGCCCCACTTCCCACCCTGCTGAACAGGCCACAAGCCACCCCAAAAAGGCTGAGCAGCCTCGTAGGCATTCTTGATCATTACTTTTCCTTTGGCATCCATGAGACCTAGTTTTCCTGATTTGGCACAAACCGCATAGCCTTCCTTCGTGAAGAAAGCCAGTTCGTGCGCTATCAAAAACCATTCCAATCCGTTCAATTCCAAGCGCTTGCCAGTCGTATCGAAATAATGGAGGTTCTTCCCTTGCTTGGCGATGAACAGCGTGGCGTCGGTCAAGACAATAATATCGTCGTACTTAGGTGCCAAAATGACTTTTCCTTTTTTGTTGAGCCCTACTTTGCCGTTGCGTTCGATGCGCTCATAAGGCTGTTCGCGCTTGGTCTCTACTGGCGCTACTTGCCAATCAAAAGCACTGAGTGTTTGCTGCAGCTCTTCCCATTGCAGTGGCGTTTGTTGCAAAAACTGACCCTGCGCGTCGAGCAAAAGATAACCGCTGCTATCCTCGAGAATAAAACCCCCTTCATCTGGAGAAATATCGAGGTATTTGAAAGCAATAATTTGTTCATTGCGCTTATTGATCAGTCCGTAGCGGCCGTCTTTAGAAACAATTGCCAAGCCCTCATAAAACGCACTGGCGTCGTCGTACTGTGCTGCAATTAATACCGTGCCTGTTGCATCCATGTAGCCATAGGCATTGGCTTGGATAAATGGATACAAATGCTTGAGCAGCAGTTCGCCGTCTTTTTCTAAATCTTCGATGAATGGATAAGCTGGATAAGTGCTCTTAAAGGCCGCGAGTTTCTCCACGCTGTAGGTTTGCATGTAGAGCCGGTAAAGCTGCTTCCAGGCCGTGGCTACTTGCGGTGCTGCGGGATACGTTTGAATAAAATGCGTAAATGATTCCAGCGTTCCGACCTGCACATACTTGTTGTAGAGTCGCTCCCAAGCCTTTTCGACATGAGGATTAGTGGGGTTTTGCGCAATGAAATCAGACAATTCTGCTTCGGTGTCGTGCTGTGTGCGCTCTTGATACAACAAAAGCTCATAACTGGCCGTGGCGGCTGCTTGCTGTGTCGCATTCGGATACATGACCACAAATGCCTGCATGGCAGCAGACGTTTGCGCCCGCAGCGCCTGATCAAACGCAAGTGAATCGCGCAAACCAACCACTACTTTTTTGTAGGCTGGGTACTTTTGGCCATAACGCTCCATGAAGCGCTCGAGTACAGCGATTTGTGGTGCACCCACAGCCATTTGCAATTCGCGGCTGGCCAACTGCTCAAAAAGCTGTTGGGTGGTGGAATCTTGGATGGCTAAATCGATTTGTAATTTCGCCTTCGATTTGCTATCTAATAAAGGGTAGCTGTTCTCAAATTTAGAGAGGTACGCAAACGCGCTGTCTGCCTGGTAACAAAATGGCGTGAGGTAATACATCGTCCAGCCGTAGCTGGCTGCAATAGGTGCTTTTTCGAGGTCTTTTTGCAAAAAACTTTGCGCCAAACCGAAATTGTTTTGCTGTATAGCCAAAAGTGCCTTTTGGGTATTTTTTTGCGCAAAAACAACCAATGAAAAGAAAAGGAACAACGACAAGAAGGTGCCATTTCTCATTGCTTCAACAAGGCTTTAAGGTGATCCGGGACCTCGCAAACTGGTATGGCTTGCATTTTGTGCGCGTTGGCGCGGTTATATTTGTTGTAAATAGCCAAGACTTCTTGCTGGCGCGCAGTGAGTGTGCTCACATCACCAGTAAAGCACATGGCCCACTCGAGCTCTGGGTAGGTAGCGCCAATTTGGTCTTCATCTGAGCGGCCGTCTTCCCACAAACCGTCTGTAGGGGCTGCGTTTTGAATAGAAGAAACTACACCGAGTGCTTTGGCTAGCGCAAAAACTTCGGTTTTCATGAGGTCGGCGATCGGGCTGAGGTCTACCCCGCCATCGCCGTATTTGGTATAGAATCCGACCCCAAAATCTTCTACTTTGTTTCCTGTGCCAGCCACCAAACACTGATTGGCCTGAGCCACTGCGTAAAGTGTCGTCATGCGCAAGCGCGCTCGGGTGTTGGCCATAGCGAGCCTGTGCGCAGCTGCATTGGCAGGAAGCGCGGCGCTAAGGGTTTCAAAAGATGGCGTGAGGTCGATGGTTTGAAGTTGCACATTCGCAAAACGACTTTGCAAATCTTGCATGTGTTCGCCCGCGCGGTCAAATTCTGCTTTGGTTTGGCGAATGGGCATGGTGACACAGATCGTTGGGGCGCCGGTTAGTGCACAAAGTGTGGAGGTTACAGCGGAGTCGATGCCGCCAGAAATACCCACCACAAAACCCTTTGCATGTGCAGTTTGCAGGTACGAACCTAACCAATGGGAGATATGTGAAGCCAGCGCGTGCATGGGCTTAGAATAACAGCGTGAATTTCAAATGTGCTTGATTGAGCGTGGCTTGGGTTCTAAAGTAATCTGCGGCTTGGGTGGTTTCATCGATAGTAAACAAAGTGTAGTTTTGTTCTTTACCCGTGAGGTGTAAAGGCATGAACCCATAGCTGTAACCAACTTCTGCCACCAAACAAGTGGAACCCGAAAAATTCCATTCTACGCCGGCACTGATGCCAATGTTTGCATTGTAAAAGAAAAGGTCTTTGCTCACCTTCATACCGAGGTTTTCTTCTGCAGAACCATTGATGCTACCGGCAAACGGAACAACATAACCCTTGTCATCGACGGTATTGGTCAATAAAAAACGGTTGCGCAATCCAAAGCGAAGGATGCCGCGGTAATCGCCGATGAAGTCTGTTCTAAAGGTGAGGCCGATGGGCAGCGCCAAGTAAAGCGGCTCATAGGTGCGCTCGGTGAGGTTGAAAAATAAGTCGGTAGAAACGGTTTCTCCTTTTGGCTTGATTTGCTTGTCGGTGAAACGGTAGAAAACGTCTTGGTCGCTGACGTTGTAACTGATGCGGTCGATGTCGAATTCAACGCCACCGCTAAGCGCAATATTTTGTGATTCTTTGGAGGCTTTGGTGAAACACACACCAAAAGAAGATGAAAAACCTGGCGAGCTGCCTAAAAGATTGGTGCCCATCTTCGGAAAATTGAGCCCTACGGACCCGGTAACGCCACCTTGGAGCTTCTTTTCAGAAACTGCCTGAGCAAAAGAAACGTTGTTTTGACCTAAAAAGAAGGCACAAAATAAAAAGAGTTGAAAACGCAGTGATTTCATGTTGCCTGATTAATGTTAATTTTGAACAAAAATAACAATATTCATGATACGCAAGCTCAGTCTTCTACTCCTGCTCATCGGTCTTTACGCCTGTCAGTCCGACACCTATCAGGTAAATTTAGATAGCGCTAAGCATCATGTCAGCTACCAAAACCTCGACTCCTCTTTTCGTTACGCGCACATCAATGAGCAAAGACGCTTGATCAAAGCCCTGCTCGCGTCTGATTTCGACCTCTCGCAGTTTTGTTTCCCCTACGCTTTGCAGGTGTCTACGCAATCGGACAGCGCTTTTATCAATGGTTTGCAGCGCACTTTTTCCCAACCTTTCAACAAGCAAGTTTTTTCAGCCTTAGATAAGCGTGCCAAATGGCGCATGAAAACATTTCAACAAATTGAAGCCGGACTCAAAAGACTCTCCCTACTCGCCCCCAAAGTTCCTGTAGCCAAAAACGTTTATTTTGCCTACACGCAGTTTGCAGCCAGCGCTTACGCCTCTTCAACAGCTATTGTTTTGGGTCAGGAGCGTTATCTAGGAACCGACCACCCCATTATCGCGTCGCTGCCTCCACAGCAATTTTACGACTGGATCAAAGAAGGCATGGCGCCGCAATACGCAACTTCTGACGCCTTACTGATTTGGCTCGGCACAAACGTTTTGAAAACCACCGACGAAAACTTTGCCAGCGAGATGATCCGCTGGGGCAAGTTGCTCGCTATTTTAGAAATCATTAGCCCTGAGGTGGCGCTACACAACCATTTGCGCTACAGCGAACAAGATTTTGAATGGGCGCTCAAAGCCGAGCGCGGCGTTTGGGAATACCTCGTAGACCAACAATTACTTTTTAAAACCGACCAAGAACTCAACATGAATTTCTTGAACGAAGGCCCCTACTCTATTGGCCTGCCGCAAGAAAGCCCAGACCGCATGGGGCGTTTCTTAGGTTACCGTATCGTGAAGCAATACATCGATGCAAATGAACCATCCATTCCAGCCCTGCTGGCACTACCTTATCACCAAATTCTAAAAAAATACGAAGTACCGCAATGAGTGAAATCGTCAAAACCTCCGAAATCAGTATACAAGTAGGCCTCAATGAAAACCTACTGCCCTTGCGCATGTTGTGGTCGGCCAGCGATGGTCAGATAGAAAACGCCGAAGCGGCTGCTTTTCTGCTATCAATCTGGGATCCGAAGTCAAAAAACACCATGAAAATTGACCTCTGGACCAAAGACATGACCATCGAAGAAATGAAGCAATTCTTTCACCAGACCTTGCTCACCATGGCAGACACCTTTGAAAAGGCAACCGGCGAACACCTCATCTCGGAAGACCTCCGCGACTACTGCTACCATTTTGCCGACAAAATGAATATCCTGCCCGAATAATGGAATTTTTGCTCCAAAAAATGAAAACTGCTCAAGATGAGCAGGTGCAATATTGGCTGGGCGACGGCACGCAAGAAATCAATTTGAATGCCTTGATTGGACAAACCATTTCTTTTCGCTTCACCGGCGCTATTTTCTGCCGGGAGTGTCAAAAGAAAATCAATAAATCTTTTGGTGAGGGATTTTGTTTTACATGTTTCTCTACGGCTGCCTCGGCAAGCCCTTGTATTTTACATCCGGAACTTTGTCAAGCACATTTAGGTTTGGGCCGAGACCCAGGCTACGAACAAAGGCACCACAACCAACCCCATTTCGTCTACTTGGCGCAGACCGATCAACTCAAGGTGGGCATCACGCGCACAACCCAAAAGCCAACGCGCTGGATAGACCAAGGCGCTGCCGCAGCTATCATTTTGGCAGAAGTACCCAACAGGTATTTATCTGGCGTACTGGAAGTGGCGCTCAAATCTCAATTTGCAGACAAAACCAACTGGCAGCGCATGCTCCAAAACAGCCCTTACGACGGGCCGGCACTCGACGAACAAAAATGGGAGCTCGAAGAAAGCCTTCCGGCTGACCTCACACAGTACTGGACCGACGACGAAGAAATTT
This sequence comes from Crocinitomicaceae bacterium, assembly GCA_030730025.1. GTDB lineage: Bacteria > Bacteroidota > Bacteroidia > Flavobacteriales_D > Crocinitomicaceae > UBA952. The sequence goes on from JANQWC010000004.1 coordinate 43,457, forward strand.
GGAGTTTTAACTATCCTGTCTTGCGCTACCCCGACAAAGTGAATTCCTTATCTTTGGACAAACAAGCGCACGTGAGCGGTACCCTAACAGGCATCAGGGGGCAATACCTCTACCTCGATCATTCACTTGTGATCAACATCAGAAAGCACACCGGTTATCAAATCAAATGGGAAAACTAATACGCCAGGTTCTCGACCTTTTTTACCCGTTGTTTGCGCGTTTTTTCGACAAGCAAACCTATTATTACGCTGCTTGCGGCGGCAGCAACTTGGTATCGAGTTGGTTGTTTTTCTACCTCATCTTTCAATATGTCTTTGAAAAACGGATTTTCAACATTCAATTTGCATCAAATACTTACGTAGTTTCTGCATACACCCTGAGCTCCATGCTTTGTTTTGTCATTGCCTTTACGCTGGGCTTTTTGCTCAATAAGTATGTGGTGTTTACAGACAGCAAACTCATGGGTCGTGTACAGCTATTTCGCTACGCAGTGAGCGCTGGGTTTTCTTGGTTAGGCAATTATTTATTGCTTAAAATCATGATCGAGAGCCTGCAATTCTACCCTTCGATCGCCAATGTTTTTTCTAGCATTGCGGTGGTATTCCTTTCGTATTTGCTGCAAAAGAAATACACCTTCAGGCACTAAACAAAAGACCCCAATTTTATTGACAGACCAAAGTGTCTATCCAAGGTGAGTAAGCCACCCAAATTCCCAAGGCGCCACCTTCTATGTTGGTCGGGATATTTGTAGGCACCGCAAAGGGGCTGCCTCCTGAATAAATTTGATTGTATTTCTTTTCGAAGTAATTGTATTCTTTGCCGCCGATTTTAGAGAGCTTGACAACAATTGTGTCTTCGAGCTTGTAAAAACCTCTGTATGCATCATTGCCATTCTGATCATTGAAACTCATTGGATTTTCATACCCAAAATCAAAAGTGAGACCATTGAAAAATTTGTCGTTAAAATATGGATTGAACGTTTTTGAAAACTGAAAATCTTGTAAATATTTGACCTCCCACAAATATGCATCGGCGGTATTTGCCGGATCGGTGAGTTTGGCCCAAGAAAATCCGCGGTCCGTAAAGTTGCCTTCTGGCTTCCAATACAAGGAATCCAATGCAATAGGGTCTAGGATTTTAGAGCTCGCAGTGTATTGATTGCCCTGATGTGCAATTTGAAGCGTGTAGGTTTTGCCGACCTCGCCGAGCATGTTCATAGAGACATACGCACACAAGTGCAAATTCACTAAGATTTCTGCCGGAATACCAAAAATGCCGGCGGCAACCTGCTCAAGACCTGGAGGGAGGTCATCGGTGCAAATTTTAGTGAGTGTGTCGGTTTGGGTACCGTTAGATAGCACAACAATGGCGTCATCTACAAAACTATTGAGGTAAGACTCATAGTTGGTGCTCGAATAGACATTTGCGCTCCTTGAAAGCAACAGGATGGCGGGTTGGCCCGTTTCAATGCGACCATCTACAACCAATTGCTCTTTGTAGCCAGGGATATCGATCTGCACCTCTTTGGTACAACTCCACAAAGAAGCAAAAGCGAGGCTAAAACTGAGGTATTTTAAAATTCGAAGTTCCATGTGACACTAGGTATAATTGGAAATAAAGAGACTTGTTTGATACTCAAAGAGAAATTACCACTCATGAAATCGCCGTTATTGTCTACGTACAAAAAGAATGGATTGAGGCGATTGTAAACGTTGTAAACAGAAAAAGACCAATTGCTGCGGTACGCCTTTTTCACTTGAATATCCTGACCTGTAACTGGGTCGGTTATGGTTTTGTAAGCTTTACCGTAACGCGTTGCGCTAAGGTCTAGGCGGTGATAGGGCGCCATGCGCGTTGAGTTGCGCGGGCCGTACTGAAACAATAAGTTTTGATCTTGGACATACCAGCTTGCAGGGAGAGTAAGGGTGTTTCCTGTGGCGTAAATAAAACTAGCGCCGAAGGTCCAGGTGTCGTTGAGTTTGTAGGTACCAACCAAATTGAGGTCGTGACGACGGTCGTACTTGGCTGGGTAAATATTCCCTTCATTGATATCGGGGAAGCGTCTTTCGGTTTTGGCCCAGGCATAGCCGATCCAGCCCGTAAATGCGCCTTCTGTCTTTTTGAGAAAGAATTCTGCACCATAAGCCCAGCCGTCGCCGTACACCAATAAGTTGTCGGTGTTGTCATTGACGTTGTCGCCAGGCAAAGCACCTTCTTTGAATTCAATGAGGTTTTTCATGCCTTTGTAGTAGACCTCCACAGATGCTTCATAGCGGTCTTTGTCAAAATTTCTGAAATAGCCAATAGAGGTCTGAAAACCTTGTTCTGGTTTGGCTTGATCGGTGGTTGGGAACCAGATGTCGGTAGGTAAAGAAACGGCACTGAGCGTTACTAAATGCACGTATTGGTAGTTGTAGGCATAACCACCTTTAATAGAGCTGTTGTCGGGTAGCAGATAACGAAATGAAAGGCGCGGTTCTAGCCCTTGGTAAAAAGCAATGACGTCGCTTCTGTTGTAGCTTACGACGCTGTCTGGCGTAGAAATGCCGTCGCCTTTGATGTAGCGATCAAAAGGACCCACGTGTGCAAAAGTGCTGTAGCGCAAGCCTGCATTGATGCGCAGGGCCTCATTGACATCGAATTCGTCCAAAGCATAAATAGCGGTTTCGTGAGAATATAAATGCTGAGCTGAACCGGTATTGAAGACAACTGTGTCGTTTTGAGCAGACAAACTGGTGGGTGTAAAATCGTGATAAGTATAGATGCCACCCCATTTGATGCGGTGTTTTGGGTTGGGGAAATACGAGAAGTCTACTTTGGCGGTGTAGTCTCGGATGCCGGAGGTGAGTGCTACGCGGAATTCATCTTGTGTAGAAGCGAATTCAAAATTATAGTCTGAGTAAGATATGGTGGTATTTAAGAAAAGTTTGCTCGTAAATAAATGGTTCCAGCGCAGGGCGGCGATGCCATTGCCCCAAGGCATATCAACCCGAAAACCGCCATTGTTATCCTTAAATGAGAAGATATCTTTGCCGTAGTAAGCGCTTAAATAAATTCGGTCTTTGTCGGTGAGTTTGTAATTGAGCTTGGCATTGAGGTCGTAGAAGAAATAACCCGAACCTGCAAATGGCGAAGTATCGGAAATAACTGCTTTGGCCAAAATATCGATATAGGTACGGCGTGCAGAAACCACAAAAGAGCCGCGGTCTTTTTTGAGCGGCCCTTCGACCGTTAAGCGAGATGAAATGGCACCAATACCGCCTTTTACCTTGAATTTCTTGAGATTGCCTTCGTTCATGTTGACCTCAAGCACCGAAGACAAACGACCACCATAATTGGCAGGCATGCCGCCTTTGATCAGGTTGACACTATTGATGGCATCTGAATTGAACACGGAGAAAAAACCAAACAAATGCGCTGCATTGTAGACCACGCCTTCGTCGAGCAAGACTAAGTTTTGGTCCGGGCCACCGCCTCGCACGTAGAAGCCTTGGCCGCCTTCTGATACCGAAGACACACCAGGTAATAACTGAAGGGTTTTGACGACATCGACCTCGCCCATGAACGCCGGCAAGGTTTTGACTTGGTCCATTTTGAGTTCCATTTGCCCTAATTTGGCAGAGGTGACGTTTTCCGAGCGCTTGCCCGTAACGCGCACGTCTTTGACCTCTTGAATGGCCATGTCGAGTTCTAGGCTAATGATTTGGTCTTTGTCTAGTGCAACGCTCTTCACGATAGTGGCAAAACCATCGCAGCGGTATTCGATTTGGTAGGTGCCAAGTGGAAGCGTAAGGCTGTAAAAGCCGTAGTTATTGACGGTTGTACCCGTTTTGAGTTCTTTGACAAAGATGCGGGCCGTACCGAGTGCCTCACCGCTGCGCGCATCTGTAATATAACCGCTTATCGTGGCCTTTTTTTGAGCGAAAACAAGAAACGAAAAGGAGATAAAAAAGAGAGAGAGAAGAGTTTTCATAAAATAACATTGTCGATATGACGCTAAAGCGATGCAAAGGTAACATCTTTATAACAAGGAATGGTGTGAGAAGGTTTTCAGGCAACCAAAATTGTATTTAAATCCCTTTTTTTAACCCTTGAATCCTTGAGATGTTTGTAAATTTGAACAATGGAAGCAACTTGTTTTTTTTGGCAGCACCACCATCATGGGCTCCTGCTGGGGATCGGGCAACAAGCATCCTTTGAGTGCAAACTGCAATTTGATGCCACCGCTTTTCAAGCATTCCTCACTAAAAATGCCGGCAACTACATTTTTGGCTACCTGAGTTTCGATGTCAAAAATGCCTTTGAAAACCTCAACTCCAATAACCCAGACCAACTAGACTTCCCGCTTGTGCACTATTGGGTACCAGAGAGCTTGTATCGGCTAACGCCTACCCCTACTTTGTTCTGGGGTACTGACAGCGTTCAAAACCAAGCCGAAGCCCAAGCGCTATGGGAAGCTTTTGAACAAAAACAAGGCGTTCTCGACACTACATTTGAACCCCGCACGTCCAAAGCAGCTTATTTTGAACACTTTGAACAGCTCAAAGACGCCTTGCAGCGCGGCGACATTTACGAGGTCAATTACTGCCAGGAATTTGCTACAGCCAATTGCGAAGTAAACAACCCTGTTGGTTTATTTGGCCGCTTGTATGCCGAAACGAAAGCACCGCATGCCGCGTATATCCAAACGCCAGACCATTTGGTTTTGTGTGCCAGCCCAGAGCGTTTTTTACAAAAAACGGGCAACGTGCTTCGTTCGGAACCCATCAAAGGAACAGCTCCGCGCTCAAAAGACCTTGTAACAGACCAAAAACTCGCCCGCGACCTCCAAAACAACCCCAAAGAGCGCGCCGAGAACATCATGATTGTCGACCTCGTGCGCAACGATTTAGCTCAAGTAGCCAGCAAAAACAGCGTCGGCGTTGATGAACTCTGCGAGATTTACAGCTTCGAGACCGTACACCAAATGATTTCAAAAATCAGCTGTGCGCTCGAGCCCACGGTTCAGTTTATAGAAATCCTCAAGGCCTGCTTTCCGATGGGCAGCATGACCGGCGCACCTAAAATTGCAGCGCTCGAACAAATTGAACGACACGAAGATTTCAAGAGAGGTCTCTACTCTGGCAGTATTGGCCTGATCGAGCCCAACGGTGATTTCGACTTCAATGTCGTCATCAGAAGCCTGCTCTACAACCGCAACAAGCACTATTTATCTTGTTCGGTGGGCAGCGCACTTACCATTGGCGCAAACGCCGACGACGAATATCAAGAATGCTTATTGAAAGCAGCAAAACTGATCCATGGCCTCCGCTAACCTTTCTTCTTTAGCGGCTGAACTCGATGAACTCCGCAGTTATTTCAAGACCCATAAGGCCGGTTGTTATTTAGTGGCCACAAGTGGCGGAAAAGACTCGATGTTGCTTTGTGAACTCATGCGCATGCTGGCACTCCCATTTGAGGTCTTGCATGTCAACTATGGTTTGCGAGGCGCCGAAAGCGAGGCCGACCAAGCTTTTGTGGAGGCTTATTGTCAAAAATACAAATTGCCTTTACATATCAAACGCGTACAATTAGCCGCAGTGCTGCAAGAAAATCATAAAAACCTTCAGGCCGAGGCCAGACGCATTCGCTATGCTTTTTTCAGCGAAATGCAACAACAGCAGCCCGGTAGCCTCATTTGCACGGCGCACCACGCCGAGGATCAAATTGAAACGTTTTGGCTGCAACTCGCGCGCGGAGCTGGCATGAAAGGCTTGGCCGCAATGGAAGTCAGTCAAAAGGGTTTACTGAGACCTCTTTTGAACTTTCGGCGCAAAACCCTAGACGCGCTGGCTACTGAACTAGGCTTGCAATGGCGCGAAGACAGCAGCAACGCCTCCCTCAAATACCGCCGCAACCGCTGGCGCCATGTATTTATTCCGTTTTTAAAAAATGAACTACCGCAGCTAGAGCAAAGCATCCTATTGATTCAAAAACAATTTGCGCTCGACATACAAGCCCAAGAAGCATTGCTGCACTCCGCGCTCTCTGGGCTTAAAAATAATAGAAGTATTTGTTTAAATGAATTAACTCAACTATCTACCTATCAATTTATTGAGTTATTTAAATTATTCGATATACCCACTCATGTCATCCGACGACTCCCCGACTTATTTGTAGCTGAAAGCGGCAAGTTCATCGCTTGGCAAGTAGAAACGGGCGCGGCCAAATCATTTGTAGTCAGGCAAAAAGACCAACTCATTTTCTTAAATTCGGAAGCCACAGATTGGACATTTGCGCTGGAAGATCTTCCATCTCAGGCAGCGTCAGAAGTCCCCAATACCAACTTTCTCATCGATCGCCAACGCATCAAAGGCACCCTCTTTTTCAGACAAGTAGAGGCCGGTGACCGCATGCCTGTTCGGGGCATGAAAGGGACTAAAAAAGTACTGCAGATTTTGAAAGAAGCTGGTATTCCGGCGCCGCTGCGCAAACTGCAATGCGTGCTATGCGATGAACAACAAATCATTGCGGTTCCGAATTTGCAAGTGAGCGCATTGGTTCAAGCCAACGAAAACACGACCCAATTGGCAGCTCTTTACTTCTCAAAAAAGCCGTAATTTTGAACATGACTTCACTTCCTCAGGACTTCATCAAACGCATCCAACAAGACCCATTTGTGCCGGCCGGTTTGCTGCAAGCCCTAGAAGAAACCGCACCTACTTCTGTTAGGCTGCATCCGCAGCGCAAGTCTAATTTTCAAACATCAGACCCCGTAGCCTGGAGCTCTAGCGGTATTTACCTCAAAGAAAGGCCTGCGTTTACGTATGATCCGCTTTTTCATGCAGGCGCTTATTATCCGCAAGAAGCGGGCTCGATGTACCTCGAAAAAGTACTCGAGCAGCTCGCGCTTCCTGAAAACCCTGTAATCTTGGACCTCAGTGCTGCACCAGGCGGTAAAAGCACGCTCATTGCCAGCTTTTTAAATCAAAAAGGCATTCTGATTGCCAATGAAATCAACCGTTCAAGAGCCTATATTCTCAGTGAAAACCTCACCAAATGGGGCTACGCCAATACTTTTGTCTGCAACCACAAACCGAGTGAACTCAGCGCATTGCAAGGTCAGGTAGATGTATTGGTGGTAGATGCACCTTGCTCGGGAGAAGGCATGTTCCGCAAAGACCATCAAGCAAGAGCGGAGTGGCATTTGGGCAACGCTGCAACGTGCGCAAGCCGTCAGACAGAGATTATAGACGAGGTTTGGCCCTTGCTCAAAGAAGGCGGCTACCTTATTTATTCAACTTGCACCTTCAATCCCGAAGAAAATGAAAACCAACTCATTCATTTGCTCGAAGAAGAAAGCGCCCAAAAGATCAAACTACCACACTTTGAAGGCCTTCAAGCAGACAGACACGAAATTGGATACTATTTCTTTCCCAATCAGGTCAAAAGTGAAGGCTTTTACATTGCCGCTTTGCAAAAAACCTCGCGGGCACACACCAAGCACAAGCCTTCAAAAAACAGCGAACTAGGTGCGGCTCCAAAAGAGCTCCTAGCGATGCTAAACACTACCCACGATTTACAATTTTGGCAAGAAGCCGATCAAGTTTACGTCACCACACCTTTTGCGCGCTCCATATATGGACTGATCAAAGACCTGAAGTTTTTGAAAAAAGGCATACATGTAGCCACAGCGCACAAAAAATCTTGGACGCCTGGTTACGAGCTCACCTACAGCCTCTTACCTATTTGGAATTTTCCTATCAAAGCAGTTGAAGCACCTGAGGCCCTGCGGATCTTGCACGGCGAGAGCCAACAATGGGAGGCGCCTGCAGGTTTTTACTTAGTCACTTTTGAAGGTCAAGCCATTGCAATGATCAAGCAAATTGGACAGCGCTTCAATAACCTACACCCTACCGAATGGCGCATTCGTCACCTCCCCAAATAAGACCAATGGACGCACAAGAAGCTTATCAGAAACTTTACAACTACACCAGCCAGCGCGTCGCGATACAGCCCGCTGATTGGGAACTGATGAAACAGTATTACCACCTCAGAAAGGTGTCAAAAAAAGATTTCTTCCTCAAAGAAGGCTCAACCAATTTCAATCAGGGCTTTGTGGTGGACGGTACGCTGCGCGTTTATTATACAGACACCAAAGGCAACGAGCACGTCTTGTACTTTGCCTTTGCCGATTGGTGGGTGGGCGATCTATCGGCTTTTCATTTTGATGACGCAGCTACACTGAATGTCCAAGCACTAGAAGAAAGCTACATCCTGGAAATCTCCAAAGAAGACCTCGAATATTTATTTGACCAAATTCCGGCACTCGAGCGCTTGTTTAGAGTGATGGCCCAGCGCACGCTCGCGGTCTTGCAAAAACGCTTCCTGATGACGGTTTCTGCCCATGCAGAGGAGCGCTACCAAGAACTACTCCACCGACACCCCGGCATTGAACAAATAGTAGCGCAGCATCAAATTGCCTCCTATCTCGGTATTTTACCCGAAAGCCTAAGTCGAATGAAAAAAAAACTTTACGTATCTTCGCCAAACAAAAAATAAATCATGACACAATTTAAACGTATTACGCTTGCGCTCTTCTTGTTTGTAGGGCTTTTTGTACGTGCCGATGAAGGCATGTGGTTTTTGATGTTTATCGATCGCCTCAACCACCGTGACATGCAAAAAATGGGTCTTCAACTCACCGCAGAAGAGATCTATAGCATCAACAACTCCTCATTGAAAGACGCGGTTGTTCAGTTCAACGGAGGCTGTACTGCAGAGCTCATCTCTAAAGACGGTTTGCTCTTGACCAACCACCACTGTGGTTACGACGCCATTGCCGAACTCTCTACCCCTGAGCACGACTACCTTACAGACGGTTTCTGGGCCGCTGACCGCAGCCAAGAACTCAAGCCAAAATCTTTATACGTGCGCTTTTTTGTACGCATGGACGACTGCACCAAGCGCATTATGTCCAAAGTTTCGGACAACATGACCGAAGCAGAGCGCAATAAAATCATTAGAGAGGAAATCGCCCTCATCGAAAAAGAAAATAGCGAAGGTGGCAAATATGTTGTTTCTGTGCGTTCGTTTTTCCAAGGCAATGAATTTTATTTCTTTGTTTACCAAGACTACAAAGACGTTCGTTTGGTAGGTACGCCGCCAAACAGCATTGGTAAATTTGGTGGGGACACCGACAACTGGGAATGGCCACGCCACACCGGAGACTTCTCTATGTTCCGCGTTTACGCAGATGCCAACGGCAATCCTGCCGATTTCAGCACCACAAATGTTCCTTTACATCCAAAACACCACCTTCCAATCAACCTCAACGGCGTGAAAGAAGGAGATTTCGCCATGATCATGGGTTATCCAGGTCGTACCAACCGTTGGTTGCCTGCAGGTGGTATTGACCAAAACGTTAAATACGCCTACCCAGCTTGGGTGGAGGCTTCCAAAACAGCCATGGACGCCATGAAAACCTACATGGACAAAGACGCCAATGTGCGTCTCAACTACGCATCTAAATACGCGCGCACGGCCAACTACTGGAAAAACCGTCAGGGCATGATTGATGCACTCACGCAATTCCAAACAGCTGCTGCCAAAGCCAAAAACGAAGCAAAATTTGACGCTTGGGCCAACAAACCTGAAAACAAAGCGAAATACGGTACAGTGGTGACTTCGCTCAATAATTTCTACAGCGCCACCAACGACAAATCAAGACACGACAACTACCTCTCTATTCTCGTTCGCAACTCAGAATACGCAGGCATTACACGTGGATTGGGCTCGCAACTCATGGCCTACGCCAAGGCAGATGCCACCAAAAGAAACAGCATGAAAGCAGATCTAACGGCTGCCATCAATGAATTTTTTGAAACGACTTACGGACCAGCCGAAATGGATGTCCTGATCAACGGCCTAGACCTCTACGCTGCCAAAGCCAATTACGAACTCGCCAATGGCGTTGCGAGCATGTACGCAGATGGCTCTACTCAAAACGAAGTACGCGCTATGTTTGCGATGTCTATTCTCGCCTCTAAAAACGGCATGCTTGCATTTTTAGAAGCACCGAGCGAAGGCCAATTGAGCAACGACCCCTTGTACAAATTGTCAGCAGACATGTTTGCACAACTCATGAAGCGTTCCGACGAACTCATCAAACTTACCGACGACTACAACCGCGCCTACCGCCTACTCGTTGCTGGTTTGAGAGAATCAGGTCTCAGCACCATCCTCTATCCAGATGCCAACAGTACGCTTCGCCTCACTTATGGTAAAGTAAGTGCGCTTCCTGCAGACAAACGCAACGACGCCAAAATCAACAACTACACTACGCTTCAAGGGACCATCAACAAATACAAGCCCAACGACGAAGAATTTGATTTGCCACAACGCCTCATCGAACTCAATGCCAAAAAAGACTTTGGCCCTTACGCAGACAAAGCGGGCTACATGCCTGTCAACTTCCTTACCAACAACGACATCACTGGTGGTAACTCAGGTTCACCTGTCTTGAACGGAAAAGGAGAATTGATCGGTTTGGCCTTCGATGGCAACATTGAAGCCATGGCTGGCGACGTAATCTTCGATCAAAAATTGCAAAAAACAATCAACGTCGATATCCGCTACGTGTTATTTATCATCGATAAATACGCTGGTGCAAAACATATTGTTGACGAAATGACCATCGTCAAGTAAGACATTGCAAGTTGGTGCTTCCAACTAGCTTGTAAGGAAAGGGCCTCTTCGGGGGCCTTTTTTTATGCGATAAAATCTTGGAGTGCGTGCTGAAAATCCGTAAATGTCAACTTTTGGTCAAAAAGACAAGAACCAATTTGGGGCAATAAACAAATCCGCACCTCCCCGTTTGCATTCTTTTTATCTTGCTGCATGAGCGTCCAAAGGCCTTCGGCATCATTTGGGATTTGAATTGGGTAGGTTTGTTTGATGCATTTTTCAATGGCTTCAAACTCCGTTTGGCTCAAGTTAGCTTGATCGACGGAAAGCTGCGCTTCTAGCAGCATACCGATTGCCACAGCATGTCCGTGAGCGAGCGGGGTGTCGGAGTTGAGATAATAGGACTCTAGGGCATGGCCGATGGTGTGTCCAAAATTCAGGATTTTTCGCAATCCTTGTTCAGTAGGGTCTTGCGCTACGATATCAACTTTGATTTGAACCCCTTGTTGTATGGTTTCAGTGCGGAGTTCGAGCGGAATATTTTTGATCTGCGTGAGCGCTTCCCACAAGGTTTTATCGGCGATCAGCGCATGTTTGAGCAGCTCGGCAAAGCCGTTGCGCCATTCGGTGTCGGGCAGTGTCTGTAAGAAGCCTGTATCTACAAAAGTAGCAAGGGGTTCTTGAAAAGTACCCAACTGATTTTTATAACCCGCTAGGTCAATTCCTGTTTTACCGCCTACTGCAGCATCTACCATACCGAGCAAACTAGTGGGGATATGCACAAATGCAAAACCACGTTTGTAAACCGACGCCACAAAACCGCCGAGATCTGTGACGACACCACCTCCCAAATTGAGCAGTAGGTCGTGGCGGCCAAAACCAGCTTCTGTAAGCGTTTCCCAGACCTGAAAACAAACTTCGAGCACTTTGTTTTCTTCGCCCGCCGGCAGCATAATTACCTCCGCAGTGGCCAAGGCTTCAAAGCCGGTAATCAGGTACTCCAAGCAGTGGTCGTGGGTATTTTCGTCGACGAGAATCGCAATTTTTGAATTTGAAAACTGCGCAAGTAAGTCGATAAAACGTGCGTTTGAAAGAGGCCCCCATTCGAGCGGACTGAGCTGTTCAGAAAAAGAAGCCATATGCATGGTTCAAATTTACGAAAAGACCTTAATTTTGGTGCATGATTTCTTTCGACAACACCGAAATTGCCTTTCGCTCCAAAAACAAGCAGGACCTCCAACGCGCCTACTTGCTTTTCAAGATCATTGGCGCGCCCAGCATCGTCAAACTAGGCAAGATCCTGACGCCGCTCGCGCTGCAACTGCACTTGCCCATCAAAGGCCTGATCAAAAAAACGATCTTCAAGCAGTTTTGCGGCGGAGAAACGATCAATGAGTGCGACCCAGCTATTGCAAGCTTGCATGCTTTTGGCATCGGCACCATTCTCGATTATTCGGTGGAAGGTAAAACCCAAGAAGAAGATTTCGAGCAAACTACCCAAATCATCATTCAAACCATCGAAAAATCGGCCACCGATAAGCGCATTCCTTTTGCTGTTTTCAAAGTAACTGGAATTGCCCAACACCACCTGCTCGAATTGGTCTCAGCACAAATCAGAGCCGCTCGTCAAGGCCTGTCCTTTCGCGAGCTCTCTGCACAAGAAACCGAACAGATCAAGGCCATCATTGAGCGCATAGACCGCATTTGTGCTGCTGCTGCCAAACACCAAACGCGTTTGTTCATCGATGCCGAAGAAACCTGGATCCAAACGGCTATCGACCAATGGACCTTTGACATGATGTGCAAATACAACAAAACCGCTTGTATTGTATACAACACTATTCAGATGTACCGCCACGATCGCCTCGCCTATTTACACAGCGAATTGGAACGTGCAAAAGCAGCTGATATTCAATACGGTGTAAAGTTAGTGCGCGGTGCCTACATGGAAAAAGAGCGTGCAAGAGCACTTTCTATGGGCTACCCCTCGCCTATTCAACCCGATAAAGCAAGTACAGACAAAGACTACGATGCAGCGCTTGACTTCTTAGTGGCGAACAAAGATGTTTTCTCGATTTGTGCTGGAACGCATAATGAAAATAGCTCGATGTACCTCGTAACTTTGCTTCATCGCGAACAGGTAGACCCCAAAGACCCCAAGTTTTACTTTGCACAGCTTTTAGGGATGTCTGACCACATTTCTTTCAATCTTTCGGATGCGGGCTACCAAGTTGCTAAATATGTGCCTTTTGGCCCTGTTCAAGAAGTTTTGCCTTATTTACTGCGCCGTGCAGACGAAAACACTTCTGTTGCGGGGCAAACCAGTCGAGAATTGAACTTGATCATCAAGGAAAAAGCGAGAAGAAAAGCTTAGTGCTTAACTACCGGATAGGTCTTGCCATCTATGCGAACGAAATAAACGCCTTGAGGCCAAATACCCAAATCAATAGTTTGGGAAGGCGTGATGGTTTCTCGATGCAGTAAATGCCCCATGGCATCTTGAATTTCAATCAATTTAGGCACAGCACCCGACCAATCAAAATGCAATACGGATACTACTGGGTTCGGGAACATCAGTACATTACTGCCTTCAAACAGCGGGCTCAACCCCACTAATTGTTGTGTTGTAAAAACAGTATCTGTCTGAACATAAGCAGAACCATTGCCATTCACTTTCAATATAAATACGTTACTTCCACCGTTGAGCTGATTTTGACCGTCAACGATAACCGAATTATAACCTGTCGCGATAAACCCGCCGTCTAAAGTTGGACGGATGTTTCCGATGTAGTCGTAGCCTTGGTTGAGAATGGTAGTTGATGGAAAACCCGCGATCCAGTATCCATAGTAAGCATCGGCATAAGCAAAATAAAGATCGTAGGGCTCTTGGTAAGTGTTGTCATTCAGGACTTGAACCCCTAGAATGGTGAGGTCCTGCTGAGGTAAATAGGCAAACTGTTGGATGATGTCGTCTGAAACCAAATTATCCACAACTTGTGTCAGAATGACGCCATCAAGTCCTATGGAGCCACTGAATTTGTCGTAATCCGCAGGACCCGACTTGTAACCTGCGAACTGAACGCCATATAAACTTGGTGTCAGATCTAACACAACAAAATCACCACTCAGGTGACCCAAAGTATCGAACCATTGCACAACACCTTGATCGTTAATTTGCATGACGAAACCTTTTGTGGCACTTGAATCTGCAACAAACCACTCCCCTCCTACAACATATAAACTATCCGAAACACGAACGACGCTATTGGCGCGGTCTGCCCCTGCTGTTCCGAGGGTTTTTGTCCAAAGTGTGTCGCCGTTCTTGTCCAAGCGCATGACAAATACGTCGGCTTCAGCGCCTAATGTGGCTTGTCTTTCACCAACGAGCACAAAGCCGGTATCTGCGGTCATGACGCCATCGTGGATGCGATCCCAGGCGGGGTTTTGGTAGGTTTTAATCCATTGTTGGTTGCCCGCAAGATCTGTGAAGATGAGCATGGGGTCGTAGTTGCCATTACTCCAGGAATTCGACATGCCGGCAAGATAGTAACCCATTCCAGGACGGTGAAAAACACGCTTGATTTCTTCGCTCTCTTGTGCGCCATAAGCATGGCTCCACACATAAGCCCCTACAGAATCGATTTTCATGAGAAATCCTTGTGCGTTTTCTTCCCAGCTGCCACTGCTACCGGCAACCAGATAGGTAGAATCAGGCAAGGCTAAAACATCTTCTCCCTTGTCAAAACCAGTACCGGAATACAACTTATAAAAACGCGTTTGCGCACTGAGTAATTGTACTGCGCACAAAAAGAACAAAACAGTTAGAGATCGCATCGGAACTGAAGATAAAGTGAGGCGCCATTTTGCAAGGCAATGTTGTCTGAGCGCAATAGCAATTCGCTGCGCTTGAATCGAAAAGCGGAATAAGCCTGCATGCGCAAACCACCAAAGCCACCATAGGCCATTCCGAGGCCGGTATGCCAGGCTTTTTTGACTTTGAGTTGCGCACCCGCATAAATGAGCGGTGTATAGGTTTGACGCAGTATAAACTGAGCACCGTAGTAAGCTTCTAAGCGCTGCGGGCTGTCCCAGTCTAAAGTTTTGGACAAACGGATTTGGGCTGGCAAAAGCATCCAGCTTGGCCCTACCGATTTTTGATATCCTAAAGAATCTAAGAAGCTACTAGTGAGCTCATCCAAACTTGTTTGTTGCCACTCGGCAAGCGAATAGCCCGCATAGGCTAAAGTGCCATCTAGGCTGTAGTTTGTAGACTTGGCGCTGCGGGCCACCCCTAAATTTTGGACAAGCAACTGGAATTGCTGCTGGTTATCAGCAGAATCGCTGGCACCAAAATGGTAGTCGATGTCGATGGCCACACCATAGGTATTTGCTGCACTTCCAGCCAAGTTGGCTTGCCCCTTCAGCGCGAGATCTATTTGCGCCGTACTGGGATCTTGGAACCAAGTTCCTTTTTGGATGCTTGCTCCGAGGTGTTGTTGAACAGAAACCATATGCAGCAAAAAAGAAGATTTGGTGTCAGGATTGTAGATTCCAAAACCAATTTTGGAGAAAATAGTAGCTTCAGCGCGCAGGTTGCTCAAATCTAAGGTATCGCCTGCATAGGGCAAACCACCCCTGAAAACCAAACCAAAAAGATCTTTAGAAAATTGAAGCCCAGCATACTGATGGATGCCAGCGCCCAAGACCCATCTATAACTAGAGCCCCATTTTCTACTGTCTTTGGAAACCGACCAAGGTGTTTGCCACTGCGCATTGAAGCCCATTTGCAGACCAAAGGTATTGCGCTGCTGCAAATTGGCCAACGAGCGATTGATTTGACTTGAGTCGATCAGACCGCCATACAAAAAAGCGTCGGTCACTTGTCGGCGCACACCAGTGCTGTTGTAAGCACCATATGTATCGAGCAAAATAGTTTGCTGCGCATAAGCGGACTGCAAACTCACCACCAACAAAAGCAAGAAATAACGCATTAGGGTCTGATTTGGGTTTGGAGTTGAAGTTGTAATTGCAAAGCCAAGAACGCGTTGGCTTGGATGTGTTGCTGAATAGCCAAACCGGTGTTTGGATCAGTGGTGGCAAAGGTTGCAGCTACGGCCACTTCATTGAGGTCTTGGAGGTCTGCAACCAAAGCGGGTGGCAAAACAATCTGAATTTTGCTTTTCTTTTTGAGCAAACCGTCTGCTGGGTCTATCTGCCCCATTACCGCAGAGGCCAATTGCGCGTCGGCAATGACGGTGTGCAAAATTTGCCCGTCTTTCATAAAATACAAGACCAAATCACAGGCCAACGGAAAAGCGTTGGTGGCGTTGAGCACAACCGTAGCGCCGGTTACATGGGTTTTGCTGAGGTCTTGTTTGAGGTTGAGTGCAAAGGTGTCTTGGAGGGTCAGGCCATCGGCGCTCAGGGCCATTGGCATTTGTGCAGCAATTTTGAGGCGCAAGTGGCTGTGGGCAAAAGCTTCGTCGTGGCCAGCAGCGGTGTTGCCCCAAGGGTTGGGTTGCAGCTGGTAGCTTACCTGCTGAAAAGCACCAAGGTTTTCGAGGTAACTTTTGATATTGCTGTTATTTTGGTCAAAATGCAGGTTCAGCGTACTGGGCTGAAGGGTATTCCAGGTGCCCACGGCCGGCGCCAGATACATGCTGGGGCCAATACTTGGCGCCGTTAAGGAAATGGCTTGTCCTTGCGTGTTGGTTGCGCTCAAGGCTTCAATTTGGGCCCGCAAGGCCATTTTAAAACCGTTTTCTATTTGCAAATCGAGGCTGAGGTCGGGCAAGGAGATGCTGCCACTCGTAATTTTATCTAAATAAGGCAGGGTAAATTGTTCTTGGCCGGCAATGAGCGCAGATCCAAAATATCCTTTGGCGTAATCAAAACGCAAGTTTTGAAAAGAGGCTTCAAATTTAAATACCTGGTTATTGTAGATCGATACTGCCTGACCATTGGGGTCTGTTTTGAGCGTGAGTTTCGATTGCAGCTGGTTGTACTCCAAGCCTTGCAGCCCACTTAAATCGATGTCGTAGCCACTTAAGTTGATGTTTTCCGTTGCCACACTTGGATTTTGAACCGTGCCCGGTGGTACCGTATAGTTTTGTATGAACACCTGTCCATTTTGGCTTACCCCAGGCAATTCGATTTGATATAAAACAGCCGTGTTGAGCGGGTTATAGACTTTGAGCTGAATTTGACCCGACTGCACGCGCACTTTTTTAAGTTGGATGTCGCCGAGTTCGAGTTCGTGCACCTTCACGCTATTCACAAACACAAAGCCAGGCGTCACGTTATTGACTGTGAAATTGGATTGGTATTGCTGTGTAATGGCCGTATCCGGAATTTTGACGATATCAGACAAACTGAGGTCGAGTAAGGTGCGGCTCAGGTTGATGTCGATTTGGTTATTGCTGATGCTGAGCGTGGAATCGTTGTAGAGATGCGCCAAGCTGAGGGTATCGTTGAGGACGGGCACTAACCAATCGGTTTGCCAACGCGTTGGGTCTTTCTTGCAGGAGAATAAACCCAACAAAATGATCAAAATACTTAGCCAACGCATATGTTTCATTTTCAATTTGCTACATTTTCAATAACCGCTGCATATCCCTGGCCTACGCCGATACACATGGTCACTAAGGCATAACGCTTATTGCTGCGTTTTAATTGTCTTGCGGCAGTCAAAAGCAAGCGCGCGCCACTCATGCCGAGCGGATGCCCCAAGGAGATGGCGCCGCCGTTTGGATTGATGCGTGCATCGCGGTCTGCAAGACCCAGCGCACGCGTGCAAGCCAACACTTGGGCGGCAAAAGCTTCGTTGATTTCGATCAGGTCAATTTGATCCAAAGTGAGACCTGCTCGTTCGAGTGCCTTTTGGCTTGCCGGTACCGGGCCAATGCCCATGATGCGGGGCTCCACACCTGCCACAGCTGCCGACAAGATCTTAGCCATTGGCTGCAAACCGTGTTGTCGAACGCCTTCTTCATTGGCCAACAACAAGGCTGCAGCGCCGTCGTTGAGCCCTGAAGCGTTACCAGCCGTTACGCTACCATCTTTTTTGAAAGCTGGACGCAAGTTGGCTAAGGTAGCTAAGGTGGTATTGGCGCGGGCAAATTCGTCTTTTTCAAAAACGATGGCTTCTCCTCTTTTTTGTGGTATCTGAATGGGTAGGATTTCTGCTGAATAAAAGCCCGCGGCCTGAGCGGCGGCAGTTTTTTCTTGGCTCCAACAAGCAAATGCATCTTGATCAGCTCTGGAAATTTGATATTGTGTAGCTAAATTTTCAGCGGTCATGCCCATGCTGTCTACGCCGTAAAGCGCTTCCATTTGCGGATTGATGAAACGCCAGCCAAAACTGGAGTCGTGCATTTGGGCGTCGCGGCCAAAAGCGCTAGAGGTTTTAGAAATGACCCAAGGGCCGCGCGTCATATGCTCAACGCCTCCGGCTACGTATACATTGCCCTCGCCATTGCGCAGTGCGCGCGTGGCGTTGACAGCTGCAGCTAAACCTGACGCACAAAGGCGATTGACGGTTTCGCCAGGTACTTCTATCGGATAACCAGCCAACAAAGAGGCCATACGCGCCACATTGCGATTGTCTTCGCCCGCCTGATTGGCACAGCCCAAAAGGACATCTTCTATGCTCAGCGGATCTAGCTGCGGATGGCGTGCGAGCAAGCCAGCGAGTACTTTGGCCGCGAGATCATCGGCGCGCAATGTTGCTAAACTACCGCCAAAATTGCCAATTGCACTGCGGATTCCGTCAATTAAATATACTTCTTGAGACATTGTTTCGATTTTCTATTCAAAGATAAAATAAAATGTGCCGTCGACAAGAATTCACCAATTTTAGTTATGTTCGTATCCATGGAAAATACGCACTGCCCGATCTGTCATTTTTCGGCTACTCAACCCATTTTTGACAACACGCTTTTGAAGTGTCCAAAATGTGGGCACGGTTGGGCCAATCTCCAACTAGACCAAGCTTATTTACAGCAACTTTACGCTGAAAACTACTTCAAAGGAGAAGAATACGCCGATTACCTTGCCGATAAAGAAATTCTGCAACTCAATTTTGCCAAGCGCACCAAGCAAATTGCCGCAAAAGGCTTAGTACCTAAAAAAGCTTTAGAAATTGGCTGCGCCTATGGCTTTTTCTATGAAACACTCAAAGAAACCTTTCCTTCAGCAAGCTACCAAGGCTACGATATTTCGGCAGCGGCGATCAGCTATGCCAACGAATATTTCGGCCCTCATTTTTCAGCTGAAAACTATTTAGAAACAAACTCCGCCCACACCTACGACGCCATTTTCATGTGGGATGTAATAGAGCACTTGTCTGACCCAGGAGCTTTTTTGGCCAAAGCACAAAAGGAATGCGAACCAGGCGGTATGCTCTACCTTACCACCGGCGATTTTGGAGCGCTCTTACCCAAGCTCCAAGGCAAAAAATGGCGCATGATCCACCCGCCAACACACCTGCATTATTTTACACAAAAATCCATGACGGCACTTTTGCAGCAGCACGGATTTGAGCCCGTGTTTTTCAAATACCCGCCGGTTTACCGCTCCTTGAGACTGATTTATTTTGCGCTCTTCATTTTGAATAAAACACCCAAGCGCTTTCATCAATGGATCTACGAGCGCATCCCGAAAGCGGCCTCTATTCCGATCAATACACGCGATATCTTTTTTGTTGGCGCCAAAAAAACAACCGTATAATGTACCACACCATCACTTCCGCAGACCTCAACTTTTTTGAGTCGCTCCTTTCAGACCGTTGTAAATCGGACCTCGCTACCCGCGAAGCCTACAACCACGACCACACCGAAGACCTGCATTTTACGCCAAGTGTGGTGCTCTTACCACAAAACACCCAAGAGGTTTCAGAAATAATGGCTTATTGTCATGCACACAATATCCCCGTAACGCCTGCTGGTGCCAGAACGGGCTTGAGTGGCGGCTGCCTGCCGATTCATGGCGGTGTTTTATTGAGCTCAGAAAAGCTCAACCGCATCATCGAAATCGATGAAAAAAATGCGCAGGTAACTACAGAACCTGGGGTCATTACTGAAGAATTACAAAACGCCGTCAAGGCCAAAGGTTTGTTTTACCCTCCAGACCCTGCCAGCAAAGGCTCTTGCTTTATTGGGGGCAACATTGCCGAAAATTCAGGCGGCCCCAAAGCAGTCAAATATGGTGTCACCAAAGACTGGGTACTCAATTTAGAAGTGGTTTTGGCCGACGGCACCATTATGTGGACAGGCGCCAATGTTGTCAAGAATGCAACGGGTTACAATCTCACGCAATTAGTGGTGGGTTCGGAAGGCACATTGGCTTTTGTGACCAAAATTGTGCTCAAACTCATTGCCCACCCTACCCAAACGCTGCTTATGCTCGTACCGTTTTACGACGCAGTACAGGCTTGCGAGGCGGTGACCTCCATTTTCAATGCGGGTATTACCCCTAGCGGGCTTGAATTCATGGAACACAACGCCTTGCGCTGGTCTCAGACCTTTTCTGGCGATTTCAGTATTGAAGTCAAGGATACACATGCGGCCCATTTGCTTATTGAAGTCGATGGTTTTGATGCCGAACAACTCATGAAAGAATGCGAAGCCATCATGGCCGTGCTCGAAACTTACCCGACAGACGAAATTTTATTTGCAGAATCTGAAGCGCAGAAAAACACACTCTGGAGCCTGCGCCGCAAGGTTGGCGAAGCCGTCAAAGCACAATCTGTCTATAAAGAAGAAGATACGGTAGTGCCGCGCTACGCGCTACCGCGTTTGCTTGCAACGGTTAAGGCCATTGGGCAAAAATATGGTTTTGAATCGGTGTGTTATGGCCATGCCGGAGACGGAAACTTGCATGTAAACATCATCAAAGGAAACTTAAGCGACACCTTTTGGAACGAAGAACTCACTGTAGCTATACGCGAACTATTCACGCAAGTTATTGAGATGGGTGGCACCATTTCTGGAGAGCACGGCATTGGGCTTGTGCAAAAACCCTACATGGACCTCGCTTTTAGCGAAACTGGCCTAGGGCTCATGCGCGGCATCAAGCAAGTTTTTGACCCCAAAGGCATTTTAAATCCTGGGAAGATCTTTTAGGATTCCATCCAATGCAAATTGCGGCTGTAAAGAAAGACCCATAAGCCACCGTAGATAATCCCGACAATCGTGAGTATCGTTGGAATACCCGTAATCGGGTTGAAAAGATAAGGCAAGACCACCAACCCAAGGCTGTAAATGATGTAAAAATGAAAGCCTAGTTTTCTGCGTTGGTACATCAAAACAACGCCCGCAAGACCCAGCACCAAGATCAAAAACTGAACGCTGTTGTAGGCCTGAAAATGCTTGAACATGTTGTCTGTGACGCTTTCCATCTGGTCAATGATGTATGTAAAATCAGCTGCACCACCTTCTTCGAGTTGTTCGCGCATGTTGGCAAATTCCAACTTAGCTTGTTTGATCATTTTGGCGTCAGGTTTGGCGCCGAGCATGCCGCTGAAGGACCCTAAAAGACTCACGCTGATATTGATACTCGATAGAATGACCAAAACCAATAAAAAAACCGGTCTTTTCTTCTTGACGATAGGCTCGTCTTGGATTTCAAAATCATTCATGTGCTAAATATTGTTGTATAAAGTTTTGGGCAGCGTGCATGTCGTTGGCTAAGATGCGATCTGTGTCTAGACTAGGAACCACCGTTCTGAACTGGGTATGGAGTGCTTCTGTCCAGACAGCTGCTTGTAAAGGTCTTCTGAATTCCAAGCCTTGGGCAGCATGAATGAGTTCGATGGCCAGGATTTTTTGGCAGTTGTCCAAAACGCGATAAAGTTTGGTAGCGGCGTTGGCACCCATACTGACGTGGTCTTCTTGGCCGTTACTGCTGTCAATAGTGTCTACAGATGCCGGAGTACACAATTGTTTGTTCTGACTGACAATAGACGCACACGTATATTGGGTAATCATGAGCCCGGAGTTGAGCCCAGGGTTTTTGACCAAAAACGCAGGTAAACCGCGCGTTCCGGAAATGAGTTTGTAGGTTCTGCGCTCAGAGATGCTGCCCATTTCGGCCATGGCAATCGCCAAAAAGTCGAGGATGAGCGCCAAGGGTTGGCCATGGAAGTTACCGGCAGACACCACTTGGTCGTCGTCGGGGAATACCGTCGGGTTGTCGGTCACGGCATTGATTTCTCTAGTGACAATTTGGGCAGCGTGGTCTATGGTGTCTAAAGTAGCGCCGTGTACTTGTGGTATGCAGCGGAACGAATACGGGTCCTGGACATGCGCTTTGGCTTGTTCCATGATTTGGCTGCCTTCTAATTGGTTTCTGAACCATGAGGCCACACGAATCTGGCCCACTTGGTTTCTGATCTCATTGACATTGGCTGCAAACGGTTCTTTGCGGGCGTCGTAGGCTTCAATGGAGAGTGCCGCCACCTGATTGAAACCTTCAAACAAGCGGTAAGATTGTGCTACAGCATAAGATGCATAAGCCGACATGAATTGCGTACCATTGAGTAAAGCCAAACCTTCCTTGGACTGAAGCACAATTGGTTTTAAATTAAATCTTTTGTTTAATTCAGTAGTGCTTATCTTCTCATTTTCAATGTAAACCTCTCCTTCTCCAATCAAGGGAAGTGAAAGATGTGCCAGCGGCGCGAGGTCGCCAGAAGCGCCCAAACTACCCTGCTGATAGATCACCGGATAGATGCGCTCATTGAAGAAAAACAAGAGGCGTTCCACTGTGGCCAACTGCACGCCAGAGGCGCCTTTTGAAAGACCGAGTACCTTGAGTAAAAGCATGCGGCGCACCACTTCTTGCGGGACCTCCTCACCCATTCCACAAGCATGGGAGCAAACGAGGTTGCGCTGCAGCGCTTCGAGGTCTGCATGGCTAATGGCGGTGTCGCACAAAGAACCAAAGCCGGTATTGATACCGTAAATGAGTTGGGAACTCTGTGCTACTTTTTGATCGAGGTAGGATCTGCATGCTTGAATGCGCTCCTTTAATTCTTGTCCGAGAACAAGGGGTTCTTGGGTGCTCAATAAATGCTCAAATTCTTCTAAGCTGAGGTAAGCAGAAGTCAGTTCTAAAGACATAATATAGGAGGTTAGTTGCGCACAAACTGCGCGAAATCTTTGGCAAAATAAGTCAGGATACCATCGGCCCCCGCACGGCGCATGCTCAATAGCATCTCGCTCACAGCGCGCTCGTAGTCTAACCAACCGTTTTTGGCAGCCGCGTAAACCATAGCGCACTCACCACTTACGTTGTAGGCCGTGATGGGCAGCGGAAAATTCTCTTTTAGTAAGGCAATGACATCCAAATAACAAAGCGCAGGCTTCACCATCAGCATATCGGCACCTTCTTCAAAATCGAGCTGTGCTTCTAACAAGGCTTCTCGCTTGTTGGCCGGATTCATTTGATAGGTTTTTTTATCGCCGGATTTGGGCGCAGAATTGAGTGCATCGCGAAACGGGCCATAAAAAGCGCTGGCATATTTAGCGGTATATGACATTATAGAAACGTCTGTGTAGCCTTTTTCGTCTAGTGCACTGCGTAAATAACCCACACGGCCGTCCATCATGTCAGAAGGGCCAATGATATCGGCACCGGCCTGTGCTTGCGCGAGGGTCATGTTGGCTAAAATGGGCAAGGTTTCGTCGTTGAGAATGCGGCCATCTTGAACCAAACCGTCGTGACCATCAGAAGAATACGGATCCATGGCCACATCTGTCATGACCACCAACTCTGGAAATTCTTTTTTGATTGCCGCAATGGCGTGCAAATAAAAGTTGTCGTCAGACCAACTATAGGAGGCCATTTGGTCTTTGTGCAGCTCATCTACCGCCGGAAAAATATCGATGGTAGAAATACCAAGTTTGAGGCAAGCCTCGAGTTCTGGTAACAAACGATCTAAAGACCAACGGAAATTGTTGGGCAAAGAAGCGACTTCATCTTTGATGCCTTTGCCGTCTTTGAGAAAAATCGGATAAATGAGGTGCTGAACGCCTAATTGCGTTTCTTCTACCATTTGGCGAATGGCGCTGTTTTTGCGGTTGCGTCTGGGGCGTATGGTATTCATCTTTTACATGAGCATGCCACCACAAACGTGTAGCGTTTGTCCGGTGATGTAGGCAGAGAGATCTGAAGCCAAGAAAACAGTTGCATTGGCAACATCTACCGGCTGGCCACCGCGCTTGAGCGGAATGCTGTTGCGCCAAGAAGCAACGACATCTTGATCGAGTACTTCGGTCATTTCGGTTTCAATGAAACCAGGCGCAATGGCGTTGCAACGGATATTGCGCGAGCCGAGCTCAGCAGCAATAGATTTGGTGAAACCAATGAGGCCCGCTTTGGATGCAGCGTAGTTTGACTGCCCTGCGTTTCCTTTGACACCCACTACCGAACTCATGTTGATAATAGAGCCTGAGCGCGCTTTGAGCATTGGTTTTTGCACCGCTTTGGTGAGGTTGAAGGCCGATTTTAAGTTGGTATTGATGACTTCGTCCCATTGTGCTTCTGTCATGCGCATCAAAAGGGTGTCACGGGTAATACCTGCGTTATTGACAAGCACATCTACGGTGCCAAAAGCAGCCACGACGTCGTCTACGAGTTGTTGTGCTTGGTCAAAATTAGACGCATCTGAACGAAAACCTTTGGCAATACCGCCATTGGCAGTGAGTTCGACCTCGAGTGCACGGGCTTTTTCTTCAGATGATAAATAAGTAAACGCAACGGTTGCGCCTTGTTGAACGCAAGTTTCTGCAATTGCTTTACCGATGCCGCGCGAGGCGCCAGTAATTAGAACGACTTTGTTGTCTAGTAATCCCATGTGATTTATATAGTTATTTAGTTCAAAGATAAAAAAGTCTGATTAGATACGATGCGTAAATCTTCGCGATGGATGCCCTTTCTCTTAAAGGTGGTGTCGCAGAGCGAGCTGGCATAATGCGGCGTGACCTCTACCCTGCCCGATTTGATGATTGGAAATACCTCTTCAATTTTAGGCGGGCTGCAATAAGGTGTTTGGCGCTTGCGCAAGCCCGCCTCTATCGTTTGCAAAAGGCCAGGTGAACCTTCAAGAAATAACCTTGAAATTTGATTTCCTTTTCTAGTAAAGAGGTAATTGACGACTGTTTTGCGCGTGCCTTCAGACATCGGGCAATCTAGCCAAACTTCTTGATTCAGGCTCAGTACTTTATCGGTCGCCCACAATACTTTGTAGTTGATGTGCACACTGCGCTGCCCCACACAAAAAGCACCCAAAGTATCTTTTTTGAGCAAGTGCTGCATGAGTTTGGTAAAAGGATGGCCACCAAAATGCGGATAGTCAATTTGAATGCTATCGAGTTGGAGTTTTTGCTTGTAATACTTGATGGGTTCGGACGTGGCGCTTTGCTCGAGTAGGTCAAATTGATCCATGCGCGCGCGGTTTTCGCGGCCGCAAGCAAACAGCAGCAAACTCAATAGTAAAAAAGAACCGACTTTTGAAATCATATCACGAGGTTGCCATAAAGATCGTAGTGATCTGCACTGGTGATCAATACACGCGAAAAATCGCCCAATCGAACATAACCCGCTGATTTTTTCACCAAAACTTCGTTGTCTACCTCCGGTGAATCAAACTCAGAGCGCCCGATGAAATAATCGCCTTCTGCACGGTCAAACAAAACTTTGAGTTCCTTACCTACTTTGAGCTGATTGAGCTCATAAGAGATACCGCTCTGCAATTCCATAATCGCATCGGCGCGTTCTTTTTTGATCGCCGCCTCTACGTCGTCGGTAAATTGGTAGGCGTGGGTGTTCTCTTCGTGCGAATACGTAAAGATGCCCAAGCGATCAAAACGCGTGCGCTCCACAAAGTCGTACATTTCTTGAAAATCAGCTTCGGTTTCTCCAGGATAACCAGCAATGAGCGTGGTGCGCAGCGCCAAACCTGGCACTTTAGCACGAATGGCCGCAACGAGCTCTTCGGTTTTTTCGCGGGTGATGCCGCGGCGCATGGCCTGTAGTATTTTGGTAGAACCGTGCTGCAAAGGCATGTCGAGGTACTTGCAGATGTTGTCGCGCTCTGCCATGACGTCGAGTACATCCATCGGGAAACCGGACGGGAACGCATAATGCAGGCGGATCCAGTCCAGACCTTCGATATCGGAAAGGCGCTTGAGCAAATCGGAAAGCGCGCGTTTTTTGTATAAATCAAGACCGTAATATGTGAGGTCTTGGGCAATGAGCATGATTTCTTTCACGCCGTTAGCCACCAAACCTTTGGCTTGTAGCACCAAATCTTCTATTGGTGTAGAGAGGTGCTTGCCGCGCATGAGTGGAATCGCACAAAACGAACAAGGGCGGTCACAGCCTTCGGCAATTTTGAAATACGCATAATGACTTGGAGTGGTGAGGATGCGCTCTCCAACGAGTTCGTGTTTGTAGTCGGCTTTGAGTGTTTTGAGTAAGCGCGGAAGCTCACGGGTACCAAAGTAGGCATCTACCTCAGGAATTTCGCGCTCTAAATCTTCGCGGTAACGTTCAGACAAACAACCCGTAACGTATACTTTTTCGACCAAACCTTCTTGCTTGGCTTCTGCGTAGCGCAAAATGGTATCGATAGACTCTTGCTTGGCGTTGTCAATGAAGCCGCAAGTATTGATGATCACAATCTCAGAATCGTCTTGTTGGGCTTCGTGCTCGACCTCAAACTGATTGGCCTTGAGTTGTGCCATGAGCACTTCAGAATCAAAAGTATTTTTAGAACAGCCAAGTGTAACCACATTGACTTTATTCTTTTTAAGGGTTTTCGTCTTCATTCGGTTACAAAAATAGGACTCTTTGCGCAATTGGTATTACTTTTGACGACACTTGTCAAGCAAGAACCCATGAAAACGCTTTTTATCCTCCTTTTATCCTCCTTACTTTTGTCTTGTTTCGTACCAAGATCCAAACGCATCCCACCTTTGAGCTATATGCAGCGCCAACTTTCAGAGATCAACGATTCACTTTACCAAAGTGAAACAGAGCCCATCCAAATCGATTCGCTCCAACTTGAAGCAAACCTACTTACACTTTACTATTCCTGTCCAGACAATCCGGGAGAATTGCGTTTAGTGGGTAGTTCTATGCTTGCCAAATCATTTCCGCCTATTAGATCTTGTAAACTCATGAGCGCAAGTCCTAAAGCACGCTCCCATAATTTATCACCTTACAAAGGAGCTGTGCAATTTGACATCAAACCACTAAGTCATAAATTCATCAAAGATGCGCCTACCTATCTTCAAATTCAAGGTTGGCCTGAAAAAATACTTTTTATTTACCCTGAATAATGGAAGAAGAACGCATTGACAAAATCATTCTCGAACGCGGCCTTGTGAGTTCGCGCGTGCGCGCCGAGGAAATCATCAAAAAATATGGCGTAAAGGTCAACGGCAAGCTCTTTTCCAAGCCTGGCAAAAAAGTACCTACCGATGCCGTCATTGAACTGCTCGCTGCAGAAATTCCGTGGGTTTCAAGAGCGGCTTACAAGCTGATCGCCGCACTTGACCACTGGAAAATTGATGTCAAAGACCAAACTTTCATCGACCTAGGCGCCAGCACGGGTGGATTTACGGAAGTCATGCTAGACCGAGGTTTGGCAAAGTGTTATTGCGTTGATGTCGGGCAAAAACAACTCCACGAAAAAATCAAAAACGACCCAAGGGTTGTCAATTTAGAGAAAACCCACGCCCGTGACCTCACCGAAAAATTGATTCCAGAACAAGTGGATGGTCTGGTGGTCGATGTGTCGTTTATCTCACTCGAAAAAGTCCTGCCCTTCACCATTCCCTTTCTCAAAGACAAAGCCCAGGTCATTTTGTTGATCAAGCCGCAATTTGAACTCGGCCCCGGATCTTTGAACAAAGCGGGCGTTGTGAAGGACACCAGCCAGTACCCAGCGCTTTTAGAAAACATCAAGCAAATGGCACAACGCAACCAATTGCAATGGAAGGCTTACATGGACTCTCCTATTCTCGGTGGCGACGGCAACGCCGAATTTTTAGGCTACTTTGAAAAGATTTAAGCTATTTTTGCAGCATCATGATGAGTATTGAAGCATTAGAGCGTGCATTTTTAGACCTAGAATTTCAGGCCAACCGCATCGCCAAACTCAAGGAAATCGACCCCGATCACCTTCACAAATTCAATGCACGTTCAGAAGAAGTGCGCCTGCAATTGCTGCAAATGGGCTTGCACCCAGACTTGCACGCCAAACTAGAGGCCTTTGCGCCCATTGATGAAAACTACAAACCCGCTTTTGGCTTTGGTAGAAAACTACTCAACATTCTTTTACTGGGCCAGCACAAAAAGCGCTTTATTCCTAAAAAACAAGAAGCAT
The DNA here is from genome assembly GCA_030730025.1 of Crocinitomicaceae bacterium. Classification (GTDB taxonomy): domain Bacteria; phylum Bacteroidota; class Bacteroidia; order Flavobacteriales_D; family Crocinitomicaceae; genus UBA952. The sequence continues at coordinate 71,514 of JANQWC010000004.1, forward strand.
ATTTTCGCAAAGAGGTAGCAGAGCGCAGCCGTTTGTACAGCTATGCCAAAGGCCACTTAAGCGTTGATTAACTACTGAATGAGCTCGAGCTGCTTATACACTTTTCCTTCATTGGTTTGAAGGACTAGCCAGTAGAATCCGGACGAGAACAGGTCCATTTGCACCTGAAATTCCTTTTCATTGACAGCCACAAACGAAAGTGAAGTTGTTTTCCCCGACACATCAACAAGAGCCATGCTTTCCAACTGAAGCCCATCGGAAAGCGCTACTTTGAACTGTCCGTGGTTCGGATTAGGATACACCACGACTTCCATACCGAGTTGTTCATCTAACCCAGCACCGGGCTCTGTAAAAGCACAAGCACATTTATTTTTGACCTCATTGGTGGCCACAACCGCTGGCGCTTTGTAAATCGCTTTCACCCAACAATGCTGGCCTGCCTGCGTAGCCGTGGCGTTGCGCAAGCGAATGGTGTGCCACCCACTGTAGGTCGGAACAAAAGAAAACGCACCATTACCCGTTTGGGTAGCAGAATCGATTGGACTGCAGTCTTTATCGAGGACAGCCAGTGTGAGGGCTAAATTGGGTGCGCTCGGATACCACTCAATTTGGACTTCTTCTCCCGCTTTGGCGTAAATGCGACCCACTACCCTGCATTCGAGGCTGTTGTTGGGTAATTTACCGCCTTGTTGCAATGAGTTGGCGTGGCGATCGCCGAGGTCGTCGTTCATTTCCCATTCTTGCACCACGTTTTTGGCCGGGCGTTGGTAATTGGCGGTAATACCCTGCGGCGCCCATACGCAATAGCCTCTGCGACCTAAATTGGCACTGCCATCGCAAGGTGGAATTGAGATATTGACTTTGCCGCCGCCGTAAACAGTTGTTGGGTTGCTATTTGCGCCAGAGTAGTCTATCAATACGGTGCCGTCGGGCCAGTTGGTTTGTACGCCCGTTAAGTTTTGCCATTGGGTCCAGTTATCAGTAATGCCAATGAGCGCTTTGGCGCCGCGCTCAATCACCAGCGCATCGGGTGCTTGCCAGCGCACAAAATAGGCGCCGTCTTTGAAATGTAAGTTTTGGTGACACCACAATAAATTGGCAATATCTGTATCTAAGGGCAAAGCACTGCTATCGGTGGGCGCATGACCAAAGCGGTTGCCGTTGTAGCCTATATCGAAAAGGTCTTCAAAAAAGAGTTGTGGCGCGCCATCTACGGCCATCACAATTGCGTGTGCAGCCGAACTGCGGCCATCGTTGGGTTCTATGTGTGGGCTGAGCTCAGAGCCTGAATTCCAGCCGGTGTAATTGCCTTGTGCGGAGAGTTGTGGCCTAAAGGTGTCGTGGTTATTGACAAACGGCACGGTTCTTTGGCGGTTTTGTTGTTGCTGACTCGGTATTTGACTGAGGTCATAGGTGCCGTTGCTGTTTACCATGGCAGACAGCGCAAAACGCAAATTGAAATCAAAAGTACCTGCGCGGTTTTGAACGGCGTCGGCCCAAGCGTCGAGCTGTGCGGTGCTGCCCACCCATTCGCCAACTGCAAAGAGTTCGGGGCCACCACTCGCCCACATGGCGCCATATTGCAAGTTCCAGAGTACATCTTCGGATACATACGCAGGGAAATGTTTGACTGCATCAAAACGCAGGCCATCAAAACCCACTTGCTTTTTGTACCAAACCAACCAATTGCGCATGCCAGCACGCATGTAATCTGAACTTTGTGGTGGATTATATAAAGCATTAGATGAGGTGCCAAAAGCATTGCTTTCAAAAGAAACATCGGGGCCCCAATACGGTGAATTGATATCGTTGCTGCAACAAACATTGTTGTTGTTGGGGTAAAAGTTTTGCCAGTTTTTACTGAAGCGGCCTTCACGGGCCAAATAATTAGCCGCGCTCTCCGAGGAAGCTGGCGTCTTGAAACTCACGTAGCGGAAATTCTTGTAGCGGTTGTTTTGGCCGTCGTCCATGGCCGCAGGGTCTTGGCCACCCGAACCATTGGCACTGCCTGCGTTGCTCACGTGGTTGAGCACGACATCTTGAATGACGTCGATGCCATTGGCGTGCAAAACGGCCACCATGCGCAAAAGTTCGTCTTTGTCGCCCATGCGGGTTTTGGTGCTGTTCTTTTGGAATTTATCGCCGAGGTCGTAATGATCAAAAGGGGAATAACCCACACTGTTCGTACCTGCATTTTTGATGGTCGGCGGAATCCAGATGGCGTCTACACCCAACTCCGCCAAACGCGGCGCTAGTTCGGTAAGGTAATTACACCAACCATTTGGGTAATTGGTGTTCCAGTAATCCCACCAATAGGCCTGCAAAACCACCTGCCGATTCGTCGGATTGACCTGCGCAACAACCTGCTGCAAGCCAAAAAGCACAAAAGTGCATAACAATAATTTTTTCATCACAACCTGAATTACTTCAGTGCTGCCTCATGCTGAGCTCCTGCCTCAATTTGGATGGTAGTGCCCGCTAAATCACATGAAATCAGCGCCGAACCTAAATTAGTAATCGTTACTTTTTGTTGATTGATCGCTATGTCTAAGGGTTGATTTTGATAGCGGATCTGAAATGCATAACTTTTCCAAGGATTTGGAATCTGTGGATCGATAGACAAGCCGTCTTCGTACACACGCACGCCTGCCAAGCCTTCTACAACAGACATCCAGGTACCGGCCATAGAAGTAATGTGCAAGCCTTCGTCTGCCTCGTGGTTGTAGTCATCGAGGTCTAAGCGGCTGGTGCGCAAATACAACTCAAGGGCTTTGTCTAGGCGCTTGATTTTGGCCGCGAGGATCACGTGTACACAAGGTGAAAGCGATGATTCATGAACTGTTTTGGGTTCGTAAAAGTCAAAGTTTTCGCGGATGATGTCTTCGTTGAAATGGTCCTCAAACAAATAAAGTCCTTGCAAAACATCTGCTTGCTTGATGAAAATGGAGCGCAAAATGCGGTCCCAAGACCAATGCTGATTGATCGGTCGCTCTGCAACGGGAATGTCTGAGGCGCTCAATTGCTCTTTGTCCATAAAGCCATCTTGCTGCAAAAAGATGGAAGTGCCTTCCAAGGTTGGGAAGTAGACGTTAGCTACGATGTGTTGGAACTTTTCGATTTCTTCGGAAGTCAGCTTTTGAGGAAGATCAGATTTGACTTTCGCATTGGCCTCCAAGCAGTAAGCAATACACCAATGCGCAATATAGTTGGTGTACCAGTTGTTGTTGACGTTGTTTTCGTATTCGTTTGGCCCCGTTACACCGAGCATGACATAAGCTTGCTTGGCCTCTGACCAATTGAAGCGCTGCGCCCAGAAGCGCGCGATGCCAGCCAAAACTGGCAAGCCGTAGGTATCTAAGTAGGCGTGATCGCCGGTGTGGCGGATATAGTTATAAATACCAAAAGCGATGGCGCCGTTGCGGTGGATCTCTTCAAAGGTGATTTCCCACTCGTTGTGGCATTCTTCGCCGTTCATGGTCACCATTGGGTACAGCGCAGCGCCATCTTTGAAACCGAGCTTTTCGGCGTTTTCTATGGCGCGGTCGAGGTGGTGATAGCGGTAAACCAAAAGCTGGCGCGCTACTTTCGGATCGGCTGTTTTGAGGTAAAACGGCAAGCAATACGCTTCGGTGTCCCAGTAAGTGGCGCCGCCGTATTTTTCGCCGGTAAAACCTTTTGGCCCAATATTGAGCTTGGCATTTTTACCCGTATACGTTTGATATAAATGAAAAATATTGAAGCGAATGCCTTGCTGAGAAGCAACGTCGCCTTCAATTGAAATATCTGCACTCTTCCAGATTTCGGCCCATGCGGCTTCGTGCTCGGCGCGCAAGGTGTCAAAACCGGTGGTGTAGGCATCGCGCACGCGCTTGATGGCCTTGGCAGCCAATTCAAACTCGGAATGGTTGATCGTAGAAGTGACAGCAACATATTTTTTAAGCGTGAAACGAACGCCCTGCTCTAGGTAGTGCTCAAAATTGTTTTCTACGTAAAAAGCGCGTTGGGCCACATTCGGATGAATGGTCAGGAGTTCTTGTTCGCGCCAAAAACTAAAGCGCATGGCCGTAGCGACGCAAAAATCTGTTTTCTTCGTGCGCGTGCACAAAATTCCTTTCTGAAGATCTACTTTTCTGGAGTCTTCTTGCCAAAAGAATTCGTCGTAGTTGGCATCGTGGTTACTGATGTTGCCATCTAGGTACGGCGTGAACTTGACATTTCCACTGAAATTGAGGGGTGTTACGCTGTAGCTGATCGCTGCAATTTCTTCGCGCGCCATGGAGCAAAAGCGAATGCTCTCAATCTCGAGTTCTTTTCCGCTGCCAAACACAACGCGAACCGTTCTTTTGAGCAAACCGTTTTGCATGTCCAGCTCGCGGTGAAAGTACTTCACTTGCTGGGTGTTCAAATCGAGTTGTTCGCCGTCGATGCTGATGTCGATGCCAATCCAGTTGGTGGAATTAACAACTTTGGCAAAATATTCTGGGTAACCGTTTTTCCACCAACCAACGCGTGTTTTGTCGGGGTAGTAAACGCCACCAATGTAGCTACCTTGTAAAGAAGGCCCACTGTATTTTTCTTCAAAATTGGCGCGCTGGCCAAAAGAACCATTGCCGATACTGAAAATACTCTCGGCTTGTTGTTGTTTACTCTGGTCAAATTTGCTTTCGATGATCTTCCACGGATCAATTTCAAATAAATTACGCATATTGCTCTACTCTAAATTCAGTCAAATCGTTCAAATAAATATCTGCTATGTCTGCAATGTGTGGGTTACCTACCCCAACAGCTGTAAAACCTCCTGCTTTTGCGGCGGCTATGCCAGAAGCGGCATCTTCAAAAACCATACACAACGCAGGATCTAGACCCAATGCACTGGCGCCGTTGAGGAAAACTTCAGGATGTGGCTTAGGGTCCTTGACGCCGTTTCCGTCGATCACGACCTCAAAATAGCTGCGGATGTTGAGTTTGTCTAATATAAAATTGGCATTCTTACTCGAGGAACCGACCCCCAATAAAATACCTTGGGCCTTGGCTTGTTCGAGGACATCCAAAACGCCCGGCAAGAGGTTTTCTTGGTTCAAATCTTGGATAGACTCAAGATAAAAATCGTTTTTGCTCTTCAATAAGGCTTCAAATTCAGAACTGGATATGGTTTTGGCGCCCAATTCGAGAATTTTCAGCAGCGAATCGGCACGGCTCACGCCTTTCAAGAGTTCGTTTTCTTTCTCTGTAAACTCAATACCCAAGGAATGGGCACAGCGTTGCCAAGCCAAAAAATGGTTGTGTTCTGTGCTGACCAAGACGCCGTCGAGGTCAAATAAAAAAGCTTTCATGTTATCCACGCGTGATTTGCTTATCGGTAAGAATCAAATTGAGTAAGCCCGCCAACACAAGCGACGAACCTGCTAAAAGCATGGGTGCAATAGGGCCGTCTCCAAATATTTTGGAAAGCGCATTGACACCACCTAAAGCTGCAATAATTTGAGGAATCACGATAAACATATTGAACAAGCCCATCATGAGGCCCATTTTGTTTTCATCGACAGTGCTCGAAAGCATGGCATAAGGCATCGATAAAATACTACCCCACGCAAAACCGATGAGTGCAAAACACAACCATAGGTAATCGGGGCTCGGAATGAAAGCCATCAGGATGAATCCGGCGCCGCCGGCCACCAAAGAAACCAAGTGCACCCATTTGCGGTTGACACTGAATTTGGCCGCATAAAAAGTGAGCGCAAGCGCAAATAACATTGAAGTAAGGCCATAAACACCCATGTTTGAACCCACTGAATCGGCAGCGACTTGAAACGCTTGGTTCATTTGCTCAAAGTTGGCGCTGTTTGCTAAAGGAGCTGGCGCGTTGTAGACAGTAGCGGTAAGCGCTGGCGTGGCCATACTCCACATGGTAAAGAAGGCAAACCAACTAAAGAATTGAATGAGGCCTAGCTTGAGCATGGTTGGCGACATACTGGTCACTGAACTCCAAAAATCTGTGATGAAATTCCCGTTTTTCTTTTCTTTTTCAAAGGCTGCTTCATCGGAAGGCGGATACTCCGTTGTTGTAAAGATGGTGTACAAAATACTGCCAAGAAAAACAACTGCACCAATAGCAAAAGCCACTTTGACGTTCATTGGGATTCCTTTTGCTGCAGCGTCGTCGTTGAAGCCGAGTTGAGAAACCATCCAAGGTAAGTTCGAAGCCACCCAGGTACCGATTCCGATGATGAGCGTCTGAAGGATGAATCCATAAGAGCGCTGCGATTCTGGTAATTTATCGGCAACCAAAGCGCGGAAGGGTTCCATGCTGATGTTGATAGAAGCATCTAGCATCCAGAGGAAGCCCGCGGCTATCCAAAGCGTTGGCGAATACGGCACAAAGAAAAGTGCGATGGAGCTAAGGATGGCGCCAATTAAAAAGTAGGGCTTGCGGCGACCAAAACGCACCGACCACGTGCGGTCAGAAAGAAAACCGATGATCGGCTGTACGATGAGTCCGGTGAGTGGGGCGGCAATCCATAAGCCAGGGATTTCTTCAGGTGAAGCACCTAGCGTCTGAAAAATGCGAGACATATAACCGCCTTGTAGCGCAAATCCAAATTGGATGCCCATGAAGCCAAAGCTCATGTTCCAGATTTGCCAAAACGAAAGTGTAGGTTTAGTTTGCATGGCTAGAAAGGTCTTTGGAGATTAGCGAACGTATACCGCGTAGCCCCAAGGAGCGAGCGTCAGGACTTGTTTGCCTTTTAAAGTCTCTTTTCTATCCGTGAAAAGATTCTTGTAGGTACCCGCAGCATAGGGGTGCACAGTAACTTTTTGTGCTTTGGCGCTCAAGTTGAGCAACACTACAACCTTAGAATCTCCTTGCTCACGCGTGTAAATCAATAGATCTTTTTGCTCTTTGGTACTCAAGAACTTTGGCGCCGTTTGGTTGGCCCCAACATAAAGTGCTGGCTGCGTTTGGTGCATGTGAAGCAAGCGGGAGTAGAAATCGACGAGGTCCATTTTGTCCCAGTTGATGCTGTCTTTGTCGAAGAATTTCAAGCGGCGGTCTAAAGATGTTTCTTGACCGTTGTAGACCAAGGGCATGCCTTGAATGGTAGCGGCCATGACAGCCAACGCGAAGCGCGCCTCGCCCATGCGTTCCATTTCGGTGCCATTCCAAGAGTTTTCGTCGTGGTTGGAGGTAAAGTTCATATGGAAGGCGCCAGCAGGAAGTTGCATGCGCTCAAAATACGCTTGGACGTCGGCAGCGTTTTTCTTTCCTTTGGCAAGGTCGTTCATGATGTGGTGAAACTCCCAACCGTAGGTCATTTCAAAAGCAGTATAAAGTTCTTTGCCTTCTGCTTCGGCCAACATAAAGACAGGTTTGATTTGATCTAGAGCGGCGCGCGCGGTGTTCCAGAAGTCCATAGGCACCCATCCTGCGACGTCGCAGCGGTAGCCATCGATATTGAAATCACGGACCCAGTATTCCATACAAGCAATCATTTCTTTGCGCATGTCGGGGTTGTCGTAATTGAGATCTGCGACATCCCACCAGTCGGTGCCAATTGTTGGTTGTACTTTACCGAGTGAGTCTAAAGTGTACCACTCTGATTTTCCTTCCTCAATCCAGAGCGCATCTGGCGAGGTGTGGTTGGCTACCCAGTCAATGATGACTTTCATGCCGAGGTTGTGTGCTGCTTCTACTAAATGAGCAAAATCTTCGTGGGTGCCGAACTCCGGATTGATACCGCGGTAGTCGCGAACAGCATAGTAGCTACCAAGACTGCCTTTTCTGTTGAGTTCTCCGATAGGGTGGATTGGCATCAGCCACAAGATATCAACACCCATTTCTTTGAGGCGCGGCAAGTGTTTTTCAAACGCAGCAAAAGTACCCTCTGGGGTAAATTGGCGGATGTTGACTTCATAAATTGTGGCATTTTGAACCCACTCAGGTGTTTTGAGTTGTGCAAGTGCAACAAGCGAGAAAAATCCAAAAAGGATAGAAAGTGTGATTTTTTTCATGACTAAACAGTTTCAGTTTTTAAAATGTATTTCAAATGGTAAGCCACCAAGCCCTCAACAGGCTTTTGAATAATGGAGGCTATTTGAATATGGAGTTCGGCTGCGGCCTGAAACAATTCTTTTTCGAATATTTTGGAAAGCGAGCCAACAAAATGTACTTCGGTGTTTTGGTAGTCGTCGTAACAACAAACATGCACCTTCATGAAATGCTTGAAGCCATTGAAAACCATTTCTGAAAAGTACGGATGCGCTTTGTGCTTGGCAATAAACGGCATGAAAGACGCAATAAATACGTTGGCATTGGGCTCGCGGTACACGCGGTCTACGATGAGGTCTTTGTCGAGTTGGTAGGTCGAGATGAAGTCTGCTTCAATTTCTGCTGGCAAGTGGTGATATAAAAAAGAAGAGAGCAATTGCTTGCCAAAATAACTACCACTGCCTTCGTCGCCGAGGACATAACCTAAAGCAGGTACTTCTTCTGATAAATGCAAACCATCAAAATGACAAGAATTACTTCCAGTACCGATGATGCAGGAAATACCTGGTTTGCCTGTATAGGTTGCATAAGCACAGGCAAGGAGGTCGTGCTCGACTAAAATGGAAGCATTAGGGAAGATTCGGCGCAGGCCTTCTTCGACAATTTGATTGAGTTCAGGACTTGAACAGCCCGCACCATAAAAGTAAATACCTTTGATGCCAGCAGCCAATTGCATGATATCTGTGTTTTTCTTCAGCTCAGCCTCGATGATATCGGCTGAATGAAAATATGGATTGAAGCCCATTGTTGAAAAAAAACTTTGGTTATTTTTGTTGTCTACTAATACCCAGTCGCTTTTGGTAGAACCACTTTCAATAATGAAATACATAGTTTGTTATAGAGTGAATGATAGCTTTGTGTCAATTTTACACTATCCAAATATATAGATAATACTTCATACGTGCAGCACATTCAAAAAAAAATCAATTCAGAACTCAATCCAAACGTCTCCGTAGACTGCGTTATTTTCGGATTTGACCTCGAACAACTTACCGTGCTGCTCATCGACCGCGGCGAGATTTCATCTGCGTTTGGGCCGCGTTTGGCCCTACCCGGCAACCTCATCTACGACAACGAAAACCTCGACATGGCCGCCAACCGCGTTTTGGACGAACTTACTGGCCTCAAGGACATTTACCTAGAACAAGTTGGTGCTTTTGGCGACCCCGACCGCATCCACAAAGAGTCTGACCGCGAATGGCTCAAGAGCATCCGTGCAGAACCAGAAGCGCGCGTGATCACTGTGGCTTATTTTACGTTGGTCCCGATGTCCGACTACAAACCCCAAGCCTCCTCTTTTGCCAAAAACGCAGATTGGATACCCGTCAGTGAAATCAAAGAACTCGCCTTTGACCACTTCGAAATTTTACAAGCGGCCAAAGAAAAACTCAAGCAAAAAATCAAAATTCAGCCCATCGGTTTCAACCTGTTGCCTGAAAAATTCACCTTAAGTCAGCTACACCGCCTCTACGAATCTATCCTAGACAAACCCCTAGACAAGCGCAATTTCAGACGCAAAATCCAAAAGCTCGACATTCTAACAAGTTTGAGAGAAAAACAACGTGGGGTTCCGCACAAACCCTCTTTATTGTATGAGTTCAACGAAGAAAAATACCAAGAACTCACCCAAACAGGCTTCGATAACTTCGGTTTCTAGGCAACTTCTTTTTTTTATCCGAACAAAAAATTGTAATTTTCTAAGGTAATTGTTACCCTGGTGTAACTTTTGCGACCAACAAATTGTTCTACTGCCGGACACAATTTTGAACCGCTCTGACTACAATACCTGTGTAGACCTCCACAGCGACGCGCTGTATAGGTTTTGTTTGCATTTCATGCGAGATGTCGAACCAGCACGCGATACCGTACAAGACTGTTTTGAAAAATTGTGGATCAACAAGGAAAGCGTCACAACAGACAAAGCAAAAGCTTGGTTGTTTACTTGTGCAAATCACCTGATGCTCAATCAAGTGAAGCGCAACAAAGTCAAACAACAGCATTTGGACTCGCTCGGATGGAGCAGCACCAATAGCACAGACAAGCACTTTGAAACCCAACAACTCATCGAATTGTTGGTCAAAGATTTGCCGCCTCTGCAAAAAAGCATCTTGTTGCTCCGAGACCTCGAAGGCTATACTTACCAAGAAATCGGTTCCATGCTCGACCTGACCGAAGCCCAAGTGAAAGTATACCTTTTTAGAGCGAGGCTCAAAGTCAAAAAACGCGCTAACGGACAATTTGTATTGGCTTCATGAAACCTACATTAGAAAACATCGATCAATGGCTCTTTGATGCCCTCGAAGGCAACTTAAGCCCCGCTCAAGAGCAAGTCCTAGACGACTTCATCGCCCAGCACCCGGAGCTCGAGCTCGAACAAGAGGCTTGGTTCAAAACCAACTACGTCGCTTCAGAAATCACCTTTGAACCAAAAGCTGCGCTCTATCGCAAAAAGCAATTTGGCTATAAACCTTTTGCAGCAGCAGCTGTCCTGCTCTTGCTACTTGCCGTTGGCTTCTACCAAAACCAAGAAGCGCCTTCAAAAGGTACGCTTTCAAAAGCGCCATCAAAAGCGACGCTTTCAAAAGGAATTTCTCAACAGAATACAAACTCTCCATCGACAAACTCTCCATCGACAACTACACTTTCATCAACTCCTTCTACTCCACTCGTTTCTTCAAATCCACTCGTTTCTTCAAATCCGGCTACAACCGAAGTTTCTCTATTTTCAAACACTGTTTCTCTCCCTACAACAACTTCCTCCTCTCCACTCGCTTCTTCAAATCCACTCGTTTCTTCAAAACAAGCTACAAATTTAGCGACCCTGAAGCCTCTTGCAGCTGGCCTTATCACAGGCTACCGCACCGATTTGCGTTTTGAAGCCCTCGCTGGCGTACAAAGCGAGCTGGAGCTCAAGAATAATTGGCGTTTGCCGGCACTGCAGCGCGCCAGTCAGTTTGCGCAAAAAGAACTGGGTCTTAGCAACAACCAGACTTACGACCTACTGCTTCCGGGCAAGAGCAACATCGATGCGAACATCAGCAGTGTAGGTACGCTTTCGCAAACGCGCTTTCAGAGCAGCAGTCTGGCGCGCACAGGTACCGCCAGCGAACAAAGCCTCATGGGGCAGCAATTTAGCCTCGATGGCTATTCGCGCAGTTTGCGGGCTGGGCTTGGTATTCAGGGCAGCTACAAACAATATGCTGGCGCAGCAGTGTCTGACTACGAAATTGGACTCATTGCAGCACCTAAAATTGCACTCAATCGCATGATCATCCTAGAACCCGCTGCGCGCTTGCGCTTGGGGGCGCGTTACGCCGATGCGGCCAAACTACAGAGCCTTTCTTTTATCGAATTTGAAAACGCCGACCTCAGAGCCGTTCAGGTTGATACCGCATTATCAGTTGGCCGCCGCCTTTTTTACAAGGACCTCGACCTCAGCCTAGCCATCCAGACACCTATTTTATTTGTGAGTGCCCAACTCGAAAACGCATTCAGGCATTTTGACTACGCCATGGGCAATGAGCAAAATCCGAGCAATAGCAGCGCACCGCAACAACTCACCGTTTCCATCGGCACACAATACGCTTCGCGCAATGAAAAAATGCGCCTCGCGCCTTATTTGCAATACCGAAGCAATCGCTTGCAAACGCAATACTTAGCTGGTATCCAACTGAACCTCAACAAATGGCAGCTCGGTGCAAGTGTGGCCAGTAACCAACAGTATCAAGCGTCGTTGGGCTATTTGGGCAAACACAGCGCCATCATCCTGCAAAGTTGCCAGCACCAACTTCTGACACTCAACACACCAAGTTATTTTCACCAAGTCACGTTCCGCATTTACTCACAACCTAGCCGCAAGGCCCGTCGTTATATCTCTTTGTAATTATGAAAAAGTTAAGCTTATCCCTACTCTTCTTGGTTGCAACCAGCAACTTGCTTGCCCAAGACCCCACCTTTACGCAGTTCTATTCCAACCCGGTCTACCTCAATCCCGCGCTAGCTGGCTCGAGCGGCTGCCCACGTGTGGCACTCAATTACCGCAACGAATGGCCGCAACTCACGGGTAATTACGTCACGTATGCGGCGGCTTACGACAGCTATTTCAAGAATATTTCTGGCGGCGTTGGCCTCATTGCCCTACACGATGTGCAAGGCCAAGGAACAATTCAGACATCCATGATTGGCGCTAGCTACTCCAACTACCTGAAAGTCAATCGCAAATTCAGACTCATGTTTGGAGCGCAAGCTGCCTATTATCAAAAATACCTAGACTGGAGCAAACTCACTTTTGGCGACATGATTGACCCGCGCCGCGGATTCATCTACCAAACCGGTGATGTGCCACGTGGCAACGGCCGCCGTGGCTTCTTCGATGTGTCGGCAGGTATTGTGGGCTTCAGCAAGAATTTCTATTTCGGCGCGGCTTTTCATCACCTCAACAGACCAGACGAATCCATGATCCTCGGCCAATCTAAGCTGCCCATCAAAGTAACAGGGCACATCGGGGCAAACATCAAGCTCGGGCAGCGCGGTCGCTATTCAAGCACCACATTTTTATCGCCAAATATTATTTACCAGAACCAAAACGGCTTTCAGCAACTTAATGTTGGTGCCTACCTCAAGTATGAAAGTTTTACCATCGGCGCTTGGTACCGCAACAAAGATGCGTTTATCCTCACCGTCGGCATCAACACAGACAACTACCGAATTGGGTACAGCTATGACCTCACGGTTTCGCCACTCGGCAATGGGGTAAGCGGCGGTTCTCACGAAGTATCATTGGGCATCAACCTCAAATGCAAAAAACCAGCCCGCGACTTCAGACGCATCAGCTGTCCTTCTTTCTAGATTGTTGAGCAGCTAAATTGCAATTTGTAATTTAGCGCCATGAAACAATTCTTATTCCTCTGTGTATTTGGCGCCGCTCATTGGGGCCAAGCACAGCAAAATTGGTCGGGCAACACCTCCCCAGCGTACGACGAACTCATTGCGCACCTGCAGCAGCTAGACCGCGCACACAAAGAAATCAAACTCTACAACATGGGGCCTTCAGACTACGGCCAACCCATTTACTTGTGTGTGATCAATGGCGTGAAGGATTCCACAAAGACCTTTGAAAAAGCGCGCAAGTCCACCACTATGCTCATCAATAATGCAATACATCCGGGTGAGCCAGACGGTATCAACGCTTGTTTGATCTGGCTCGACCAATGGATCGGCGCAGGCAAACCCCTAAAAAGCCGAGACAACCAAGACTTACCGCTCATTGCATTCATACCAGCCTATAACGTGGGCGGCATGTACAACCGCTCGGGTACGAGCCGCGCCAATCAAAATGGCCCAGATGCGTACGGATTTAGAGGCTCAGCCAAAAACCTCGACCTCAACCGCGATTTCACTAAAATGGATGCCGTCAATACGCTTACGTTTGTCGAGATTTTTCAAGCCCTCGACCCCGATATTTTCATAGACAACCACGTCTCCAACGGCGCAGACTACCCCTATACGCTCACTTATATCAGCTCGATGAAAGAAAGAATGGCACCGAGCATGCAAAACCTCACCTACAACAACTGCATCCCGACCTTAAAAGCATACTGTCAGATCGGTCATTTTGAATTGTTTCCGTATGTCGAATTGAAAGGAGAAACACCCGAACAAGGCATTGTGGCCTTTAACGACCTACCCCGCTATGCCATGGGCTATGCCAGTTTATTTCATGCACTCTCTTTTACGGTAGAAACACACATGCTCAAGCCCTTCCCACAAAGAGTGCAAGCCACGCTACAATTCATGAATTCGGCAATTGCCTACACCATGCAAAATGCAGCGCAAATTGAACAAGCGCGAAATGAAGCGATTGAATGGAGCCAAGCACAATCGTATTATCGCTTTAATTATCAATTGAACGAACAAACCAATGACAGCATCCGCTTCAAAGGTTACGCAGCGACTTACCCTAAACATCCAATTACGGGTTTAGCTCAGCTCGAATATGATCAACAAAAACCTTATGAGCAATTCATCCCCTATTTCAATGAATATTTTCCAAAAGACTCCATTACCATTCCTAAATATTACGTAGTAGGTGGACAAGAAACTGAGGTGATTAAAAACCTCCAATTAAATGGCGTTGCGTATCAAGTCATTGATTCCTTCTATTATAAAGACGTCAATTGTTTTGTAGTGAAGGATTACAAAGCCCCTACCCGCCCCTATGAAGGGCATTTCAAACTCTCCAATATTCAAATAGCGAACAGCACGCAAAAGCTACTCCTCAAACCTGGCGATATCATTGTGCCCACCAAACAAGACCGTGCGCAATTCATTCATGCCGTATTGCAACCCAAAGCCGAAGACAGCTACCTCTCTTGGAATTTCTTCGACTCCTATTTGCAGCAAAAAGAATACTTTTCGGCTTATGTTTTTAAAAGCCAAATTGAAGAGATCCTAGCCAAGGACCCAGCATTAAAAAAAGCATACGAGGAAAAAAAGGCACTCGATGTCAAGTTTGCACAAAGCGAATGGGATCAACTGTTTTATATCTATCAGCACAGCCCTTATTTCGAGCAAACCTTTATGCGTTTGCCGATCTATCAAATTTTTGACTAACCATTCTAAATTCTCAGTTAAAAAAAAGCCCCGAGCTGCGCTCGGGGCTTTTGCATTGGCACAAGGCCTATAGCTTAGTTTTTAACGATGCGGATCGCTTCGGCTGCTTCGGCTACTTTTAGGAAGTAGATGCCGCGTGCAACTTGGTCGATGTCGATAGTCGTTGACGTACCATTTAGTGCGCCAGTAGCGACCACCTTACCTTGCGCATCTTGAATCACGTAGTTGCTGTACAACGCTTCGGACGCTTTCAAAGTGAAGACTGCATCAGTTGGGTTTGGTTGAACTGAGAAGCTAACAACCGTTTGCTCATCTAGACCAACTGTTAAAGTAAGATTCAATGTAATTGTGGAATCACAACCAGCTGCGTTGGTCAGTGTTTGCGTGTAGGTACCAGATTGGGTGTACATGATGTCGTTGAGAATGTAGTCAGCAACACCCGTCGCGTTGATGGTGCTTGTCGTAGGCTGATTCACCTGAACCGCTACAGCATTTGTAGTTACGGAACAACCTGCTGGACTGGTAACCGTGGCGCTATAGCTACCGGAAGTTGTTACATTTATTGAGCTGCTTTGCGCCGTGTTAGACCACACATATGTATTACCTGCAGCTGCACTCAATACTACACTTTCTCCTTCGCAGAAACTCAACGGACCACTTGCCACAATAAAGTTAGCAGGAAGCGCATTGACTGCTACATCAATAGAAGTGGTATCTGAACAACCGTTGGCAGCAGTAGCCGTAAGCACATAAGTACCGGCTGTGCTTGCGCTCAGCGTTGAGCCAGACTGACCATTTGACCATCCATAAGTAGCAGCACCAGATGCTGTTAAAGCCACACTACCACCTTGACAGAAGGTTGTTGGTCCGTTAGCAGTAATTTGCGCTGTAGGTGCTGGTAAAATAGTGACTGAAACAGGCGCAAGTGTTGTTGTACACCCATTTGAACCCGTGACCGTTACACCATAATTGCCAGTTGTTGTTGGCACTATACTTTGAGAAGTGGCATTGTTGGTCCAGAGGTAAGTGCCTGTTCCGGAAACAGCTAAAGAAACAAGCTGATTAGAACAACTTGTCGCCGAACCTGTCAGGTTGATACTTGCCACCGGCGCACTCAACACATTGACTAAAATCGCATTGGACACTGCTGAACAACCACTCGGACTTGTAATAGTGACCGTATAGGCACCAGAATTACTTGCGGTAATGCTTGGTGTGGTTGCACCATTGGACCACAAATAAGTTCCACCTGCATAACTATTCGCATTGAGCGCCACACTTGCGCCCGCACAGAAATTCGTCGGACCAGCAGCAGCAATTGTTGCATTTGGAGTAATTCCTGTTCCCAAAGTATATACGGAACTTGCAGAACAGCCATTCGCGTCAACAACCGTTAAAACATAAGTGCTTGGTTGCTGAACCGTGATGCTATTGCTCTGAGAACCTGTACTCCAGCTGTACGAAGCAGCATTGATCGACGAAGTCAGGCTGACCGACTGACCTGAGCAAATAGCAGGGGCACTTGCTTGGATGGCCACAGCAGGGGCTGTATTCACCGTAACTTGAACAGGCGAAACTTGATAGCTACATCCAGCGGCATTTGTGATGATCGCACCATAAGCACCTGTAGCATTGACCAAGATCTGTGAGCCAGTTTGGTTTGTACTCCATTGATAAGCAAAACCTGCCGGTAAACTCAACTGAACAGCTCCACCCGAACAGAACGAGAGTGGCCCATTGGCTACAATCGAAACCGGACTGATGGTGTTGACCACAACTGGTGAAGTTGTTGACACAGCACAACCATTGGCATAAGTAACTGTGTATGTCAGGTTTGTAGCACCAGCGCCAAGACCAGTATAGCTACCTGATGTTGGATCAATACCGACCACGCTTGGATTTTGACTTGACCAAACACCATTGGCAACCGCATTTGAAAGCTGTGCGCTCGCACCTAAACAAACAGCGGCGGCACCAGTATTTGAACCAAGTGCAGGTGCAGCGAGCATTTGTACGCTAATTGGTGTGGCACTTGCACTACAAACACCGTTAGAAACTGTTAACCCAACAGTTTGCGTAGTCGCTAAAGTAATGCTTTGCGAAGTAGCGCCATTAGACCACGCATAACTTGCCGCCGGATCAGCAGTGAGCGTAACGCTAGCACCTTCACAGAAAGTAAGTGCGCCTGAAGAAGAGATATTAATAGAAGGCAAGGATTGCACGGCAACCTGAATTGGCGTCGAAAGTGCCGAACAACCATTCAAAGAAAGGTTAACGGTGTAAGCTCCTGGCGCTTGAACAGTGATACTTTGAGTAGTGGCGCCATTGCTCCATAAATAGCTAGTAGCAGGCTCAGCTGAAAGCGTAACACTTCCACCCTGACAGAAAGTAGTTGGCCCCGACGCCACTACAGTACTCACTGGTAGCGCATTGACCTCAACGAGCGTTGGCACCGAAGTAGCGCTACAGCCGTTTTGAGTGGCTTGTACAGTGTATGAGCCTGCTGTTTGAACCGAAATACTTTGTGTTGTGGCACCTGTACTCCACAAATAACTACTTGCAGGAGCTGCTGTCAAGACCACATTTGATCCGGCGCAAATGCTTGTTGAGCCAGATGCGGTTATCGTTGCTGTTGGGGCAGTCAGTGTACTCACGACTACCGGTACAGCACTCGCACTACAACCAGCAGAATTGCTCACACTCAAGCCGATGCTTGTTGCTGTGGAAACCGTAATACTTTGCGTTGTGGCGCCGTTTGTCCAGAGGTAAGACGAAGCAGCTGGAGCAGTGAGCGTAACGCTCGCGCCAGAGCAAAGGCTCAAAGAGCCAACAACTTGAATTTGAGGCACCGCAGGTGGTGCTTGAACGCTAACTACCGAGGCTGCGGAAGCGGCCACACATCCATTTGCGTTGGTTACCTGGACTGCATAATTACCTGCGGTATTGACCACAATACTTTGAGTTGTGGCGCCATTGCTCCAAGAATAAGCTGCAGCCGGCGTTGCTGTTAGGGTAACACTTGCGCCCTGGCAGAAGCTCAACGGACCACTTGCCGTGACACTTGCACTTGGAAGGGCCTGTACAACCACAGCTACTGGTGCACTTGTAGCGGCACAACCGTTGTTGTTCACGTTAACTGAATAATTTCCAGCTGTACTGACAACAATACTTTGCGTGGTAGCACCATTGTTCCAAAGGTAACTTGAAGCAGTCGCTGCGGTGAGCGTAACTGAACCTCCTTGACAGAAGGTAGTTGTCCCGATTGTAGAAATCGTTGGCGTTGGCAGCGGCGTCACGTTGATGGTCGTGACGGCAGATGTAGCACTACAACCGTTTTGCGTAGAAAGCACGCTGTAGTTACCCGCGGTATTGACTGTAATACTTGCAGTTGTAGCACCATTTGACCACAAATAGGTTGTGGCAGGGCTAGCCGTAAGTACTACATTGCTACCCTGACAAATTGTAGTCGGGCCATTTGCAGCAACCGTTGGGCTTGGCAAAGCGGTCACGGAAACGGTAATTGGAGCCGAAGTTGCACTACAACCATTTGAATTGACAGCAACGGTATAAGTGCCGGCTGTACTTGCACTAATGCTCTGAGTAGTTGCACCGTTTGACCACAAGTAAGCTGAACCAGCGCTAGCCGTCAAGGTGACCGCAGCACCCGCACAAATAGTCGTGCTGGCTGCTGGGGTAATTGTAGCCGTTGGAAGCGCATTGACAGTTACACTTGTATTGGCAGAAGTTGATGTACAACCTTGGTTATTGGTGAGCACCAAAGAGTAGTTTCCGGCAGCACTTGCGGTGTATGTTGGCGCAGTAGCACCACTAATTGGCGTTCCGTTGAGGCGCCACACATAACTAAATGTGGAGCCAGTAGGCGGCGTTGGTCCGTTTAAGACAACAGACGAACCAGCACAAAATGTTGTTGAACCGATATTGGTAATGACGGCATTCGGACTTGGCGCCATGGTTACAACTGCTGGCGTGGCACTTGCCGAACATCCATTAGCAGTTACACTCAAGCCATAAGAACCGGCCGCATTGACCGTAATACTTTGGGTATTGGCACCATTCGACCACAAATAACTAGAAGCTGGGCTTGCGGTCAAGACCACAGTAGCACCCGCACATAGCGTGGTAGCTCCACTAGCGGCAATCGTTGGTGTAGGCAAAGCATTCACCACAACTGCTAATGGAGCGCTAGTTGCGCTACAGCCATTGGTCGTGAGTTCAACACTGTAACTTCCCGTAGCATTGGCAACAATACTCTGAGTTGTGGCACCAGTAGACCATAAATATGAACCGGCACTTGGGGCCGTAATTGTGACGTTATTTCCTGCACAGAAAGTGGTTGCTCCACTTGTAGTGAGGGCAGTTGAAATGGCAGGCTGCACACTTACAGAAGTTGCTGTCGAATTACTGTAGCAACCGTTGTTCAAGCTAGAAACTTGATAAGTCCCGGCCTGAGCAACCGTAATACTTTGCGTTGTAGCACCAGTAGACCACAAATATGCAGTACCCGGACTTGCCGTCAGCGTGACGCTAGCGCCTGGACATAAAGTTGTCGAACCCGAGGCTGAAATTGAAGTTGGAGTCGTCGACTGAACCGTCATGGAAAGGGATGCATTCGCTGTACAACCATTTGAAGTGGTGATTTGATAAGAAATGACAACCGATCCAGCAGCAAGCCCTGAAACCAAACCACTTAAAGGGTTAACCGTTGCTTTACTGATATCAGAACTAGACCATAGACCATTGGTTGTGGCATTGCTCAATTGGGTACTCGCGTTGACACAAACACTGCTCGAACCACTGATTGCAGCAATGGTTGGCTGCGCCAGAACTTGTACGCTTACTTGCTGCGCGCTCGCGCTACAGCCATTTGCAGCTGTCATGGTGAGGCCGTAGTTTCCAGCTGTACTGACAACTATACTTTGGGTTGTAGCCCCAGTAGACCAAAGATAACTTGTGGCGGATGGCGCACTCAGCTCAACCGAACCACCCTGACAAAATGCGGTAGATCCAGACGCACTGATTGTCGTCAAAGGAGCCGCTAAAATGGTGATCGGATAATCTACTGTAGCCGTACAGCCGTTGAGGTTGGTATACGTATAGCTGATGGTTGAAGAACCCGCAGCAAGGCCCGTTACCAACCCGTTGATATGTCCAACAGTAGCAGTATTCAAGTTTGATGAGCTGTAAACTCCACCAGACATCGGAATACTCAATTGGATTTGACCATTGCTACAAACCGTACTCGGACCACTTATCTGACTCATGGTCGGTAAAGGATTCACCACCGTTTGAATGCTGGCTGCTGCACTCGTACAGCCAAAGCCATTGGTAATTTGAACACTGTAGGTTCCTGCACTCTGAGTACTGATGCTCGAAGTAGTGGCTCCTGTTGACCACAAATAGGACAAGCCAGCACCTGTATTTGCTTGTAAAGTCACTGCTGCGCCTTGACAAAATGCCGTTGGGCCACTCGCCGTTATTTGCGCCTGTGGCGTCGGATGGTATGCTACAAAAACTGGTGTCGAACTCGCACTACAGCTTCCCGAACCCACGCTAACCGAGTAAGAACCTGCGGCAGAAACATCGATACTTTGGGTTGTTTCACCTGTACTCCACAAATAGCTAGTAGCCGGCGAAGCTGTTAAGGTAAGGTTTGAACCTGGGCAGATGGTTGTGGAACCATTGGTAGAGATCGTTGCAACTGGTACTTGGATAACACTTACAACAATTGGATCCGATGTTACGGTACAACCGTTTGAACCGGTAAGGGCAACTGTAAAGGTTCCAGCCGAACTAACGTTTATACTCGGCGTTGTCTGGCCATTGCTCCACGTATAAGCAACAGCGCTTCCTGTTGTGATGTTGATACTTGCACCGGCACAAATAGCGATGTTGTTGCCAGGGTAAATGGTGGCATTTGGAACAGGGTTGACATTGATTTGAACACTGTTTGAATTCGCACTACATCCATTTACTGTTGTGATGGCAACTTGATACGTACCTGCTGCATTCACAACTATACTTTGGGTTGTTTGTCCTGAACTCCACAAATAACTAGCGCCCGCACTGGCCACAAGGGTGATGGAGTCTCCCTGACAAAATGTTGTTGAACCGTTCTGTGTGACTTGTGCATTTGGCAGCGCATTGACCGCAATTACTTGGCTAGCCGTACCTGGATTTGCGTTCAAACAACCCGGCATATTGGCAACATGATACGTAAGTGTTGCACTTCCTGGGCTCACAGGCGTAGCCAATCCGGTTAGCGGATTCACAGCCAAAACAGCTGGATTACTCGAAGACCAAAGGCCGTTTGGCGTCGCATTAAGGTATTGTTGGGCAGCGCCCATACAGAGCCCAGAAACACCTGAAATAGAAGCAATTGTTGGTGCAGGAATAACAGTAATTGTGACCGCATTAGAATTGGAGCTACAACCATTGGCACCAGTGATGATCACACTGTATGTTCCTGAAGATGTTACCGAAAGGGTTTGTGTCGTGACATTATTTGACCAAAGGTAACTCGAAGCTGTTGAAGCTTGTAAACTCACGCTTTCGCCAGCACATATTTGAGTAGCTGGTGGTATTAAAATTTGGTTAGATGGTAGCGCCTTGATTTGCAATACCTTTGTAGCGGCATTGACACAACCAAAACTATTGGTAACGGTATAAGTAATGACTACACTACCAGCAGAAATAGCGTTCACCACGCCGGTTTGTGCATCAATAGTAGCTAAATTCGGGTTGGATGAAGTCCAAACGCCACCAGAAATATTATTGGAAAGCGTAATGGAAGAACCAACGCAAACACCGTTGTTACCCCCTGCTATCAACCCAGGATTTGGAATCGGATTGATCACGACAGCCGCAGCGGTTTCAGTACCCCAACACACCCCTTCGCGGGCTCTAAAATAATAGGTACCCGAAGTGGTAATACTTTCAGAAGTAGATGGTGTAGTGATACTTGTGCCATTTGAGGTTGTTCCTTGGAAATACATGATTCCGGAGCCACCATTATTTGCTGTCAAGACTGTATTTCCACAGTAAGTACCGGGAGTAGACACCACTGGTGTGGCAGGTAAAGGCATGACGGTTACAATTACGTTGTCGCTTGCAGTACAACCATTTGTACCCGTCACAGTAAGTGTATAATTGGTGGTAGTTGTCGGATTCGCTGTACTTGATAAAGTAGAAGTTGAGCTCAAACCTGTCGATGGCGTCCAAGCATAAGTTGGAGCAATCGGATAAGAATAAGTAAGCGTCACGTTATAAGCAATAGACATGTTATCACCCCAAGCGTCGTTGTCTTGTCCTTTAACAGACACCACCAAACCATTGGCAGCTTGTCCGTTGAAATTGGTATAAGTTGAGGTACCTGCACAACTAGCGGCACCTTGTTGGGCATTGTTAATCCAAGTGCTCACTGAATACCAACTTGGGCAGTTTGTTCCGCCGGCACTCGTTACATTGACGGTAATACCCGTTACAGTTGCGCCAGCAGGCAAACCAGAGAACGTATAACTCACCGTTGGGTTGGTATTATCCAAACCACTACCCGTAACATTACCTGAGCTGATGCTTGCTGTTCCAGTGCTCGAAGTGGCGTTTGAAGTGCCCGCTAAAGCCGTTGAGGTACCATTACAGATAGAAACATCTGGTCCGGCAGCAATGGAAGGTGTGAAAATTCCCGATCCACTTACCGGAATCGCAACACTCGCAGCACCTGTACTTTGAATGAGGATATCTCCACTATAACTTGTTGCAGCAGTCGGCGACAAGACTACAAAAACGTCAGTAACACTCAGTGTTCCGGAAACCGGACTGAGTGAAACAGAACTAGTAAATGGACCTGAGGCAGAGGTGCTCAGGCCAAAACCAGCTGGTGCAGTGACTTGGGCATTACCCTGCAAATTAAATCCAGCAACAGAAATAGACTGCGCAGCCGAGTTGCTTCCTGCACAAGTATTTGCAAATGCACTAGGCGTAGTACTATTTAGAGCCGGACAATTATCGATGATAACACTTACTTGATCTGTAGACACACATCCGTTGGTTCCGGTGAGGGTGAGCGTATAGTTGGTCGTGGTTAAAGGATTGGCAGTAGTCGACAAGCTAGAAACCGAAGACAAGGCAGTACTTGGCGACCACGCATAGGTAGGCGATACCGTATACGAATAGTTGAGCGTCACGTTGTAGGCAATTGACATGTTATCACCCCAAGCATCGTTGTCCTGACCCTTCACCGAGATTACCAAACCATTGGCTGCTTGGCCATTGAAATTACTGTAACTTGCAGTACCTGTACAGCCAGCAACACCTTGTTGGGCATTATTGATCCAAGTTGTGACTGAATACCACCCTGGGCAGTTTGCTCCACCAGCACTCGTTACGTTAACCGTTATACCCGTAACGGTTGCGCCGCTTGGTAAACCTGAAAAAGTATAACTCACAACTGGGTTGGTATTGTCAAGTCCACTTCCCGAAACTGTGCCAGAATTGAAACTTCCTGTTGCTGGTGTTGAAGTCGCATTTGTTGAACCTGTCAAAGTTGTTGAAGTACTGTAACAAATCGTCACATCTGGGCCAGCTGAAACCGTAGGCGAAGGAATCCCGGTTCCGCTCACAGGAATACTCAGCGTCGTAGCTCCCGCACTTTCAATTGCGATGTTACCACTATAGCTGATCGCGGCCGTTGGTGCAAAAGCCACAAAAACACTTGTGCTAGCTAGCGTTCCTGCTGCCTGAGTGAGTGTCAAGGAACTGGTAAAAGGACCTGTTGAGG
>JANQWC010000004.1:95069-120311 GCA_030730025.1 Crocinitomicaceae bacterium
CGGTTGCGCCGCTTGGCAAACCTGAAAATGTATAAGTAGCAGTTGGCGTCGAGTTGTCAAGTCCGGAAGCAGTTACCGAACCAGAACTTGCAGAAGCTGCTTGCGTCAGTGAAGTAGCTGATGTTGTACCAGAAAGCGTTGTACTAGAACCACTACAGATGGTCACATCTGAACCTGCATTAACAGTTGGCACTTCTAATCCAGAACCTGTTAAAGCAACGCTGACGGTTGTTGCACCGCTAGTCTCAACACTGATGTTACCGGCGTATGCCTGCGCTAAAGTTGGAGCAAACTTGACATAAATAGGAGTGCTTGGAAGACTTCCTGCTGAAGGCGAAATCGTTAGTGATGACCCATAAACACCGTTAGATGTCGATGAAATTGAAAAACCCGTAGGAGCACTAAGTGTAATATCACCCACTAAGTTGGTTCCTGAAAGATTGAAACTAGTACTGGATGAAACACTACCCACACACACATTTCCAAACGCAGTTACACTTGTTGCTGCAACTGTTGGCACGGGTGCTTGTGTTGTGAAAGACCAAACCGAACAATTCACTGCTGTTTGACTATTATTTCTGGGAATGACTGCCCAATAATATGTTGTCAAGGGATTTAAAGTAGGTGTATAAGTAGTACCGGGCTGATTCAAAGAAACCAAAGCTGCACCATTTAAACTATTCACCTGTGCTTGATTGGTAGAAAGATAGACATCATAACCTGTAGCAATTGGCACTGAATTCCAAGACAAAGTAGGTACTTGACTCACATTTGTTGCAGCGTCAAGTGGCGCATTCAAAGAAGAACAACCTACGCATGAACCAGAATAGATCACTTGCATGGCAAAACCCGCACCTACTCCAGATCCATCGGAAGTAAATTGAACTGTCAAGGATTGACCAGGTGAAGAACTATAAGGTGCTATTGTACCTCCTGAAGAGTTGGAATAAGTTGCTAACAAGGTACCAGTTGTACCGACACCATTATAAATTCTAAGGTAATCCCAGTTTGTTTCGATATAAGTGAAATTTCCAGAAAGATTAATTACGCCAGAACCAGAATTATTCAAAACCGTGTATCCATTATTACTAGATGAGTAATCACCACTAGCACCACCATTGTCATACAAGTAGGTACTTGTACCACAAGCAACCGAGTTGTTACCGCTGGCAGGGACATTAGTCGAACCACAACTCACCCCCGTAAACGAAACCACATTTGAACTAGATGAAACCCCACTACATGTCGAAACAAGTTTATAGAATGTTTGGCCTGTCGTGCTTGTCAAAGCATAAGATGAGCTTGTTGCACCACTAATATCCGTCCATGGACCAGATGAACTCGTCGCAGATTGCCATTGATAGGTCATTCCTAATCCCGTAGTAAGTCCTGTTGCACTTATTGTAATGCTATTTCCAGAACAACCCGAAGTTGATGAAATGGCAGCAGTTCCCGCATTTGGTGTACCTGAACATTGGGAAGATCCAGACCAAGCAAAACGTATTTGAGGCTTATTTGAATTGGTAGATCCTGTTGAAACACCACATTGGGCACTGGCATCAGATCTAACATATCTCGAACCGGAACTTGTGGACAAAGCGACAGTCCTTACTCGACCATGAGGTGACGTATATGCATTAGGACCATCAGAACAAATATCTATTAAAACATTAGAAACACCATCCCACATAAAGTTACTTGAAAAAGTTATCATGTCAAATGAGCCTGCAGCAACTACACTAGGATTATAATTAAATGGGCTTCTTACGGTTGTAAGTGTTGCTGTGTTATGAGAAGCACAATTAACAGCTGTTGTATGTGCCATCTTGATTGTATAACCTAAAAGATTTCCACCACCATAATCACCAGAAATTGAAAACCCCAGACCAGAAATTGTGGCATTAGGGCTCATTCCAGCTGCTAATAATTCAGCTGCCGTATAAACTACCTGATATCTAAATGAAGCATAATACCCATCTATTGGGTCATTTCCTGTACTTGTAGTTTGGGTTGTTCCTGATCCAATAGTTGCAAAACTCTGCCCCCACCCATCTCCAACGAAACTAAAGAGGAAGGTGAGAACAAGAAGAAAGGATGCAGCGAGGCGTTTGCCGACGCGGAGCGGAGCGTAAAATTCTTGCATAGGAAGAAGTTTGGAGAGGCTGCGCAATAAAGAAGTTGCTGCAGCGGTGCAGAGCGTAATAGTTTTGTTCATAGTAAGGTTCTAAAAATTGCAGTTTTAGTTGTAACAATTTAAGCATAAAGCAATTGAGAGATTGACTAAATGAACAAAACGCTGTTTATAAAAAACAAAACACCTTGTTCATCGAATATTAATAGTCAATTAATGAGCAAAATAGCTATTTCGTCGAATATTTTACAGGAAAAGCTACTTAAAGACCTATTGCATAACCACTTAAGAGTTTATGGCACAAAAAAAAGCCCCGAGCTGCGCTCGGGGCTTTTGCATTGGCACAAAGCCTATAGCTTAGTTTTTAACGATGCGGATCGCTTCGGCTGCTTCGGCTACTTTTAGGAAGTAGATGCCGCGTGCAACTTGGTCGATGTCGATAGTCGTTGACGTACCATTTAGTGCGCCAGTAGCGACCACCTTACCTTGCGCATCTTGAATCACGTAGTTGCTGTACAACGCTTCGGACGCTTTCAAAGTGAAGACTGCATCAGTTGGGTTTGGTTGAACTGAGAAGCTAACAACCGTTTGCTCATCTAGACCAACTGTTAAAGTAAGATTCAATGTAATTGTGGAATCACAACCAGCTGCGTTGGTCAGTGTTTGCGTGTAAGTACCAGACTGCGTGTAGATGATTTCGTTCAACACGTAGTTTTCAAGTGCAGTCACGTTCAAGGTACTAGACGTTGCTTGCGCTGCTGTCACGACAATTTGCTCGGCGTTAGTTGTACAACCGTTCAAGCTTGTCAAGATACAGCTGTATGTACCTGGCGTAGTCACACTGATGGCTTGTGCAGTTGAACCAGTTGTCCAGTTGTATACGTTACCTGGCTGAGCAGAGATAGTGAGGGTTTCACCCGGACACAAACTTGTGTTGCCATCTAAAATCAAATCAGCTACTGGTGCTTCGTTGACAACTACAGTTACTTCAGCGAGGTCAGGACAGCCATTAGCTGAGTAACCTGTAACAACATAGGTACCTGGCATGGTTACTGTTTGCGTTGTTGCTGTTGCGTTGTTTGCCCACATGTAAGAGTTGGCACCACCAGCTGTTAAAGTTACTGAACCACCTTCACAGAAAGTCAATGGACCAGAAGCAGTAATTGTTGTTGTAGGAACTGGCAAGACCGTCACGTTGATCGGCGCGGATGTTCCAGCACAACCAAGGCTGTTGGTAACCGTAACCGTAATCGGACCACTCACGCCAACGTTTACACCTTGAGTAGTTTGACCATTAGACCAAACATAAGATGCACCTGGAGTTGCAATCAATGTTGCAAATGCACCTTCACAAACGGTAGTTGTTGAGGCTGCTGTAATTGTTGGTACAAAAGCAACTTGTGCATCCACACTGATTTCATTAGATACCGCACTACAGCCGGCTGCGTTTGTCACAGTCACAAAGTATAAACCTGTTGTATTGACGGTAATGCTCGGTGACGTAGCGCCATTACTCCAAGAGAAAGTAGAACCGTTTGTATTGGTATTCAATACAACGCTCTGACCTTGACAGAAAGTTGTTGGACCTGCTGCAGCAATAGAGATACTTGGTGAAGCACTTACGGCAATGGCAAGTGGAGTAGATGTTGCAGAACAACCGTTCGCATCTGTAACTGTTACCGCGTAATTACCTGCGCTAGTTACGTTGATGCTAGATGTTGTTTCACCGTTGCTCCAAGCATAAGCAGCAGCTGGTGTCGAGCTGAGTGTCGCGGCAGTACCTTGACAGATCGCAACGTTATTGGTCGTTACTACTGGTGTTGGTAATGCATTAACCACAACCGCTACCGGAGCAGAAGTCGCAGAACAACCAGCAGTGGTTACAGCGACATCATAAGAACCACTCGCAGCAACAGTAATACTTTGGGTTGTTTCGTTAGTAGACCAAACATAGCTATCAGCAGCTGGCGCCGTGATGGTTACTGTATTACCTGCACAGAAAGTTGTCGGGCCACTGATGCTTGTAACGGCAACAGGAACAACATTCACAGCAATTGGCTTAGTGACAACAGATGTACAACCTGTGGCATTCGTGTAGGTATAAGAAATAGTTGCAGTTCCTGCGCTGTTTCCACTCACCTCACCTGCAGCAGATACTGAAGCTACTGCCGCGTTGCTTGTTGTCCAAGCGCCACCTGCTGTTGTATTGGTAAGCGGTGTTGCAGAACCCACACATACCGCGCTGTTACCAGCAATGGCATCAAGTACTGGGAAGGCAACAACATCAATTGTGACTGGTGCAGCAATCGATGCACAACCCTGACCACTCGTCACAGCCACACCATACGTACCACTTTGAGTAACTGTAATCGATTGTGCTGTAGAAGAGTTGGTCCAAGCAAAACCACTTCCTGCAGCAGCTGTCAAGACGACAGATCCACCAGCACAGAAGGTAGTTGGGCCAGACACTGCAATAGAAGTTGCCGGAGCAGTTTGAACTGAAATATTTTTAGTTTGTGTTGTTGAACAACCGTTGTTGCTTACTACATAAGAAATGGTTGCGTTTCCGCCGGCCACACCTGAGATAGCACCTGTTGCATCAACCGCAGCAACTGCAGCATTTGATGAACTCCAAGTACCACCTGCAGTAGCATTTGTAAACAAGGTATTTGCTCCCTGACAAACAGTGTTGGCACCTGAAATAGATGCAACTACAGGAAGTGGCGTAACGGTCACAACAGTTGGAGCCGTTGTAGTGGTACAACCATTGGCACCTGTAACGGTGTAGGCATAAGAACCACTGTTGTTCACAGCGATAGATGCAGCCGTAGAACCATTGCTCCAAGCGTAAGTTCCAGCACCATTTGCAGCAAGCACCACATTTGATCCTTCACAGAAGTCAACAGGGCCGTTTGCCGTGATGCTTGCAGCCGGAGCTGGCAATACATCTACAGTAATTGGAGTACCTGTAGTAGAACATCCGTTGACATCTGTTGCAATTGGGAAATATGTACCCGATGCATTGATGGTGTTGGTAGCAGTCGTTGAACCGTTGTTCCAGAGGTAAGAAACACCACCTGTAGCAGTTAATGAAACAGAACCTCCTTGACAGAAGCTAGTTGGGCCACTCAAGGCAACGTTTACAACTGGCGGTTGGTTAACCGTTAGCGCCATTGGTGCAGATGGGTTAGAGACACAACCTGCAGCACTTGTAATGATCACACTATAAGAACCACCTGCCGCTACTGCAATTGATTGCGTAGTAGCACCGTTGTTCCAAGCGTAAGAAGCTGCAGCCGGAGCCGTTAGGGTTGTTGAAGTTCCCTGACAGATTGAAGTACCGTTAGAAGAGGCAATTGTTGCAACTGGAAGGGCTTCAACTGCGATGTTTGCGGTTGTGGTCGTTGTACAACCATTCACTGCTGTTGTTGTATAAGAAACAGCAGCTGTACCTGAACTCACCCCAACGATATCGCCAGTGGCAGGGTTTAAGTTCAAGACACTTGGCGTTGAAGTTGACCATGTACCGTTTGGAACTGGGTTAGAAACAGCACCGTTGCTACCGACACACAATGTAGCAGGTGCTACAACTGGTGCATTTGCTGGTGATGGATTCACGTTGACAATTACTTGATCAGAACCAACACAACCATTTGTACCTGTAGCACTCACGGTGTAGGTAGTGGTCGCTGTTGGCGTAGCCACTGGGTTCAAGATACCTGTGTTAGATAAACCTGCAGCTGGAGACCAAACTGGCGTAATAGAAGGACAGCCAGATGCCGTGCCATTCCATGTACCTGAGCCACCAGGGAAGTAGTTAGTAACGAGGTTGGCACCTGCACCGTTTACAATTGTGTAATAAGGCTCATAGATCCAAGATCCTGCACCAAATGTAACCTGAATAGGCGCGCCATTTGAAGCCGTAAAGGTATATGATAAAGGTCCTGAACCGAATGGTAAAGTAATGTTCGAAAGAACAGGCACTCCACCAACTGAAACCGTTACGTTACAACCGTTCCAACCATCACCGAATGAATCATAAAGAACGATGGTATGTGAACAAGATGTGTTGAAGTTGACACTTGCATTCATGTTGCTAGACAGACTGCTACAAATCGTAACGTCGTTGCCAGCATTTACAATTGGTGAAGGAAGTACGGTTACGGTACGCGTAGCTGTACTTGGCGGACACCAAGTTGTTGAATTTAAAATTGTGTAAGTCATGGTAGCTGTTCCAGCAGCTACTCCTGTCACAACCCCTGTATTCGGGTTAATTGTTGCGACAGCTGTATTGCTTGAAGACCAAGTACCACCTGTGCTCGTTGTAGAGAAAGCAACAGTTGCACCGGTACAAACAGTTTGCGTACCTGCAAGCGGTGCAATTTGAGCAGTAGCTTGAACTGTAATGGTATTAGATACCGGCCCTGTTGACGCACAACCAGAAGCGTTCAAGTAGTTCAAAGAAACTGTCTGAGCTCCTGCAGTCAAGTACTGAACTGTTGTGGTGCTAGAAGTAGAAGTACCACCTGATATAATGTTGTAGTTGACACCCGCTGTTCCAGGAATGCTCCATGTGTAAGACTGCATACCTGTTTGAGTTGTATAGGTGTAGTCAGTAAAGGTACAAGCTTGGTTACCTGGCGTCACTGTAAAGCTAGGTGTAAACGGAACTGCTGCAATGATGTTTACGTTATAGTCTTCGGTTTCACCCCAAGAATAAGTTGCACAAGGTTGAATTGAAGACCCTGAAGTGGCGTAAACACCCCTTACTCGCATGCGATGTATACCTAATGGAGGTGTACAAGCTAAGTTGATTTGAAAACTGACGGTTTGAAAAGCAGAAGACGTCGCGGCTGTTGTGAAACCGACTTTCTCAGAAGCCTCAAATATGTAGTTGTCGTTATAATCGATCCAAACAGCAAAGTTTTGATTAGTAAATGAACCTGCCGTTACTTGCACTTGATAACTCGTTGCAGCTTGCATGACGGCTGCAGGCAAATTACTGTAGTAAGTATAAGCCGGACCACCAGGAGTGGTTCCAGAGTTGTTGTTAAGGGTCGTACCGGTAATGGCTACATTAGATATAAGGTCACCGTCGTTTGTACCATAGGTATAAGCAGGATTACAATAAGGATTGTAAAGTACTTGAACTGGATTTGAGGTGCCAGAGCTCGCAGAATTTGAACAAGTTACAATACACTGATACCAAGTAGAGGCTGTTGGAGTGGCTAGGTAGTTAAATGAAGTTGCGCCAGAAATGTTTGTCCAAGGACCCGTTGCACTGGCAGCACTTTGCCATTGATAAGTAATACCTGTTCCTGTTGTCACATTTTGAAGGGTTAACGTCGTTGTTTGACCAGCAAAAACAGAGTTTGGACTTGCAATGGTGTTACCAGGCGAAGGTGTACCTGCACATGGAGGAGGAAGTGAGATCGTGACACAATAATCTTCAGACTCACCATAGAAGTTGGTTAAATGTGCATAATTATAAGTTCCAGGGGTACCGTAGTTGATATTCACGATGCGCATGCGGGTTGTTCCGACAGGTGCAGTAGGCGCAACAACAAAACTTCCGGTTAATGTTTGGTCACCACCCGCGTTTACAGGTTGGAAATACACAAGTTCACCTGCATCTAAAAAGTCTCCATCGGCATTGTAGTCGATATAGATTTGAAAAAAGTTGGAGCCGGATCCAAATACACAACCTGTAGACGTCAAAGAGAAGGTTGCTAACTGGCCTTGCTGTAAATTGGCAGACCCAACAGATGTGGTGTAATTAGCATATAGGTTGAGTGAAGAACCTGGGCCTGGAGCAACAGTCGCACAAGTTGAGCTGTTATTGATTCCTCCAATAGTCACATTTGTAATATCGTTGTAATAATTGTAGAGTGGTGCATTGATTGGATAAGGACCACACTCACAGCTTCCGCCCGTTGCAGTATAAGACACCACATTTGATTGAGATGAAGTTGCACTAAACAAACAAGACGTATTTAAACGGTAAAAAGTAGTGGAGGCAACGGAAGTAGTGAATGTAGTTGATGTGGCTCCTGTGATATTTGACCAAGGACCTGTAGCTGTCGGTGCGCTTTGCCATTGGTAAGAAACCCCTGTGCCGAAGGAAAAATTGGTAGCCGACAAGATAAAGTTGGCATTTGGACATCCACTTGCTGTAGAAATAGCAGCCAAGCCATTATTAGGAGTGCCACTACAATTAACGGCTGCGGCAACCTGTACACAATAATCTTCTGTTTCGCCCCAACCATAGGTTCCAGTTGGACCCGGAACAACGCCTTCAGTAGCAATTACGCGCATGCGCACTGTTCCGACAGTGGCGGCAGCTGGAATGGTAATTGTTCCAGAATTGACTCCGTTGATTGCAGTGATATTCACAGGATTCTCTCCTACATCTCCAAACGAACCATTTAGATTCCAATCGAAATAGATACGCAAGTTAACTCCATACCAACCTCCACAGGTTCCTACGTTGACACTCCAGTTCACGAGCTGACCTGGATTAACGACAGGTGCACTTACTACACCTGCGTAATTCGCGTATTTTTGGTTTTGAGAACCAGCACCCGGAGCAGTTGTGGCGCAAGTTGATGTATTGTTCAAAGTACCAAACGTGACATTAAAAATCTCTTCATCACCGGTGTAGATAGCCCCTGAAAAAGGGTATGCTGATGCATTTGTACAAGAAACAGGGCCTGTAGGTGCCGCTGAAACCTGACGCCAACGCACTGTGTGAGAACTTGTGTTAGACGCACAGTTGTATTGATTAACTAAGACGCGAACTTGACCTGTAAAAGTAGCAGACCAGAGAATCTTAGGACGTGCGCCACACAAGTCATCGCTGTAACATAGGGTTGCATTAGCGGTTGTTTTGAGTGTCAGCTGACTGTCGTTAGTTGGGCTAGTGGCACCGTCTGCAGTACAAAGCGACCACTCGTATTGGTTTCCAGAAGTTACGTTGTACGTATTGTACTCTCCACCCCAGGTTCCGGCAACAGAATTAACAAATGTGGCAGAGGTCGTAGATTGGGCAGCGCCATAAGATGTGCCTACCATGGTACAACCGCCAGCATTACACTGACCAGCCTGCGACCACGCTTTGGAGACAAAACCAAAGGTCAGCATCAGAATACTCAAGCTGACAGATAGATATTTATTGAAATTGTAACGCATTTTCATAGGTGTATAGTTTATGGTCTTGGTTAAGGAGATTTTATTGATTTAACCCTTGTAAAATGGAGTCAAGGATATTTTGATAATGCTCAGCTTCAGCTGGATATTGACGCAACCAAGCATGAATTTGATCATAAGTTGCACCCAACGGTACTGTTGGATAATGTGGCGCAAGTGACGCTTGCTTTTTGTAATAACTGTTTCTTAGTTCATCCAATTCAGAAACTTTTCCTTGGGCTTCAGCATAAGAGAGGATGCGCTGCTGATAGTTGTTGATTTTTTGGGCAAGAGCAACAGGATCTTGATTTTCAAATGTGGTGGCAGCTTCCTTAGAAACTGACCATGCTCCTGCAGAGGGAGCTTCTTGAGCCATCAAACTTGATTTGAAGCCAAAAATAAAAAATCCAAATAAAAGGGATTTATAAAATAATTTAAAGTTTACCATACTCATCAGTATTAAAAAGCACTTGGTGATTGATTACAATTTTAGCCGAAACATGCAATATGTTTACTACTAGGCGACTAAATTTATTCACAAACTTTCGGAATACATTTTTAATTTAGCAAATGAGCTTATTTAATGAATATTTAACACGATTTATTGAATATTAATATTTTTCTATCGAATATTTAACAAAAAGTCGGGTCCTTAAAAAAGCTTATTTTTGTTGATAACTATGAAACGCATCGGTTTACTCTCTGATACCCACAGCTTTTTAGACCCTAAAATCTGGAAATACTTTGCCGAAGTAGATGAAATTTGGCATGCAGGCGATATCGGTGACATGGCAACGCTAGAGGCGCTAGAAAAATTCAAGCCCTTGCGAGTGGTTTTTGGCAATATTGACAACCATATCATTCGGAGTGCGACCCAAGAATTTTTGAGATTCAAGGTGGAGGAGGTTGAGGTATTGATGACCCACATTGCCGGCAGACCGGGTAAATATGCAAGGCCAGCGCTAGAAGAACTGCAAGCCAATGGCGCACCGCAACTTTTTGTATGCGGACACTCTCATATTGCACTTGCCCAATTTGACCAGCGCTATAATATGTTATGGCTCAATCCTGGGGCTTGTGGCTACAAGGGTTTTCACCATGTCAAGACCATCTTTCGCTTCTCGATTACAGGCGCCAAAATCCACGATCTAGAATGCATCGAGCTAGGCCCACGCATCGGTAATTCTACGGAACAGCAGCTATAATTTCTGGTGTTTTCAGTATTTCTACTGAATGTGGAGGCGTTCAACTCGCGTAATTTCGTTTTCTAAATTCCCGAAAATGAAAAAGCGCCTTACCCTACTCTTTTTACTTGCTAGCCACTTACTATTAGGACAAATCTGCACAATTGATGTCACACAAACCCAAGTGGGCATTTACCCTGATTCACTGCCAAACGGCATTGTCGGGCAAGCCTACAGCCAAGACCTCACGTTTGTCATGCCGTTAGACACCCTCGGCTACAACTTCACTAACTTTCAGATCATGTCCGTTGCTTTGCCAGTTGGCCTCACCTGGACCTGCAACAATTCAGCTGCCAACTGCAATTACAATCCGCAGGTTTCGCCTTATGGCTGTGTGCATATCTCCGGAATTCCGCTCCTCGCTGGCACATATAATATAGATGTCACTGTACTTGCCGACCTCAGTATCCTTACTGGCTATCCCATCCTTTTTGAGCTTCAAGTCGTTATTTTACCTTCAACATCGAGCATCTCCAACAATGGCTTCACCAGTATCGGCGCGCCCGCCTGTGCACCAGCACTCGTGCAATTCATCAACAACAACCCGGGTTTACCCTATTACAATTGGGATTTTGGCAACGGCAATGTCTCCAGTCAAGAAAATCCAGCAACCCAGTATTACCAGAGTCCGGGCACTTACTTGGTTGCATACAATGCCTATGCCACCTTAGACACCACGACTGTTTTTACACTAGCAAATCTCCAAATTACCTCCATGAGCAACTACGGTGGCGGCTTCCCCTCTTACGACAACGCAGACAGCTATTTCAAGCTTTTGCAAAACGGAGCTGTTGTATATCAATCGGGCATTATCGGTGACCAAAACCCGCCAGTACAGTGGCCTTTGAATGTCAATCTCAACCCCAACAGCACCTATATATTAGAATTCTGGGAGGCCGACAACAGCTATGCCGAGCCGTATTTTGGCAACGACGACTACATCGGCAGCCAAGCGCTCTATCTGAATGGCTGCAATGCTTGTGTGGCGGGTAGCGCAACAATCAATTATACGATATCCACACAACAAATTTTACCTTTTCCGCAAATCACTACAATCGATACAATTGTCATTTACGAGCTACCTGCAACACCTATAATTGCTTACGATTCCCTTTCTCACACCCTCAGCACACCAGCGCTTGGCTTTGCTTATCAATGGTACTTCAATGGCTCCCCTATTGCTGGTGCAACCTCTGCTACGCATACCATATACCAAAGTGGCGCTTATGCACTTGTGGCGATCAATGCGCAAGGTTGTATTGCATTTTCTGATACTCTGCAAGCCGTTTATTGTAGTCCTTATGTACAAGCGCAGCTTACAGCGAACAACGGCACGCTGCTCGTTTCAAATAGTCCACAAAACGCTTCTTTTTCATGGTATTTAGATGGGCAACTGCTCCCCAACCAACAGACCAACACCCTTGCTTTCCAAGAAAATGGACCTTACCAATGTATCGTAAACGATGCCTTTGGGTGTTCAGACACCACCAACCTACTGCTCATCGAGGTCGGTTTGGCTACAAGTTCAATGCAGCAACCAAGGGTCTTTCCAAATCCGGCTTTAGATTTCATTAACATTTCAATTCCAATTCAGTGGCTCGGCGCGCAAATAGAAATCAGTGACCTGTTAGGAAAAGTGCTCTATAAAAGCCACTTACACAACTACAAAAACACGATTCCTTTGCCAGATATTCAATCAGGCAACTACCTTATCCGTTTATCCACCCAAGAATTGTCACATCAGGAATTGATCTTTGTTTCACCCTCTCACTAGCCCATAAATTAGATGTAATTTTGCAAAGTGAAAGCAAACAAAGCCCCACTCAGCAAATACCAATGGTTGGTTGTTGCCATTTTAGCACTTACCCAATTTACCGTTGTTCTGGACTTCATGGTGATGTCGCCCCTCGGAGACCTCCTCATGAAAGACCTACAGGTCAAACCGTATCAATTTGGCATTGTGGTCTCGAGCTATGCGCTCGCAGCTGGTTTGTCTGGGTTTTTAACCGCTGGCTTTGCCGATCGTTTTGACCGCAAGCGCCTATTGGTTTTCTTTTATTCCGGATTTATCATCGGCACCTTATTTTGCGGTTTGGCAAAATCCTATGAACAATTGGTTATGGCACGCATTTTTACCGGAATTTTTGGCGGCGTCATGTCTTCGATCTCCATGGCCATTGTAGCCGATTTATTCAGCTTGCAGCAACGCGGTCGTGTCATGGGATTTATGCAAATGGGCTTTGGCCTGAGTCAAATCTTAGGCATTCCCATTAGCCTCTATATTGCGTCTCAATCCAGCTGGCAAATGCCGTTTTACATGATCGTAGGCCTTTCTATACTCATGCTCATGGCCATTTTACTCGCTTTGAAGCCCGTACGTGCACATCTCGACAAAAAAACAGACCGCTCCGCTTTCCATCATTTATTAGCCACCATCCAAAACCGCAACTACCGCATTGGTTTCATGGCTACCGCCTTCATGTCACTTGGCGGTTACTTCATGATGCCATGGGGCAGCGCGTTTGCGGTCAACAACGTGGGTTTATCTCAAAAAGAGCTCCCTTTTTTGTTTATGGTTGTTGGGGTCGCCACATTTATGATCATGCCCATCATTGGTATTTTGGCCGACAAAATCAATAAATTCAAGCTCTTCATGTGGGCATCAATCGTCATGATTGTAGCTGTTTTGGTATACGTACAACTTGGCGAAACAAGCCTTTTTGTGCTCATTGTCGTGAATATCTTCATGATGGGCGGCATCATGGCGCGCATGGTGCCATCGCAGGCCCTCACGAGTTCTGTGCCCGAACTCCACGACCGCGGTGCTTTTATGAGTATCAATGCGTCTTTACAGCAAATCGCGGGAGGCATTGCAGCAATCATCGGAGGCAAAATTGTTTGGCAGGCCAGCCCGAGCGCACCGCTTATGAACTTTGATCTTTTGGGCTATGTAGTTGTCGGGGTCATCCTGATCAACATCTACCTGACGCGCCGCGTGTATCTTTACGTAGACCGCAAAAACAAAGAGGCAGCCTAGGCCACCTCTTTGAAATTTCAATATATCGTTAAAGATTTACTCTTCGGTCAATTTGGCCAAGCGCTTGAACTTGATTTTATCCTTGATGCGGTCTACGGTGTAGTACATCATTGGCACCACAATAATTGTCAAGAACATCGAGCTCGTTAAGCCACCGATCAGTACCCAAGCCAGGCCGTTTTTCCATTCGGCACCTGCACCTGTAGCGGTGGCAATTGGCACCATACCAATAACCATTGCAATGGTTGTCATCAAGATTGGACGCATCCTTTCTTTTACAGACTCCAACAAGGCGCTGTAGGTACTCATTCCTTTTTGTTTGAGGTGATTGGTGAAGTCCACAATCAAGATGGCATTTTTTGCCACCAGCCCCAGGAGCATGAGCATCCCGAGCATCGTGAATATCCCCATGTTGGAAGCACTAAGTGCCAAGGCTAAAATCGCCCCTACCAATGACACTAAAATAGAGAACAAGACCACAAACGGATACACGAAGTTGTCGTAAAGCGCCACCATGATCAAGTAAACCAAAATGACACCAATACCCATGGCCGTACCGAGCGCACCAAAAGATTCTTTCTGGCGCTTGATTTCGCCGCCCCATGTGAGGCGAACGTTAGGGTCCAGCGGTTGTTTCTTGAGGTATTTTTCGATATCGGCAGCAACAGTTCCTGGCGCTGCACCAAGTACGTAGCAACGCAAAGTGGTGTTGGAAATCCTGTTCTTGCGCTCGAGTGTTCCGGCAGCGTTGTCTACAGAGATATCGGCAAACTCACTCAATTGCACTTGTTTGCCTTCGTTGTTGGCAAAGGTCATGTTTTGGATGTCTTCGACATCTTTGCGATTGGCTGCGTCGAGCATCACGCGGATGTCGTATTCTGAGCCATCGAGGTCAATCTGGCTGTCGTCGTTGCCAGAAAGCGCACCTTGTAATTGCATCCCAACTGCGGCAACATTGACGCCGAGTTGGCCCATTTTTTCGCGGTTGAGTGCAATTTTAACCTCAGGCGTGACATCTTCTGTACTTAGGTAAGGATCTTTGGCGCCTTGCATGGCTTTGATCGCTGTTTTGAGCCTGCGCGCTTCTTTGATCATGAGGTCTTTGTCGTTGCTAGAAATAAAGATCTCAATAGGTGCTTGTTCGGAGTCTATCAAGCCCATGTTGAGTGCCTTTACTTCTACACCCGGATACTGACTCTCGATTTTCGTGCGGATCATGTTCATGTAGTCCACGGTCGGGATCTCTTTTTGCTTGTCTTTTTTGAGCATCACCGTAATTTCTGAACGGTTTTCTGAACCAAAAGCTGCAGCACCTAGGCCGGCACTCGGGCCACCCACGTTAGAGAACACGATGTCAATCATGTCTTTTTGAGCCAATAACAATTGCTCAATTTTCATGGTGGTGAGGTTGTTTTCGGCAAAAGTGGCGCTCTTCTCGTACTTGAGCTTGAGCATAAACTTACCTTGGTCTCCTTGCGATACAAACTCCTGCCCTACGATACCTAGGCCCATAGTGGCAAACGAAGCGACAAAAATAGCAATGATGATCAGGCCCATAGAAATTTTATGGCGCAGTGCCCAGCCTACAATTTTGACGTAAGAATTCGTGAAAATAGTCACACGGCGTTCAAACCAGAGCAAAATGGCTTGAAATGGTTTCTTGGGGTCGAGCTTGACTTCTTTGGCAAAGCGCGAAGCCAACCAAGGCGTGAGAGTAAAACAGACAAAAAGTGACATCAGGGTAGAAACCACCACTACAATGGAGAACTGATGGAGGATATCCGAAATGGTTCCTTCAATAAAGACAACTGGCGAGAACACCACAACATCCACAAGCGTAATGGCCAAGGCGGTAAAGCCAATCTCGTTTCGACCATCTAAGGCTGCTTGGCGGCGTTTTTTGCCCATTTGCAAGTGTCGGTAGATGTTTTCGAGTACAACAATCGAGTCATCGACCAAAATACCGATGACCAAAGACATCGCCAAAAGGGTCATGAGGTTGAGGGTATAACCCAATAGATACATCGCTACAAACGTAGAGATCAAGGAAGCTGGAATAGACACCAATACAATAAATGCGTTGCGCATGGTGTGCAAGAACAAGAGCATCACAAGCGCTACTAGGAATACAGCCAACTCGAGATCGTGGATCACGGCGTCTACCGATTCAATAGTTGGCAAAGAGGTATCTGTTGCCACTGTAAACTTGAGTGCTTCTTTGGTGTATTTGGCCTCTAAGTCTTTGAATTTGGCTTTGGTGGCGTTGGCTACATCTACCGCATTGGCATCGGATTGTTTTTTGATGCGCAAACCAATACCGTTCACGCCATTCAAACGCGAGATGGTGATTTGGTCTTCGGAAGCATCTACCACTTCCGCGACGTCGCGCAAACGAATAGCGCTCGTTCCTTTGGCCATCAGAACTAAATCTTGAAGGTCGTCTAGGTTTTTATACTTACCCGTTAAGCGCACGGTGATTTGCTCGCTGCTACTCTTGATTTTTCCTGTAGGGAAATCGAGGTTTGAAAGGGCAATGGCCTGATTGATCTGCGCCATGGACAAGCCCAATTTGCGCATTTTGTCTTTGTCTACATTGACCCGAAAAGAGCGGCGCTCGCCACCAATTACTTGCACTTCTGCAACGCCTTTCACCTGCTTAATGGCCGGCAAAAGTTGATCGTCCATGAGGCGCATGAGTTCGGCATCAGACAAATTTTTAGCTACCGCACTGAGCTGCAATACCGGCGTGGCATTCGGCTCAATTTTGGCCACCATTGGGTTTTGTGCGTCGTCTGGCAACCTGCTGAGGTTGTTGTTGATCTTGCGCTGCGCATCTTCTAAGGCGTCGTCTATGTTGGCAGAAGCCTTGAACTCGAGCAAGACAAACGAAGCGTTGTCAAAAGAAAAGGAAGTGACCTCATCGACGTTTTCCATGCCGGAGAGCACATCTTCTAGCGGTTTAGAAACCTGACTTTCCACTGTTGCAGGAGAGGCACCAGGGTAAGCAGTCGTAATCGTGAGCAATGGCGCCGAAAAATCAGGCATTAGCTCGTAGGAAAGCTGCTTGTAACTGATCAGACCGCCACCTACCAAAATGGTAAAGATGACAATGATGAAGGATGGTCTTTTGATCGATAATTCGGTGAGTGTCATAAGGCTATTTATTGCGTTTGATATTCATTCCATCCTCTAAATTCACTTGACCTTTCACTACGATTTCATCAGCGCTTGTTAGGCCAGAAACAACTTCTAAGTAGTTTCCATCGGCCGTACCTGGGCTAAATGACGTCAAGACCGCTTTGCCATTTGATACCACATAAATTTGTGGTTTTTTGGTAGAGCCAATAAGTGCTTTGCGCGGCACAGCCAACGCTTTGACGCTTTCGTTGTTGGATAGCGTCACGTTGCCGTACATCCCCGAAAGAATTTTTTGTGCGCTGCTGTTGTTCACCAATACTTGGACCTTGAAATTGTGCAAGCCATCGGCCTGAACAGAAATGCTGTAAATGCTGCCGCTCACTTCTTTGTCGTGCGCATCTACGCTCACGCCTACTTTTTGGCCTTTTTTGAACTTGAGCACATCGCGCTCAGGTACAGAAATTGTCAGTTTGAGCTGAGAGATGTCCGTGAGCTCCACAATTGGGGTGCCTGGCATCACCATTGAGCCGAGGTCGGCCATTTTTTTGGTCACGACACCTGAAAAAGGCGCTAAAACTTTGGTGCCGCGCAACTGCTTTTGCAGCTGCTTGAGTTGTACTTCGGCAGATTTAAGGGCGAGTTCCATTTTTTCGGCTTCCATAGAAGAAACCGCTTGTTCTTTTCTGAGGTTGGCAAAGCGGGCGTTGTCGTTTTTGAGCTGTGCAATATTGAGTTTCGCGTTTTCGATTTGCAGCGAAATGAGCTCGTCGTCTAGTTTGGCAATCACCTGCCCTTTGCTGACTTGATCGCCTTCTTTCACTAATAGTTCGGTGAGTTTGCCCGAACCTTCTGAAGCCACATTGTTTTGGTGCATAGCCTCAAAGACGCCTAAATAAGAAAAAGCGCTTTCAAAGGTGTGCATTTGGGGCTGATCTGTATCGACCAAAACCGCCGCTGCCATATCGTGGATATAAATTTTCTTCTTGGCTTCTTTGGAGTTTGAAAAGAGTTTGAAAATGGTAAGCCCCAATAGAGCCAATACCGCTAGAGAGATAAAAATGATGCGTTTCATGAGTTGTTATTTGATATTTCCGTTTGATTTTAAGTATTCGAGTTCGGCCTGACGCAAGGCGACATAAGCGGCCACAACACCAGTTTGTGCTTGTTCTAAACCTGTTTGCGCTTGCAAGAGGTCATTGGTACCGATGAGCCCTTCTGCAAACTTGAGGTTGGCATGTTGGTGCACCGCTTCGGCCAATTTCAATTGCTCTTTGGAGATCTCGAGCGCATTGGCCTTGACCTCAACCATTCTTTTGTTTTGGTCAATTTGCATCTGTAGTTGTTGCTGCGCCAAGGTGGTTTGGGTTTCAATTTGCTGCTGTTTGAGTGCGTTCATGGCCGCTTTATTGTGCTTCTCTAGGCCGTCGAAAAGATTCCAGTCTACGCGCAAACCAATAAATGCCCCATCGATACCCGTTCTGAAGTCGGTCTCTGGGTTCATATTGATGTTGTACTGATAAATACCGTAAAGATTGACATTTGGCAAGTACCCCATTTTGATGCCTTTGGCTTCTTCTTGAGCCATGAGTTGTTGTTGCTCTAGGAGCTTGATGGCAAACAAATTAGCGGCGTTTTGATCGACCAACAAAGATTTTTGGACCATTTCGTCGTTCTGCAGCGCAATTTTCACCTTCGGATCGAGCCCTACCAATATTTTGAGGAGGTCTTCTAGCTGGCTTTTGGTAGCTGCGAGATTGGCTTGGGTGTTTTCTAGATTGAGTCTGTTGATGCGGATTTTGTCGGCTTCGGTTTGCACGAGCATGCCTTGCGCCACCATCAAATCCATATTTTTGAGGATGCGGTTGGCGTATGTGATGTTGCTATCCACAAACTGAATTTGCTGGTACATGCCTTGCAAAATAAAATAAGTGTTGGCCACCTGGTGCTTCACCTCTTGTATGGTCATGTCTCTTTTGATCTTGACGATTTCGCTGTTGATGCGCAGCGCTGCCAAGCCGTAATTGACTTGAGAGTTGAACAAGATCTGGTTGAGTTGAACGGTGTTGCTCAAGACCCAAGGCACGCCG
This sequence comes from Crocinitomicaceae bacterium, assembly GCA_030730025.1. GTDB lineage: Bacteria > Bacteroidota > Bacteroidia > Flavobacteriales_D > Crocinitomicaceae > UBA952. The sequence goes on from JANQWC010000004.1 coordinate 113,892, forward strand.
AATTTAACCTCAGCGAAGGTTCCGGGCTGGCCACCAAAAAACTGCGCGGGTACCACCTGACCCGGAATGACCGCATTGTATTTGTAATCGGCCACAAAATTCAAAGACGGCAGGCGTGAGGAGAGATACGCTTCGCGCTGACTTTCATTAATAGCGACATCAAGTTTGGCGCTTCTGATTTGGGCGTTGGCGGAATCTGCCATGCGCAAACAAGCGGCCAAATCTAGTGTTTGGGCCTGAGCCGATAAGCCAAAAAATAGGCTCAGCAGACCACCGGAGAACAGGGTTTTCATTTTCATGCTTTTGTGTTTGATATAAATAGATAATTGGTAATGAGTTCTTTGACAATTTCTTTGTGCTTGTTGAGGTCGTCGTCAAATTCAGCCGAACTAATGCCGTGAAATTGCATGGTCAGTTTCTTTGACATAAAAGGATAATGCACATTAGACATCAGTAGTAGGGTCACATTTCTGATGCTGATATCCCTCACCTCTCCTTGCGCCTTAGCTTTTTCGAATTGTTCAAAAATGCCTGTGTTGGCAATGGGTTCTAAAAAATGACTCGGCATGGGCGCATCGGTTTTGTTCTGATGCAAAGACTGTAAAATAAACATGGGGAGTTCGGGGTGCTCCATAAAGAAGGTGAATTCCTTATCGATGAGTTGCTCCACTTTTTCTTTGAGTGTGAGCTCCGAACTGAACACGGCAATCATGGACTGCAGAAAATCACTCATGGCGCCTTCAAAAATGAGCTCAAAAAGCTTTTCTTTGGAGCGAAAGTAGTAATTGAGCAGCGCTACATTGCTGCCGACTTCTTTGGCGATGTCGCGCACAGAACAGCCATCAAAACCTTTGGTCATGAAGACTTTCTTGGCTGCTGCCTTGATTTTTTCTTCCGTACTTTGATCTCTTTTCATGTCTTTACTTTGGCTAGCGCGCCGCAAAGTTAAACACTCTTTTTAAACAAATGTTTAAGAATCTTGGAAAAATTAAACAATTGTTTAAATTTTGGCAAATTGAAGGCCTTTTTGTTACTTTGAGAGATGAAGTTTGCCCTGATTCTCGCCCTCCTGCTCCCTGCCCTCTCCTTCTCGCAACAAACCGCTTGGTTCGCCGACGCCAAACTGGGTATTTTCATCCATTGGGGCATGTATGCAGCCGACGGCACCTCAGAAAGCTGGGCCTTTCACAACAAAACGGTTCCTTATGCACAATACATGAGCCAGATGAACAGATTCACTGCCGAAAACTACAATCCAGCTGCTTGGGCCCAACTCATCAAAGAAAGCGGCGCCAAATATTGCGTCGTGACCACCAAACACCACGACGGGCTTTCACTCTACAATACCCAACTCAAAACCCCACAGGCGCCCAAACAAAAAAACTGGAACCCTAGATATCCGCTGAGTACAATCTATCAAACACCCGCCAAGCGCGACCTCATTGCACCATTGTTTGCCGAATTAGCGCAAACAGGCCTCAAAAAAGGAGCATACTATTCGCTTTTAGACTGGACTTCCAGCGATTACCCCGGTTTTTACAAAGACTCTAGCCGTTATCAAATTCAAGATGAGCCGCAGCGTTGGGCTAATTTTCTAGCATTCATGCACGGGCAAATTGCAGAAATCAATACCCAATTGAAACCAGACCTTTTTTGGTTCGACGGCGATTGGGAACACTCTGAAACTGAATGGCAGGCCGCCAAAATTGATTCGATCATACATACAAGCAACCCGAATGCGATACTAAACGGCCGACTGAAATCTTACGGAGACTACGACACCCCCGAACAAAACATGCCGGTCATACACCCGGACCGCAACATCTGGGAGCTCTGCCTCACCACCAATGACAACTGGGGTTATCGCCCCCAAGACCACAACTTCAAAAGTCACTTTGAACTGCTCAGTATTTTTACCGAATGTTTGGGCATGGGCGGTAACTTACTGCTCGATATCGGCCCTAAAGCCGACGGCAGCATTCCCGCCGAACAAATCGCGATCCTAAAAGAGTTTGGCCGCTGGACCCAAAAACACGGCGCGGCTATTTACGGCACCATTGCCGGCCTACCCTACGGACACTACCACGGCAACACCACACTCTCCAAAGATTCTACAGTGCTGAATATTTTCATTCCAAGTCCGCAAGGAAGCGACTTGAAACTTTCCACCGCCAAACTACCCATTTACCTCAAAGGCATCAAAAGCCAACCCATTTCCATTCAATTATTGGGCGCCGACACACCAATTGACTACAACCAAGTCGGTAAAATTTCTTGGAGCAGCGTGCCGGGCACTTTATTTATGGAAATCCCTATTTCGGCAATGGACCCTATGATCAGTGTGGTTCAAATTCAATTCAAGGAACCCATTCAACTCTATCGCGGCAAAGGCGGTTTTCACTAGACTCATGCGCAACTCACTATTTCTTGTACTGTTTTTCCCACTTCTTTTATGGGGACAAAAGGAAATGTTCAATAACCGTGTTCAATCTACTTTTAGTTTTTACCTCAGAGAAACCGGTCAACAAAACAATCCTTACAACCTGCGTTTTTTCTGGCCTGACTCCAGCGCTTTTCCGAATTGCAAAAACTGGGGCAGCGACGGTTTTGGTGTCATTACCAATCAGAAATCCATCTTTGTTTTTGGCTACACCGATCAAGCCCTTGAAAATGGCGTTTACGACCTCTTGCAGCGCAAATTTGGCTTTGAATACTACCAAGCTGAAGCCGTACAAGTCCCAAGTAAGCTACCCAAAACGTTCGCCTACGACAAATACGAATCCATCCCTGCATTTAACTACCGCGAGGTCTTTTATGGCGAAACTAGGCGCAGTGGCTTTGCAGACTGGCACAAACTCACGAGCGGCGCTTCGCCAGGCACCTTTGAAAATCACCCCGGTTGGGGTTTGTGGGTTCACACCCTCCATCGCCTCTTGCCACCCGAGCAGTATTTTGAAGCGCATCCGGAATACTACGCCTTGCGCAACGGCGTGCGGCTCAAAGACCAAGTTTGCCTGAGCAATCCTGATGTCTTTGATATTGTATGTGTCAATTTAGGCAACGAAATCGCCAAAAATCCGAAAGCCAAGTATTGGTCGGTGAGTCAAATGGACAACTACAATTACTGCCAATGCAGCGCCTGCCACCACACAGATTCCTTAGAAAATAGTCAAGCAGGCACCATGCTGCGCTTTGTCAATGAAGTCGCCAAGCGTTTTCCGGAGCAAATCATCTCCACGCTTGCGTATCAGTACACGCGCTCCGCACCCGTAGTGACCAAACCCGAGGACAACGTGAATATCATGCTCTGCACTATTGAAGAAAACCGAGCCAAAAGCCTGCGAGGCACCAGCTTTGAAAAAGATTTGAGCAACTGGGCGGCACTCACCCACAACATCCTGATCTGGGACTACGTCATCAACTTTTCGCATATGGTCATGCCCTTTCCGAATTGGCCCACCTTGCAAGAAAACCTCCTGATGTTCCAGGAATACGGCGTACAAATGCTCTTTGAACAAGGCTACAATGCGCCGTCTTCAGAAATGCAACCGTTGCGCGCTTATTTGCTGTCCAAATGGGCCTGGGACCCCACCCGCGACCCGACAAAACTCATCTATGACTTCACCAACTATTTTTACGGACCCGCGGGTCCAATTGTCAGGGAGGTCATGGCTGCACAAATCAAAGATTTGCAAAACAGCAACAAAGCACTCACGCTCTACGAACCACCAATTACGCACATTGGCGGTTATTTAGCCCCTGCCAATTTAAAATGGGCGCTCAACATGTATGAAAAAGCCAAAAATCTCGAAGGCATGACCTCCGCACAAATAACACGCATCGAGATGGCCGAACAAAGCATTCGCTATGCGCTCATCGAAGTTGGTAAATCTCCGCTAGCCGGCCCCGATTGGTATTTCAACAACAACCAACTTTTCTACAACCAACTGCTCACTGACTTCACCAAAATAGCACTCAAAAACGGCCCCAAACTCCTACATGAAATAAAGTTAAGCCCTATTGAATACAAAGAGATTACCTTGAAGTTTTGGAATGAAGCACAAGTCCAACATTTAGCCAAAAAGCAAGCCATCAGGTACCTTACCCTGCCCTCCAAAAACTATAGCGATGGGCTCAGCAGCAGCGATACAACTACTTGGGTCCAAACATCTTCTCTAAATGATGGCCTGCGCTCAACGCTCGAATACCAACGCGGCTGGCAGGGATGGCAAGGTCAAGACGCCAATTTGAGCATCCAACTTGCCAAACCTTACATCATCGACTCCGTGCGCATTCATTACCTGGCCAACAACCAATCCTGGATCATGGGGCCTAGTGAACTCATGGTAAAAGGTGCAACGGTACACACAAATCCATTTGAAACCGTTCAAAAAAATCCGTTTGTGAATGAAATGCAAAACAATGGATCCTACCCATTGGTAGTGACTAGTTTTCCTGTAGAACCAATTCAAACCTTACAAATCCTAATCGGCAATCCGGGCCCGCTACCAAAGTGGAGAGGCGTAGCAGGCGACGGCTGGTTATTTATTGACGAAATTGAAATATATGGACATGAAAAATAAGTTACTCCTGATTTGCTTTGTGGGGTTATGGAGTATTTCTTCTAGCGCACAGCACCACGAACAACAATATTTCCCGCCGACTGACAGCTTAGTGCTTCAAAAACTGGAGACATGGCAAGACTACAAATTTGGTCTGCTCATGCACTGGGGCGCCTACAGCCAATGGGGCGTGGTAGAAAGCTGGAGCATTTGCCCTGAAGATGAAAATTGGTGCATTCGCCGCGGCCCGCACTCGGGCTCGTATTTCAACTACCTAGATGCCTACAATAACCTGCAAACCACTTTTAACCCGACCCAATTTGAACCAGAGCGCTGGGCCAAAGCAGCCAAAAATGCAGGCATGAAATACATGGTGTTTACCACCAAGCACCACGATGGTTTCTGTATGTTTGATTCTCAGTTCAGCCCTTATACCGCAGCCAACCCCGCTTGCCCCAACAGCCAAAGCGCTCACCCCGACCTCACCAAAAGTATTTTCAATGCCTTCAGGGCACAAGGACTCTGGATTGGTGCGTATTTCTCCAAACCAGACTGGCACCACCCCGACTATTGGGACCCTCAATTTCCACCCTACGACCGCAACCCCAACTACGACCTCCAAAAGAAACCCGAAAAATGGGAAAGCTTTGTGCGCTTCACGCACGATCAAATCCTGGAGCTCATGCAAAACTATGGCAAGATCGATATCTTATGGCTAGACGGCGGGTGGGTACAGCCCTACACCGCCACCTCACCCAAATGGGGCTACAAACCCGTAGACCAAAACATCCGCATGGATGAACTCGCTGCCCAAGCGCGCCAGCTCCAACCAGGCTTAATTGTCGTAGACCGCGCCGTCGAAGGCCCCAATCAGAACTACCTCACCCCCGAACAAAGCATACCAAACGAACCGCTGCCCTACCCTTGGGAAACCTGCATGACCATGGCCAACAGCTGGAGCTACGTACCCGGCGACCAATACAAAAGCAGCGCCACCTTGCTCAAAAACCTTTGTCTCATCGTTTCAAGAGGCGGCAACTTCTTGCTCAATATTGCTCCCGACCCACAAGGTCGCTGGGACAGCATAGCCTACCAGCGCCTCGACGAAATCGGCGACTGGATGAAAGTAAACGGCGAAGCCATTTACAACTCCAAACCTATTGCACCTTATGAAATCAAAGCCGGCGACAACGGCAGCTGGGTATTTACACAAGTCCAAAAAAGCGTATACGCGATCTGGATTCCAGGAGAGCGTGCCAGCCAATCGACAACACTAAACGTAGCCTCTTTTGGCAAAACCAAAGTGCAAGCCCTGAACCCAAGCAACAAAACCAAGCTCAAAAACGGTGTTTTATCCGTAGAAATACCCCAAAACACCTTCAATACACCTCAAGTATTTCGTTTGCAGTAGCAAAAGCGCTGCAATCTTCGTATCTTTGCACCTACGTTCTTTGGGGTCGACATTGGATTTGACAGCGATAGCGGTAGTCAGGTGTCAGCATGCAGAGGCTTGTAGTGTTCCTCTTAAATCAAATGCTACGAACAATAAATGACAACACGTCATACGCACTTGCTGCTTAATTAACTGAATGTTAGTTGGCTTAATCCGGCTGAAGTATAGTAGGCCAGACAAGTACTTCTGATGAACGGCCACCCTTTCGGTTCATCGCTCAGAAGTTCATCCTATAGGGTTAGTGTTGCCGATGGTTTTACCGCAACATGAAACTAAAAAACCTAAGTATGCGCGTTGGGTGTTCTTGTCCGGCCGCATATCGAAAACCAACCAACGAACTAAGCATGTAGAAAGCTTGAAAACTCGTCGTTTGGACGAGGGTTCGAACCCCTCCGACTCCACAGA
>JANQWC010000005.1:0-19785 GCA_030730025.1 Crocinitomicaceae bacterium
AGACTCATGCGTTTTGTTGTTTTTTGAATTGCTTGCGGCTATCGATGTAAAATCGAAAAGGAACTAAAAGCATACCGAAGCACTCGCCGTGTTCTTTACCCAAATGTTTGTGATGCATTTTGTGGGCTCTGCGGATGGCATAAAAGTAAGGGTGTTCGATGTCGCGTAGCCATTTGAAGCGGCGATGGATATAAACGTCGTGGATCAGAAAATAGGCCAAGCCATAAGCGGCAATGCCAAAGCCAATCCAGACTGGGAAGTACGTTTGATTCATGAGGCCGAGCATAATGCATAGCCAAGACGGTATGGCGTAAATGAGAAAGAAGACGTCGTTTTTCTCAAAAAAACCAGGCTCTACCTGATGATGGTCTTTGTGGAAATACCACATGATTCCATGCATGACATATTTGTGCGTTGCCCACGCCATAAATTCCATCCCGAAGAAAGTTGCGAGTGTAACAACCGGACCCCACCACATCATAAGCGAAAATTTAAAAAAGTAAAAAAGATGGTCATGTAAATAAACAGCGCCACTGCCACATTGTTTGTCTCGTTGAGGCGCCATTTGCGATAAACAAATTGAAGCAGCACCGCAATCAAGAACCAACAAACATAGTTAAAGTTGGGAATGACGCCGCCTTTCCAGTACCAAAAACCGAGCTTGACGGCAACGGGCTCCATCAAAAAATCAAGAAAAACCATCAGGATTGCGGCTAAAATTACTTCCAGCCAAAACGCAAGTTTGAGTGAAGAGAGCAGCGCAGCACTGACCACACTGAGCATGGCCCAATTGATGCCAATGATCAGGGGAACCCCTGCTAATTTTGGTCCTAAAACGCTCCCGTAATGATAGTCGCCAAAAAGAAAACCAGTGTGTACGCCAATCCATTCGACGGCCATTCCTGTTATAAATGCCAAACCTAAGAAGAGCCAAAAATGGGAACCATATTTTTTTCTGCCAAGCAACAGCACACCAAAAGAAAGCAGCAAGTGAAAAAAGGATAGCCCCACAAAAAAGGACTTATAAGGCCCAATAGACATGCCTACAAGACCAACGAGATAAAAAATCCCAATGAAAATGATCAGCTTTCGACTCAAGTTGTTGTTGTTTTTTCAATAAATGCCTGCCCGGCGATCATATTGCTAATGATGTCTTGCAGCGGCGTGTATTTAAAAGACAATTCTTTTTCGATTTTGTTGCGGTCGTAGCGCAAAACTTCATTGGAGGAGCGTGCGGTTTCAATGGTTAGGCCGTCTCTTTTGCCACTTAAATGACACCATAGTTCATGAAAGGCTGCAAAAAACAAAGTAAGCGTTTTGGGCGCTTTGATGGTTGGAAGGGTTTTCCCGAGACTACGGGCAAAAACACTAAACAACTCGCGAAACGTTTGCTGCGGACCAACGACCAAAAAGCGTTCACGCACCACACCTTTAGCAACTAATTCAGCCATGGCCCAGGCTACATCGCGGGCGTCTACAACCGCGTTGGCACCACTTGTATAAAATTTCAAGCCTTTTTTGGCGGTGTCGAGCATTTGTAAAGAAGGGCTACCGGGTGCAGCTGGCCCTAGAATGACACACGGATTCACGATGACTGCCGTTAGGCCTTCTTCAATGCCGCGCCAAACTTCCTTTTCGGCCATTAACTTAGAAATACCGTAACCGCTGTGCTGTGCCCCTTCTTGCCATTTGCTTTTTTCGCTGACTAGCGCCTCTTTGCCGCCAATTGCCGCCGTAGAACTCACATGACAAAAGTGTTGAACGCCGTATTGGATAGCTAAATCGACCAAATCGGCGGTTACGTAACGGTTTTGCTGAATACAGACCTCAAAGTCTGCTTTGAAAAAGGATACCAGCGCTGCACAATGATATATAGTTGTGCTGCCCTCAACAATAGATTTGAGCTCATCGATATCGCGTAAATCTGCGCGAACCCATTCAATTTGTTGCCATTTTTTACTGGCATTTTCTTTCAAATAAAAATGAAAAAGTTGTTCTACAGCCGCTTTTTTAGTATCGCTACGATATGCCGCACGGATGGGTTTATCGCGCTTCGCAAGCTCAATTAAAACATGACTTCCGAGAAGTCCGGTGGCACCAGTTACTAAATTCACGAGCTAAAGCTAGGGATTACTTTTGATAGAAAGCCGCGAGTGCCGCTTTGATTTGTGTTGCAGCGTGGTCGAGTTGCGCATCGGTATGTGCCGAAGACACAAACCCAACTTCATAGCCACTCGGCCCAAAATACACACCGACATCCAAAAGATAATGGTGCATAAAATTAAATGCGGACATGTCACTGGCAATTTGATTTGCTGCGGTAATGCGTTTTTTGCCGTTGAACGAGAACCAGAAAATAGAACCCACGCAAACGAGTTCCATTGGGTAGCCCTGTGCTAAGGCAAAAGTATTGATGTTGTCTACAAAGGATTGGGTGCGTTTTGCTTGCCGGGTATAAAAGCCCTCTGCCGCACACAACTCGAGCTGGGCAAGACCAGCCGCCATGGCAACTGGATTGCCAGACAGCGTTCCGGCTTGATAAACTGGCCCTTCGGGCGACACATGCGACATGATTTCTTTTCGAGCGCCATATGCACCAACAGGTAAGCCGCCTCCGATAATCTTACCATAGGTGACCATATCGGGTGCGATACCATAAAGTTCTGCTGCGCCACCAAAGGCTACCCTGAACCCGGAAATCACTTCATCAAAAATGAGCAATACGCCATATTTTGTACAGAGCGCACGCAGAAGGTTTAGAAAGGTGAGGTCTTGGAGCAACAAGCCGTTGTTGGCAGGTATTGGCTCGATAATCACAGCAGCTAAATCGTGGTGCTGGGCTTCAAAGCAAGCCGTAAGCGCCGCGGCATCGTTGAGGGGCAAAACGAGGGTTTCATTGGCAAATGCTTCGGGCACACCGGCACTAGATGAGGTGCCAAAGGTGACCAATCCGCTTCCGGCCTGCACCAACAAGGCATCTACGTGGCCGTGGTAGCAGCCTTCAAATTTCAAGATTTTGTTTTTGCCGGTAGCCCCACGCGCCAAACGCAATGCGCTCATGACGGCTTCTGTTCCGGAGCTAGTGAAGCGAATTTTATCGATAAATGGCAAGCGCTCGAGCATAAACGCTGCTAGTTCGTTTTCTTTACGGGTTGGCGCCCCGAAACTTGCCCCATTTTGAAGTGTAGCTACAATTTTTTCAAAGACATAAGGATGGTTGTGACCATGAATAAGCGGCCCCCAACTGCAGCAAAAATCGGTGAATTGGTTGCCGTCTTCGTCCCAAATTTGTGCACCGTCTCCTTTTGCGATAAAAAGCGGTGTACCCCCAACCGATTTAAAAGCGCGCACAGGTGAATTGACGCCACCAGGAAAATATCCTTTGGCTGCTTCGAATAATTCTGCCGAACGGCTGCGGTCGATAGGAGAGGGAGTCTTCATTCTTATGTATATTTGTGGCCATAAAGTTACGAATAAAGCCGCGCATATGAAATTTGAAAACACCCTAAAATTCGCCCAAGAATTAGATCAAAAAGACCCCTTAGCAACTTTCAGAACGCGCTTTCACTTCCCCACTTTTCACAACCCCAATCCTGTATATTTTACCGGAAACTCGCTTGGTTTGCAGCCAACTACGGCGGCAGGGTACATTAAAGAAGAACTCGAAGCTTGGGCAAAATTTGGAGTAGAGGGTCATTTTTTAGCCAAAAGACCATGGTTTTCTTATCATGAAAACCTGACTCAAATGGCGGCCAATGTTGTGGGTGCGCTGCCAATAGAAGTAGTGGTTACACACTCCCTCACGACCAACTTGCATCTTTTAATGGTTTCGTTTTATCGTCCATCGGGTAAGCGCATTAAAATTCTTTGCGAAGAAAAAGCCTTTCCGAGCGATCAATACGCGCTGGCCTCACAAGTGGCATTTCATGGCCTACCTGCCGAAACGCTTGTAGAAGTGGGCCCAAGACCAGGCGAACATCTCATTAGAGAAGAAGACATTCTCCAAAAGATTGCCGAACTCGGCGACGAACTTGCTTTGGTCATGATCGGTGGCGTCAATTATTACACGGGCCAGTATTTTGATTTGCAAAAAATTACGGCTGCTGGCCATGCAGTGGGTGCAGTGGTAGGTTTTGACCTCGCGCATGCTGCCGGAAATGTGAATTTAGCACTCCACGACTGGAATGTCGATTTTGCGGCATGGTGTGGCTATAAATACTTGAATTCATCTCCTGGAGGCGTTTCTGGTATGTTTGTTCACGAAAGACATGCCCACAATAAATCTTTACCGCGCTTTGCCGGATGGTGGGGCCACAACAAAGCAGTTCGTTTTCAGATGGAACCAGGCTTTGACCCTATTGAGGGCGCAGAAGGTTGGCAGTTGAGCAACGCACCAGTTTTGGGCATGGCCGCTCATTTAGCTTCGTTAGAAATTTTTGAAGAAGCGGGCATGGACCGCATTGGTCAGAAGCGAGATCAACTCACGGCTTATCTAGCTTTCCTTATTGAAGATGTTTCGGAAAGAAACAAGGAGCGCTGCTCATTTGAAATCATTACGCCTAAAGACCCACGCGCTCGCGGTGCACAACTTTCTATTTTGGCCAAAGGGCAAGGTCGTCAGCTTTTCGACCGCCTAACAGACCTAGGGGTTATTGCAGATTGGAGAGAGCCCAACGTGATCCGCATTGCGCCGGCACCAATTTATAATTCTTACGAAGATTGTTTGCGTTTTGCGCAATTTTTGGAGCAGGCTATTTTATAAAGTGCGAAACATACGTTTCGAGGGCTTTTGCAAAAAACGCCTGTTCTAAAGACCTGACTTTTTGCTCCACTTCATCTGCATTCGCGTTTTTTGGAAGCGCCACCGCATGCTGAAAAAGGAGCTTTCCTTTGTCAAATTCTTCATTCACCAAATGAATACTAATGCCGCTGAAAGCTTCGTTTGCGGCACTAACGGCCCGATGCACATTTTGCCCATACATGCCCGCGCCGCCGTAGTTAGGAAGCAAAGAGGGGTGAATGTTGATGATCTTATCCGGAAAAGCCGCAATGAATTCTTGTGGTATTTTTTTGAGGAAACCAGCTAAAACAACCCAGTTTGCACCTAGTTTGTGGCAAAGCTGAAGGTAATCTGAAAAATCTTTTCCGAGTAAATTATAGAAAGGAAGCCGCTGGCCTTCACAAAATGCTTCCATCTCAGAATTGGGCTTACTGGAGAGCACGCCAACCACATTAACTTGTTCATTATCATTGAAATAGTTGATAATTTGACGCGCGTTGCTGCCTCCTCCGGAAATAAATAGAATTAATTGTTCTTGCATTTCGGCTACAAAGTTAAGCATAGTCTAGGATTCCTTGGCTTTGAGACAGGAAGTGTTGATAAATTAAATGGGTATAAGTTTTGTTTATTGGTCGATAGTTTTTTTCTTTGCAAGCTGAAACCTTTAAATTTTAAAAAATGTCTGATATCAAAGCTAAAGTTATCGCGATCATCGTTGATAAACTGAATGTTGAAGAAAGTGAAGTAACTAACGAAGCGAGCTTCACCAATGACTTGGGTGCCGATTCACTTGACACAGTTGAGTTAATCATGGAATTCGAGAAACAATTCAACATTTCTATTCCAGACGATAAAGCAGAAGGTATCCAAACCGTTGGTGACGCTATTGCTTATATCGAAGCGAACGTTTAATAATTCCCACTATTCCTTTTAGTTTACGGGTATGCAATTAAAAAGAGTTGTTGTAACAGGTCTCGGTGCACTTACGCCAATAGGCAACACAGTACAAGAATACTGGGATGGCTTAATGGCGGGCAAAAGTGGTGCCGCACCCATCAAACAATTTGATGCTGCTCTTTTCAAAACACAGTTCGCCTGTGAATTGAAAGACTTCAATGTGGAAGACCACATGGACAAAAAGGAAGGACGCAAGCTAGATCAATTTTCGCAGTATGCCATAGTGACCGCTACGGAAGCTATGGCAGACTCTGCTCTGCTTGAGTCTGAACCCAACCTAGACCGCATCGGTGTCATTTGGGGTTCAGGTGTTGGAGGCCTTAAAACGTTTCAGGAAGAAGCTAGAGAATATTTTGCTGGTGACGGCACGCCTCGCTTCAATCCTTTCTTTATTCCAAAAATGATTGCAGATATCGCAGCTGGTCATATTTCTATCAAATATGGTTTGCGTGGTCCTAACTACGTTTGTGTATCAGCTTGTGCTTCTGCAACCAACGCAATTATCGACGCGTTCAACCTCATTCGTTTAGGCAAAGCCGACGCCATCGTTACTGGTGGTTCTGAAGCTGGTGTCAACGAAATGGGAATGGGTGGTTTCAACGCACTCAAAGCGCTTTCTACCCGCAACGACTCTCCAGAGACAGCATCTCGTCCGTTCGACCTCGACCGCGATGGTTTTGTCCTTGGCGAAGGTTCTGGCTGTCTGATTCTCGAAGAATACGAGCACGCCATCAAACGCGGCGCAAAAATTTATGCTGAGGTAATTGGCGGTGGCATGTCTGGCGACGCCTACCACATGACCGCACCACACCCAGAAGGTCTTGGCGCCCGCAACACCATGCTTGCAGCACTCGAAGACGCCGAAATCGATCCTTCACAAATTGACTACGTCAATGTGCACGGAACATCTACACCACTTGGCGATATCGCCGAGGTAAAAGCTATTCAGCACGTTTTTGGCGAACACGCCTATAACTTGAACATCAGTTCAACCAAATCCATGACTGGCCACCTTCTAGGTGCAGCTGGTGCTATCGAGGCAGTGGCTTGCGTTCTTGCGGTTCAAAACGATATGGTTCCACCAACCATTAATCACTTTACCGACGATCCAGAACTCGACCCAAAACTCAACTTTACTTTTCATAAACCACAGGCACGCACTGTAAATATTGCATTGTCTAACACCTTTGGTTTTGGAGGTCACAACACCTCCATCATTGTCAAGAAATTTAAAGCATAAATTGCTTAAAATCCCTCTTTTTAAGAAGAAGAAATCAAACGAAGAGCTCGACGTCATTCGTTTTGTGCTGGCTCAATTTGGCTACAAACCCCAAAATGTTTCATTTTTCATTCAAGCGCTCACGCACAAAAGTTCTCTTTCGGATCAACACCTATTGGCCGCCAACGAAAGGTTAGAGTTTTTAGGTGATTCCATTCTAGACGCAGTGGTTGCATCATTTGTTTATGAAAAATACCCAGACCTCGACGAAGGTCAGCTCACCAAAATCAAATCCAAAATAGTTAACCGCAAATCGCTAGCCACCATCGGAGAGCGAATGGGCATTCGAAAGCACCTGATTTATAGTCAGGGCAGGAGCATCAATTTATCGGGTTTAGAAGGCAATGCTTTTGAAGCGCTTATTGGCGCTATTTTTCTCGACGCGGGTTTTGTAGTGGCGCAAAGCGTTCTTAAAAACACCGTATTCAGAAAACACCTGAATCTCAACAAGGTACTAGAAGAAGAACTCGACTTCAAGTCTGCGCTTTTTATTTGGTGTCAGCGCAAAAAATTAGGCCTCGAATTTGTGCTCGTTTCCGAGCAATTTATCGATGGGAAGGCTGTTTATGAAATGAGCGTCCGAATCAACCGCACAAGTTACGGAAAGGGGAAAGGATTTTCTAAAAAAGAGGCAGAACAGGCTGCTGCAAAAGAAACGCTAGGTTTGATGGGAGAAATTTAACGCAGCACATTATTTATTAAAATTTGTAGTACATTTGCCCTATAAAAGAACAACACATGACTTGGACAGACTTCGTATACAAAATTGGTGATGCATTTCAATGGTCTTTTGGCTTTTTTGAAATGGTTCAAAACTACTTTAATACAGCACTTATCTTACTTGGCTTTTTTGGTTTTTATTTCTGGATGCGCACCCAAAAGCGCTTAAGCGATCAATCCAATGTGCCTGTAGAAATCAAAGACAATCAAGGTTGGTACAAAAATGAAGGTCAAAAACTGAAGTGATTTCAGTTTATATAGCAATAAAAAAGGGCGGTCATTGACCGCCCTTTTTGTTGTATGAGGATTTTTTATTTGTCTGCTGTAAGAGATGCGCTCAAGAACTCGCGGTTCATGCGTGCGATGTTTTCCAAAGAAATTCCTTTCGGGCATTCTACTTCACAAGCGCCAGTGTTGGTACAGTTACCAAAACCTTCTTCGTCCATCTGACGAACCATGTTGAGAACGCGGTCTTGGGCCTCCACTTTTCCTTGTGGTAGCAGCGCATATTGCGATACTTTAGCACCAACAAACAACATGGCTGAGCCGTTTTTGCAGGTAGCTACACAAGCGCCACAACCGATACAAGCAGCAGCTTCAAAAGCTTTGTCTGCGTCGTGTTTTGGAATAGGAATAGCGTTAGCATCCATTGTGCGCCCTGAGGTATTTACAGATACAAAGCCACCAGCTTGCTGAATGCGGTCAAAAGCAGAGCGATCCACGACAAGGTCTTTGACAATAGGGAAAGCACGCGATCTCCATGGCTCCACATAAATGGTGTCTCCGTCAGCGAAACTACGCATGTGTAGCTGACATGTGGTGGTGCCTGTTTCAGGGCCGTGAGCGCGTCCGTTGATGTACAATGAGCACATTCCACAGATACCTTCACGACAGTCGTGATCGAAAGCTACAGGTGCTTTTTGGTCGTTGATGAGTTGCTCATTGAGTTGGTCGAGCATTTCTAAGAACGAACTATCGGTAGAGACATTTGCAAGGCTGTAGGTTTCAATACCACCTTTTGCGTTGCTATTTTTTTGTCTCCAGATTTTGAGCGTAATATTGATAAATTTTGAAGCCATATCTACTTATTTATAGTTGCGTGCTGCAATTTTAATGTATTCGTAATTGAGGGCTTCTTTGTGAAGCGCCGCTTTTTTGGCATCGCCATCTTGGTATTCCCAAGCAGCAACGTATTTGAAGTTTTCGTCGTCGCGGAGGGTTTCTCCTTCGCTATCTTGGTATTCTTCGCGGAAGTGACCACCACAAGACTCTAGTCTTTGCAAGGCATCTACAGCCATCAGCTGTCCAAGTTCGATAAAGTCTGCTACGCGCATCGCTTTTTCTAACTCAGTATTCATCTCGTTGGCATCACCAGGTACAAATACGTCCTTGTAGAATTCTTCGCGCAAAGCAGCAATTTCTTCGATGGCTTGATTCAAGCCCGCTTCGTTGCGTGCCATACCTACTTTGTTCCACATGATAAGACCAAGGCGTTTGTGGAAGTGATCCACAGACTTTGTGCCTTTGTTTTGAAGGAAACGCTCGATGGTCGCTTGAACTTCTGCCTCAGCTTGTTCAAATTCAGGGCTATCTGTAGCAATTTTTCCTGTGCGGATGTCATTGGCAAGGTAGTCTGAAATGGTGTAAGGCAAAACAAAATAGCCATCGGCCAAACCTTGCATGAGTGCAGATGCACCGAGGCGGTTGGCGCCGTGATCGGAGAAGTTGGCCTCTCCAGTAACGAAGCAACCTTCGATGCTACTTTGGAGGTTGTAGTCTACCCAAACACCACCCATTGTGTAGTGAACGGCAGGGTAGATTTTCATTGGGGTTTCGTAAGGGTTGTCGTCGGTGATTTTTTGGTACATCTGAAAGAGGTTACCGTACTTCTCTTCGATCCATTTTTTACCGAGTGCAACGATTTTTTCTTCTGTAGGATTGTGGTCTCCTTGTGCAAAAGCAGATTGGCGACCTTTGCTACGGATTTCTGTAGCGAAGTCGAGGTAAACACCTTCGTTGGTGTCGTTCGCTTCTATACCAAAACCTTCATCACATCTTTCTTTGGCCGCTCTCGACGCGACGTCGCGTGGAACAAGGTTACCAAAAGCAGGGTAGCGTCTTTCTAAGAAGTAGTCGCGGTCATCTTCGGCAATTTGAGTAGGTTTCATGTTGCCTTCGCGAATAGCTTGGGCATCTTCTTTTTTCTTAGGTACCCAAATACGACCAGAGTTGCGCAAAGACTCAGACATAAGTGTGAGTTTGGACTGGTTGGTGCCGTGTACCGGAATACAAGTTGGGTGAATTTGTACAAAGCAAGGATTGGCAAAATGCGCTCCTTTCTTGTGTACTTTCCAAGCGGCAGATACGTTGCTTCCCATGGCGTTTGTCGAGAGGAAGTATACGTTTCCGTAACCACCCGAGGCAATTACAACAGCGTGTGCAGAATGACGCTCTAGCTCGCCGGTAACGAGGTTTCTAGCGATGATGCCGCGCGCTTTGCCGTCTACCTTAACGAGGTCCATCATTTCGTGACGGTGGTACATTTTAACGCGACCTAAACCAATTTGGCGAGAAAGCGCTGAGTAGGCACCGAGTAAAAGTTGCTGACCAGTTTGTCCGGCTGCGTAGAATGTGCGCTGAACTTGAGTTCCGCCAAAAGAGCGGTTGTCTAAGAGGCCGCCGTATTCACGTGCAAAAGGAACGCCTTGCGCCACACATTGGTCGATGATGTTACCAGAGACCTCTGCTAAACGATAAACGTTTGCTTCGCGTGCACGGTAGTCACCACCTTTAATTGTGTCGTAAAAGAGGCGGTAAACGGAGTCACCGTCGTTTTGGTAATTTTTAGCTGCGTTGATACCACCTTGGGCTGCAATTGAGTGTGCTCTACGCGGAGAATCTTGGAAACAAAACGCCTTAACGTTGTAACCCATCTCGCCAAGTGAGGCAGCTGCAGAAGCGCCGGCCAAACCTGTTCCAACAACGATGACATCGATTTTGGGACGGTTGTTGGGTGCAACCAACTTCATGTGGTTTTTGTGGTTGGTCCATTTTTCTGAAATTGGACCCTCTGGAATGCGCGAATTTAATGTTGACATAGCCTGATTCCTAGTGGTTCATGTAAATAATAACGGGAATGATCGCAAACAAAAACGGAATAACAATAGCAAAGCCAGTTCCGATGATTTTGATCAATGGGGTGTATTTTGGATGATTGATGCCTAATGATTGGAAGGCACTTTGGAAACCATGCAAGAGATGGTAGGCCAAGACAATCATTGAAATCAAGTAAAAGAGCACTGCAAAAAGAGCGCCTTCGTTTTTGCTCTTGCTGAAGAAATCCATAACTAAGGTATGGAGGTCGCGGTAGCCTTCTGCCACTTTAACGTTCGTGCCTTTGATGTAAAGGTCTGTACCTTTTTCAATGATGTTTTTGCCGTCTTTTGGAATAGGCTGAATACCCGGAACATGTGTGTAGTAGAGCTCAGCGTTAGCAGCACCCATCATTGGGTTGTCCATTTCGAGTTTGTAAGTGTGAAGTGGAACGGCTTCTTTGACTTTCATTTGCCACCAGAAGTTGGCCATGTGTGTAGCCAAGAAAACCAAAATGAGCGTACCCAAAATGGCCATGCTCCGGCTCGCAGAGCTAGAGTTTGCACCTGGCTTGCTGTAAGCGTAACGCACTGGGCGCGCTTTGCGGTTTTGAATAGTGAGCGCGATCCCGTCAATCACGTGAATCAAGATAGCTGCGTAGGTGACGTAAGAAAGAATTTTGATGAAGAGGTTGTGGCCCATGAAATAGGCGTATTCGTTGAATGCCCGACGGCCTTCTTCGCCTGTTTTGAGGATCAGTTGGAGGTTGCCAGCCAAGTGGCCAACCAAAAACGTACACAAGAAAAGACCGGTGAGGGCCATAAAGACCTTCTTACCGATAGAAGATTTAAATAATACTGAGTTACTCATAAGAATCTTTCATTTGTAGTGGTGCAAATTTACGTGAACAACATTTAAGTGTAACAAATGTTGCCAAGATAATCGGATAATTCGGGCTATTTAGAACGATTATAGATAGCTCAAAATAACTTGCTCGGTATTCACTTCTAAGTGAACCAAAGCACCGAATGCCAACGCTTGATTGTCATCGATGTGTCCGGCAGGAAAATCAAAGCAAATCGGAATTTTTCGGTAGTTAAAATGCGACAAAATCAGCGCTTCTATGGATTTTCCAAATGGCACATCGGTGTCTTCTAAATCGGTCATACCCCCCACCACAAGTCCTTTGATTTGCTCCAAAGCCCCTGAGCGGCTCAGCGCATGAAGCATGCGGTCGATATGGTATAGATGTTCGGCTAAATCTTCGATAAATAAAATAGTGTCGCGAAAATCGTAGGCATCGGGGCTTGCAAGCATACTGTAAATGATGCTCAAGTTGCCCCCGATGAGCGTGCCGCTTGCTTTTCCTAATCTATTGGAAGGGTTTGTGTTGATGTCAAAAGCTGCTTTTTCACCAAAAAGTAGCGCGCTTAGGCGTCCTTTAGCTTCGGTACTATTTTTTTCGATATTCAAGGCCATGGTGCCATGGATACTCTGAAAACCGAGCGCTTGGATCTTGTGGTGTAGCACACAAACATCAGAAAACCCAACAAGCCATTTGGGCTCGCGGATAAACTGTGCCCATTGCAAACCAGCTAAAATTTGAATGCAGCCATATCCACCCCTTACACACCATACCGCTTTGGCCTCCGGATGATCTAAACCTTCTTGTAAGTCAGCTAAGCGCTCGAGTTCAGTACCCGAAAAATAATGGTGTCGGCCCGTTAAATTTGGACTTCTCATGGAGCGCAGCCCGATTTGAGCAAGCCAATTTTCAGCCTCGACAACAAAATTTGCTTCAATGGCTTTGGCTGGTGCGCACAAATAAACGAGGTCGCCAGGTTGGAGCGAAGGCGGAGCAACTAAATTCATGGTTGTAAGAGTGCGTTAAGGATTTTTAAATCTGTAGGACTCGTGACTTTGATATTTTCTTCGTTACTCAGGACCAAAAGCGGACTGACGCCAATAGCTTCTACAACACTCGCGTCGTCTGTAAAATGCGCTTGATAACCTTGCAAATAGGCCTGTCTAAGGATACTGGCATCAAAACATTGCGGTGTATGCACTAGATAAAACCTGGAGCGGTCTACACTTTCAGATTTTTCTAATGTACCGGTGCGCAGCGAATCTTTTAGATTCAGCACAGGCACAACCGCTTTTGAATGGTTCAGGCCCGCAAAACATCGCGCAATGGTTTCATTGCTAACAAGTGGCCTTACGCCGTCGTGAATGGCAATTTGCTCACCCGTACAAATAGCGAGGGCATTTTGAATGGAGTGGAATCTTTCGGTGCCACCATCTACTAATTCGTGCGGAATATGGATATCGTATTTGCTCAAGAGTGTATTCCAGTGAGTAGTCCAGTCTTTGGGGAGGGTAACGATGAGTTGTGCAGTAGGATCGAATTCAAAAAAACGTTCAAGCGCGTGGATCAAAACTGGTTTGGAACCCAGTAACAAAAATTGTTTTGGAATGTCGCTTTCCATGCGTTTCCCGATACCACCTGCCGTAATGATGATGCTTTTTTTCATCGTTTTCCAAAGATAAGCAATCTAGCGCTTCTTTATGGGAAGTAGCTTTAACTTGCGTACATCTAAATCTATTGTGAATGCTTGACCGCTGATATATTCGCCATCTGTTTCGGCATGCAAGACGCCAGCTTTAGATTTCAATTGAACAGGGTAGGAGATATTTAAATAATGGGCCTCAGGGTGCTTGATTTTTTTACCCCGTTTCACCCGCAGCACATTTTTGACGTAATCAAATAAAGAAACTTTGCCGAGTAAGGTAAGTTTGAGCTGACCGTCGTCGATTTGAGCGCCCGGATGTATATACAAACCGTCTCCAAAAATACTACCGTTGCAAAAAGCAGCGAGTAATAGTTCTCCTTCATAGATGAAGTCTGTCGTTTTGATCACAACCTGCGGCCGTTTGTAGTTTAAGAAAGTTTTGATGATGGCCAATCCGTAGGAAAAGTTGGCGCCAAAGCGCTTTCTAAAATTTTGTAGTTCCAATACAACCGCGCCCCCAAAACCAATGTCGGTAATGTTTGCAAAATAACGCGTTTCGACTTCCGTTTGAACCTTGCCAACATCAAATAAATCGAAGGTGCCACTTTGTATTTTTTCGAAAAAATCATGTGTACTTTGGAAACCTGCTGAGCGGTAAAAATCATTGCCAGTTCCATTCGGAAGCACACCTAGAATGGGCCGAAAGGCAGGATCTGGGTGTGAGCAAACGCCATTTACGAGTACATTGAAAGTGCCGTCTCCTCCCACACCAATCAGGTGGGTACAGGTTTGTTGTAAAGAATGTATGCGTTGAATAGCCGCAGAGGTATCTGGGCTATTGTAAATTTGAAATTCATCGCGGAATTGCTCCTTCAAAGCAGCTAAAATGAGCTGATTGCTTGGATGGATTTTCTTGTTTCCGTTGGTGATGCAATAGATAAACGGCATCTGCCAATTTACACAATTATTTTAGTATTGGATTTGTAAGCTACTCGATTGTTGCCATTTTTGGCCATTGAGTACGCCCGTTACAAAATAAATGTAGGCGCCACGCGGCAGTTTTTCTGCGCCGAGATCCGAACCATCCCAGTTGAAATCGGGGCTATCGCTTTTAAAGACTACGTTGTTTTTGGTGTCGAGCACAACGATGCTAAAATCTTGAACAGAATTACTGCCCCAATCTATTTGTAGTGTCTCGTTTTGGCCGTCACCATTCGGTGTAAAAATATTGGGTAGAGAAATGCGAGTTGGCTTTTTTGCTTGCGTTTCTTGTTGTGGTTGAATTTGAGAAGGAGCAGCAATTTGTGGAACTACCTGGGCTTGAGTTGGAATGACTTCTGGTACAGCGTGCGGTAGGATAGTTGAGGTGAATGCTAACACTTCTGTAGTTTCCGCATTATTTTGCGCGTCAAAATCAGGAATAAAAAGGTCGTCGTCATTTATATCAAAGCACCCTAGTGGTAATGGATTGTTATGGAAAGTTTGAAAAGATGGCTTAGTTTTAGTTGGTTGTGTTGACGTTCTTTCTTTGTCTTCTTTTGACTTGCTGGTTTCTTGAGGTGTTTTAACTACTTGCTTTTTGACTTCTTGACTTTTTGTTTCAAACGATAGATACACAGCACCTGCAACTATTGTTGTGGCAGCAACGCCGATTAGCGTTTTGGCAAATATGCCAAGCCCAGTTTTTGCGGCACCCGCTCCAATTGATGAAGAAATAGACGACCATAGCGCGGGGTCTACCTGGACTTGGTGGTCCTGGAGGCCTTTGGCAAATAGATCTTTGATGTTGTCTTTTTCAGTCATTAGTCAATATTTTCAATACGGTCTTTCAAATAGGCCCTTGCGCGCAAGTATTGTGTTTTGGAAGTGCTTTCGGAGATACCGAGTTGTGTGGAAATCTCTTGGTGCGAATAGCCTTCGATTGCAAAGAGGTTGAAGACTGTGCGGTAACCGTCTGGCAGCGCCTGAACTAATTTGAGCAGGTCGTCGGCCATGAGTTTTTCTACGCTGTAGTCTTGGTGTGCTAATTTGTGCGAGACGTCGTCTAGAGAGACATCTGTAAGCGTTTTTTTGTCTTTGCGGAGTTGGTCAAGACAGGTGTTGACTGCAATTTTTTTGAGCCAACCTTCAAAAGCACCCTCCGATTTGTAATTGCTGATATGAGCAAAAATTTTAACGAAGGCATCTTGCAGGACGTCTTGTGCGCGCATTTGGTCTTTCATGTAACGCAAACACACGACGTAAAGCTTGGGGGCATAAATGTCAAACAACGCTTTTTGAGCCTTCGGACGAGCAGCTATACAACCATGTATGAGTTCTTGTTCCTCCATTACTCTTTAGCGTGACGTATTTTGATTTGAAAAAGTTGCATCGGCAAAGCAAGATAGTTTATTTCTTTTAATTTAGTGGTTCAACCTAATGTCGATTGAAGCCATGAGATCTTTTATTTTTATAATTGTCATCCTCCTCCATGCAAATTTTCTTTTTGCACAAAACGCAACTACACTCCCTTTTATTGCAGAAATACAACTCAATGACCGCTTGCAAATAGAGGTTCGGGTAAGCATTGAAGAACTGTCTAAACAGCGCCCCCTAACTATTTATAACGGAAAAGAAGTTTATCAAATTGCAGTCAAAAAACAAGTAGGCGACACAACTGTTTATGGTTTTCCGGCCCAGGATGCCGAGTGGCGAATAGCATTCAATGATGATTTTTCTGACGCCCGCGGTTGGTGGATCAACTACAATAAAAAAACACCTGTTCGCTATCCAGTTCACTTACACAAAACAATTATTGAGTTAACTGAGGTTGAGCAAACGCCATTAAATATCACCGGAAAATGGAAGGTGCTTTTTCAGCCCGGAACGCCCAATGAAGAGGTATTGGTCGGTGTTTTTGAGCAGGATGGCGGCAATTTTGTTTACGGAAGTTTTTTAAGCGAAACCGGTGATTACCGCTATTTACATGGCTATGTAGCAAATGGAAAATTGCATTTACAGACGTATACTGGTTATTGGGCCTTTGTGGTGGAGGCAGATTTAAATGGCAGCAATGAAATGACTGGTGTGTTCTACAGTGGTGGAAAATCAAGCTCCCCTTTTAAAGCAATCAAAGACGAAACGGTCCAACTTAGAGATGAGGCCGAACTGACCTATTTGATCAAACGAGATGAAAGGGTGGTGCTCAACAATCTGATTAAATTGAACGGAAGAAAAACGAATCTAGATTTATCGAAAAATGGACAGGTGACACTGATTCAGATCATGGGAACATGGTGTCCAAATTGCATCGATGAGGCCAATCTATTGAAAGAGTTACATGCCGCTTATGGCAAACAAGGCCTAGAAATTATTGCGCTTGGCTTTGAGGTCGGGACCGACAACAAAAAACAAAGGAGTCGCTTGAAGCGATTTGTGAAGGATTTGCAGGTGAATTATCCGGTTTACTTAGCTGGAACGTCGAGCAAAGAAGCAGCCGCAGCTTATTTTCCGATGCTCAATGGCATCATGAGTTTTCCGACCTCTATTTTAGTGGATGAGCAAGGAAAAATCATTGCGATTCATACCGGATTCAGTGGCCCTGCAACAGGCGCGGCTTATACCGAACTGGTCAATAAATTCAAGCTAGAAATAGAAAACGCTTTGGAATAGCGCAGCAAATCCAAAAAAGCTGTTTTTATCTACCCATTAAGAATGGATACTTATCGATGTTTTTGAGGGCAATGCTTGTGCCGCGAGCAACAGCTCTAAGTGGATCTTCTGCAATGTGAACAGGCAATTTGGTTTTGGCCTGAATACGCTTGTCTAGACCGCGGAGCATAGAACCACCACCAGCAAGGTAAATACCTGTTTTGTAAATATCGGCAGATAACTCAGGGGGCGTCATTTCGAGTGCGCTCAAAATAGCTTCTTCGATTTTAGAGATGGTTTTGTCGAGTGCGTGGGCGATTTCTTGGTAAGAAACCATGATTTCTTTAGGAATACCGGTCATGAGGTCGCGTCCGCGAACGGCGAAGTCGGCAGGCGGGTTTTCGAGTTCTGGCAAGGCCGCACCCACTTCAATTTTGATTTGCTCAGCGGTGCGCTCTCCAACGAGGATGTTGTGCTGACGACGCATGTATTCTTCGATGTCGTTGGTGAAGTCGTCGCCGGCAATGCGGATAGATTTGTCACAAACAATACCACCAAGGGCAATAACGGCAATTTCTGAAGTACCACCACCTATGTCGATGATCATGTTGCCCATAGGCTCTTCGACGTCGATTCCGATACCAATTGCGGCTGCCATTGGTTCGTGGATGAGGTAAACTTCTTTGGCTCCGGCGTGCTCTGCTGAATCTTGTACCGCTCGTTTTTCAACTTCTGTGATACCCGATGGAATACAGATGACCATGCGGAGTGTGGGATTAAATAAGCTGCGACCTGGATTGATCATTTTGATCATGCCTTTGATCATTTGTTCAGCACTTTGGAAGTCGGCAATTACGCCATCTTTGAGCGGACGAACCGTTTCGATGAGTTTGTGTGTCTTGCCATGCATTTGTTGCGCCTTTCTACCAATGGCAACTATCTTACCCGTTTGGATATCTTTGGCTACAATTGAAGGTTCGTCGACGACAACTTTGTCGTTCCAAATAATCAGGGTATTTGCCGTACCGAGGTCAATGGCAATTTCCTGAGTAAGAAAGTTAAAAAGGCCCATTTTAAGCGCTTATTGGTTAGTGTAATTTCTTCTTATTCGTACAAGACGTTTAAAGGTTACGTTTGTCCTTCACATTTGTGATTTTTTTCACGAATGCGCTTAATGTTTGAAATGTCGGACGCCTGTAAAGACCATTTTCATCTGATTTTCATCGCAATAAGCAATCGAAAGTTCGTCTTTTACAGACCCTCCAGGTTGAATGACGGCGTTGATGCCTTCTAAGTGTGCAATTTCAACACAATCTGGGAAAGGGAAAAACGCATCGCTGGCCATGGCTGCACCATTGAGGTCAAAGCCAAAACTTTTTGCTTTGTGAATAGCTTGTTTGAGCGCATCTACTCTAGAGGTTTGGCCTGTTCCGCTGGCGAGGAGCTGTCCGTCTTTTGCTAAGATGATGGTATTGGATTTGGTGTGCTTGACCAACTTATTGGCAAAGAGCAAATCTTGGATTTCTTGTTCGCTTGGCGCAAGTACTGTTTTGACAACCAAGTGCTCAGGTCCTTCGCTAGCCATATCGGCATCTTGAACGAGGTAACCATTTAATGCACTTCTGACCAAAGTTTGAGGCAATTCTACTTCATTTTGAATGAGGATGATGCGGTTTTTCTTTGATTGGAGTAAACTGATGGCCTCAGCGGCATAGGCTGGTGCAATGAGTACTTCGCAAAATAAGTCATTGACGAGCGTTGCCGTGGCTAGATCGATTTCTTTGTTGGCAATGAGGATGCCGCCAAAAGCACTAACTGGGTCGGCAGCAAGTGCGGCTTCGTAGGCTTCTTTGAGCGTAGAACGACTGGCTAATCCGCAGGCGTTGTTGTGTTTTAGAATGGCAAAAGTTGGGCCGTCATTTTTGAATTCTTGCATGAGTCGGACGGCGGCGTCAACATCTAGTAAGTTGTTGTACGAAAGTTCTTTACCGTGAATTTTGGTGAATAACGCTTCGAGGTCACCAAAGAAAATACCTTTTTGGTGCGGATTTTCACCGTAGCGCAAAGGGCTTTGTTTTTCTTCGCTGATCTTTAAGTACGAACTATTTTGATCCATAAAATATTGATGGATCATGGTGTCGTAGTGCGACGATACGTGGAATGCTTCGGCTGCAAAAGCGTGGCGTTGGGCCAATGTGGTTTGTGCGCCTTGTGCGTTGAGTAGGTCTAATAAACTTGCATATTGTTTAACGCTAGGAATAATAACGACGTCGTTGTAGTTTTTGGCGGCAGCTCTGATGAGGGAAATGCCACCAATATCGATTTTTTCGATGATGTCTTCGTTGCTAGCACCTGAGGCAACTGTTTGTTCAAACGGGTATAAATCGACGATGACTAGATCAATAGAAGAGAGTTCGTGCTCGGCCATGTGCGCTTGGTCTGGCGCGAAATCGCGGCGATTGAGGATGCCGCCAAAAATCGCTGGGTGGAGCGTTTTGACGCGTCCGCCGAGAATTTCTGGAAATTGCGTAACGTCTTCAACAGCAGTAACGGGAATGCCCATTTCATTGATAAAAGCGAGTGTGCCGCCTGTGGATAAGATTTCTACATTATGGGCATGCAATTTTTCGACGATTGGAGCCAGGCCATCTTTGTAAAATACCGAAATGAGCGCGCGTTGAATGGGTTTTTGAACTGTCATATTGATTTGAAAGTGCAAAGGTACGTGTATAATTAAAAAGGCCCGCAAAATGCGAGCCTTTTTCTAAAATCCGGAAACTTTTCATTCACTAGTTCATGAATTTACGTTCCACATA
>JANQWC010000005.1:19885-210541 GCA_030730025.1 Crocinitomicaceae bacterium
CATTCACTAGTTCATGAATTTACGTTCCACATATAACCGGCTAGCGCCGCTTCTATCCGGAACACATTTCACAGCCTTCTGGGTCATCGAGTGAGCAAGCGATAGCCGCTTGTTGGTCTTCGACGATTTTGGCAGCTTTAGGTTCTTCGGTGACTGTTTTATCGACAGTGAATTTGATGGCATCGGTTGCCGCTTTGGTGCGTAAGTAGTACATACCTGTTTTGAGGCCTTTTTCCCAACCGTAAAAGTGCATGGAAGTGAGTTTGCCGAAGTTGGCATTTTCCATGAAGATGTTGAGTGATTGGCTCTGGCAGATGTAAGCCCCGCGATCAGCAGCTTGTTCGATGATGGCTTTTTGAGAGATCTCCCAAGCGGTTTTGTAGAGGTCTTTCAAGCGCTGAGGTACTTCTTGGATGTTTTGTACCGATCCGTTTGCAGCCATGATTTTTTGACGCATGTCTTTGTTCCACAAACCTTCTCTAACGAGGTCTTTGAGGAGGTGTTTGTTGACGATGATGAATTCGCCAGACAATACACGACGCGTGTAGATGTTGGAAGTATAAGGCTCAAAACATTCGTTGTTACCAAGAATTTGAGCTGTAGAGGCTGTTGGCATTGGCGCCAATAAGAGCGAGTTGCGAACACCGTGTGTTTTCACCTCTTCTTTGAGTAAATCCCATTCCCAACGAGCGGTTGGTGTCACGCCCCACATATCAAACTGGAACACACCCTTTGAAACTGGTGAACCTGCAATTGATTGGTATGGACCTTCTACTTTAGCGAGGTCTTTGGAAGCGGTCATGGAAGCAAAGTAAATGGTTTCAAATACTTCGCGGTTGAGTGCACGCGCTTCTTCAGACTCGAATGGGAATCCGAGCATGATGAAAGCATCGGCCAAACCTTGAACACCTAAACCGATAGGACGGTGACGCATGTTGGAGTTGCGCGCCTCTTCTACAGGGTAGAAGTTGTTGTCGATGATGCGGTTGAGGTTGACGGTAGCTTGGTAAGTAACTTCGAAAAGTTTGTCGTGGTCAAAAGTACCATCTTCAGTAACGAACTTAGGAAGTGCTAAAGAGGCCAAGTTACATACGGCAACTTCGTCTGGAGCGGTGTACTCGATGATTTCAGTACATAAGTTAGAAGACTTAATGGTACCGAGGTTTTGTTGGTTAGATTTCGCGTTAGCGGCATCTTTGTAAAGCATGTATGGTGTACCGGTCTCGATTTGAGACTCGAGGATTTTGAACCAAAGATCTTGTGCCTTGATGGTTTTGCGTCCTTTTCCGGCTTGCTCGTATTTGGTGTAGAGCGCCTCGAATTCAGCGCTGTGGGTGTCGGAAAGACCTGGGCATTCGTGCGGACACATGAGGGTCCAGTCGCCGTTTTCTTTGACGCGTTTCATGAAGAGGTCTGGAATCCAGAGTGCATAAAAGAGGTCGCGTGCGCGTTGCTCTTCTTTACCGTGGTTTTTCTTCAAGTCTAGGAAGTCGAAGACATCTGCGTGCCATGGCTCGATGTAAATAGCAAACGATCCTTTTCTTTTGCCTCCACCTTGATCGACGTAGCGAGCGGTGTCGTTGAAAACACGTAGCATCGGGACAATTCCGTTAGATGCGCCGTTAGTGCCTTTGATGTATGAACCAGTAGCGCGGATGTCGTGGATAGACAAACCGATTCCGCCAGCTGATTGCGAAATTTGCGCACAAGATTTGAGGGTGTCGTAAATACCGCTGATGCTATCTTCTTTCATGGTGAGCAAGAAACAAGAAGACATTTGTGGTTTAGGCGTACCTGAATTGAAGAGTGTTGGCGTGGCGTGTGTAAACCAGCCTTCTGACATCAGGTTATACGTTTTGATCGCCGCTTGGATGTCGTCTTTGTGGATACCGACGGCAACGCGCATGAGCATTTGTTGCGGACGTTCTGCGATTTTGCCATTCAAGCGCATGAGGTAGGAGCGTGTCAGGGTCTTGAAGCCAAAGTAGTCGTAGCGGAAGTCGCGGTCGTAGATGATGCTGGAGTCGAGGGCCTCTTTGTTGGCCATGATGATTTCATAGACGTCTTCTGCTAGGAGCGATGCAGATTCGTTCGTCTTGGAATCAACGTAGTAGTACAGATCGTGCATGACTTCGGAGAAAGTCTTTTTGGTCTCTTTGTGAAGATTGGATACCGCGATGCGAGATGCCAAAAGTGCATAATCTGGGTGGTCAATTGTTTTGGCTGCAGCGACCTCAGCTGCGAGGTTGTCTAGTTCTGTAGTCGTGACACCATCAAAAAGTCCTTCAATGACTTTCATGGCAACAATTTCTGGCGAAACTAGCGGATCTAGGCCGTAACACATCTTGACGATGCGGGCTGTGATTTTATCGAATTTGACGGCCTCTTGCTTACCGTCTCTTTTAACAACGTACATATGCTCCTTATATTTTATAGTTTAGGTTGGTTAAAAATCTTCATCAAGGCTAAAGCCGTGATTGTTGTCTTTGCCGGCGAGAACGCCAGCTTTTTGGTATTCACCAACGCGCTTTTCAAAGAAGTTGGTTTTGCCTTGAATGGAAATCATGTCCATGAAATCGAAGGGGTTGGTGGCGTTGTATACGCGCTCGTTGCCGAGCTCAACCAATAGGCGGTCTGCCACAAATTCGATGTACTGACCCATGAGGTCGCTGTTCATGCCAATGAGTTTAACCGGCAAGGCGTCAGTAACAAACTCCTTTTCAATTTCAACAGCATTGGTGATGATTTCTTCTACTTTTTCTTTAGATAGTTTGTTAACTAAGTGCTTGGTGTAAAGCAAACAAGCGAAGTCGCAGTGGAGGCCTTCGTCTCTAGAAATGAGTTCGTTAGAGAAGGAAAGACCAGGCATTAGGCCGCGTTTCTTGAGCCAAAAGATGGAGCAAAACGAGCCTGAAAAGAAGATGCCTTCTACGGCAGCAAAGGCCACCAAGCGCTCTGCGTAAGAGCCTTTGTCAATCCAACGAAGTGCCCAATCCGCTTTTTTACGGACGCAATCTACCGTATCGATGGCATTGAAGAGGTAATTTTTCTCTTGGGTGTCTTTGATGTAGGTGTCGATGAGTAAGGAGTAGGTTTCAGAGTGGATGTTTTCCATCGTGACCTGAAAACCGTAAAAGAATTTAGCCTCGGTGTATTGAACTTCGTTGAGGAAGTGCTCGGCTAAGTTTTCGTTGACGATGCCGTCAGACGCTGCAAAAAAGGCGAGAACGTGTTTGACAAAATGGCGCTCGTCGTTGTTGAGTTTGTTTTCCCAGTCGATGAGGTCTGGAGAAAGGTCGATTTCTTCTGCGGTCCAAAAACTCGCCTCTGCTTTTTTGTAAAAGCTCCAGATGTCGTCGTGCTGGATAGGGAACAGTACGAAACGGCTTTTATTTTCTTCAAGAATTGGCTCGTGTAGTGTTTGTGTCATGGTTTTTGGGTTGCAGATTTTAAATTAAATCAGGATTACAAATTTTGTCAAAATTCGGACTCGAATCAATTAAAGAAATTAACATTTAATCGCGGTTTTCAACACATGAATACGCAATCCTTTCATGGACAAACCCTTCAGCGGATTTCAACATGCCCAAGAAAGATATTCACATGCTTTTTGGCGGTGTTTTGATAATTTTTCCGAAGAAAATTGGACCTGCGAAAGGATAATTTTTGTATGAAAGGAAACCTCAATAAAGTTAACACAATTGCGTTGGAATAGTTTAAAATTTGTAAGGCACTTTTGAACACCTCATTGTTAAATTTCCTCAAACTATGGCAACATATATTCAGCGACTGGGCTTGGTCCTCAAAAATTATTCAGATGGCTTGGGTCATTTAGTTTTTACCAACGTTTGTTTGCATTGCAACAAAGAGCTAATTGCGCAAGAACGCTACCTCTGTTGGATCTGTTGGGAAGGCTTGGAGCGCACCTATTTCGAACTTCAAAATGAACCTACAAAACTCGATAAGTTATTTTGGAGTCGGGTTGCAATAGCGCATACTTGTGCGCTCTATTTTTATGGAAAAGGCAGCGTGAGTCAGTCCCTGATCCGCGCTTTGAAATACGACTTCAAAGCCCCGCTTGGTATTTACCTTGGAGAGCACATGGCCACTGCGTTGTCAGCTCATCCGATCAGGCAAGTTGAGGCGATTATTCCGGTGCCCATTCATCCTAAAAAGAAGTTTGCAAGAGGCTACAATCAGAGTGAATTATTGGCCCGCGGCCTAGCCAAAGAATGGGGCATTCCACTGCTGAAAAGCACCGTTCACAAGAGAAAACACACTTTGAGTCAGACCACAAACGACCGCTTCGGCCGCTGGGAAAACGTCCAGCATATGTTCCGCGCCTCTGCTCATTTTACCCGTTATCGCCATGTTTTAATTGTCGATGATGTAATTACTACAGGAGCTACTTTGGAGTCTTTGGCGCGGGCAATCAAGTTGGCAGACCCCAATGTTCAAATTAGTTTGCTTAGCTTCGCTTTCACGAAATAGATTATGGCAAAAAAAGCGCTCATTTTTGGTGCCGGCTTGGCGGGCACTTGCTTGGCTCACCGCTTGCTTTCTAGCGGCATTGAGGTAAAAATAGTGGATCAAGGCAGTAATTATTCTAGCGCTGTAGCTGCAGGAATGGTCAATCCGATGGTGTTTCGCCGCATGAATAAATCCTGGCGACTCGATGAATTCCTGCCAGAAGCGCAAGCTTTTTATCTGCAGATGGAAGAACTGCTCCAAACGCAATTTTATCACCCGATTGTCATTCGCCGCTTTTTTGCTGCTGACGAAGAGCGAGAAAGCTGGCAGAGCAGGTCGGCAGACGAAGCTTATCAACCTTATCTCGAAGAACTCACAACCTCCGACCTCGAACATACGGCAGCGCTCAACACTTTTGGTAGCGGCCGCGTTAAAAATGCTTTTTGGGTAGATGCTGCTAAATGGGTCGCTCAGCACATGGCTTATTTCAATCAACTAGGTGTTTTGGAGCAAAAGGAGTTCTCTGCACAGTTGTGGGAACCACAGCTGCGAAAATACGACGGCGAAACCTATGACTTCGTGATTTTTTGCATGGGTTACAGACAAAAAGAAGAGGCGACTTTTGCTTACTTGCCACTGCAACAAACCAAAGGCCAAACCCTCCTGATTGAAAGTAAATTGCTGGAATCTGAAGAGTCCTTGAACAGAAAATGTTTTGTGCTGCCTTATGGAAATGGCCGTTTTCGCGTGGGTGCCACCTATGAATTCAACAACCCAACACTGCATGTGACCGAAGCAGGCAAAGAGCTGTTGTTGCAAAATTTAGCGTCACTTGGGGCTTATGAACCAGTTGTAATAGAGCAGGCAGCGGGCATCAGGCCGACTGTTTTAGATCGCAGACCATTGATGGGCCAGCACCCAACTCACCAAGGAGTTTATGTTTTCAATGGCTTGGGCACAAAGGGCTACATGATGGCGCCAACTTTGGCGCGAGAACTTGTGGCTCATATGCTTGAAAATAAACCCCTGCATTCCGAAACGAACATCAGTAGATTTACGGACAGAACCCTGTAATTTACGGCTTGTTATGTGGCTTAGATTCCGTATTTTTGCAACCTATGAAGCACATCCGCAATTTTTGTATTATTGCCCACATTGACCACGGTAAAAGCACCTTAGCAGATCGCTTGCTCCAAACCACCGGCACCATCTCCGATCGCGAGATGCAAGCTCAAGCCCTCGACGACATGGATCTCGAGCGCGAGCGCGGCATTACCATCAAGTCGCATGCCATTCAAATGAGCTACAAGCACGAGGGCCAAGATTACATCCTCAACCTCATTGACACCCCCGGACACGTCGATTTTTCTTACGAAGTTTCTCGTTCCATTGCCGCCTGTGAAGGCGCCTTGTTAATTGTCGATGCCTCTCAAGGAATTGAAGCCCAAACCATCTCCAATTTATACCTCGCCCTCGAGCACGACCTCGAAATCATTCCGATCCTCAACAAGATGGATTTACCGGGCGCCATGCCAGAAGAAGTTTCTGACCAAATCATGGAGCTCATCGGCTGCGACATCGAAGACATCATCCAAGCATCGGGTAAAACCGGCTTAGGCGTAGATAAAATATTGGAAGCAGTCATCAAGCGCATTCCTTCGCCAAAAGGAGACGAAGCTGCGCCCTTACAAGCCATGATTTTCGACTCTGTCTTTAATCCGTTTCGCGGCATTATTGCTTATTACCGCGTCAAGAACGGCGTCTTGAAGAAAGGCCAGAAAGTACGATTTTTAAATACCGGCCGCGACTACAACGCCGACGAAATCGGCATCCTCAAAATGGACCTCTCACCCAAAAATGAAGTGCGCGCTGGCGATGTCGGCTACATCATTTCCGGGATCAAAGCAGCAAACGAAGTCAAAGTAGGCGATACCATCACCGCCTCTGACAACCCTTGCGAGGTGCCCATCAAAGGTTTTGAAGACGTCAAGCCAATGGTATTTGCGGGCATTTATCCTGTAGACACCGAAGACTACGAAGAGTTGCGTTACTCAATGGAAAAACTCCAGCTCAACGACTCTTCTTTGGTTTTTGAACCCGAATCCTCTGCCGCCCTTGGCTTTGGTTTTCGCTGTGGCTTCTTAGGGATGCTCCACATGGAAATTATCCAAGAGCGCCTAGAGCGCGAGTTCAACATGACCGTCATTACAACGGTTCCGAACGTGTCGTACAAGTCTTACATGAAAAAAGACCCAGACGAAGTCTTTATTGTCAACAACCCTTCCGAATTGCCAGACCCGTCGGGCATGGACCGCATCGAAGAACCTTATATCAAAGCACAGGTCATTACCAAAACCGAATATGTCGGTTCGATCATGACACTTTGCATTGAAAAGCGCGGCGAGTTGCAAAACCAAGTATACCTCACCCAAGATCGCGTCGAAATCACTTTTGAAATGCCACTTGCCGAAATCGTATTCGATTTCTACGATCGCCTCAAGTCGGTGTCTCGCGGTTACGCCTCTTTTGATTACCATCCGATCGGCTACAAAGAATCTGATTTGGTCAAGATGGACCTTTTATTGAATGGCGAACAAGTCGATGCACTTTCTGCTTTGGTTCACCGCAGCAATGCCTTCGATCTCGGGAAAAGAATTTGCCTCAAACTGCGCGAGCTCATTCCGCGTCAGCAATTCGAAATTCCTATTCAAGCCGCAATTGGCGCCAAAGTCATTGCCCGCGAAACCATCAAAGCCTTGCGCAAAGACGTAACGGCCAAATGTTATGGTGGTGACATCAGCCGTAAGCGCAAATTGCTCGAGAAACAAAAAGCGGGTAAAAAACGCATGCGCCAAGTTGGTCGCGTAGAAGTTCCGCAAGAAGCGTTCTTGGCTGTACTCAAACTCAACGATTAAAAACCCTAAAATTCTATCATATGCAAGCTCTGATTTCTGCACACTCCGGATTGCGTTGGATCGCACTTCTTTTATTGCTTTTGGCAATTTTCAATGCGTTTACAGCCAAAGATTACGAAAAGAAACACCGTTTGGCGAACCTCTTCACCATGATCACTTTTCACACCCAATTATTGTTGGGCTTGGTCCTTTATTTTTCTTCATCTAAAGTAAAATTTGTTGAAGGCTGGATGAAAATTGCGCAGTTTCGTTTTTACGGTATGGAGCATTTGGCAGGGATGCTATTGGCTATTGTTGCCATCACTATCGGCCACAGCAAATCCAAAAAAGGTGCTGACGCTGCTGCCAAATTTAAAGCCATCAAACTTTGGTATGTACTCGCACTCATCTTAGTATTGGCATTCATTCCATGGCCATTTCGCACTGAACTAGGCGCAGGATGGTTCTAAAAAGATTGCAACTTTTACCTTTTCTTCTTTTGTTTTTTTCTTGTCAGACCGGATCAGAAAACACCAAAGAAGTCTTGCAACAAACACCTGCTGAACAGGGCGCGAGTTTGTATACCATGCATTGTGCCCAGTGCCACGGCGAAGACGGAAAACTCGGGGCTAGCGGCGCCAAAGACTTGAGCGCATCTAAGTTATCCGATGAAAAAATGCTACACATCATCACAAACGGAAAGGGCGCCATGCCACCCATGAAAGCTTTGTTAGAAACCGACACCAATATACAACTTGTGCTTCGTCACATCAAAGCACTCCGCAACTAATGCAAGGACACGTCACCGTAGATGCCGTTGAAGAACGCTGCGTACTCGTGGGTGTCATCACCTCCGAAACTTCTGAAGAGGTTGCCCAAGAACACCTCGATGAACTCGAATTTTTAGCCGAAACAGCCGGCGCCATCACCGTAGAAAAGTTTTTTCAGAAATTACCTTATCCCAATCCGCGCACTTACGTCGGAACCGGAAAGCTAGAAGAAATCAAGCAATACATGAAGGCGCTCGATATCGAACTTATTATTTTTGACGACGAACTTAGCCCTTCACAGTTGCGCAACATCGAGCGCGAACTCGAATGTAAGGTCCTAGACAGAACCATCTTAATTCTGGATATTTTTGCCAGTAGGGCGCGCAGTTTCCATGCCAAGACGCAAGTAGAGCTCGCGCAATTGCAGTATATGCTCCCGCGTCTTACCCGCATGTGGACGCACTTGGAACGTCAAAAAGGAGGAATTGGTTTGCGTGGGCCCGGTGAATCTCAAATCGAGACCGACCGACGCATCATTCAGC
Source organism: Crocinitomicaceae bacterium (assembly GCA_030730025.1). GTDB lineage: Bacteria > Bacteroidota > Bacteroidia > Flavobacteriales_D > Crocinitomicaceae > UBA952. The sequence continues at coordinate 28,562 of JANQWC010000005.1, forward strand.
AGCGCATTTCACTCATGAAAGAACGCTTGCGCGAGATAGACAAACAAATGACCGTACAACGCAGCAACCGTGGGCAACTTGTTCGGGTGGCGCTTGTGGGCTACACGAATGTGGGCAAAAGCACCATCATGAACCTGCTTTCCAAATCAGATGTCTTTGCAGAAAACAAACTTTTTGCAACACTTGATACCACAGTTCGCAAGGTGGTCATCGACAATATGCCCCTATTGTTGACCGACACCGTTGGTTTCATCCGTAAATTACCACAGCAGCTCATGGAATCTTTCAAGTCTACACTTGATGAGGTGCGTGAGGCCGATTTACTCATTCATGTATTGGATATCGCTCATCCCAATTTTGAGGAGCAGTTTGAGGTGGTCAATGAAACGCTCAATGAAATCGATAACACGGAAAAACCAACGATTATCGTTTTCAATAAAATTGATGCCTACCAACCGCCGCTCGCCGAACTCAATGAGCCTGAAGAAGACGTTCGCACACTAGAATCTCTCAAGAAGTCCTGGATGTCCAAAATGGGCAAAACCAAATGTGTTTTTATTTCTGCCACCGACAAAGAAAATGTCGAAGAGCTCAAAGAAGTATTGTACAAAGAAGTGAAAGCCATCTTTAAGGTAAGGTATCCTTACAACAATTTCTTGTACTAAATATTTTTGGAGGCTTGGTTTGGTAAATGATCGGTTTAACTTACAACCAATTCTAGGTCTATTTGTCTTTTTTTAGTGCTCACTTGATCGATGCGCACCTTGACGCGGTCTCCGAATTGATACGTCTTTTTAGTTTTGGAACCAACTAGCTGGAACTTCTCTTGGTCGAAGTAAAAACGGTCTCCGGGTATAGCCATCATTTGGACCATTCCTTCGCAGAAGTTTTCGTCCATCCGAACAAACATACCGTGGTCTGCTATTCCGGAAATGGTACCCTCGAATACTTCGCCCACAAATTCCATCGCATAAAGTGATTGGAAGAATTTAGTAGACTCGCGTTCGGCTTCAGCTGCTTTGCGTTCATTTTTAGAAATACGTTGGCAAATTGCACCTAATTCACCGCCATATTTGTGTTTTTTGGTGGTGAGTTCTTCTTGAAGTATGCGATGCACCACTAAATCGGCGTAGCGTCTAATGGGCGAGGTAAAATGTGAGTAGTGTTTGAAAGCCAAACCGTAGTGCCCGATGTTTTGGGTGTCGTAGCTTGCTTTGGCCATGGAGCGGATGGCCATTGATTGCACCAATGAAAACTCGTTTTCGCTGCGGATTTCTTCGAAGAGTGCGTTGAGGTTTTTGGCAATATTGAGCGGATCGTTGATGTCTACTTTGTGCCCGAATTTTTCGATAAACACCGCAAAAAGCTCCATTTTGGAAGGGTCCGGAACATCGTGGACACGGTAAATCATGGGGAAGTTCTCCTGCCCTTTCTTTTTTGGAGAAAGAAACTCGGTCACTTTTCTGTTGGCGAGTAGCATGAATTCTTCAATGAGTTTGTGCGCATCTTTAGACGTTTTGATGACAACACCATCAGGGTTGCCTTCGTTGTCTAGCTTAAAGCGCATTTCTTCTGATTCTATGCTCAGCGCACCATTTTTGAGTCGTTGGTTGCGGTATATTTTAGCCAACGCGTCAATTTTACGCAAAATGGTGTCGTGGTCACCGGGGGTGCCTTCTAAAATTTCTTGTGCTTCTTCGTAGGTATAACGACGCTTTGAGTGGATGACGGTTTTGCCGTACCATTCTTTGAATATTTTGCCGGTGTCGTCGAGTTCAAAAACAGCCGAAAAGGCAAATTTGTCTTCGTGTGGCCTCAGTGAACAAGCGAGGTTGCTGAGCTGCTCGGGAAGCATAGGAATGACGCGGTCTACGAGATACACCGAATTGGAGCGCAAGAGTGCTTCTTGGTCCATGGCCGAACCTGGCCGAACGTAATGACTGACATCTGCGATGTGCACACCAACTTCGAAGTGCCCATTTTCTAATTCTTGATAAGAAATGGCATCGTCAAAGTCTTTGGCATCGAAGGGATCGATTGTAAAAGTAAGAATGGGTCTGAAGTCGCGTCTTTGTGCTACTTCTTTTGGGTCGAGGTCTATGCCGATGAGTTCTGCCTCGGCCATGACGGCATCTGGGAAAATTGGGTTGATACCTTGGTTGTAAAGGATAGACAACATTTCTGTTTCGTTGCTTCCTGATTTACCAAGCCGCACCAAGACTTCGCCATAAGGCCTTTCGGCACTTTTTGGCCAAACGGTGATCTTGACAAGTGCTTTCTCGCCATGGAGTGCACCGTTGAGTTTGTCGAGTGGTATTTTGATTTCCACACCTGAGCGCGCGTTGTCTGGTACCATTAGTGCATCGTTGTTGCGAATTTGAATGGTGCCCACAAACTGAATGCGATCGCGTTCGGTGACTTCGGTTACGGCGCCTTCGTCTCGCTTAGAACCCTGCTTGAAAACCCGCACCTTGACGGTATCGCCATGGAGGGCTTGCCCCACATTGGAGGGCCCGATGTAGATGTCTTTTTCATAACCTTGAACCGTTACAAAACCGGCACCGCGCTGGGTAATAGAGATGGTCCCTTCTAATAAGGTGGTTTCTCCGGCTAATTTATAGGTGTGGTGGTTGATGCGTTGAATGGCTTTTTTGTTGGTCAAGACACTCAAGGAATCAAAAACGACTTGGCGCGCACGCGCATCGCGGGCATCGATTAGTGTAGAAACTTGTTTGTGTGTGAGCTCAACGCCAGGGTTTTGTTCGAAGATGCGCATCACCAAAGTGGTAATGCCTGCTTTTTTTCTAGGAGCTTGAGCTGCGGGTACTTTGGGTTTGCGCTTGGACATTAGTGTCTGACAACCAATTTACGCGTAATGCTCTTGGAACCTGGCGCCTCAAATACGAGGAAGTAGATACCGCTGTTGAGGTCGCTTACGTTGATTTTACGGTTGGAAGTGAGGACTTCTCGTGTAATGACGTTACCCAAGGCATCTACCATTTTGAGTTGAAGTTGCTCAACGCCTGCAAACTGAATATTGACGTATTCCGTGCTCGGGTTGGGCGCAACTGTAATGCTGATTTCTTCTTTGACCGCTGGCTTAACTGTTGCAAGGTAGTCTACAACGAGGTCAACGGAGTCTAGCATAGTGAGCCCGTTTGTAGTGACATAATAACGGTAGTGAGCTTGTCCGAAGGTATTGTCTTCTACATCGACAGAAACTTTCATTTTGCCGTATTCACCATCGTTGATGGTAAAAAGAACAGCTTGCGTTCCGGGAGAGGTCCAAGGGTTGGTGTTCATTTGGCCAGAAGAATAACAAGTACCTCCGAATGGATCTGTAGAGTGGCCCCAGCAAAGTGCGTCAGTCCAGCCAGTGGGAACATTGAGTTGTTTGCGGGTGATGCGCCATTGTGCAGCAGAACCGGTGTTGTTGACGATGTCAAACGGCACATCAAATGAAGCGGAAGACGGCGCAACCATAGTATGGGTTTGGCCAGAAATGTCTGTAGTTTGACCGTCGAGGTGAATGACAATATTGTTTTGAGCGCTAGCGATGGCAGCAAAAAGGCAAAAGAGAGAAAGAAATAAGGTTTTCATGAAAATACACTTTGTTCAAAAATAAGCTTTTCACCGCACTTATCAAAATCTAAGCCATTTTTTGCATCGCTGCTTTTTTCTTACTTTTGAATTCGGCAAGGTTTTTGACTCGCCCAGAAAAATTCAAATCATGAAAAAATTATTTTTACTCTTTCTCGCTGGTACTTTTTCTTTGAATCTGCTTGCGCAAGAAGCTACCGTTGAAACCTCCCTCAATCAAAAACAAGTGCCTTCGGTCAAGTTGGTCGATATGAAAGGCAAAGCCATCAACACAGCCGAATTAACAGCCAACGGGCCTGTGATCATCAGTTTTTGGGCTACTTGGTGTGCGCCGTGCAAAAAAGAATTGAACGCCATTCACGAAGTTTATGAAGATTGGGTTGCCGAAACAGGTGTTACGCTGGTTGCTGTAGCCATCGACGACGAAAAAACAAAAAGCCAGGTGCCTGTTTATGTCAATGGAAAGGCCTGGGACTACACCGTTTTAATGGATCCAAACTGGGATTTCAAGCGCGCCATGGGTGTCAACAACGTACCACACACTTTTTTAGTCGATAAAAATGGTTTTATTGTATACTCACACAACAATTACGCACCAGGCGACGAAGAAAAACTCTATCAAGAATTGCTCAAATTGAGCGAAAAATAATACATGAAAAAAACACGTACACTCCTTGTCATTTTATTGCTGAGTCAGGTTTCGTTTGCGCAAGGCAACATCACCGGCAACATGGAAACCGTCTTTCAATACCTCAACGAAGACAGCATTATCAACGCCAAGCAACCCGTTCAAAAAGGTTTGCTCAACTCCTACATGAATGTTTTCTACACCCAAGGAAATTTCAAGGCAGGCATGCGTTTTGAGTCCTATTTGCCCCGAATTCAAGGTTATCCGAATCGTTTCGACGGCACGGGTATCGGGATGCGCTATGTTGGCTACCAAAATGATTTTGTAGATGTCACGCTTGGCACCTTTTACGAGCAATTCGGCACTGGCTTGGCACTTCGCACCTACGAAGACCGCAATTTAGGTTACGACAACCTGCTCGACGGCATGCGCATTGTACTCAGACCAGGTAAGGGTGTGGTGCTCAAAGGCGTGTACGGTACGCAACGCTTGTCTTTTCAGCAAGGGCAAATTGTCCATGGCGCTGGGCTTGTTCGCGGAACAGACGCCGAGTGGCACCTCAACGAAGGCTTGGGCATCTTGAAAGATAAAAAGCTCGATGTCGTCATCGGCGCTTCTTTCGTGAGTAAGTTTCAAGAAGACGACAACCCAGAATGGATTTTACCTCAAAACACAGCTGCTTATGGCGGCCGTCTGAAGCTGACTTACGGCAATTTTTACGCCGATGCAGAATTTATTCAAAAAGGGCAAGACCCTTCTTCAGACAACCAATACATATACAACAACGGCCATGCGGCGATTTTCAATCTGCGCTACACCAAAAAAGGACTTGGTATTTTATTATCCGGAAAGTCTGTAGACAACATGAGTTTCCGTTCTGATCGCACCAAAGATTTGCAAGATGTCTTGATCAACTTTTTGCCGTCGCTCAACAAAACACATACCTACAACTTGGTAGCGACGCTTTACCCGTATGCAACCCAGCCATTGGGCGAGGTAGCTTATCAGGCAGACGTACTCTACACTTTCAAAAAAGGTACTCAGCTCGGCGGAAAGTACGGCACCACAATTGGGCTGAATCTCTCCACAACCTACAGACCAGAACAAACCCTCAACGGAATTGACCTCAACGATTCTTCAAGAGTGGTCTATCACACGCGTCCGTTTGGTTTAAGTGATAGCCTCTATTGGCAAGACATCAACTTCAATATCACGAAGAAAATCAATAAACAATGGAGCGGTATTTTGAGTTTTTACGACATCAAAATCAACAACGACGTCGTAAAGGTAAGCGATGCACAAGGGATTATCCATGCCAGAATTGCGGTTTTGGAAGGGACTTATAAAATCAATACCCACAACGCGATCCGTTGGGAACTCCAAGGCATGTGGGTGCAAAGAAATGAAGTGGGAATTAACGATAAGGGAGATTGGGCTACGGCTCTTGTTGAGTATACCATTTCTCCGGGATGGTTTTTCTCAGTAATGAATCAGTACAACTATGGCAATGATGACTTAAGCAAAAGGGTCAATTACCCCATTGTAACTTGTGGGTATATCAAAGACGCAACACGCCTAACTGTCTCCTACGGCCGCCAACGTGCTGGTTTGTTTTGCGTAGGTGGTGTTTGCCGACCAGTGCCTGCCAACAACGGACTCATGATCAACTTAACGCACAGTTTTTAATATGAAAAAGGGAATTCTGTTTATCGCTTTTGCCATCGCTTTTGGTCTTTATTTGCTGCCTTCATGTGACCGCATAGACAATCCGTATCCGCCTGTGGTCAATTTAGAATTGGACACTACTCTCTACCCAGGAAACTGGGCCGATTACGTGGCCAATGACTGGCCAACTTTTACGGCTAATACCAACACGGATCGCAATATTTTAATTGAAGATTTTACAGGTCACAAGTGTATCTTTTGTCCGGCTGCAGCCGATTTAGCACATCAACTGCAGGAAGCAAATCCTGGTAGAGTACACGTAGCTTCTATTCATTCTGGAGTGGATGGCATCGGAGATTTTCAAAGTATCGATGCTGAATATACCCTAGATTTTACAAATCCTGACGGATTGTATCTAGGCATTTGGTTTGGCACCAATGATGGCGGCTTTGTTGGCAACCCTAGAGGACCGGTTAGTCGCGTATCAAGTGGGGGTAATATTTTTCAAAGTCCAGGTCAGTGGTCTTCTATGACCAGCACGTTACTTTCAGAAAATAATTTAAAGGTTAATCTACAGTCTAAGCTCAATTATTACCCGAGCACAAAAGGCGCCTTTTTACACGTAGAGGTCGATAAAATCGATCAAACGCTGACCAATGAGTTGGGAATCGTTGCTTATTTGCTCGAAGATTCTTTGGTTGGCGATCAGAAAATGTCTGATAACTCGCACAATCACAATTATATCCACAGAGATATCCACCGCAAAAACTTGAGCAACATGCCATTTGGCCGACAATTAACCGCTGCCGACCTCAACAATGGTAAATATTATATCAATTACAGCTTTTTGGTCCCCAATCAGCTCGATGGCGCTTTTAATGCCGAGAACATGCACGTTTTGGTTTATGTTTACGACATGACCACCTTAGAAATTTATCAGGTCATCAAGCAGAAAATCGAATAATGGCATTGCGTCAACAGCTTATTCAAAAACTTGAGCAGCGGCTCTCTCCGCAGCAAATTCAGCTCATGAAATTGTTGCAGGTGCCAACTATGGAACTCGATCAACGCATCAAACAAGAGCTAGAGGAGAATCCAGCGCTCGAAGAAGGTCAGGAAATAGAAGAAGACGATTTCGACAACCAAGACGACTACGATGCCGATGACTCCGACGACGACAACGATTTTGACATCTCAGACTATCTAGACGACGACGTTGCCGATTACAAAACTCAGGCAAATAACCAATCTAAAGACGACGAAGAGCGCGTTATTCCCCTGTCGGGAGAGCAAACTTTTCAAGAAAGACTCACCGAGCAACTCCATTTGCTTTATCTCGACGAAAAACAATTTGTCATTGCCGATATCATCATTGGCAACTTAGACGAATCTGGCTACCTCAATCGGTCTATAGAAGCGATCGTCGATGATTTGGCCTTTTCGATGAATATCGACACAACTGAACAAGAAGTAGGTGCTGTATTGGCATTGGTTCAAGAATTGGAACCTGCAGGAGTAGGTGCCAGAAACCTCAAAGAATGCTTGCTCTTGCAATTGCGCAGAAAACAAGATGGAGATATTGTCCGGTTCACTGCACTCAAAATTGTAGAGAACTTTTTTGAAGAATTTACCAAGAAACACTACGAGCGGATTGCCAAAAAATTAGAAATCGAAGACCAAGACCTCAAAGAGGCCATCGACGAGATTTTGCGCTGCAACCCAAAGCCGGGCGGCTCTATGCGCGAGGCGGCTAAGAACCATCAGCAAATTATTCCAGACTTCTCGCTTTTTGAGCACGAAGGCCGCATCGAGTTGAGTTTGAACAGCCGCAATGCGCCCGATCTCAAAGTCAGCCGAGACTACGAAAACATGTTGCGCAGTTATGCAGAGGGTGCAAAGAGCTCAAAGGCCGACAAAGAAGCCTTTCAGTTTGTGAAGCAAAAGCTCGATGGCGCTAAATGGTTCATAGATGCCATCCGACAAAGACAGCAAACGCTCTTGCTCACTATGGGTGCAATCCTCGAGTACCAAGAGGCATATTTTTTGAGCGGCGATGAAACGAAGCTCAAACCGATGATTTTAAAAGATATTGCCGATATTGTAGAGCTCGATATTTCGACGGTCTCACGGGTGGCAAATTCTAAATACGTTCAAACCAATTATGGTATTTTTTCCTTGAAATATTTCTTCTCAGAGTCTTTATCGACCGACAGCGGAGAAGAGGTGTCTACGAGAGAAGTCAAGAAAATCCTTTCTGACGCGATTGCGGCCGAAGACAAACACAGCCCGCTTACCGATGAAAAATTGATGGACTTACTCAAAGAAAAAGGTTACAATATTGCCCGACGAACGGTAGCTAAATACCGTGAACAACTTCAAATTCCGGTGGCTCGAATGCGCAAAGAACTATGAAATTTCTATCTCACTTATTTTCCTGGGTATTTTTACCCCTCTTTATGCCATCTTATGGCATTTTGATCAGTCTTTTTGTTCCGGCATACAGTTCAGATGTCGAGATGACCAGTTTGTATTTTGCACCCACGGAGAGCAAATGGGCGCTTTTCACCATCTTCTTTTTATTTAGCGTGGTGGCACCAGGGGTCTCTTTTATCTTATTGCACCGTTTCAAAGTCATCAGCACTATTGATATCGAACGGCAGAGAGAGCGCAGTTTGCCTTTGATCATTATGTTGGTGTATTCATTGGTCTTGTTTTTTCTGCTCGTGTATAAAGCTGGTGCGGCCACATTACCGCGTTATTTTTATGCCCTTCCGCTTTCGGGGGTGGCAGTTACGAGCATCTTTTTAGTGGTGAACCGCTGGATTAAAATATCCTTACACGGTGCTGGAGCTGGCATATTATTGGGCTTTTTAGTGATTTTTACCAGAGCGCAAGATCAATTTAGTTTGTGGTGGATCATCGCTGCCTTGCTCGCCGCAGGGCTTACTATGGCTGCCCGATTGTATTTGAGAAAACATACCCCACTTGAGGTCTATGCGGGTTTTGCGCTGGCCTTGTTCTTGACGGCGGGTATTCATCAATATTTGTCTTAGTTGTTATGAAAAAATGGTTCTTCGTTTTTGTTGGTATGCTAATGCTCTGGTCTTGTGCTGATTTGCAACGAGAGCAGCATCTTGAAAAAATTGCACAAATACAAAAAAAATTGCACGCGCTTGAAAATACACTACCCGACCAAAGGCTCAACGACATCTCAACAATCAAAGTCAATACGATGCAAACTGAGTTGCGCATCAAACAAAATTTACATCTTGACACCATAGACTTAGAACTCGCCAAAAAATTGGACGCCTACAAGCTCATGAGAAAAAGCATCAAACCCATGATGCAACAATTGATGAAGGTCAGAGACGGCATCAAAGAAGAAAAAGAAGTTTTAAAGCACTTGAAGCAGGACATACAAGACGGACGCGGAGCGCGCCAACGCTATGCTGAATATATTCGATTTGAACGTCAAAAGGTGCAGCAACTTTCCCAATTGAATGCCGATTGCCTGCGCGCAAAGGAAAAATTCTTCTCGGAATACCAACGCTTGTATCCTTCAGTTGAAGCCTTCTCACAAATCCTCCTTCAAAAAAAGCAGCGCAACTCATGAACATCAGACTTGTTGTTTGTCTTTTTTTGCTGCTGGGTGCTTGGCACACAAAAGCCCAAACAGCTAGCGACTTGCAATTGGCTCAGTATTATTACAACAATTCTGAACTAGACAAAGCCGTTGGTTATTTTGAGAAAGTGTACGCGCAAGATCAGAGCAAAGCTATTTTCTTACCTTATTACGAATGTCTACTTGCCCAAAAGGATTTCAAAACAGCAGAGAAATTGCTGCGCAAACAAATTGCGCTCAACAAACAAGACTATGAGGTTCGCTTAATGGCCGGCCAATTTTATGAAGAACAAAACGAGCCTGCTAAGGCAAAAAAAATATTTGAGGACTTGCTAGGCGACATTGGCCCAAATCCGGGCCAGGCTATTTCTATTTATCAAGCATTTTCGGCAAAGGGTAAATTTGATTATGCCAAGCGGGCTTTGGATACCGGTCAGAAAATGACACCGAACTATCCATTTAATTTTCAATATGCTGATTATTATGCCATGGTTGGCGACAAGCGGGCGATGTTGGCCGCTTATTTGGATTACTTGGCCCAACAACCCGGAATTCTAGACCCTATTCAGCAAGCGATTGGCTCGAGAATGGACCTCACCACCGCCACTGGGCCAGATTTTTTATTGGCCAAAGAAGTGCTTTTACAACGCGTGCAGCAAGCTAGCGCGCCGCTGGTGTTTCATCAAATGCTCATTTGGTTGTTTGTCCAAAACCGGGACTTTTCAGGCGCAACTGCTCAGGTCATTGCACTAGACAAGCGTACTAAAAGCGACGGAAGAGAAGTACTTGAGCTCGGACAAATTTGTGTCGAAAATGCTGTTTTTGATCAAGCCAATAAATGTTTTCAGTACGTCATCGATTTAGGTCCTGAACAGCCTAACTTTTATGAAGCACAGCTGTCGTTGCTCAACGCAAGATTTATTCAGGTGACGCAGTTTAGAAATTTCAATGCGGAAGAAATCAAGTTATGCATTACTGATTTTGAACAAGCCCTCATGCGTTTGGGCAAGAGCCGCGTGACTTTTCAGGTGTCTTTACAACTAGCCGAAATCAGGGCTTTTTACGGTCAACAGGTGCAAATTGCCATAGACGAATTACAACAAATTATCCGCATGGCCGGCCTTACGGATATCCAGCGTGCGCAAGCCAAAATGTTGTTGGCAGACGTGCAAGTACTCGGTGGCGACATCTGGGAGGCCTCTTTGATTTATATGCAGATAGACAACGACTTTAAGTTTGAAACGATCGGTGCCGAGGCCAAATTTAAAAACGCCAAAATCTTCTATTACGATGGAGAATTTGAATTTGCGCAGTCGCAACTAGATGTCCTTAAACAAGGCACTTCGCGTTTTATTTCTAATGATGCCATCCAACTTTCTGTGTTTATTACAGACAACTACGGTCTAGACAGCAATTACCAAGTCATGCTGTGGTTTGCCAATGCCGACCGCATGATTGCACAGCAAAAATTAGACTCTGCATTTGTCTTGTTTGACAGCATCCAAACTGCTTTTCCTTATCATGCGTTGGCCGATGAAATTCTGTACAGAAAAGGGCAAGCCATGGAACAACGCGGTGAGTGGCAACGCGCGCTGGGTTATTATGAAGACTTACTCAAAATGCACGCAAAAGATATCTTAGCTGACGACGCATTGTTCAGAATGGCCGAAATCAATGAGCTGCGCCTGCTGGATAAAGCTACCGCAGAGGCGCTTTATAAAAGGCTTTTGATGGAGTACAAGGCTAGTTTGTTTGGTGCAGAAGCAAGAAAGCGCATCCGCCTCTTGCGAGGAGATGCGCTTTCTGAAAGCGAAGATATTTGATCTTTATAGATTGGGCATTTCTCTTGTGAAAGAAGGAATGCCAGTTACATCCATACCTGTAATGAGTAAGTGAATATCGTGGGTTCCTTCGTAGGTCACAACGGATTCAAGATTGGCCATGTGGCGCATCATTGAATATTCGCTCGTGATGCCCATTCCGCCGTGAATTTGACGCGCTTCGCGGGCAATGTTGAGTGCAATTTCAACGTTGTTGCGCTTGGCCATAGAGATTTGTGCTGAAGTAGCACGGCCTTCGTTGCGCAATTGGCCCAAGCGGAAGGTAAGGAGTTGTGCTTTTGTAATTTCGGTGATCATTTCAGCTAATTTTTTCTGGATCAACTGAAATGCGCCAATTGGCACATTGAATTGGGTGCGCTCTTTGGAGTAGCGCAAAGCTTGGTCGTAGCAATCCATGGCAGCGCCTAATGCACCCCAAGCAATACCAAAGCGTGCGGAGTCTAGGCAGCTAAGTGGAGCGCCAAGACCTGAACGGCCTGGAAGGATATTTTCTTTTGGCACTTTGACGTTGTCAAAAATGAGCTCGCCAGTTGCAGAGGCACGAAGCGAAAGTTTGCCGTGCATTTCTGGAGTTGAGAAGCCTTCCATGCCGCGTTCTACGATGATTCCGTAGATGCGTCCGGTTTCGTCTTTGGCCCAAACAACAGCGATATCTGCAAATGGGGCGTTTGAAATCCACATTTTGGCACCATTCAAAATGACGTGGTCGCCGGCATCTTTGAAGTTGGTGATCATGCCACCAGGGTTGGAACCGTAATCGGGCTCAGTAAGTCCAAAACAACCCATCATTTCGCCAGAGGCAAGCTTGGGAAGGTATTTTTGTTTGTGGGCTTCAGAGCCGTATTTCCAGATAGGGTACATCACCAATGAAGACTGCACAGAGGCGGTAGACCGCAGACCGGAGTCACAGCGCTCGAGTTCTTGCATAATGAGCCCATAAGAAATTTGGTCTAGCCCTGGGCCGCCGTATTCTTCAGGAATGTAAGGGCCAAAAGCACCGATTTCTCCGAGCCCACCAAGGATGTGCATTGGGAAAGTTGCTTTTTCGTAGTGCTCATCAATAATCGGCGAGACTTCTTTTTTAACCCATGCTCTAGCTGCGTCGCGAACAAGCTTGTGCTCTTCTGAGAGCAGGTCGTCCATGTTGAAGTAGTCTGGGTGCTGGTATAAATCGGTTTTCATGATGGTTGATTTGTGCGACAAAAGTACGTAATATTCTGTGCAGCTGTAGCATGCAAATTTGAATTATTTTTGTACTCAAAATTCTTTACGTGCCAAGATTCGAACTCATAGAAAGAGCCACCCAGATGAATAGCTATTTGCTGTTTGTGTCGCTGCTTTCCTTGACCTTCATTGCATATGCCCGAATGAGCACGCCAGACGCCCTGACTTTATCTTGGAAACGCTTTTGGAAACTCAGTAAAATTGAGAGTTTTGGTTTTGACGACGAGAAAATCAGGCCCGAAACCCAATCGCTACTTTTGAGCAATGCATTCATTTCATTTACGCTCAGTACCTATCTCTTTTTATTGACTTATTATGACAGAACAGAAGCGCTGGGTATGGCCCTTGGTTTTGTTTTTGCCTTTTTGAGTTTTCAGTTGCTCAATTTTAGGGTCGCCTTGTTTGTAACAGACAATTGGAAACTCGTGAGCCATATTGCCGAAATCAATAAGCAAATTTGGTCATTTGTTGGCTTGGTTTATTTGGCCCTCTCTTTTCTCTGGTTGATATACGGACAGCCCAACGAATTGCTGCAGCAAGCCTTTTTAATTATAGGTATCGCGGGTTATGCTTGGCGCTTGATCAAAGCTTGGAGAGCGAGTCTGCAAGCAAATTTGGAATGGTATTATTTAATTTTGTACCTTTGCGCCTTGGAAATCCTTCCCATCCTTTTTGTATGGCGTTGGCTTTCGGGCGAATACATTTAATTAAAACGACAACTTTGGCTATTAAGACCATTTTAGTTTCCCAGCCGAAACCAGAAGGCGATAAATCACCTTATTTCGATTTAGCTGAAAAATACAAGCTCAAAATTGATTTTCGTCCGTTTATCAAAGTGGAGGGTGTTGACCCCAAAGATTTCCGTACGCAAAAAGTAGATATCTCTGCACACACCGCTGTCATCCTCACTTCCAAAGTTGCTGTAGACCATTTCTTTAGAATGGCTGAAGCCGTGCGCTTCGAAGTACCAGACACCATGAAATACTTTTGTATTACGGAAGCGGTCGCACTTTACTTACAGAAATACGTCACTTATCGCAAGCGCAAAATATTTTTTGGCAAGCAAACGATAGACGAGTTGGGCGAACTCATGAAAAAGCAAAAGGGCGAAAAATTCTTATTGCCTTGTACCGACATTCTACGCGACAACATTCCATTGACGCTCGAGAAGTATAACATTCCTTTTTCAAAAGCGATTTTATACAGAACAGTTGCGGCCGACCTCTCTGATTTAGAAGACGTATACTACGACATGTTGGTGTTTTTTAGCCCGGGTGGTATCGAATCTTTATTCAAGAACTTCCCGCATTTCAAGCAGAACACCACTACTATTGCAGCCTTTGGACCTACAACTGCCAATGCCGTTCTCAAAAACAACTTGCGCCTAGACGTCCACGCCCCTCATCCGAAGGCGCCGTCCATGGTTGCTGCAATTGAGCTCTTCGTTAAAGAGCAACTCAAGAAAAAATAAGCTTACTTTTTATGTTTTTATTGTATTGTTTTTTCCTTCACGGGAATTTCTTTATATTTACGCAAACTTAAATTTTAACGCATGAAAAAACTATTATTCTCAGCTGCTATGTTACTTGCAGGTGTTAGTGCGAATGCGCAGCTAGCCCCAGGTAGCGTTGCTCCAAACTTCACTGTTACTGCTTACCAGCCTTGGTTGGCTACAGCAGGAACAACTAATAATGGGTCTTATACCCTTTATGACTATCTAGACCAAGGATACACTGTATTCTTAGATGTCTCTGCAACTTGGTGTGGTCCATGCTGGAACTACCACCTTTCTGGTGCTTTAGAAGATGTTTATGCTACACACGGCCCTGCTGGTGCTGCTGGTGTATCTGCATCAACTACAGACGACGTAATGGTAATCTGGATCGAAGGTGATGGCACAACTGCTGACGCTACAATGCTAGACGGTTCTGGTTCTATCGGTAACTGGATTGAGCCTGCTGCAGGTAACCAAATCCAATTCCCAATGGCTAACCCAGCATCTGCTTCGGCTAACCAAATCAACAACGATTACAATATCGCATACTTTCCAACAATCTACCGTATTTGTCCTAACCGCATCATCGAAGAAGTTGGTCAAATGGATGCTACAGAATTGTACGCAACTGTATCTGCATGTCCTCCACCAGCCTCTGCTCCTGCAGACGTTGCTGCTTTGAGCTACACAGGTGCAACTGTACACTGTGAAGGTGCTTACACTCCTTCAGTTGATATCCAAAACAACGGAACATCTGCGCTTACTGCTGCAACTGTAACAATCACACAAGGTGGTACAACAGTTTCTACTGGTACTTACAGCGGTAGCTTGGCTACTTACGGTGTTGCAAACGTTGTTTGTTCGCCTATCGCTAACTTTACTGGTGGTGCTTTGGTTGTTACTGTAACAACTGCAGGTGATGCTTCTGCTGCTAACAACGGTGCGAACGCAACTGTAGCTGCTGCTGCTAACGCGGTTTCACAATATGTAACTGTTAACATTACAACTGACTACTACGCTTCAGAAACTGCTTGGGTTATCAAGAATAGCACAGGTGCAACTGTAGCACAAGGTGGTGGTAACTGGGCTGACATGACAACTGGCCAAGCTGGTCAAACTGTTCAAGCACCACAAATGGTTACACTTAACCCTAGCCAATGTTATACTTTTGAAATCACTGACTCTTACGGAGACGGTATCTGCTGTTCTTACGGTAATGGTGCATACTCTTTGGTAGACGCTAACGGTACAACAATCGCTTCAGGTGGTGAATTCGCTTCTTTGGACACACGTGCTTTCAAAACAGGTGCTTTAGGAATGGATGAGTTGGCTACAATCGCAATGAATGTATACCCGAACCCTGCATCTTCTGAAGTAAATGTTTCTTTCGAAGCTACTAACAACGATTACGCAGTATCTTTAATGGATCTTCAAGGTCGCGTTATTGCTGCTAAAAACATGACTAACCTTAACGGAACACAAGTTGTTTCTTTCTCAACTGAAAACGTTGCAAAAGGAAGCTACATCGTAACTGTTACTGTAGACGGTCTTACAACAACTAAAAACGTTGTGATCAAATAATTTCTTCCAAAAGAAATGAGAAACGCCCTCCAACGAGGGCGTTTTTTTTTGACCTTTGTTTTATGTTTATCCCCTTTGTTTCGGAGTTCCAGCACACAACCCTTCCTGAACGGTTTACTTTCCCTTTTTACTACGATGTGCATCCGTTGGCTTTGCATGCTGTAGCGCTATTGCAAAAGCGCCTTTTTGAGGAAGATTTCGGACATGATTTCGGTTTGGATCGCCAAGAACGTTTGGGTGCAATAGGCAAAATGTTTGGGGTCTTGGTCGTTCAAAGCCCTGCAGGAGAACTAGGTTATTTAGCTGCATTTTCGGGCAAATTGGGCAATTCAAATGCGCATGAAGGATTTGTGCCTCCAGTTTTTGACTTACTTGAAGCCCAAGGGTTTTTTCGCCGTGAAGAGCAAGAAATACATCAACTGACGCTGCAACTCGAAGACTTAGAAAATTCACAGGAATTAAAAAGACTGAAGGACGAAGAATTGAATATAAAACAGCAATGGGCGTCAAGAATCCAGGAGCTTCAACAAAAAAATAAAATAGCCAAAGCGCTTCGCGACGAAAAAAGAAAAACAATAATTGAGTCAGATCTAGATTTTTTAAATGACTTAGAAGCCTTGCGTTTTGAAAGCATGCAAGAGAGTCGGGACCTCAAAGCACTCAAACGCGAAGCACAAACGACAATTCAAGAAATACAACAGAATGCTTTTGAATACCAATACAAAATTGAGGACTTAAAAGCGCGCCGTGCTGCGCATTCGGCAGATTTGCAGCGCCGTATTTTTGAGCGCTACACTTTTTTAAATGCAAAGGGCCAAACAGAAAATGTCTTGAATCTATTTGTCGATTCTCCGCCTGCGGGCGCTGGAGAATGTGCTGCCCCAAAGTTATTGCAATACGCTTACCTCCATGCCTACACGCCTGTTTGTATGGCCGAGTTTTGGTGGGGAATGGCGCCAGATTCTGAAGTGCGCATTCACGGCCATTTTTATCCTTCGTGCAAAAGCAAGTGCGAACCGATTTTAGGCCATATGCTCAAAGGGCTTCTTGTAGATGAAAACCCAATTACGGCCATTCATCCGGCTAAACCGCTCCATGTTATTTATGAAGATGACTGGATTGTAGCCATCAACAAAGCGCCTGAATACTTGTCGGTTCCTGGTAAAAACCCGATGCCCAATTCCTTAAATGACTTAAAGAAAAAATATCCGCTGGCCGATGGGCCTTTGCTCGTACACCGCTTGGATATGTCTACGTCGGGCATCATGCTTGCCGCCAAGACCAAACTCATGCACCAGCGCTTGCAGCGTCAGTTTGTATTGAGAAAGGTACAGAAAGAATATGTTGCTGTTTTGGTGGGCGTACCGGCGTTTAAAGAGGGAGAGATCAAATTGCCCTTGCGCGTAGACCTTGACGACCGCCCAAGGCAGTTGGTTTGTTATGAACACGGCAGCTTTTCGCATACCAAATACAAGGTGTTGGATATTCAAAATAATGAAACGCGCATTGCTTTGTTTCCGCATACAGGTAGAACGCATCAGCTGCGCGTACATGCCGCACACCATTTGGGGCTGAATTGCCCAATGAAGGGTGACGATTTATATGGCCAAAAAGCGGATCGTTTGTATTTGCACGCAGCCAAAATCGGGTTTTATCATCCGCATTCTAATGAATGGATGGAGCTCAATTGCCCGCCCGCTTTTTAGATTTTCGGCTCTTGCCAATCGCCGTATTCTTTGATGAGGTCTACAAGTGCCTCCACAGCTTGTTGTTCTTCAATATTGCGCTTGACAATCGTTTTTTCTTTGTAAAGATTGATTTTACCGGGCCCAGTACCTACATAGCCGTAGTCGGCATCGGCCATTTCGCCGGGGCCGTTCACAATACAACCCATAATACCAATTTTGAGGCCTTTGAGGTGCGCAGTGCGTTGGCGAATTTTTGCGGTGGTTTCTTGCAGATCAAAGAGGGTGCGGCCGCAAGACGGACACGAAATGTATTCTGTTTTGGAAATGCGCGTGCGCGTTGCTTGCAAAATCCCAAATGCTGTAGAATTGATATGTTGTGCACCTAAGTCGGCATTGAGCCAAATGCCATCGCCAAAACCGTCAATGAAAAGCGCTCCGGCATCTGCTCCAGCAAAAAGTTGGAAAGATTCAAGCTCAGCAGTTTCGTATTGGTAAGATAAAATCACGGCACTTTTTAGATGCTTTTCTTGTAATTCAAGGAAGAAACGGCGGTAAAGCTGCGT
Organism: Crocinitomicaceae bacterium; assembly: GCA_030730025.1. GTDB lineage: Bacteria > Bacteroidota > Bacteroidia > Flavobacteriales_D > Crocinitomicaceae > UBA952. The sequence goes on from JANQWC010000005.1 coordinate 46,469, forward strand.
TTTGTTGCTGTATTTGGTGTTGAGAATAACACAAACATTTGGTCTGCTTGCCAATTCATTTGGAATTGCCTCTTCGGCTTCAAGTGGCAAGAAACAAATTTGATCAGGGCCCACTTCAGAAAGTTGTTCTTTTAGGACCAACGGGTAGTAGCCCGGTTTGTTTGCATATTTCGCTTTCCAAAGTTCGAAATCCATCATGATGCCTAAGGTGCCCGGAACTTCAAAATCGAGCTCGTTGCTCCCGATGTAGACATAATCTGCGGCCTGATCTTGGATGTTCCATTTGTCGAGCGGAATGCTGTATTGGTAGCCAAAGCCAAAGAAATGGGCAGGCTTGATCTGCTCAATATCAGAAAGGTCGGCCAATACCACAGGTGTGTTTTTCCCGCCAATGTTATGAAAGGAGTTGCTTTCTCTTTTGTTGTATTGAAATGGCGAGAAGTTGAGGTTCCCTGTTGGGAGCTCAAATTCAAATGGGGAGTAATTGTTGTATTTGGCAATGAGTTTTTGTGCAACGGGTATTTCGGCCTCAGGAGCCTCCGTAAGCGAGACGCGAATGGTATCGCCCAAGCCGTCTTCTAAAAGTGCGCCAATGCCAACCGCAGACTTAATGCGGCCATCTTCACCGTCGCCAGCTTCGGTTACACCAAGGTGTAACGGGTAAACCACCCCATTTTCGAGCATTTTAGCCATGAGCAGGCGGTAGGCCTGAACCATGACCAGCGTATTGCTCGCTTTCATGGAGATGACCAATTGCTGGTAATCGTGTTTTTCGCAAATGCGAATGAATTCAAATGCCGACTCTACCATGCCTTCTGGCGTATCGCCATAACGGCTGAGGATGCGGTCAGAAAGCGAGCCGTGGTTGGTGCCAATGCGCATGGCGGTGCCGTTTGCTTTACAAAGCAGCACGAGTGGTGTAAACTTTTCTTCTATGCGATCGAGTTCAGCTTGGTAGCTGTCATCGGTGTAATCGATTTCTTCAAATTTCTTTTTGTCTGCGTAGTTGCCCGGATTGACGCGCACTTTTTCGACAATTTTGGCAGCAATTTCAGCGGCATTAGGAGTGAAGTGGATGTCTGCCACCAAAGGGGCATGATAACCTCTTTGAACCAACGCTTCTTTGATATTTTGTAGGTTCTCGGCTTCGTTTTTACTCGGGGCGGTGAGCCTCACAAGTTCACAACCGGCGTCGATCATGCGGATAGACTGCTCTACCGATCCTTCGGTGTCCATGGAGTCGGTGGTGGTCATGGATTGCACCCGAATTGGGTTTTGTCCGCCCAAGCTTAGCGTTCCAATTTGAACTTCCTGGGTTAAAACGCGCGTGCGTTTCCATGGGTCTAGACAATAGCGTTGCATCTGTTTTTTTTAGTCTAACAAAGGTAAGGAATCAATTGTTTGTGCGTTCTTTGTTACAGATGTTTTAATATGAGCCACATTCAGCTTTTATTTCCGGTATTGATTGCGCTTCTTTTTTCTTGTCGAGAAGAGAAAAAACCGAATCCACGACCCATGCCTAAGGAAATTGAAGCAAAGGTGAACTCGACAAAGAAGGCAGATCATGCCACACATTTCAGACCTAAAGCGCAACGTCAACCTGAGTATATTCCCGAATTTATTCCACAAGACCCATTTCCGCCATTTGATCCAGATCCGATAGACCCGCCCGGTTTTATTCCAGAGCCCGTAATTACTTGTGTTGGTCCGCCAGAACCTTTTCCCAAAACCATTCGAGACAGCATTGTGAATTTTCCTGCAACCACGGCTTCGTTTGGCACCACTACAACGGATGTTTTTAAATACATCGACGAGAAAATCGCAGGGAGCATGGAATGGAATTACCTTCGTGAGCTTGGTATAGAAGGCAGAATTTACGTGCGTTTATTAATTGACGTCAATGGCAAGGTTCGTGAAGTCACATTTTTGAAATTTTCAGAAAAAGAATTGGACATCTTAAAAGGAAACCTCAACAAAGCATTACTAGATATGCCCATGTGGAGCCCAGCCAAAGATGAGAAAGGAACGGCTGTTGTTTCGGAGTTTGTCATGCCGATAAAAGTTGCTTTTAAATGACGCAGCAAAGCAATTGAGCAATTCAATAATAGCACTTATCTTTAGTGCATGAATCAAGCTTCTCCTATTTTTATGTTGCGGGTCAAGGCCATCGGTTTACTTTTATTTCTTTCTTTAATTTTTGGTTTTTGGCAGCATTTTTCTGCCGATATTTTACCTATTCACGAGTGTAGAAAGTCCGACTCCTTAACGCAAGCGGTACAATATTTTCGCGGCACAACTCTTTTTGAACCCAAGACCAATTGGATTGCCCCTACAGGAAATCAAAATGCAGCAGCAGAGTTCCCTATTATTTATTATTTGGTTGGCCAAATTTGGAAAATAACGGGTTATCAACTCTGGATTGCCAAGTTGCTTTCTTTGGGAATGCTCTTTGTGGGCATTCTTTCCCTGCTGCCTTTTTTCAGGTGGGCATTTCAATCAGACACAAAGGCGCTCATTTTTTCTGGACTGATTTTTTCCTTTCCGGTTTTGATTTATTACGCAGACACCTTGATGCCTAATGTATTCTCCTTTTCATTTTTACTGTTGGCATTTGCTCAGTTTTTTCATTTTTGGCAGTCCGAAAGAAAGACTTCCCTCGCCTTGTTTATCCTCTTTTTAAGCCTGGCGGTCCTGATTAAAATTACGGCGCTCATTGCTGTATTGGCGTTTTTTGGGGCATATACTACACACCTTCTTTTCGCTAAAAAACTATTTAAAAGCTTCAAAATAAGCAAAGTAGTTTACATTTACTTGGGCTTTGTGGTGGCATTGGCTTGTGCAATCTTTTGGTATTTGTATGCCATTCGCTACAATACAAAATACGGCTCTACCATTTTTTCGACTACCATCAGACCTATTTGGGAAGTGGCTCCCGCCGAACAATGGAGAATGATAAAAATGGTCTTCATGGAGCATTCGCGCGAAATTTTTCCGCTTGTGACTTGGCCAATTTTTAGTGTACTGTGCTTATGGACTTTTTGGTCCAAAGCGGTATCTGGCGTCATCAAATATTTGGTCGCCTTCTCTTTGCTGGGCATTTTAGCTTACCTGATTCTTTGGTTCTGGGTTTTTGAGGTGCACGATTATTACTTCATTGAAGTGCTTTTTCTGCCACTCATTCTCATGGGCACCTATATGAGATATCCGCCTCAGTGGCATTTGCTCAGGCGCGCTCAAAGGCCAATAGAAATTTTGTTCTTGACATTGGTGCTGTTCAATACAGTATCATTTACACAAATAGCAGCGGGCAATCAAAATATTATTGTAAAAAACACGCCATTTATTTCTTCGTTTATCAAAGGAAATTGGGGCTGGTTTTATTTCAATCATCAAGACCATTTGGGTCAGCTTCAACTCCAAAAAGTGGCTATTCAGCAGCAAATAGGGCCAACAGATACCGTACTGTGTTTTTCAGATCCATACGCGAACGTTCACCTGACTGCCATCGATAGAATTGGCTTTAGCAATTACAATCTTTCAAGAGATTTGCCATTTGCCCCTCAAATTCAAAACTTGATACAAAAAGGCGCTTCAAAACTATTGGTTTTCAAAACAGAGGCGGGCCACCCTGATATTCAGGAGTTTTTGGCGCATCCGTGTTATGAGCGTGCCAACATTCAGATTTATGATTTGAAACCGAACAGAAAGCAGCCTTAATTAGGCGAGCTTGAAGCGCAAATAAAAGACAGTACCTGTACCTTCTGTACTCTCAAAACGAATGCTGCCGTTGTGTTTTTCAATGATTTGTCTGACCACGCTCAGGCCAATGCCAGACCCAGAGGACTTAGTGGTAAAGTAAGGCGTAAAGATGCGTTCTTGTTGTGCTGCAGAGATGCCCACACCGTTGTCTTTGATGGCAATTTCGACAGTTCCTTGTTCTATTTTAAGTTCAATTTCAATTTTTGGCTCTACGCTCGCATCTGTTGCTTGTCGGGCATTGAGCAATAAATTATGGAATACCTGCTGGAGCATGTCCTTGTCTGCATTGATCCAGAGTGCTTTACGCTGCGTTTGAAAATAAATCATGGTCTGATCTTCATCAAAAAGGGCCAGCGCTTGGCTGATAAAAGCGCCCAGTTCAATTTTTTCAAAAATAGGTTCCGGGAGTTTGGCAAAGCGCGCAAATTCATTGGCCATTCTGGCCAAGGCATCGATTTGGTCTATAAGTGAGGGCAAGGATTTTTGCGCAAGCTCTTTGGCGTTGGCCTCTTCGGTTTCCATCTTGTGCAATAAATGCTGGATATTGAGTTTCATTGGCGTCAAGGGATTCTTGATCTCATGTGCAATTTGTTGGGCGAGGTCGCGCCAGGCGCTTTCGCGTTCACTGCGCGCAATATGTTGGGCGGCGTGCTCTAGCTCTGCTAGTTTTTCGTTGTAGGCTTTGACGAGCGCCCCAATTTCGTCGTTATTTTGGTAACTAATTTTCTGGTTGTTTTTGCCGAACTCTAGATTGCGCACCGAGCGCGCTACCACTTGCAAAGGCCCAATGAGCCAATTACTGACCACTAAAGCAATGAAAACAGAAATGGCGAGCAGCAACACAAATACATTAATGGCTGCCTTAAAGAAGCTCTCGATCTGTTGTTCGTAGGCTTCTTGCTGACCAAAAAGCTGCAGGTTGATGAATCCGATTTGTTGGAGAGATTCATTGGTGATGGGCAGGTAGGCACTGCGGTAGTTGAGGTTGCCGATTTGGTCTTGATGCGAAAAATAACTTTGGTTTTGACCAAGCAAGGCATCCATGGCTTGGGCGTTCATGTGTTCGCCAATCAAGCCATAGGCAAAAAGTTTGGGTCGGGAAGAGGCAATGAGAAAGCCATCGCTGTCAAACACAAATAGATCTGTTTTGAATACAGCGGAGAGCTTGGCTAATTTACTTTCTAGCGGCTTTCCTGCAGTATTTATATCCAATGTGTCGAGCATTGCAGTTTGTGACTTTAATTCGGCCTGAACGGCGGCAAGTTTTTCGCGCAGCGCCTCCTGTGCATAGTTGTCAAATTGACGGCCAATAAAAATAGAGCTCCCTAAGCCATATAAAAATAAGGACAGTGCTAAAATGAGTAAGAACGCCAGCTGTACTTTAAACGCCAAGGACCATTGGGCCGTTTGATTTTGAAACAGTGTTTTGAATATTTGATTGGCGAGCAGTAAAAGCCCCCAAAAAACAAACATAAAAGCAAAACTTGTGACATTCGTAAACCAACTATTCGTGACAGACGAAATGACAATTGCCGAGCCCTCGTGCTTGTGTACCATGACATGTGTGTATCCAGCCAATTTAAAATGACCCTGTTTGGCATTTTGGTTTTTAAATGAGGACAGTAAATTCGGATAGTTGAAACCGCCCGTTTGATGGATGAGCCTTCCTTCGGCATATTTTCCGATGGCATAGCCCTCGAGGCTATTTGAAATACCGGCTTGGTCCGAAATGAGTAGCCTCGGAAAGCCAATTTCTTCTGGAATTCTTTTGGATACCAATGTGATGGCGAGTGATTTTTGAGACGGTAGTTGCAGCAGTATGACATAACTCAAGCCTTCTTCTTCGTGGGGCATGAAAAACAAGCCATCCTGAATATCAGAGGCTTGCCCGTGCTGCTTTACAAGTGTTTTGAGTCTTTTGAGTTTGAGGGTATCTGTGCCAAAGCAGGGCTGGCCGGTAGTATCATATAAATCTGCCTGGATGTCAAAACCGTCCCAAACCCCCGTGAAAAATTTTTGGGTGAGGGTGTGCTCAAATCCGACTTTTGTAAATTGTTTTCGCAGCGAATCAAACGCAGATTGCAGCCATGTTTCTTCCGTCAAATTTGGCGCTACTTGCGCATAGGCTAATTCTAAATTGATGTTGCGTTCAATAGCAAGCTGTTGGCCAAAAAGCTTCCGGTTCTCTAGGTCTTTCTGCACTTGCAGCGATTGAAGATAAAAGGTAATTATGGCCGCATTGATGGTCAGGATCAAGAGTTGACTGCTTAATTGTTGCCAAGAAGTTTTGGTTTTGCGTTCAAAAAGGAAATGAATGGCAATGACCAAAAGAGGTAAAATATTGATCCAGTCTTGGTTTTGCATGAACAACAAAACAAAGGGCAATACAATTAGGCCTATTTTTCTCAACGGGTTTTGAAACCAACGCTCATTTGTATTGATGTAGAGTGCTACATAAACTGTTTTTTGAAAACTGTACAAGAAAAAGCCCAACAGCGAGAAAAAGAAATAAGAGCTGAGGCGCAACTCAAAAAGATGCTCAAAACTCAAGGGGATATTGGAGTGCGCAATCACAATTTCGAGTAAATGCAAAATCACAAGCCAGAGGAGCAATGGCAAGAAAAGGGCGAGTGCATTAGCCCACCAGCGTTCAATGTTTCGGATCAAAGAGAGCATTATTCGAAAGCCAAACACAATGAAAAGTCCATTGATGGCGTAGGCAAAAAAGTCTGGGTACCACTCGTTATAGGCAAAGAATCCGGCAGAAAACCAATCGCTTACTTGCCACTCTGCAGGCCATGAAATTTCGTAAATCACGACCCGAACTACTAAAAGACCCAGCAAGTGCAACAAGCTGCCCCACCAATTTTTTTCTAGAACGGATTGCAGCTGATAACAAATCAGGAATATGGCGATCAGTATAAAAAACGGACCCCAATTGCTATTTGTGGGCAGCGAACTTTGAGGCAACGGACTGGCGTAAAAGACCACATTATTTTGTTGGTCTCGAATGGCATTTTTAGTTGTACCGTTTAGATTAACGGCAAATGCCTGTTTCCAGAAACCAGGGTTGGCCGCATTTAAGTACGCATTGCTGAATTCGTATTCCTTAAGTAGGCAAAAGCTCACGCAGCAAGTGACTTCATCTTGTTGGTACGTGCGGCTGAAATAATAGCCGTTATTGAGTTTGATGATGCCGTTTGCAGGAAATAAGTCGGTTTTGTAGCGGCCTATTGGCAATTGGTTGCTGCTCCAGCCAAAAAGCACTTCTTTGTCGTAGAGATGATAAGTGAGTTCGTTGGATTTAGGCAGAGATTTACCCGCTTCTATATTTTTGAGCAGCGATTGCGCATAGCTTTTACTTTCTTTTTCAAGTTTGCTAAACTGTGCTTGCAGGTCGGTAATGGAGAAGTGTCGCTCTTGGTTTGAAAAATACTGTACGGCACCTATCAGCAGAAAGACCAGCCCAAGCAGGCTGTATTTCCAGGTTTGTAAGAAGCGTAAAATTGAGTTCATTGTAAAAAGCGATCTGGTACCAAGGTACGCAGTTGTTCGCTTAAACGCAAGAAATCGCGATCTGCGCGATGATCATTGCAAAACACAAAGTGCGCGTTATTTCTGTAAGGTTCAATAAATTGCTCATAGCAGGGCAAAACGTGGTTTTCCCATTGGTAGATGATTTCTGAGCGCTTGTAGCCACGTGTTTCTTGGTCGCGGTAGATGCGGCGGTCTAGTTGGATGGCGTGGTCGACATCTACAAAAATACTGAAGTCGAGTTGTGAGAACACGCTAGGGTAGTGCAGTGTAAACAAGCCTTCTACAATAATGAGGTCGCTAGGCTGGATGGTTAAAAGCACGCTCTTGCTCCCTTGCACATTGAAAAAATACTCGCGCACTTCAATTGGTTGCCCTGAGATTAACGTTTGAAGATCGCTGCTTAATTTCTGGTGATCAAGCGCAGTGGGGAGGTCAAAATTGACAATGCCGTTGGCATCTTTGGTTTGTTGGTCAATAGGTAGATAGTAGTTGTCCATGGAGAATACAGCAGTACTTGCATTCTGAAAAGTTTCGGATAAGCGTTTCAGAAGGGTGGTTTTACCCGCGCCGCTTCCTCCACATATTCCCACAACAAATGGCTTTGACATAAAGCAAAGATACAACTTGTTGGCTACTTTTTTCGTCTTGACTCAGCCTGACTTGGCGTAAAAATCACTATTTTCGGCATACTTAATCATGTAACGTACTCTCCATGAAAACACTTTACACGCTTCTCCTTCTGATCACAAGCACATCTTTATTTGCCCAAATTCAGGGTAATGGCGGCCTGCCGACCTCCACCAAACTTGTTTTAAACGACAAAGTCATCCAGCAATGGGTTTATGCACAGCCCGACATTACAGCCTTAGCAGCCGAAGACGCACTCATCGATGAGCAAGGAATTGCTCCATGGCGTTTTGGTTTCAACAACTACACCAACTTGAATACCACCAACGCTGGTTCTTGGTTTGATTTGCCAAATGGCGCGCGCTTGTGGTTGGCAAAAGTGAAGTGTGAAGGTGCACTTACTGTCAATCTCACATTTGAGCAAACCAGTATTCCAAATGGCAATAAATTATTTGTTTACAATGCTTCCAAAGATTTTATCCTTGGTGCATTTACCCAAGAACACATCTACGACGGACAGCTCGGCACTGAACTGATCCCAGGAGAAGAAGCAATTATTGAATATTATGTTGCACCAAAAAACAATCAAGGTTTTGTTCAATTGGCAACAGTAACTCATGGTTACCGCACGGCGAATGAATTCCTTGAAAAAGCTTTTGGCAGCTCAGGTTCTTGCAATATGAATGTCAATTGCCCCGATGGTTTGCCTTGGACGCCTCAACGCAACAGCGCAGTTATGCTGGTTTCTGGCAGCAGTGGCTTTTGTTCGGGCGCGCTCATCAACAACACTCAAAACGATGGCAAGCCTTATGTGCTCACCGCCAACCATTGCTACAGCAACCCTGCCACATGGGTTTTTCGTTTCAATTGGCAAGCTATAGATTGTGCCAATCCAGGTGCTTCACCAACCTTTCAATCTTTAAGTGGTGCTGTATTGCGTTCGCGCCGCACGCCTTCAGATTTCTGTTTGGTAGAAATTACCGGCGGTTTGGTGAACGGCACGGTTCCGCTAGATTACAATCCTTATTTCTCAGGCTGGGATAAATCCGGGAATATCCCAACAGCTACGGTGAGTATCCACCATCCTTCTGGCGACATCAAGAAAATCTCTTTTGACGATGCAGCGCCATCTGTCTCTCAAGGGATGGGCTCTTCAGAAGCGAATTCAACTTGGACTGTAGAATGGGACCGCAACACCACCACCGAAGGAGGCTCTTCTGGCTCACCTTTATTTGATCAAAATCACCGCATTATTGGTCAGTTATGGGGCGGCGGCGCATCTTGTCAGAATCTTTCTGCGCCAGATTATTATGGCCGTGTATCAAATTCTTGGGAGCCCGCAGGAAGCAACAGCACCAACCAACTCAAGTTTTGGCTAGACCCTTCAAATTCAGGTGCCGCTTTCATCGACGGCTTTGATCCAAACAACACAACCGTTGTGGCATTAGACGCGGCGCTTTCTGCAGCCCAACTCACGGCTCAGGCGTTGTGCGGCGACAATTACTTGCCATCTGTCTCTCTTATGAACGTAGGGACTACCGTACTCACCAGTGCACAAATCAGTTACCAAATAGACAACGGTGCCGTGCAACAATACAATTGGTCGGGTACACTCAACCAATGGCAAGCACAAACCATCTCCTTGCCGCTCATTCAACTTGCTGCAGGCAATCATACCTTCACTGCAACGGTGAGTAATCCCAATCAAGCGCTCGATGAAAACACTAGCAACAATCAATCTGTTGCGAATCTTGCGGTCACAGCGGTTCCAGAAACTATAGACATCTTAAAAATAACCCTCACCACAGATGACTACGCCGATGAAACATACGTAGAAGTCCGCAATGCAGCAGGTGCCATCATCTGGTCTGAAGGAAATGAGGCCATTTCGGGCAACTTCGGTACTGGAGGTTTCCCAGCACCAACGGACCCAACCACTCCGCTACAAAACAACACTACCTACAATTACGACATTCCACTCACCGCATTCGAATGCTATACTTTTGTGATTTACGACTTTTATGGTGATGGCTTGGGTGCTTCTCAATGGGGTGGCACAGACGGTGCTTTATCTTTAGCAAACAATAATGCAGTGAACATCTATACTTTGCCAGCTGCAGATTTTGGCGACAGCGTTGCCACTGTAGTGCGCCATATCGACGATGTCAGCATTGATGAGGTCGCGTTCAATTTGACAATTGCACCCAATCCTGCAAGTGCTGAGCTTTTCATCAATTGGTACAATGATGCACAAATGCACATCCAGTTATTTGATGTTTGTGGCAAACAACTCCTTTCGCTCAAACAAGAGAATAGTGCTACAACACTTGATATCCAAGGATTTGCTGCGGGTACCTATTTGTTGCAGCTCACCGATACAAATGGGCAAGTCGTCAAGAAGAAATTTGTCAAGCAGTAAGCGCTACGAAAGATGAGTGGGCTTTACTTGCACATCCCGTTTTGTCGCAAGCGCTGCACTTATTGTGATTTTCATTTTTCGACCACTTTTGAAAATTACCGAACCAATTTAGTCAATGCCCTCGCGCAGGAATTATCCTTGCGTGCAAAAGAGCTCAACTTGCCCATCCAAACCATCTATTTTGGCGGGGGCACACCGAGTATCCTGAATTTTTCAGAACTGGATCTACTATTCAATACCATCCACGCGCACTATCCAACGGCGCCGGATTGTGAAATCACTTTTGAGGTGAATCCCGAAGACATCAATGAAACCAATTTGTTGTACTGGAAAGGACTCGGCATCAATAGACTGAGCATTGGCTTACAGACTTTTTCGGATGAAGATTTGCGTTGGATGAACAGGGCGCATTTGGTCAATGACGGCCTAAAGGGTATTCAACTCGCCCAGCACTGTGGTTTTAATAACATTAGCGTCGACCTCATCTACGGCCTCCCCGGCCAGTCTTTAGCCGCTTGGGATGCAAGTTTGCAAGCGGTTTTCGAGTTAGGCGTCCAGCACCTTTCTGCGTATTGCCTCACCATAGAACCCAAAACAGCCCTCAATCATTTGGTGCGTCAAAAAAAGCTACAGCCTGCCGATGAGGTCTTACAGAGCGAACAGTTTTTGTGGTTGTTACAAAAAGCCCGTGCCCATGGTTTTGAGCAATATGAGATTTCTAATTTTGGCCAAGCAGGTTTTCACTCCAGACACAATAGTTCTTATTGGAAGTTTCAGCCTTATTTGGGCATTGGTCCTTCGGCGCATTCATTTGATGGCAAAGTCAGGCGCTGGAATGTGCGCAACAACACGCAATACACCAATCAGGTCGGTAAAAACGATAAATGGTTTGAGACCGAGCACTTGAGTGCTAATGAGCGCCGCAACGAACAAATATTATTGGGTTTGCGCACAATTTGGGGCTTGGACGTAAGTACACTTGCTACCGACTGGACCCCAAAAGAAAGCGCGCAAATTGCTGAATTTGCACGCTTGAATTGGCTGACTATTTCAAATGAAAAGATAGTGCTTACAGAACAAGGCAAACTGCATGCAGATGGCATAGCAGCAGCGCTTTTTCGCGTAGACTAACAGAATTCGTCGTAGGCTGCTTGTAGGTTGGCCGCAATCATTTGGGCACTTCCGCCTTCGATGTGGTGTCTTTCGAGAAAGTGCACCAATTTACCACCTTTGAACAATGCAATAGATGGAGATGACGGCGGGTAAGGCAAAAAGTATTTTCTGGCTTGTGCAACTGCGTCTTGATCAACACCTGCAAAAACTGTCGTTAATTTGGCTGGCATTTTATCGTGTTGTATAGAGAGCTTCACACCAGGGCGCATATTGCCTGCAGCACAGCCGCATACAGAGTTGACAACAACCAACATGGTGTCGGTGCTGTTGGCGATGGCAGCATCTACAGCTGCAGCATCGAGTAATTCTTCAAACCCTACTTTGGTAAGGTCTTCTTTCATGGGTTGAACGAGTTCTGCTGGATACATATCAATAGTTTTTTACAAAATTAGCGAAGTCTGACAGACACAGTGTCATTTAGGTGTCATTTCTCGAGATAGTCTTTCAAAACCTTAGGGTTGACGACTTTTTTGGTCTTTCGTTGGGCAACAATGCCAAATGCTTTTTGAAAAGCTTTGTTTTGATCTCTTTTTTGTTGCAGCAGCTTGACAAAATCAAGTGCCAAAACATGGTGAGGGCTTTGTTGAACAATAGCTAAACAGAGGTAATCGGCAAAAAACGTCTGCTGCTGATTTCTTGCATATGTGAATTGTCTGTTTTTGAAAAAAGGCTTTAAGTGCTGTAAATGGGTGTCGTAGCGGCAAAGATAGAGCGTTTTTTTGCGTTCAAAATCAGCTTCTAAAGCGAGCTCGTGGTCTTTGTAGCCCTGCAAGAGTTGTCTGTAGCTTTGTTGCATGGCAGTGTTTTCATTGCGTTTTCGGTACGCGTAAGCGAGGTGTGCTTTCAGGATAGGTTCGGCTTGTTTATCGGCAGCAGTCCAGAGATAAAGCTTAGACAAATCTTCGAAGGACTCCACCTTGACAACCGAATCTGGCACATAGGAGATTCCGATAGGAATGCTTGCAAAATAGGGTTCGTAGTGCGCAAAGTGCAATTTTTTCAAATGGCGCTGTTCCGATAAGCCATCAATCAAAATGAGGTCAAAGCCGGGGTCCCAGGGATTGGTTTGAATCGCTTTGCGAATGGCTCCTGCACTTAGGTCGAGGATGGTGACCTTGAGGTGCTTGCGCTTGGCCATTTTCAGTAAAATTTGTTTTTGCGCAACACTCATGAAGTTTTGCGCAATAGCCAATTCTTTTTGGGTCTCGGGTTGTGCATTTTCAAGTGCACAGCCAGCGAGGAGTAAAATGAGGAGGAGGGATAAATAGCTACGCACCAGTCAGTTTTTTGATGTCGTTGAGTTTGAGTAGGGCTTCTACGGGCGTGAGTGAATTGATGTCTGTCGAGACGAGTTCGTCGTGAATTTGCTGCAGCACGGGGTCATTGAGTGCAAAGAAACTGAGCTGAACATCTTGTGCGATGGCTTGCACCGCAGGCTTGCTGACTTTGGTTTTGGATCCGTTGCCCACGTTGGCATGGCTCGCTTCGAGGTCTTTGAGTACGTTTTCGGCGCGCTTTACGACTTGTGTAGGCATGCCGGCAAGCTTGGCTACGTGAATACCGAATGAGTGCGCGGAGCCACCGGCCACTAATTTGCGCAGAAATAGCACTTGCGCACCTAATTCTTTGACGCTCACATTGAAGTTGTGAATGCGCTCAAAGCGATTGGCCATTTCGTTGAGTTCGTGGTAGTGCGTGGCAAAGAGCGTTTTGGCTTGGGCTTTCGGGTTTTCATGCAAGAATTCGGCAATGGCCCAGGCAATTGAGATGCCGTCGTAGGTGCTGGTGCCGCGTCCAATTTCGTCTAGTAAAATGAGGCTGCGCTCCGAAATATTATTGAGAATACTCGCGGTTTCGTTCATTTCTACCATAAAAGTAGATTCTCCTGAAGAGATGTTGTCTGACGCGCCAACGCGGGTAAAGATTTTGTCTACCAAACCAATATTGGCACTGCGCGCCGGCACAAAAGAGCCGATTTGGGCCATCAGCACAATGAGCGCGGTTTGGCGCAAAATAGCACTTTTACCGCTCATGTTGGGCCCGGTGATCATGATGATTTGCTGGCTGTTGTTGTCCAGGAAAATATCGTTGGCAATGTAGCTGTCGCCTATTGGCAAGCGTTGCTCAATGACCGGATGCCTGCCTTCTTTGATGTCGAGTTCAAAGCCATCGGTGAGTGTGGGCAAACAATAATTTTGCGCAACGGCTACCTTGGCAAAGGAGAAAAGGCAATCGAGTTGTGCGAGGAGCTGCGCATTTTTTTGAATCGGGCCAATGAAGTCGGCCATGGCAAAAATGAGCTCTTGGTAGATTTGTTGTTCGATTTTGAGAATTTTCTCTTCGGCTCCAAGTATTTTTTGTTCGTATTCTTTGAGTTCTTCTGTGATGTAGCGCTCTGCCGACACCAACGTTTGTTTGCGGATCCAGGTTTCGGGAACTTTGTCTTTGTGGGTGTTGCGCACCTCAATATAATAACCAAAGACGTTATTGAAGGCAATTTTTAGGCTAGAGATACCGGTTGCTTGGCTTTCTCTTTCTTGGATTTGCTCCAGAAAGTCTTTGCCGTTGGTAGAAATAGCGCGCAACTCATCTAGATCTGCATTTCTACCTTCTCTGATGACCGGACCTTTTCCTATTTGCACGGCTGGCTCCGAGGTGAGGTTGGTTTCAATAAGCGCAATAAGCGCCTGACAAGCGTCTAGCTGCGCGAGCAGTGCCTGTAAACTTTTGTTTTGAATGGGGTGCAGCAGCCCGTGAATGGGGTCGATTTGTTGGAGCGTGCGCTTGAGGTGCTGTACTTCTCTCGGATTGATTTTCCCGACGGCAACTTTTGAAATGAGGCGCTCGAGGTCGCCGATTTCGCGCAAGCGCTCGTCGAGCTCATCGTGGAGGGCTTGCTCTTGTTTTAATGCTGCAACTACCTGATGCCTTTCTTCAATTGGTTTGCGGTCTTTGAGGGGCAATACCAACCAACGTTTGAGCAAGCGCCCGCCCATTGGGGTTTTGGTTTTGTCCAGGACCTGAGAAAGCGTAACGGCGTTGTCGTGCGGAGAATGTATGAGTTCAAGGTTGCGCACCGTAAAGCGATCTAGCCACATATACCGATCGGGCGCAATGCGCGAAATGCCGGTGATGTGGCCGAGCTGTTGTTGTTGGTTCTCGGACAGGTAATGAAAAACAGCACCTGCGGCAATGATGGCTAAATCTTGGTTTTCGAGTCCAAAACCTTTGAGTGATTTGGTGCCGAAATGTTTGTTGAGTTGTTCGCTAGCGAAATCTGAGCCAAACACCCACTCTTCTAATTTGAAGTGAAAGGCGTCGTTGCCAAACAACTCGTGAACAGCGCTTGTTTTGCTTTTCTGATAGATGATTTCGGTAGGCCTGAACCCACTAATGAGCTTGTCTATGTAGTTTGCTGTGCCTTGTGCCACGAGAAACTCGCCTGTAGAAATATCGAGAAAGGCCGCGCCGACTTCAGTTTTTTCGAGGTGGAGCGCACACAAGAAATTGTTGCTGCGCTGGTCTAGCACTTGGTCGTTAAAGGCCAAACCGGGCGTAACGAGTTCGGTAACGCCGCGCTTCACGATCGTTTTGGTCATTTTAGGATCTTCGAGCTGATCGCAGATCGCCACGCGTTGCCCTGCGCGCACGAGTTTGGGCAAGTACGTTTCGAGCGAGTGGTGCGGAAAGCCAGCGAGTTCCATGTCGGCCGCTGCACCGTTCTTTCTTTTGGTGAGGATAATGCCCAGAATTCGGCTGGCCTTAATGGCATCTTCGCCGAAGGTTTCGTAGAAATCGCCGACCCTAAAAAGCAACATGGCATCGGGATGCCGCGCCTTAATTTGGTTGTATTGCTTCATTAAGGGCGTTTCGGAACTTTTTGCTGCGCTTTGCTTGGACACTTGTATTGTTTAGATGAGTAAAGATAGCCCTTTTTAGCCCGGCGCTTCAGCCTATTTTTCCACAATTTTGCAGTATTTTTGAGCCATACATGTCAGCAAACCACACCAAAAAATTAAAATTATGGGAGCTCAATCGGCTCAGCGAAGAAGCTTTTGCGCAGCAAAAGAAGTTTCCGTTGGTCTTGGTGCTCGACAGCATTCGCTCTCTCAATAACATCGGTTCCTTTTTTAGAACTGCCGATGCATTTAACGCAGAAGCAATCTATTTGTGTGGCATTACCGCCCAACCTCCGCACCGCGATATCCACAAAACTGCATTGGGCGCAACCGAAACCGTTCGTTGGCAATATCGAGCAACATTAGCTGAGGCGCTGACCGAACTCAAAGAGAAAGGTTATGCCATATGCGTGGTAGAGCAAGCGGTGCAAACGACCTTATTGCAAGACATCGGTCAGCTGGACGCACCTGGCTTTGCACTGGTGTTTGGCAATGAAGTAGACGGTGTAGAACAAGCCGCACTAGATAGCGCAGACCATATCATTGAAATTCCTCAGTTTGGCACCAAGCACAGCCTCAACGTGAGCGTTTGCGCAGGCATCGTGCTCTGGGAATTCACCAAGAAGTATATTTAGTATTAAAATTAATTCCGCAAAATAATTGCGGAGTAATTTAAGCCAAGCGAATCAATAACAAATCGTTCTCCTTGCTCACGACCAACAATTGGTTTTTAGTCAGCGTTTTGAGCGAGGTATCCCATAGTTTGTTGGAGATGTCAAAATGCCCGCGGAGTTCGCTCAACAAAAGTTGTTTTTCTTGCTGCATTTTTTCGAAAATCGCTGTTTCGGTCTCGTTGAGCGCAATTTTTGGCGCCTGAACCTCAGGTCGCATTTGCGGGAAGAAAAGCACTTCTTGGATAGAAGCATTGTTGGTGAGGTACATGATGAGGCGGTCCATGCCGATGCCCAAACCACTGGTTGGCGGCATACCGTATTCGAGTGCGCGCAGGAAGTCTTGGTCAATGAACATGGCTTCGTCGTCGCCGCGTTCTTGCAGCTTGAGTTGCTCCTCAAAGCGCTCGCGTTGGTCAATTGGGTCGTTGAGCTCAGAGTAGGCATTGGCTACTTCCTTGCCGCAAACCATGAGTTCGAAACGCTCTGTGAGGCTTGGGTCATCGCGGTGCACTTTGCAAAGTGGCGACATTTCTTTCGGATAGTCCGTAATGAACGTTGGCTGAATATAATTGCCCTCGCACTTTTCGCCGAACATTTCGTCGATCAGCTTGCCTTTGCCCATGGTTTCGTCTACCTCGATACCCATGCCACGAGCTGCTGCGCGGAGTTCGTCTTCTGTTTTTCCTGCAATATCAAAGCCTGTGAAGTCGATGATCGCCTGACGCATGGTGATGCGCTTGTACGGCGCTTTGAAATCGATGGTGTGATCGCCAAACTGTGCAATTGTACTGCCGTTGACTGCCAAAGCGCAATATTCTAATAATTGCTCCGTGAAGTCCATCATCCAGTTGTAGTCTTTGTAGGCTACGTAGATTTCCATGGCCGTAAACTCTGGGTTGTGGGTGCGGTCCATGCCCTCGTTGCGGAAGTTTTTGGAGAATTCATATACGCCGTCGAAGCCACCTACGATCAGTCTTTTGAGGTAAAGTTCGTTGGCAATGCGCATGTATAGCGGGATGTCGAGCGCATTGTGGTGGGTGATAAATGGTCTTGCGGAAGCGCCGCCCGGAATGGCTTGCAAAACAGGGGTTTCTACTTCCATATAGCCTGCACGGTTGAAGAACTCGCGCATGGCGTTGAATAATTTGGTTCTTTTGATAAAGACATCTTTGACTTGTCTGTTCACGACAAGGTCGACATAGCGTTGGCGGTAGCGTAGCTCAGGGTCTGTGAAGGCGTCGTGCACCACTCCTGTTGCATCGGTTTTAGGCAAAGGAAGCGGGCGCAAAGATTTGCTGAGTAATTGAAATTCAGTCACGTGAACAGAAATTTCACCCACCTGAGTTTTGAACACATGGCCTTTGATCCCGAGGAAGTCGCCGAGGTCGAGGAGTTTTTTGAATACTTCGTTGTAAAGCGTTTTGTCTTCACCTGGGCAGAGTTCGTCTCGGTTGAAATACACTTGGATACGGCCCGATGCATCTTGAATTTCTGCAAAAGAAGCCTTGCCCATAATGCGCTGCGAAAGCATGCGCCCAGCCAAACAAACCTGTTTGCCGTCCTCAAAATTGGTTTTGATATCTGCAGCGAAAGCATCTACTGGGTAGAGTGCCGCCGGATAAGGATCAATACCGAGATCGCGCAATTTTTGCAAGGATTCGCGACGTAAGATTTCTTGTTCGGAAAGTTCTGGATGACTCATGAGTATACAATTGGGGCTACAAAGATAGCGCTAAAAAAAATTCTAGGCTTTGTTTGCAACGTATGGGTAGTTTTTTCGTTAGAGGATTATGCAGTTTTGGTGGCGCTTTTTCAAACGTACGGTTTTGATTTTATTGGTCTTCATGGCCACTATTTCTTTGGCACTCTATATTTTCGAAGACCGCATCATCAAAAAAGTAGTCGCACAAGTCAATACCTATCTGAAAGCACCCGTTCAGGTCGAGCAAATCAACCTTCATTTTTGGCGTACTTTCCCTCACTTGAGCGTCGCTTTTGACCAAGTACTGATTGCAGACCCACTTTCATCCAAAGACACGCTTTTGCAAGCCCAACAAATCAGTTTGCGCTTCAATCCATTTGATTTATGGAACGGCAAGTACCAAATTGAACAAATCACAAGCTTCAATGGGCAGCTCAATTTGATAACCGATGCAAAAGGCCAAACCAATTACGACGTATTTAAAGGCACCTCCTCAAGCAGCTCAACTTTCAATTTAGAATTAGAAACCATTTTGTTAGAGCAGTTCAAGGTGGCGTACCGCGATCAAAAAAGTGCGCAATCTTATACCTCCACTATTCATACCGCCTCTTTATCTGGAAAATTCTCTGCGCAAAAAACCACATTGAAGGCTGCCGGTGATGTCTGGCTGAACCGCATTCAAAAAGGTCGGGTTGTTTTGCTCAAGAATGAACCATTGGTTTTTGACCTCGCCCTTTTAGTAGACCAAACCCAAAATTTGATCATGTTGCCGCAAGCGCAAATCAAATTAGCCAACTTGCCCTTTTTAATAGATGCGGAATTCGGCCCCACCAAAAGCACCCTCGACATCCGCTCCCAAAACTTATCACTTGTGCAGCTTGTCCGGACCCTTCAGCCCGCCTCATTGGCGACCCTCAAGCGCGTCAAAGCAAAAGGAAAGGTCGATTTTCAGCTGCATTATCAAGCGTTTGTCGATCAAAAAGCACCGCAAGTTAAGGCGTACTTTAGCATTCAAGATGGCCAACTTACCGAACCAGAGTTTGGCGCCAAAATCGAACAACTTCAGTGTTATGGTACATATACAAATTTGCCAACTGATGCTTTGGTGCTCGAACGTTTTGCCTTCAAAAGTCAGGGTGCGCAATTCTTTGGTCAGCTCCAGCTCGAAGACTTTATCAAACCCAAACTCAATGTAAAGGCCAATGGCCAAATTCCACTTGGCTTGGTTCAGGCCATTTATCCGCTTGCCTATGTGCAAAAGCTTCACGGTACAGCCAAAGTACAACTCGCTGCCAAAATTGCCCAAGACGAACAACGCAACTGGAAAACCCAAACCTTAAATGGGCACGTGGGCCTTCAAGCCGACCACTTACAACTCCAAGATTTCAAAAAGAGTTTTATGGGCCTCAGTGCCGAAATCGATTTTGATCAATCCGACATCCGCATCGATCAGTTAAAGGCCACTATTGGCACTTCCGATCTAGCGATTCAACTGCGCATTCCCGATTATGCTGCGCACGTCCATTCCTCAACGCCCTTTGAGTGCGTCGGTAATTTGACGGCCAAAAGGCTGCATTTTGCTGATTTTGATAGCCAAACTACCACGCAAAAGCGCGACTGGATTTTACCTCAAAACATGGCAATTCAGTTGCCTTTTCGCATCGCTGAGTTGAGTTATGAGGGCAAAGCTTTTAGTCAGTTGAATGGAGCGCTTTTTTTGGCACCCAAGCAACTTCAGCTCAATTCCTTGAGTTTCAAACATGCAAATGGTTTTTGGAATGGCCAGCTGAAGATAGGGGAGCAAGTACCAGCTGTATTGGATATCGAAACAAAAGGCGCGGCCAAAAGAGTCGATCTTGGTCATTTATTCAAGGAGTGGCACAATTTTGACCAAACCATTTTGACTGATGAACAACTGTCGGGAACTGGAAACTTTGAATTTGATGTCAAAACCAAATATGACTTATTGAAAGGGCTCGATGAAGAGCGTTTAAAAGCGCGCGTTCATTGCAGCATTGACAACGGCCGCCTTTTGCATGCGCCCATTTTACAAGATTTGGCCAACACGCTCACCATTGGAAAAAGCAGGGCAATTCTTGGCGCTAAGAATCAGGCAGCGCTGCAACAAAAGCTCAAAGATGTGCGCTTTGATCTCCTTGAAAACACGTTTGTCATCTCAGATCGCCAGCTCAGTTTTGAAAAAATGCACATCGCATCCTCGGCACTCGACCTCGATTTGGTAGGGAGCCATAGTTTTGAGCATCAAATTGATTATGCTGTTGGCCTGCGTTTGCGCGACCTCTTAGTTCAGGAAACACAAACTGAATTTGGGGAAATTTTAGACGATGGCACCGGGCTACGTTTGTTTGTGCGCATCAGCGGCTCACTCGATGACCCCAAAGTGAGCTGGGACAAAAAAGGCAAAAAGGAAGCCGCGCAACAGCAGTTTGAGCGCAGTCAGCAAGAATCAAAAGAAATGCTCAAAACTACCTTTGGACTGTATAAAAATGACGCAAGTGTAGGGAAGTATCAAGCGCAAACAACCCCGCATGAAACCATTCAAGTGAAGTTTAAAACCAAAGACGACCCCGTCAAAACGCCAAGTGCAGCGCAAGTGCCGGCACCTAAAAATGGCAAATTGCAGCAGAAATTGGAAAAATGGAAGCAAGAACAAGAGCAAACGGGTGTTGCGGTCAAGATCAAAGGATAGCCTAGTGGCCTTTGGCTAAAATGCCAGTAGTGGAGTAACCCGCTACAAATGGGATGGTTTGCACACTACCGCCGTAAGTCCGGACCAAATCAGAACCAACAATATAGTCTTTGGCTTCAGGATTGGTTTGCTCGGCGTTGTAGTCGGCTCCTTTCAAAAGTACGTCTGGTTTTAAGGTCTCGATGAGCTCAAGGGGTGTTTGTTGTTCAA
Source organism: Crocinitomicaceae bacterium (assembly GCA_030730025.1). Classification (GTDB taxonomy): domain Bacteria; phylum Bacteroidota; class Bacteroidia; order Flavobacteriales_D; family Crocinitomicaceae; genus UBA952. Next base: position 67,179 of record JANQWC010000005.1, read on the forward strand.
AAAGCACAACGGCGTCTACGCAACTCAATGAAGCCAAAACGATAGCCCTGGCGTCTTGTGCATTGATGGGGCGATTAGGGGCTTTTTCGAGCAGGCGAACAGAAGCGTCGGTATTGATACCTACAATGAGGCGCTTGGCGCTGTCTGCAGCTTGGGCTAAGTAACTCACATGCCCCAAGTGCAAGATGTCAAAACAACCGTTGGTAAAGGCAACTTTTTGGCCTTGGAGTGCCCAAATACCTCTTAGTTTGAGGGCGTCTTCCCAGCTCAGGATTTTGTGTTGAATGTTGGTCAGGCGCGTGCTCATGTAAACTTTTACGAGAGCAAGTTAGTTTGTTCGTTCGGAAAAACCAAAGATGGCTTGAAGGTTTTGGCTTCTTCAAATTCGAGCATGGCATAACCAATAATGATGATGATGTCGTTGATGGCTACTTTGCGCGCCGCCGGGCCATTGAGGCAAATCATGCCGGTTTGGCGCTCACCTTTGATGACGTATGTCTCGAAGCGCTCACCGTTGTTGATATTGACAATCTGAACGCGCTCCCCCTCGATGAGGTTTGCGGCATCCATGAGGTCTTCATCTATGGTGATACTACCAATATAGTTGAGGTCGGCTTGTGTAACGCGGACCCGATGAATTTTAGATTTGAGGACGTTGATGTACATAACTTATAGCGCGTTGTAGCGCGGCAAAATTACATCAAAGAACCGATTCACACAACATATTGTCGATCAGCCGCACCTCTCCACAAAAAGCCGCCACACAACAAACTTGCATTTGCTGCCATTCCGTGCAGTTTTCCAAGGTAATTGGATCTACAATTTCAAGATAATCTATTTCCAAACCAGCTTGTTCAATAATTGCGCTTGCGGCGATTTTAGCCTCCTCAAGCGATATTTTTCCGACGTTGGCTTTAACCAACTGCAGGGCTCTTGAAATAGAAACGGCATTTTTGCGCTGTGCGTGGGTCAATCTTAAGTTTCTGCTGCTCATGGCTAAACCGTCACTTTCGCGGATGGTTTCACAGCCAATAATATCGATTCCGAAGCTGTAAAAGTTGTTGAGCAAACGGATAATAGCGAGTTGTTGGAAGTCTTTTTGCCCGAAATAAGCTTTTTGTGGCTGCACCAATGCAAATAAATGATGCACTACATGTACCACACCTTCAAAATGCCCGGGTCTGTGTGCGCCTTCTAAAAGCTGCCCAATTTTGCCAAGCGGCATAGGGGCAAAGGGTAAATCTGCGGGGTACATTTCGTTTTCATTTGGTGCAAAAATAACCAGATTGGGCAGGTGCTGTAACAAGGCAAGATCTGCCGAAAGCATTCTTGGATATGACTGTAAATCAGCGTTTTGATTGAATTGTTTCGGGTTTACAAAAATGGAAATAAGCACGACGTCATTCTCCCGACAGGCTTGTTCCACTAAAGACAAATGCCCTGGATGTAAAGCGCCCATTGTTGGCACAAAACCAATTTGTTTTTGCGCCGTGCGCTGTTGTGCACGCCAAAGGATTATTTCTTGTCTGGTAACAAAGGTCTGCATGGCTTCGTCTTTTCTACAATTTGAAACGGACAAAGCTATTGCTTTTTAGGTAAGTTCATGTTTATTTCGTAATTTTGCTAGCATATTTATATAAATGGAAAAGAAGAAAATACTATTTATTTCTCAAGAAATCTTTCCTTTTTTACCCAAATCTGAAATTTCTGGAAGCGCGCGTCGCATTTCTCAAGCAGTTCAAGATGCTGGTAAAGAAATCCGTGTGTTTACTCCACGTTTTGGCGCAATCAACGAAAGACGCCACCAACTCCACGAAGTTATTCGTTTGTCGGGCCTCAATATCTCTATAGACGACCACGACCACCCGCTCATCATCAAAGTTGCTTCTATTTCAGCAGCCAGAATGCAGGTGTATTTTATAGACAACGACGACTACTTCAAACGCAAAACTTGCCTGCAAGAAGAAGACGGCAAATTCCACCCAGACAACGACGAGCGCGCCATGTTCTTTTGTCGTGGCGTTTTGGAAACCGTCAAAAAATTAGGTTGGCAGCCAGATGTCATTCATTGCCATGGCTGGCTCACTGGCATCATGGCTTTGTACATCAAATACATCTTCAGCAAAGACCCACACTTCAAAGAAACAAAGGTTGTCTACAGTCTTTACAACGAAACCTTTGACCAACCCTGGGACCCGCGTTTTGCCGAAAAGCTCGCTTTCGATGGCTTTCCGCAAGACCTCACCGATGCGCTCAAAGACACCAGTTGTGAAAACCTCACCAAAGTGATCTTAGCACATTGCGACGGTGTCAACATTGCCAGCGAAGCGCTAGATGCCAACTTACAAGCGCTCTACGACGAAGCCAACATCCTTAAACTTCCTTATTTTGCCGAAGAGCATCAGGGTAAAGAATTGGCTGCTTTCTTTGACAAAGTAATCGACGCTAACGTCCTAGCCTAAGCTCATGAAATCCTTAAGCGCACTTCTGCTTTTGCTGTTGGTTGCCACGGCATGTAACAAACAAGATTCCGGTTTAGGTAAAGACATCATCGATCCAAATGCGCTGCTCAACGGCACCACCACCGATACCTTTGAACTCATAACTTATTCTATCGTAGAAGACTCCACCGAAACAAAAAATGCGTCGAACGTATTGTTGGGTTCTTATGTAGATCCTAAGTTCGGTAAGGTAGAGGCGTCGGTATACACCGAATTGCGTTTGCCTGGCCTCAACCCTGATTTTGGCGATGCTTCCTTAATTGTCATCGATTCATTTGTCTTGGCTTTAGAATATGTAGGATATTACGGTGACCTCAGTGCGCAAACTTTTGAAGTGTATGAGCTTACCGATTCACTGCAAAACGCAGCAACAGTCAAATACTACCAATTTTCTACCCTGAATACGGGCAGCACCAATTGGGTAGCAGCTGGCCAAGGCACCATTACCCCAGACCCTATCAACGATGCTGTAGTTGCGGGCGCTGAAGTAGACCCACAATTGCGCATTCAACTAGACACCAACCGCGCTTGGGATTTCATCAACGAGTCCAACACCAATCCGGCTACTTTCGCCACCAACGCGGCTTTCCAAGATTATTTCAAGGGCCTCAAAATAGCGGTCAACAACCCCAATCAAAATGCAGGTCAGGGCGCAATTCTCTATTTGGATATCAACAACAACCCGGCCTCCAAAATGACCATCTACTTTACAGTAGCCGGCGTCAAGAAAACCTACGACTTCACCATCAATTCCAATTGTGCCGACTTCACGCACATAGACCACGAGCAAGCCAACACGCCAGTTGCTGCCTTACTCGCCGATTCTACCATAGGTCAAAAAGCTTTTTACGCGCAAGCCAATAAAGTGCGCGCCATGGTCAAAATTCCTGGACTAGACCATCTCCCAGACAACATCGTCATTCACCGTGCTGACCTCAGTTTGCCTGTACAGTTCCAAACCGGTTACCGCTACAAACCGGGCTCTCGCATTACAGCGGCCAGCAAATTGTCGGCTACCGATGTGTTTTATACATCGCTCGGCATTGCGGGGCTCTATTCGGACACCAAAAAGCAATACGATTTAGATATCCGAGCTTACCTCCAATCTTTGGTCAATGGCAAACTCGAAAACACCGGTATTGTGGTCTCTCCACTCTTTTTCAGGAATTCTGCCGAACGCATTGTTTTCAATGGCGTAGAAACCAACAACAAGAAAAAACCCAAACTCGTCGTTACCTATACAACTTATTAATTATGTGTGGAATTGTTGCATACATAGGCAAAAATGAAGCCTATCCTGTCGTTATCAAAGGACTCAAAAGATTAGAATACCGCGGCTACGACAGCTCGGGCATTGCCTTGCATCAAAATGGTGCCCTCAACGTGTACAAGCGCGTTGGCAAAGTGAGCAATCTAGAAGATTTTGCCGCCAACCAAGACCGCAGCGGACATGCCGCCATTGGCCACACGCGTTGGGCCACCCACGGCGAGCCCTCTGATGTCAACTCGCATCCGCACACCTCAATGGACGGCAAAATTGCCCTCATCCACAACGGCATCATCGAAAACTACGATGTCCTCAAGCAAGAATTGATCAAAAACGGCTACGTCTTCAAAAGCGCTACCGATACAGAAGTGGTAGTTCATTTAGTTGACTACATTCAAAAGAAAGAAAACGTTTGGTTTGGCGAGGCTTTGCGTTTGGCACTTAACCACGTTGTTGGTGCATACGCTATTGTCGCGATGTCCTCGGACTACCCAAATCGTTTGGTGGCGGCTCGCAAGAGTAGCCCGCTAGTTGTAGGTATCGGCAGCGACGGCGCTTACTATTGTGCCTCTGATGCCACCCCAATTGTAGAATACACCAAAAAAGTGGTATACCTCAACGACGAAGAAGTAGCCGTGATAGACCTCGAAGAAGGCCTCAAACTCTACGACATCGCAGACCAACAAAAAACACCATTCTTCCAAGAACTCGAGCTCGAGCTCGAGGCCTTAGAAAAAGGCGGTTACGAGCACTTCATGCTCAAAGAAATCCACGAACAACCGCGTTCTATCCACGACTGCTTCCGCGGTCGTCTGAACTCCGATGAAGCCTGGGTTGCCCTTGGCGGTATCCGCGAGTACGAGCAAAAAATGATTTCTGCCAACAGACTGATCATCGTTGCTTGTGGCACGTCATGGCATGCAGGTTTGGTGGGCGAATACCTTATCGAAGACCTCGCACGCATCAACGTAGAGGTAGAATACGCCAGCGAATTCCGCTACCGCAACCCTATTCTCAACGAAAACGACGTCGTCATTGCCATTTCGCAATCTGGCGAAACCGCCGACACCTTGGCTGCACTCGAATTGGCCAAATCAAAAGGCGCTACCATCTTGGGTATTTGCAATGTTGTGGGTTCTTCTATTGCCCGCATCACAGACGCAGGTTCGTATACGCATGCAGGCCCAGAAATTGGGGTCGCATCTACCAAAGCCTTTACCGCTCAGGTAACCGTTCTTACGCTCATGGCCCTCTCTTTGGCACACAAAAAAGGCACCATTTCAGAATCTAAATTCCGCCAGTTATTGGCCGAACTCGAAGCAATTCCAGAAAAAGTGAGTCGTGTATTGGGTACAGATGCCGAAATCGAAAAAATTTCCGCTATTTACAAAGATGCGCCAAACGCACTTTACCTCGGCCGTGGAAGCTCCTTCCCGGTGGCCTTAGAAGGCGCGCTCAAGCTCAAAGAAATTTCCTACATCCACGCCGAAGGCTATCCTGCAGCAGAAATGAAGCACGGCCCAATCGCCCTCATCGACGAAAACATGCCAATCATTGTAATCGCCACCCAAGGCAATTCTTATGAAAAGGTTGTTTCCAACATTCAAGAGGTCAAGGCCCGCAAAGGAAAAGTCATTGCAATTGTCACTGAAGGCGACGAACAAGTGCGCAACATGGCTGACCACGTGATCGAAATACCTGAAGTCGACGAATTCTTAGTGCCACTGCTCGCCACTATTCCACTCCAATTGCTCTCTTACCACATCGCGGTTATGCGTGGCTGCAACGTAGACCAGCCAAGAAATTTGGCGAAGAGTGTGACGGTAGAGTAAATCCTACTCAAACGAGATCTTATTCATGAACAACACATTGCGCTTGCGCTTGACGTCGTCGTCTGTTTTGTTCTTAATGCTTTGGCTGCCGTAAGACAAGAAATATTTATCGTACCAATAAATGACATCGCTGTAGCTCGCGCGGATCTTGTCGTTTTCGTTGGTGGTGTTGATCGGATTTGAGGTTTTTTCACTCAAGACCTCTCCATCGAAAGAGAAAGATTTGGAATAGATATTTCTGCCATCGGCATAAACGAGTTTGATGCTGTTTTGCTCGCGGCCTGCAATGCGGATAAACTGTTTGGCGCGCATGGGTTTGTACCACAAATACATTTTAAATACTTGACTCCAGAGCATTTCGCCTTTGCTATTGAATTTTGCCACGAGTGCGTGGGTGTATTGATAGCCGTCGAATACTTGAACGGTGGTGGTGGTTGCTTTCCCGTTCACATAGGTGGTACGAGTTTCTGTGCGATACGTTGGGTAATAGGCCTCAGCGATGATTAAAAAATCGTTGTCAACCGGGATGAGGTCGTGCATCATGATCCGTTGGTTGGCTTCGAGCTCTTTTCCGCGTTTGGCTGCGCGTTCTTTCTTTTTCTCGACGCGTTGCTGGGTTTTTTGAGGTAAATAGGAAGTGTAGTTAGGAATCTCCAGAAAGTTATAAGTGGAGATGTTGTCTACGATACCATTCACTGATGTTGCAAAATAAATTCCGTTACTTGCGCCGTTTACAACATTGCTGTACGTACCCGCGATGGCAATTTCGTCGTTGGAAACACCGCCTACCGTGATGGTTTTGATGACTTTGTCGGTACCCTCATTGATTTTTTGGAGGGCCGAAAGTTGTCCTTCTAAATCGATGGTTTGCAGGTAAGCACTTGAAGAGAAAACTGATTTGTAGGCACGAACAGAGAGGTAAAAAAGATTTTTTTCGTCGATGAATTCTACATTGATTGGAAAAGTGCGTTTGGATTTAAATCCTTCGACAAGAATTGGCGTGGCCTGAACGGTTTCCTTGTCTAAGTCAAAAAATAAGAGGTAAGATTTTGTTTTGGTAACGCCAATGGCCACGGCTCTCTGATTCACTACATAAAAAGAGTGGATGTTGTTCAAGCCAGCGAGTTCGTCGGAGGGGATATTGTAGTTGCGCGTGCTTTTGTTGGCCGGGTCGTATTCATAAATAACGAACGGCATTTTGCGCGCATAGCTGAGGTGATAAACTTTTTGCGCTCCTTGAAAAGAACTGTAAAAGTAATTTCTCTTGTCAATGGCTTCTGCCTGCTCGCCAACCAAAACCATATTGGTGTCGTAGAGATCATGGTGTAAATATAGATCGCCTCTACGGCCATCTTGATAGCTGAAACTCTTGAGCACAAAGCCATTTTCGCCAAAAGTGAAGAAATCTTCATTGAAATGACCGTCGTTGAGCTCAATTTCTACACGGTTTTCAGTGGTTTTGAGTTGTTGGGCTTGTCCGACGAAAAATGAAATTGTAAAAAGGAAGGAGAGTAGTGATTTCATGAACGAATCTGTTAGATGTATTCACAAAGCTAATGTAAAAAGTCAAAGTATCTACAGGATGATACTTGTTCTCGATTTTGATAGAATGGGTTTTTTCAACACAAAAAAGCGCCCCGAGAGGCGCTTTTATGATCATTTTTTTAGAAATTAAAGAGTTTTTTTAGCGAGGTAAAAATCGATGCGTTCGATGGTGTTATCAGCTAATCGCTCGTTCATTTCGTCGAGTGTTTTTGGTGGAGGAACAATTACTTTGTCACCTTTTCTCCAGTTAAGTGGCATCGCTACCTTGTATTCATCTGAGACTTGTAGCGCTTCGAGAACTCTGATAATTTCGTCCATATTGCGCCCTACATTAAGTGGGTAGTACATGATAAGGCGTACTTTTTTACTTGGATCAATGAAGAAGACCGCTCGAACAGCTGCCGTTTCACTTTCATTTGGTTGCAACATGCCGTACAGTTTACTCACCTTCATGTCGATATCGGCAATAATTGGAAAGTCAAAATATACGTTGGTTTTTTCTCTGACATTATTGACCCAAGCTAAGTGAGAGTGAATACTGTCGATACTTAAACCAAGTAGTTCGGTATTCAGGTCGTCAAAAGTTTCTTTGTTTAAGGCAAAACCACTCATTTCTGTGGTACACACAGGTGTAAAGTCTGCTGGGTGAGAAAATAGGACAGTCCATTTGCCTGGAGCGAAGTCAGAAAATTTGATTTTACCTTTTGTGGTGACTGCTTCAAAGTCAGGAGCGATGTCGCCAATACGAAGCATTTGTGCTGTTTGTGTTTCCATGATTATAGATTTTTATTATTTATACTACAAAGTAATAGACAAAATCTATATTATGGCGTAACACAGGTTACAGAGTCAATTTTCAACCATTTTACCGCTCATTTGTTAACTTTGCCTATGCAAGAAAAGAAAGGCATTGCCATACTCGGTTCTACGGGTTCTATCGGTACGCAAGCACTCGAGGTGTTGGCGGCTTACCCAGACCACTTTGATTTACAGGTTTTAACCGCAGGTAAGAATGCCGATTTGCTCATTGAGCAAGCTTTGAAGTTTCAGCCCAACGCTGTTGTGATTACCGATGAAAGCCAATATCAAAAGGTGAAAGATGCCCTTTGGTCTGCTGATATCCATGTGTATGCGGGCCAAGAAGCTTTGTGCCAAGTAGTGGAGTCCAATGAAGTGCATACAGTGCTCACTGCGTTGGTGGGCTATGCGGGCCTGAAGCCGACTATTCACGCCATTGAAGCAGGCAAAACAATTGCACTTGCCAACAAAGAAACTTTAGTGGTAGCCGGCGAGCTCATCACCAAATTAGCGCGTGAAAAAGCGGTCAATATTTATCCAGTAGATTCTGAGCATTCCGCTATTTTTCAGTGTTTGGTGGGCGAGTTCCACAATCCAATCGAAAAGATTTACCTCACCGCATCGGGCGGCCCATTTAGGGGTTTTACACTCGAACAACTACAAAACGTAAGCCTCGAACAAGCGCTCAAGCATCCGAACTGGAGCATGGGGGCCAAAATTACAATCGACTCAGCTAGCCTTATGAACAAAGGCTTAGAAGTCATTGAAGCCAAGTGGCTTTTTGGTTTGCAGCCGGAGCAAATAGATGTCATTGTGCATCCGCAGTCTATTGTACACAGTTTGGTGCAATTTGAAGACGGCAGCATGAAAGCACAAATGGGTTTGCCCGACATGAAGCTTCCAATCCAGTTTGCACTCACCTACCCCGCTCGCTACAAAACTGATTTTCCGAGATTCAATTTCATGGATTATCCGCAGCTCACCTTCGAACAGCCCGATCGCAAAGTATTCAAAAATCTAGACTTAGCGTATCAAGCCATGGCTGCGCAAGGAACAGCAGCTTGTGCGCTCAATGCGGCCAATGAAGAGGCTGTTGCGGCTTACCTAGACCGCAAGATTTCCTTTTTAGAAATTGGCCAACTCAATGAGTACTGTATGCAAAATGTCGCTAATATCTTAGATCCGCTCTACGAAGATTATGTGGCCACAGACGCCAAGGCCAGGGCTTTTGTTCAGGCACAATTCAAGAAGTCATAGGCCTTAAAAATAGGCGCGCAGCTCCATTCCACCCGTATGGACTGTAGACTGACCTTCCATGAGCCGACCTCCGTAATTGAGGCTGAGCTGTAAATTTTTGCCAAGAATTTTCTGATAACTCAGGTTCCAGGTCCAGTTGGTACCTGGCCGCAAGCCTTCGAGCATTTCGTACCCGACAGCAGAAAGTGCGGTGCCATCGAAATCAAAATACACATATTTGAAAGCGCCATTGAAGCTGCCTTTTTCACTTCTGTTGATTTTCCAGGTGGTTTCGAGTGACTTTGACTTTGCACTTTGCCCGCCGTACAATGCACTGTTATTTTTTTCGCCCATGCTCCCTGCAAAACTCAAGCGCAACGCGGATCCTTCTTGGTAAATGAGTTGTGGCTTCACTTCTTGGTTGCTGATTTGAAAATTACGCCCGCTGGTATAATCTGCAAGGGCAGCATTTTGACCTTGTAAAAAGGTTGTTTCGAGTGCAAACTTGGTGTTGATGTTCAGGCGCAAATTGAGTTGGTGTTTGGTTTGGCTGCGGGCGTCGTATCCGCTGGCTAGTAGCATTTTGTTTTCTTGTTGCAACCAGCTGTATTCTGCACTAAATACTTTGGCGTTTCGGTTGAAGAACAAGGAATTGGAGAATTGCGCATTGGCAGATTGCAGGGCCAATTCGCCGATATCTGAGGCCAAGGGGTTGAGCCATTGCAAAGTGGTGCCGTCTTGTAATTTGCGCTGTACGCGAATGCGCGTTTGATTCGAAAATTTAGCTAAAATACCCAATGCGCCTTCGCGCTGGCGCCAAAGCAATTCGGGTCTCCAAAGAATACTCTGATTCCACTCATTGGAAAACACCGCGGCATAACTGGCACTCGGCACAAAAACCCGGATGTAATTAGCTTGATCCGCATAAATCGCTTGCTCAAATTCATTGAGGTCTTTGATGCCATCAGCGTTGTAGTCTATCCAGGTATAGATTCCTTGTCCGTCGTTGACGCGAATGTATTGAAAGCGCCTTTTTTGCTCCAGTCCCGAACCAATTTCATAAAAAGTAGTGAGGGTCAAAGCATTTTTAAAGAAGCGGGCATTGTAATCAAAACGCGCCACCAAACTTTTTTCGGCCTTTTGGTCAATAAGCGCAGAATCGAGGATCGCCAGCTGCCTCGCACCCAAGAGCACCTGCATATTTTGAGTTGTTTTCGGATCCCATTTGAGTTCCAAACCAGTTGTTTTGGCTTTGGCAGCGAGTTGTAGTGTGCTGTCTGCGCGCCAGTCATAGCGTTCGCGGTAGAAGAGTTTTAGGTCCAGTTTGCGCGTGGTTTGTAGCTGAATGAACGCCTGGGCGTCGTAAAATTGATAAGAGTTGGCTTGCAAACTACCGCTGAATTGATTCCATTCGTGGTCGTCGATATAGCCGAGTTTAAACCATCCAAGTTGTTTGTCTAGTTTCAAGCGGTGCCGCACGAAATAATTTTGAGTAGCGGTCGTTTGGGCGCGCAAAGCCGAGGCATCCCATTTGGCCGACCAACCATTTTCTTTCCAGTTGCCGTCTGAAAAGAGGCGCTGGCCCGAAAACAAACTATCGATGTCAAAATGCTGCGCCAAAATATTGATTTGCCCAAATTGGCTGTGCGCAATGCGCTGTTTGAGCTCGAGCTGGCGTTGGGCACCTATGTAGTTTTGGTTTCGGATGTTCCAGTCGCGGTCAAACTCAACGGCCCGAAATTGTTCTATAGGTTCAAAGCGTGCATTCAAATAAAGGTATTCAAGTGAGGTTTCAAGGACGCGCTTACTGCTGTCTAAACTTGTTGTTTTGTGAAAGCGCAGCCCGCCTTTAGAAGCAAAACCCAAGTTGTTTTGGTCATCTAGGGAGGAGTACAAATTGAGGTCGTTTTCGCTGAGCGCATTTTCTGCAAATACAGACCAATTCGGATGCAAGTCATAGGTGAGGCCTGCGCTGGCCATTTGTTTGCGCTTGGGTGTTTGTACGCGCCGAATCGGCGCAAAATTACCTTGTGCGCTGCCGTTAATAGGTTCTATCCATTTGTAATAATTACCCGAAGCACTGACGCCCGCCAAAATGTAATCTCCCTGACCCATCCCAACTTCGGTAAAAGTACTGCGGTAGTGCGCCGCTTGCGCATCGACACTAAACACCAATATATTTTGGTAGCCAAGCGTATCGATGAGGCGGTACATATTCGCATTTTCAATGAAGGCGCTAGAATCATAGCCCTGCACATTTGCAGCATTGAGGTTGTCGCCGATCTGACTGAGTTGCTGCAGTTGTTCGGTGCTCAGCACTTGTTGCAGCGCTTGGTTTTTGAGGTCTTGTTCTTGGTATATCGCCAACCACGTTTTGAAATTTTTGGTTTGGTAACGCGTGGTGTGTTGGAGTAAGCTACGCGCAAAATTTTGATCGGCGTATTGAAATTCGGCCACAATTCGGCTGTCTTTGGTGATGAGGTGTCTAGAGGTAAAGGTGAGCTCGGCACTCGCGTAATCAATGATGTAGTCGAATTCTTGGCCGCGCTGCAGCAGTTGTCCGTCTATAAAAATGCGTTCGGTGCCGGCCAAAATGAGAATGTACGGTTCGTTGTTGCTGCCAACAAGCCGATACGGCCCCTGCACGGCCTCGAGCCCTTGGATCACTTGTCTTTGGAACTTTCCTTTGGATAAACCCACACTGCTTTGTGTATAGAGCTTGGCGCCGTTGGCCGTCTGCCAGTTGTATTGTCCGGTGGCGCCTTGGGCACGTTTGCGGTAAGTCATGAATTGTCCGTCGGGTTTGTCTAACCAGAAATCGCCGGCGGTAACCTTGAGTTGTTCGTTGTGTACTTGGATAAAAACTTGATCGAATTCTCGGAGCTGGTTGGTTGTACCCGATGCTTGAAACGGAATATTGGCATCTGAGAGCGAGGCGGTGAGCATGAGACCCGGCGAAATTTGTCCGTTGAGTTGTAAGTTGAGTGCCGAATTGAGGCCAAGGCTCTGGTTGTTGCCAAAGCCAATACCGCGCGCTAGGCTGCCGCTTTTGTGAATGGCATTGCCGCCAAAAAGATCTTGTGGGCCGCGGGCCGTGATTTGGAATTTTTCGCGTTCCTTTTCGAGCAGATTTTGCGGGGAAGTTGGCGTCAATTGGTAATGAAAAAAGCGTTGGTTTTGTGCAAAGGCAAAGACTAAAAAGTGCAAATAAATGGTGTCTGTGGGCAGGTTGTTCCATTGAAATGTGTTCCGATCGGCATCGAATACATAATTGTACTCTGGCATTTTAATGGTGTCAGTTCCATTTTTAAAATGAGAAAAGAACAAAGAAGGTGTGTAAATGACATTGCTGTCGAGGAACTGCACAAGGGTGTCTGGTGCGAGTGCTACAATTCTGCTGTTTTGCTGCGCGAAACTACCCAACCCGATGAGGTTGAAAAGGAAATATAGAAGGAGACGTGAGCTCAAAAAGCGGTTCATGGGCAGAGACTGCATATTAACGTCAAAATTGCCCAGACATTGCCTTACTCGATGACCGAAAAACCAGTGTAGGCTTGTAAGGCCTTCGGAATTTGGATGCCGTTTTCAGTTTGGTGGTTTTCGAGTAAAGAAGCAAGGATACGCGGCAAGGCCAAGGCAGAACCATTGAGCGTATGGCAAAGTGTGGTTTTTTTATCGTCTTTGAAGCGCAATTTCAAGCGATTTGACTGAAAAGTATCAAATCTGGATACCGAACTTACTTCTAGCCATTTTTCTTGGGCTGCAGAGTAGACCTCAAAATCGTAGGTCATGGCAGAGGCAAAGCCCATGTCGCCGCCGCACAAACGCAAGATGCGATACGGCAATTCTAATTTGTCGAGTAGGTTCTTGACGTGGTCGATCATTTCGTCGAGCGCTTTGGCACTGTTGTCTGGGTGTTCGACACGTACAATTTCTACTTTGTCAAACTGGTGCAAACGGTTGAGGCCGCGCACATCTTTTCCGTAAGAACCCGCTTCTCGTCTGAAGCAAGGCGTATAACCGCACATTTTGATCGAGAAATTGGCGTCTGGTAAAATGACATCGCGGTAGATGTTGGTCAGTGGAACTTCTGCGGTCGGGATGAGGTAGAAGTCGTCTTCTTGGACGTAATACATCTGGCCTTCTTTGTCTGGGAGCTGCCCAGTGCCGTAGCCGCTGGCCTCATTGACCATGTGCGGAGAGATGAATTCTTCATAGCCCGCTGCAATGGCTTCGTCTAGGAAAAACTGAATGAGTGCGCGCTGTAGTCTAGCACCCTTGCCGCGGTAAAACGGAAAGCCTGCGCCGGTGACTTTAACGCCGAGTTCAAAGTCGATGAGCTTGAATTTTTTGGCGAGATCCCAATGTGGTTGGGCCTCAAAACTGAATTGTGGAATGCTACCTGCTTCAAAAACGTTTTGGTTGTCTTCGGCATCGCGGCCTTGTACAACGGCTTCGTTCGGAACATTAGGTAAAGTATAAAGGTGTTTTTGGAGCGCGTCTTCCAAGGCACTGACTTGTTCTTTGAGTGCTGCTTCTTGGATTTTTAAGGCGCTTGTTTTTTCTTTCATGGCCGTTGCTTCGGCCTGCTGACCAGACTTGAAGAGCTCACCTATGGAGCGCGCAAGTTGGTTCATTTCGGCAGCAACTTGATCGAGTTGAGTTTTGGCCATTCTCCAGTTTTGGTCTGTTTCGAGGATGGCATCAAGGGTTTGACTTGCATCTATATTTCTTTTGGCCAAGGCTGCAAGGATGGCTTCTTTTTCTTGGCGGATGCGTTGTATTTCTAACATAACTACTCGATTGTAGCACAAAAGTAAGCAAATACGCTTAAAATGACCGATGTTGTCCATACTAAGCTGTTGATTATTCCTTGAATATGCGCGCTTTTGAGTGCAGAATTGCGCTAATTTTGGAAGATGAGTTTGCACGAAGTTAAAATTGTCAATAAGAGCCACCACGAAGTACCAGCCTATCAAACGGCAGGTTCATCGGGCATGGATGTGCGCGCAGCCCTAGAAGCCCCGCTCACCTTGGCCCCCATGCAACGCGCCTTGGTTCCAACAGGTTTATTTCTTGAAATGGATCAAAGTCTTGAATGTCAGGTGCGTCCGCGCAGTGGTTTGGCACTCAAAAAAGGCCTTACCGTTTTGAATACACCGGGCACTATCGACGCCGATTACCGCGGAGAAGTTGGTATTATTCTTGTAAACCTGTCGGCCGACACCGTTACGTTAACGGATGGAGAACGCATTGCACAACTCGTTTTTTGTAAAGTAGAAAAGGTAAACCTGGTTCAAGTCCAAGAACTGAGCTCATCAGCGCGCGGCGAAGGCGGATTCGGGAGCACCGGCACTAAATAATTTATATCATGAAAGTAATTGTCCCGATGGCGGGTCGCGGAAGCCGACTCAGACCCCATACCCTCACGATTCCCAAACCACTTGTTCCGGTTGGCGGCAAGCCCATTGTGCACCGATTGGTTGCCGATATCGCACGCGTTTGTGCAGAACCCATTGAAGAAATTGCATTTGTGGTGGGCGAATTCGGCGAGGCAGTTGAAAAAGAATTGTTGGCAGTAGCGGCAAGTTTGGGCGCAAAAGGCAGCATCCATTACCAATTACAAGCCCTCGGCACAGCCCACGCCGTATTGTGTGCAGCTGAAGTGCTAGACGGCCCAGTGGTGGTGGCTTTCGCCGACACACTTTTCAAAGCGGACTTTAAAATCTCTTCCGAAGATGAAGGCATCTTATGGGTCAAGCAAATCGAAGATCCAAGTGCATTTGGTGTTGTTCAGCTCGACGCCCAAGGGCACATTATCGATTTTGTCGAGAAACCACAAACTTTCGTTTCGGATTTAGCCATGATCGGCATCTATTACTTCAAAGATGGCGGGCGCCTCAAGCAAGAACTCCAATACCTCATTGACAACAACGTGGTCAAAAGCGGCGAATACCAATTGCCAGACGCCCTGCGCCGCCTCACAGAAGCGGGTGTAGCCTTTAAACCAGGCACCGTAGACGAATGGCTCGATTGCGGCAACAAAGAAGTCACGGTAGAAACCAACCAACGCGTGCTCGAACACGACGCCGAGGCAGGCCGCCTTCAGCATTTATCTGCCAATTTTACAGATAGCGTCATCATTCAGCCTTGTTATATTGGTCCCAACGTGCGCATCGAAAGATCGGTTGTTGGGCCACATGTTTCTTTGGGCGAAGGCACCATTCTGACCAATGTCAATATTTCAAATTGCATCGTTGGCAACCAAACCAAGTTATCAGGAGTCAACCTAAGTGGCGCCATGATCGGCTCAAATGCGCAATACAATGGCCGCTCAAAAGACCTTAGCTTAGGCGATTTCAGCACGGTCAATGAATAAGATACTGTTCGCCCTCGCGCTGATCGCTTTGGCTTCTTGTAAAGTGCAAGAACCCACAGCTGCATTGCAAGACCCTGCTTACATTCGGCAGTTTCACAGCGGCGTGCGCAATATGCTCAATGCACAAAACGAAGAAGCAATTCAAGCGTTCAAGGCCTGTTTGCAAAAACAACCCAAAGACGCCGCCGTGCATTACGCGCTATTTCAAATTTACCTCAAACAAGAAAAGTACCAAGAGGCCGCATTCCATACCGAACAAGCTGCTCAACTCGATCCCAAAAACCTGCATTACAAGCGCGAGTTGGCTTTTATGTACCAGCAATTGGGTCGTTTTCAAGATGCCGCTGAAGTGTTCGAAGTATTGCTAAAAGCAGATCCAAAAAACATCGATTATTACAGCGGTGCATTGAAGAGTTACGAAGAGCTCAATAAATCGAGTAAGTCTTTTGCGCTCATTGAGCAAATGGAACAACAACTCGGTGAAAACCCGAGCACAGTGCTTGAAAAATTCCGCCTTTTGCAGCAAATGGGCAAGACCAAAGAAAGTGTTGCTTTGCTTGAATCTGCCCGACTGCGCTTCCCGACCGAAGCCAGTATCCTGGCCAATTTAGTCGATCATTATTTCAGGGCCCAAAATTATACAGCTGGTTTTGGCTTGCTCAAAGACCTCGTTGCCGCAGACCCGCAAAATGGCGTTGCGCTGCTCATGTACGGCGAAATGCTCTACCGTTCTGGCAAAGTGGATGAAGGCAAAAAATACCTACAGGCTGGCATTTTAGCGCAGGGACCAAGCCTCGATCAGAAAATGAATATTTTGATCATGTTGGTCAACGAAAAGACACAAAAAGCCATTGACCCGAAGTTGGAGCCCCTTGTGGTGTACATGACCCAAACCTATCCCAACGAGGCCAAGGCGCACTCCATTGCCGGCGATTACTATTACGTTTCTGGTCAAATCAAAGCAGCGATTGCCAGCTACCAACAAACGCTGCGCTGCGACCCCAACTTGTTTCCGGTCTGGAGTCAGGTGCTGATTTTAGCCTACGAGCAAGAAGCATGGACCACCCTCCTCAAAGACGCGTCTAGTTGTGCGGAATTATTTCCGAGTCAGCCACTTCCTTTCTTTTTCAAAGCCATGATGCTCAATAGAAGTGGTTCATATACCGAAGCCTTAGAAAACCTCACTCTTTCTAAAGGAGTATTGCTCAACGACAATGTATTGTTAGCCGAAATCGCTTTGCAAGAAGGCATTGCCAACTTAGGTTTGCAAAAACAAGCAGCCGCATTTGCCGCATTTAAGGACGCACTGAGCGTCAGTTCCAACGACCTCGAATTGAAATACCTCCACGCGCTATCTCATTTTAAAATAGAGTTGCCAAAAACGCAGCAGCGCTTGCAAGAAATGCTTTCAAAAGATGCGGCCAACGCACCAGTCCTTTTTGAATTAGCCTATACCGCATTTCAAACGGGTGCTTACCAAATGGCACAGCAAGAAATACAGAAAATCAGCACAGACAAGCTGCAACAAACCGCCGCCTACCAAGAACTCCTCGGCGATATTTATTTTCATTTAGGGCAAGTTCAAGAAGCAAATAATTGCTGGCAGAAGGCGCTTACTTTTGGAGAGGGCAGTATTGTGCTTTCCGAGAAAATCTCTAAAAAAACGTATGTTCCAGTTCCATAAGTTATTTTTCAGCTGCTTTTTGTTTGTAGGTCTTTCGGCTTGTAAAACACAAGCGCTTGTTGCCGAACAAAGCGACCTTGAAAAACTCCCTAAGCTCAAGGATAAAGAGTTGATAGACCGCATCGATAGCCTTTCGCACATCGAGCCAAAGACCTTTTACAGCAAGCTTGCACTGTCTTATCAAGATTTAAGTAAACCTGCAGACGAAAGCGAAATCTCTGTCAAAACGTCCATCAAAATTGTGAGTGACAGCGCCGTTTCGGCCATCATTACTTATGCCCGCATTCCGGTAGTGACTGCACTTGTAACCCAAGACACCCTCAGCGTTGTCAACAAACGAGACCGCTGCTATACAGTTGCTTCGTTGGATTACTTGAAAGAGTTATTCGGCGTTGATTTTTCTTATGAAAACATTGAAGAGATCATATACGGCAAACCTTTAGATTATCAAATCACGCAAAAATATTTTGTCGACAACGACCCTTTTCAGTATAGTATCTCGACCCATAAAAAGCACGACCGCAAGAGGCCAGACCGCAAACAACGCGACGACCTCATGATTCAATACCACCTCACTAACGACGCCAAGGGCCTCAAACAAACCCGAATTTGGAGTCTCGAAGATGCTACGGAGGTGAGTGTTGTCTATTTAGAAAGACAGCAACTCAATGGCTTTGATTTGCCTTTGAAAGTTGAAATCAATATCCGCACACCTAAAAAAACGCTGTTGCTCACTTTGCTCTACGAGCGTGTCGAGGTCAACGAACCACAAGAATTAATCATCGTCATACCAGAAAGCTATGAAAAATGTGATTAGCATCGTCTTGCTCTTGTGTATGGCTCCTATGGCCTACGCTCAGCAAGACCAAAACCAGCTCAAGCGCGAACAGCAAAAATTAGAGAAGCGCATCTCTAATACCAAAAAGCTGTTGAATAAAGTGAAGAACAACAGCCAGGCTTCGCTCAATGAAATCCGTTTGATCGAAAACCAAATCAAGAGCCGCGAAGCGTTGGTCAACCTTTTTGACAACCAGGTGCGCAGCGCCGAAATGAAAATCGTTCAAAAAAAGATGGAGATCAAGCGTTTGCGCGCCAAACTCACCCAACTCAAGCAACAATACCGCAAAATTTTCTTGTATGCCTACAAGCACCGCGGCAACTACAACAAACTCATGTATTTATTGGCCTCCGCAGACTACAACGAAGCACTCAGACGCAACCGCTACCTCAAAAAAGTGGCCGCTGTTCAGCAAAAACAAGCAGCGCTCATCAAGCAACACCAACAACTCATTTTCAAGGAAATCAATCAAATTGACTCCGAAAAGCTCATCAAGCAACAGGCCTTAGAAGAGAAAAAACAAGAGCGCCAACTCATTGAAAATGACAAGTCCAAAAAGGAAAAGTCTTATCAAAAGTTCAAGAAAGAGGAACAAGCGCTCATTGCCCAACTCAAAGAAGACGAGCGCAAGAAAATTCAGCTCAAAAAACAAATTGACGCCGCCATTAGAGCAGATATCGCCAAAGAACAAGCCCGCGAAGCAGCACGTCAGGCAGAGTTAGCCAAAAAGGCCACAAAAGCCCCGACTAACACACAAGGATCTAGCACTACCACGGCAAGTCCGAAAGCAACAACGCCTCCTGCGGCGCCAAAAGTTGTAGCCACACCAATTTCTATCGAGGGCGCTGCAATTGGCAAAAGTTTTGAAGCCAACCGAGGCCGTTTGCCTTGGCCTGTAGACAACGGCAGCGTGACCGAACGATTTGGCCGCAATTACCATCCAACCCTAAGCGGCGTGGAGTGGAACAACAACGGAATCGATATTACGTGCAACAGAGGGTCAAAAGTGCGCGCGGTATTTGAAGGCGAGGTCACGACAGTCTTTTCTGTGGCAGGTGCAGGCAAGGTGGTGATCATCAAGCACGGAGCGTACCGTACTGTTTATGGCAACTTATCTGAAACGTTTGTGGGTGTGGGGGCTAAGGTTTCCACCAAACAAGCAATCGGCACGCTACTCAATGACAGCGGCGTGTCTGTGTGTCACTTTGAAGTTCATCAGGTAGTTGGCGCAAGCCCAGTGACACTCAATCCGTCGCTTTGGATTGGTCGTTAGTACTCAGTTCGCGTTCGTAAACCAACCACATCGCGCAAATTCCCCAGATAGGTACTGCGGCCTTGTCGGTGTCCATGTAGTTATTTAAAAAGGCATGGATAAAATATGTGGTGAGCGCCATTATGGTACTTAATACAATAATTCTATCCTCTTTGTTGGCTTTGGGCAAGCGATGATAGAGCGTAATTCCAGTATAAAATATCGCAAAGATGAGTGCAATTAAACTCAGCATGCCAATGAGGCCAGTTTCTGCGAGTGCACCCAAGTATTCGCTGTGTGCGTTGCCCATGTCGCCGAAATTAGTGGAGATGATTGTGAGGTTTTCTGGTCGCTGAAAAGGTGCGTACTCAAAAGCATAGGTACCGGGGCCATAACCCATAATAGGCCGCTGCTTGAACATTTCAATTGCGCAACTCCAACGGTTGATGCGCTCCAAATTGGAGGCGTCTGTAGAAATATTCGCTGCACTTTGCAGGCGCTCGTCAAAAGCTTCTGTGGTATGCTCGTACTTATTGCGTTCGAGTTCCATCTGAATGCGGTCCCATTGGATCAAAACCACCACCACGCCAATGCTTGCCAAAACAGCAATGGATTTCCAAGAAACTTTGTAATACAGCACAACTGCTACGCCAATGCTTCCTACCACACTCAGCCAAGCTGCACGCGTATACGAGAGCACCAAGCCCACCAAAATGATCGCGATGAGCGTGAGAAGGGTCATTTGCACCAACGGATTGTGTTTCTTGTAAAGGTAAAGCCCAACAGTCAGTGGCAGCACAAGTGCTACAATGGCGCCGTAAATGGTGTGGTCTTTGAAAAATGGCGACATCACCCAATGCCCTTCTTTTTCGCCAAATCCATAAAAGGAATGATGGATCAGGGTATAAATAATGACCAGTACGGTGGCAACAATAAAAAGCCACAAGAACGCAATGCGGTTACTGCGTTTTTGAAAAAAGTAAGTTCCAAAGAATAAAATTGGGATGATAAACCAGAGTCTTGCGAGGATAAACTTTAATGAGACAATGGGGTGGCTACTGGTAATGGTCGACAATAAAAGCCAAAGTAAATAGATGATGATGGTCCAGATCAGCGGACTGCGCCAAACCTGAACGGGCAGGAATCCTTTTTTGAGTTGAAAAGCACTCAATAAAATCATCAAGCCAAACAACAAGGGTTCGGTCGGTAGAAACAAACCAAAACTACTGGTGTATTCTTCGATATTCACGGAGAGCGGCGTTAGAAAGGCCAGGCTCAAAAAGAGTTTCTCGGTTTGAAAAATAGCAAAATAGATGGCCAGAAGGCCAACGGGAATCAGAGAATAAACTGTAGGGTCGTTCATTTGAACTTTATGCAGCGGTCTGTTGGAGTTCTTTGATGCGTTGACGGATCAATAAAAAGAACATGCCGAAAAGAAAACCACCTATAGTTGACACGAGCACGATGATCATGCGCTTGGGTTTTTCTTTGCGGTCGGCAACCACGGCTCTTTCTACCACAAATTTGTGATTGAATTTAGCGTTGGCATCAGACTCAGCTTGTTCGTAGGATACCTTAAAGTCTTCGATCTTCACAATTTTTTCGTTGCGCTGGTATTCTAGCCCGTCGTAAACTGAACCGTATTTGCTATTGGCTTCAATTTTCTTGCGGAGCTCTTCTTTTTCTTGTGGATTTTTAGCGTCAACTAAGGCTTGATAAAGCGTGGCGCGTGTATCGTTGGGCAAAACGCCTAATTCGGCGAGATCTTCTAAGCGCAGTAAGATTGAGTCGCGCTCTTTTTCCATTTGCTGTTTTTTGCGCAAATTGATTTGGAACGCAGGAATGGTGCGCTCGCGGATCATTTCGTTCTTGATGGTATCGATGAGGTCTACGATGTCATTGGCCATGGCAGCCGCTTGCTTAGGGTTTTCGTCGAGCACATCGATCTGAATGGAGCCGTAGCGCGTGCGGCTAAAGGTAAAATGCTCGTTGTAGGCCTTGTTGAGTTTGTAAAATTTATTGGGGTCTGTTTTTGAAATCTCGTAGTCTTTCATGAGGTCGTACTTCTGGACAATACGGTCTCTGATGCGCGATGTCGATAAAATTTGAACCAATTGCTCGGCTTGTTCTTCTTCTCCGAAATCCATAGCTGCTGCTTTTACGTTGCGTTGCTCAGAGAAAGAAACGTTGCTCGATGCTGCAGCAAAGACAATTGCAGTAGACAAATAGAGTGGGGTAATGATAAAAGCGACGATAACAGAAAGGACCGCGGCTACACCTGTAAAGAGGAGCAATGATTTGCGTTGGTTCCAGAGAAAAATTAATAATGCGTTGCGTTGGTCTGAGAGGTTATTGTTTTCCATAGTGCTTACTTGCGGCAATTTTTTTTCAAAGCTATGACATTAACTCCAAAAATCCATATTTATTGCGTTTTACTGCGGGTTTGAACAAGCGAAATCAGCTCCTTGACATCTATGAATTTAAAAGCTAAAAGCAAGAACATCGTTACTAAAATATCAATTAACAAGATCCAGTCACCGTATATATAACCGATGGGAGTCCGATCAACAACAACAAACCAAAACAACAAACCAAAAACGAGCAAGGGAAATCTATAAAAATGACGCGCTACAAGCGGCAAATTAAACAAGCGTTTACAGTAAATGGCTTGTGCCAAGGCAACAAGAATTTGAGTGAGCGCCGCTACCCCTGCAGCCATTACTGCTCCGTTATTGAGCACCTTAGGGATTAAAATCAAATTCAAACTGATATTGACCAACAAACCAACAAATGAAATCGTATTCAATACCTTTAAGGAACCATTAGCTGTGAGCAAAGATCCATAAATAAGGTTTGAGGCCATTCCAAAAAAGGCGATGCTCAATAAAAACAATATGCTATTGCTTTCAACTGAAGTGTTGTCATAAATTTGATCAATCAAAAGACCACCACGGAAAAGGCTAAAAACAATAAAAGCTAAACTCGACCCAAGAAGTAGTTTACTGGCTTGGCTTACCAAAGCGGCAATTGCCGATGGATTTTCTTTGAGCATTTTGGCAAACATCGGAAAGAGGAGTCCGGCAAAAACCATCGCAAACATATAAAGCGCATCAATTAAGCGATAGGCTTGCGCATAATATGCTGCTTCTTGTGTGCCGTTATCTACAGAAAAGTGCAGGAGTAAAAGTGCATCAATACGCGTATAAAGCGTCATCAGTACGATGAGTAACGCAAATGGAATAGATTTTTTAACGATAGGAAAAAAGGTATTAAGGCGAGGAATTTCCAACTGGGGTTTAATCAGGTAAAACGCTAAACAACCGGCAACTAGAAAACTTAGCGCGTAACAGCCAAATTGATAAATACTATAAGATTCGATATCGATCAGCTTGAAACCATCGGGATAAAAATAAATAATGTAGCCCACAGATAAGATGAGCAAAAGCCGATCGAGGATACTCAAAAAAGCATCTAGGCGAAAGTATTGTAGTCCGGCAAAATAACTCCGAAAAAAGGAGATGTTGGCAATTAAAAATTGATTGAGGCCAAGCAAGAGAATCAGCCTATATTCCATCCAAGAGAGTGCAACAAAAACTTTGAGAAGGCCTATGCCTGCAAGATAAACAAGCAGCAATAGAAAGCGCAGTCCTAAGATAGTTGAAAACAACTTTTTGGCTTCTGGCAAGTTTTGAGCGCTGAGTCTTGTGCTGTAGTTATTCACACCTAAATCAAATACAATTGAAATGATCAGGCTAAAATTGAAAAAAGCGAAATAGATGCCGTATTGCTGCCCTACGATATTTTGCACAGTGGCATCTATCAGGAAGATAGCTATCGGCTTCACCAGGAGGTTGAGTCCTAGTGAGAAGAAAAGATTGGAATAAAAACTACGTTCCTTCATGTACCTGAGTGGTCAGGTCCAAAGATAGGATTTTCTCTAAACTAGCGCAGCAAATTTACATGACCCGTCACGACCTTGCGTTCGTCTAAATCTGGGTTTTTGTATAATATACGATAAGTATAGACACCAGCTGGCGCTTCGAGTGCATCTGGTCCGTATGTACCATCCCAGCCAACCAATGCGTTGCGGCTTTCAAAGATGACTTCTCCCCAACGGTTATAGACCTTGAACTCGTAGTTTTGCGCGTCATATCCAGAATAGAATACTGGGCAAAAGACTTGGTTGTTTTGGTCGCCGTCTGGTGTAAAGCTATTCGGGATGTAGAGAAGTTCGTTGTACTGATAACCAATGCTAATTGAAGTGACATCGGCACATTGGAGGTCGGTCAGTGCAGTGAGTGTAATGGTGTAGCCCTCTGTGGTGTTTTGGAACACATGTGATGGCTCGAAGTCGTAGGCGAATTGCCCGTCTCCAAAATCCCAAACGTAGTTGGTAGCTCCCATGGACAAATTGCTAAACATCACGTATTGTGCCTCTTGTGTAAAGACACTTATTGGCGATTCAAAATCGGCAACAGGGAGGTCTTCTACATAGATGTAGGCTAGTTCGGTGTGTGTGTCGTAGCAGCCAAATGAAGTGGTAGCCGCTAAGCTTACATCAAAGGTACCACCGTTGCCAAAAACAATCGTTGGAGCAGTACCAGACGCACTTAGACCATTGCTAGTAGACCAACTGTAGGTGGTGTTTGTGGCGTCGTCTGCTGTCAAGCTCACTGCAAGTGGAGCGCAGCCTTCAACAGGATTGGCACTAAAAGTAACGATTGGAAGTGGGTGAACGGTGACGGTGCCTGTGGCAGGTAAACTTGGGCAATTGTTGAGCGTGTAGACAACTGTGAGTGTGCTGTCTTGTAACGGCGTAAATGTTTGGTTAGCGCCGCCAAGAAGGCTGTTTGGCCCCCATGCATAGCTACCACCAATTAAGTCGGGTGTTGCAGTCAGGGTAACGGGATCTGCTTCACAGATAGTTGCGCTAGTCAGCGTTACTACAGGTATTGGATTCACCGTAACTTGCGCTGTGGCTGCGGGGCTTGTACAGTTGTTTAATGTATATGTTACTGTATAGCTAGTACTGCTTGCAGGGCTAACTGAAATGGTATCGTTGGTATCGTTCGTAGACCAAAGATAAGTTCCGCCCGGTAAGTTTGCTGTTGCAACAAGATTGATGACATCCCCAAAACAAATGACCGCGTTTGCAGTTTGCGCAACTGGAATAGGGTTAACTAAAACAGTTGCAGTAGCGGTATCCTGACAAGCTAATAAGTCATAGATAACTGTATAGGTGGTAGTAGCCGCTGGGCTAACTGTGATGCTCGCACTATTCGCTGCAAGCGGAGCCCAAGTGTAGGTACCCCCGGGAAGGTCAACGTTAGTGCTGAGTGTTGTGGAGCCACCAAAACAAATGGTGTCGTTTGCGGTGCTAATGACAGGGTAAGGCTTCACAACGATGGTCCCGCTCACACTAGGTGCGACACAGCCATTTGAACTCGTATAGACAACGCTATAGCTAGTTGTTGCTGTTGGGTTTGCTGTTAAACTTGAAGTGGTGGCGCCTGTGTCCCAAAGGTAAGTACCGCCGGCACTTACATTATTGACAAAAAGCGAACCTGCTGAGCCCACACATACTGAATCGGTAGTGACGGTTGGCTGAGGCGTAGGTTCTACCGTGACCGTAACGTTTGTTGTTCCGGTACAACCAGCGGCTGAGTAATCTACAGAGTAGGTGGTGGTAGTTGACGGAGATACAGAGATACTCGGGCCCGTACCTACTTGTGTACCATTTAAAAACCAGGTGTAAGTACCTCCGGGTGTCGTGGAGCTTGCAGTGAGGTTGCCGCTAGCTCCCGCACAAATTGTCAGTGGAGCTGCTGTTACTGTAGGTCCTGGATTGACCGTAACGGTGGTTGTGGCGTTTACAGTGCCGCAGTTTGGAACGGTGAGCGTAACAGTGTATGTACCTGCAGCCAATAAAGTAGGGCTGGCAACTGTTGGGTTTTGTTGGGTAGAAGTGAAGCTATTTGGCCCAGCCCAAGCCCAAGAATAGTTGGTGCCGGTTGGGTTTGGAACAGCGCCAAGCGAAAAGGGCTGCCCTGCACAAATAGGGCTTGTATTGGAAGCGGTAAGGGTTGGCGTTTGGCAGCAGTTGATGTACATTGAAATACGGCCGATGTTGTAATTGACCTCCGACCAAATGTTGGCCATTGCTGCACCTGTACCAGCAGGGCAAGATTGCATGCCGCTGCGTTGGAGTGTGGTGTTGAATCCGTTGATACTCGTTACAAAATTTGCAGGGCCGTAGCTGTTGACGCAATTGGCACCTCTGGCACCATACACACCGATGATTTCGCCAGCGGCTACGGGAATGTTACACGCAATAACCTGAGTTGCTGGGGCATTAGAAATTGTAAATAACTGCACAAAATTATTTGTGGTACCTGCAAATGCAGGAGGTGGGCCAGCTGTAAAACGCACCACGCGAATGGTTTGGGTTCCTGTTGGGGCAGCATCTGGCGGAATGTATAAACCGCAAATAGTGAAACTTGTAGGGGCTGTAAAGTGATAGCCTCTGATCATACTCGTGAAGGTCGTTGTTTGAGTACCAACACTAATGGCTGTGCCTTGCGCAAAAGAAATACCAAGTACAGAAAAAAGTATGATGCTAAGGAGTAAAAGTTTTTTCATTTATCGAATCAAATTTATGTGACCTTTGATGGTCTGGCGTTTGTCTACTGATGGCAGTTTGACGGTAATCATATACGTATACGTCCCAACCGGGCATGGGTTGCCTTGCAGCCCAAAAGATCCGTCCCAACCAAATGCTGGGTTCAATGATTCAAAAATCACTTCTCCCCAACGGTTGTAGATGAGCAATTGGTAATTGTAAGGATCAATTCCGGACGTAAAGATAGGCAGAAAGGTTTGATTGAATTGGTCTGCGTCAGGTGTAAATGAGTTAGGAATGTAATATACTAAACCTGGGTCAAAGCCAATATAGAAGCTTGCTGTATCCGAACAGCCAAGATTTGAGTAGGCATATAGAAGAACGGTTGTGCCCTCGTTATCGATGTTAAAGATATGTGTAGGGGCTTCCTCACTTGAAGAGCCGCCTTCACCAAAGTTCCATTGGTAGCTTGTGGCGCCTACAGAACTATTCCAGAAAGAAAGGGCTTGGTTGGGCTCTGTAAATACTTGTGATGAAGGTTCAAATGCTGCAATTGGATAGTTATCTACCTCGATCATGTTTGCAATGGTTGTGCTGCTACTACATCCATTTAAGGTTGCGGTCAAAGTAACAGAAAACGAGCCATTTGACTGAAAATCTAAGGTGGTTTGGGCGCCGCTCGCAGTCAGCTGATTACTTGTTTGCCAAGTATATGTTGTGTTGTTGAGTACGTCTGCGCTGAAATCTACGCTGAGTGGCACACAACCTTGTAAGATATTCGCATTGAAGGTGCTAATAGGCAAGGGCAAAACGGTGATATTTGCCTGAATGGTATCAGACGAACAGCCATTGAGTACATTGAATACTTCAATCGTTGAATCTTGCGTTGGTGTAAATGTGTTCGTGGCAATACCTTGTACGCCATTCGGCCCCCAATAATAAGTGCCCGCAGGGTTGGCATTTGCTTGCATGGTAACGGGGTCACCAGCACAGATGGTTTGGTTGTTCATGGTAATGGTCGGCACAGGATTAACCGTAAGCGTTGCCGTCACAGGTATAGATGTACAACCGTTCAACGTGTAAGTCACAGCCTGACTTGTGGTGCTATTCGGACTGAGTACGAGTGTGTCGTTGGTGGTCCCGTTGGCCCATAAATAAGCACCGTTGGCTAAGTTGGCGCTTGCTATTAGCGCACCTGCCTGACCCGCACAAATAGTGGCGTTTTGAACCTGCACAACAGGCACAGGATTGACAACAATTTGCGCACTAGCGGTATCGGTACAACCCGCCAAGTTGTAAATTACGGTATAAGTACTCGTGGCGTTCGGAGCAGCAAGCAAATTTGCTTGTGTATTTGTGCTGTTGTTCCAAGTATAAGTACCGCCAATTAAACTGATTTGTGTGGTAATGGTACCGTTGGCTCCTGTACAAATGGTATCGTTTTGAGCGGTAATGCTCGGATACGGATTGACCACAATTGTCATGGTAGCGGTATTGGCGCAGAGCCCTGTGTTTGGCGTAAACGTGTAGGTGGTAGTAGCATTCGCGTTCGGCGCCGGACTCCAGCTTCCGTTCACACCATTATTAGAAGTTGTAGCTAAGTTGATGACACCTCCCGTACAGATCGGCGCTATTTGCGTGAAAGTAGGGTTGGTATTTGCTTGGAATGTAATCGTTAGCGCCTCCGTGTCTGTACAGCCATTGGCCGCTGTCACCGTCACGGTGTAGGTGCCGGCTGTGCTTACCGAAAGTGGCGCCGTGGTGCCCACAACGCTTGTGCCGTTAGACCACGAATAAGCAACACCTCCATTGGCAGTTAGTGAAATACTTGTGATGTTACAATCCAAAACAGTTGTCGTGCCAGCATTAGCAATCGCTGCTGTAGGTGCTAATACATCTTGCGTAATGACGATTTGTTCGGTATCAGTACAGCCATTCGCAGCAGTAGCTGTCACTGTGTATGTTCCGGGTGCAGTTACAGATAAGGCAGCGGCAGTTCCAACAACACTCGTTGCGTTAGACCAAGAATAACTAACTCCTCCGCTTGCGGTCAAGGAAATGCTCGTTTGCGAACAAGTCAATAGGTTGGTGTTGGAGTTGTTGGTAATGGTAGCAGTTGGCGCTGAAATATCTTGTGTGATGATGCTGTTCGCGGTTGCCGTACAACCGTTTGCCGCTGTAACGGTAACGGTGTAAGTACCGGGTGAGCTGACAGCCAGCGTTGCGGCGGTTCCAACAACTGCTGTTCCGTTTGACCAACTATATGCTGTGCCACCCGTTGCCGTTAAGTTGATAGAGGTGGTAGTACAGTTGAGTATATTGACATTCGGTAAATTGGTGATATTCACACTTGGCGCTGTCGTATTCTGGGTAATGGTGGTACTGGCTGTAGATGAACAGCCATTTGGAGCAGTCACGGTCACGGTGTAGGTGCCAGGCGTGGTGACAGAAATATTGGCTTGTGTACCTAAGTTGGTGCCTGCAGCAATCCAGGAATACGATCCGCCTCCAGATGCAGTTAGTGCAATACTGGTCGTCGTACAGGTCAATACAGCTGGGTTCGGCACGCTAGAAATGGCTGCTGTTGGCGGCGTGATATTTTGGGTAATAATTGTAGCGTTTGTGGCGGTGCAACCATTTGTACTTGAAGTGACGGTTACGGTGTAGGTTCCGGGAGTTGTGACAGTTAAATTCGCTGTTGTACCCACAACAGAGGTGCCATTAGACCAAGAATAGGTGCCGCCACCCGTTGCGGTGAGGCTCATGCTCGTGAGTGAGCAGGTCAATTGCGTTGCGGCCGTATTATTGGTCACGGCGGCTGTTGGAGCAGTAATGTTTTGAGTAATAGTGATTTGCTCTGTATCAATACATCCGTTTGAACCTGTAACAGTAGCGGTATATGTGCCAGGAGTGGTCACACTGATATTGTTATTGATACTAATGGTACCCGTCCCATTTGACCAAGAAGCGTTCACTCCTCCAGATGCAGCTAAGGTAATTGCTGTGACATTACAATCTAATATGGTTGTGTTGGCTAAAGATACAATTGATGCGACGGGAACTGCAATATTTTGTGTCACTACATAATTAGTGGTGCCAAGACAACCATTTGCTTCCAGTATATTCAATGTATAAGTTCCAGGCGTACTCACGCTATAATTAGAGACGTTACCTGCACCTGATATTGGGCCTGTGCTTAAAACGGTGGAGCCATTTAGCCAAGTTGCGGTGCCGGAACCGGTAGATGAACTTCCGGTTAAGGTAATGCTGGTTGTGCTGCAGGTCAGTACGCCGTTGGCTGTTGCAGCGATACTAACTGTTGGCGCTTGGTTATTCTGCGTGATGGTCGTTGCTGCCGTTGCCGTGCATCCGTTGGCACTTGTAACGGTGACCGTATAAGTCCCAGGATTGGCAATACTTATTGTTGCGCTGGTGCCAATAGTTGTAGTGCCGTTGCTCCAGGAGTAACTAGTGCCACCTGTTGCTGTCAAGGAAAGTGCATTGTTGGTGCAAGACAACATCGTTGTATTTGGGTTGGACGCAATTGCAGCGGTAGGCGCTGTGAGATTCTGTGTAATGACAGTGCTTGAGGTAGTACTACATCCGTTGGCGCCGGTTACAGTAACTGTATAAGTACCGGGGGTGGTTACATTTAAGGATGCTGTGGTTCCGAGAATAGCTGTTCCGTTTGACCACGAATATGTTCCGCCTCCGCTGGCTGTTAAACCGATAGAGGTAAGGCTACAGGTGAGTTCGCTTGCATTGGGCGCATTGGTAATTGCAACAACAGGTGCTGCAGTTGTTTGGGTGATGGTCGTACTTGCTGTCGCGGTGCATCCGTTCGGACCTGTGACAGTAACTGTGTAGGTTCCTGGGCTACTCACGCTCAGGGCTGCATTTGTGCCAACAACAATCGTTCCGTTTGACCACTCATAACTTGCCCCACCAGTTGCATTTAGTGAGATACTGGTTGTGGTACAATTGAGTGTTGTGGTGTTTGTCGGGTTATCAATGGAAGCGATCGGCGCAATAATATCTTGTGTAATGTTGGAATTGGCGCTTGCAGTACAGCCATTTGCACCCGTTACCGTTACTGTATAAATTCCAGGTGTGCTTACATTGATACTTGCGGTGCTGCCGATATTTGTCGTTCCGTTTGACCAAGCGTAGGAAACACCTCCACTAGCAGTGAGGGCGATAGAAGTGGTGCTGCAAGTGAGTATATTGGTTTGCGGGCTTGCCGAAATGGCTGCTGTAGGGGCTTGCGTATCTTGAGTGATAATCGTGCTTGCTGTTGCCGTACAACCATTTGATCCAGTAACTGTCAGGATATAAGTCCCTGTATTGGTGACGTTTAATGTTGCCGTATTGCCAAGGTTTGTTGCGCCTTGTGTCCAAGAATAAGTGCCGTTTCCACTGGCTGTTAAGGAAATACTTGTGGTGGCACAAGTAAGCGTATTGTTGGCAACAGAACTACTTATAGCTGCAGTAGGCGCAGATAAATCTTGTGTAACCACCTGGCTCGCCGTACTTGTACAACCATTGGCCCCAGTGGCTGTAACGGTGTAGGTTCCGGGCGTAGTGACGTTGATGGAGGCGGTGCTGCCCACGATGCTACTGCCATTGCTCCATGAGTAGCTGTTCGCACCAGTAGCGCTCAGGGTAGTTGTCGTTATGCTACAATTCAAAATGCTGCCATTGGTAGTGCTGAGGGCAATACTAGGCGCGGTAATATCTTGAGTGATGGTAATACTAGCGTTGGCACTGCAACCATTGGCCCCAGTTGTGGTAACGGTGTAGGTGCCTGGTGTAGTAGCGCTGTAGGTAGCATTTGTACTCACTATAGAAGTGCCATTGCTCCAAGAATATGTCGAGCCTCCAGTTGCGCTGAGGTCAATGGTGGTGGTGGAACAATTCAATGTGGTTGTTCCACTTAAATTTGAAAGCGTTAAGGCTGGTAAAACAATATTTTGTGTGATTGTTTCACTTGACGTAGCCGTACAACCATTTGGTTCTGCTCCAATAACAGTATAAGTTCCCGGTGCGTTCACGACAAGACTAGCTCCGGCGCCAATTGCGCTTGCGCCGTTGTACCAAGTATATGTGGTGGCACCATTGGCATTTAAGTTGATGGACGTTGTGTTGCAATTGAGTTCGTTAGTAGCGATAGAGATCGAAATGATTGGCGAGATGGTGTCTTGCGAAATTTGGATGGCGAGTGCATCCTGACAGCCAGCTGCATTTGTAACAGTAACTTCATACAAACCGGGACTCGTGACGCTCAAACTCGCATTCGTACTGATGACTGCAGATCCGTCATTCCAACTATAGCTGGTACCACCTGTGCCGGTGAGTGAAATGCTTGTTGTGGTACAGTTGAGTTCTGGAGTGTTTGTATTGTTGGTGATGCCAGCTGTTGGCAAGGCATCAACGGTAATCGTGAGGTTAGCGGTAGTTGCGCAAGTACCTGAAGTTGGCGTGAAGGTATAACTTGTCGTTTGCGTGTTGTTGAGCGCAGGCGTCCAGCTGCCACTGATACCGTTATTCGAAACAGTCGGAAGGGCAGTTAATGAAGATCCAAAACAAATTGCCGCAACTGGGCTGAAGGAGGGAGCAGTATTGGCTGTAACCGTTACAACCCCATTGACGTTGCTGCTGCCATCCCAAAAGCCTCCACCATTCGGGTTGAATCCGCCATAAACGGTACAGCCGTTGTAGGTGTAGCTAAATGCGTAATAGTAAGTTCCAGCGCTCAGGCCAGTGAGGGTTGCGCTATATTCGTCGTTGTTTGGATTGACGCTAGAGAGCGGATTATAAGTTGCGCTAGACCAAGAACTAGTTGGCCATGTGGCAGGATTTGTATTTGTCGAGGAGATGGCATAGGAAACGCTGATACCCGCTGCTTGCCCTGCTAGGTTGGTGAGCCCCGCTTCATAAACTTGCCCGTAGATGCTCAAGGATTCGCCCTCACAAATATTGGAGGTTCCGGGCCATTGGATATTTGCCCAATCGACAATATTTGCAATGGTAGCCGTACCGGTAGCAGTCACGGTAGGGCATCCTAAAAGGGCGTAATCAACGCTGTAGTTGGTGGTACTGGTGGGGCTTACAGTAATGCTACTTGTTGTTTGCCCTCCCGGATTCCAGGTGTATGTTCCACCAGTTGTGCTTGGGTTGGCAGTTAAAGTAACCGCTGCACCTGGGCAAAAAGTAACGGGCGCAATGCTCACTGTTGGACTCGGAGAAACGGTAACGGTGCTCGAGGTGCTCAAAGACGCGCAGCCGTTGAGTGTATAGACAACGCTGTAGGTGCTATTGGTTGTTGGGCTCACGTCGATGGAACTCGTGGTTTGCCCTCCTGGGCTCCACAGATAGGTTCCGCCTGGGGTGGCTGGGCTTGCAGTAAGTGTTGTGGTTTGCCCTGCGCATATAGAAGGGCTATTGACACTGACGCCTGGAGGCGTGCCGATTGTTACCGTGACTTGGTCTTGATTGGTACAACCGTTGGCAGTTGCAGTGAGTGTGTAAGTTGTTGTTGTAGTTGGGCTTGCGGTTGTACTGAGTGTGTTTGTACTTGACAAAGTTGCGACGGGGCTCCAGGTAACGCTAGGCGTAACGGTGCCGGCACAACCCGCAATTGGCACGGCAATACTTTGGCCCCCAGTTAAGATAGCCAAGCCTCCACTGATGGACGTGCCGGTGAGCCCACCACAAAGAATGTTATACCCCGCTACATTGGAGTTAGAAGGCCCTTGCGTTTCTAAGTTGAATGTGTAAGGTGGGTTGGATGGGTTGCTAATTGTAATGGTGTTGTTTGAGCCCGCTGCATATGGGCCGCCTGAAGCAAGTACTGTGCCCAACGAATTGGTCATGGTCCAGGTGGTTTCGTCGAGGTTGCTACCGCTAAAAAGATTGACCGTGATATCACCCGTAAAACCACCGGAAGCGCTGGCTGTACCGTTGAGTACAGTTGAAGTTTGCCCTCCGCAGAGTGTTACGTCAGGGCCGGCGTCTACGGTCGGTAATGGATTGACGTATACGGTTACTTGGTCTTGACTAGAGCAGGTGCCTTGTGTGGCCGTTAGCGTGTAGGTTGTCGTAGTAGTAGGACTCGCTGTAGGGTTTAATATGGTGGTAGAACTCAATGCGGTTGCCGGGCTCCACGTATAGGTGAGCGGCAAAGTGCTTGGGCCGCCGGTTGTGCTGCAGTTGGCTACAGAAATGGTTGTGGAGTTACAAGGGCCAACTGAGCCCGAGGCCACGCTTGTGCCGTTGCAGGTGATATTGTAGTTGGCTGTGTTGTCGCAGATGGCGCCTAGTGTTTCGAGGTAAAAACTGTAGGGCCCCGTACCTGGTGTCGCCACTGTAATGGTATTGGTAGAGCCCAAAGCATATGGCCCACCAGATCCAACTTGTGTGCCGCCGGCGTTTGTGAGTGTCCAGGAAACCATGTCTAGCCAACTTGCACCGCTGATTGTTACAACCATTGTGCCGCCGCTTGAACCCGTTCCGCCGCCCGTTCCTGCCGTTGCAGATCCAGACAATTGACCGCTTGCGCCTGCACATATAATGATATCTGGACCAGCATTGACCACTGGGTTTGAGCAAGGTGGTGTGGGGCAGCTTACTGAATAAGACATTGAAGCCGAACCCGCAAGAGGCGAACAAACAAATTGCGAAAGTTGAATGCTGTAGGAGCCGGTTACAGGGCAAGTCCAGACTGCGTTTGTTTGCAAGCCACATTGGTCATCCCAACCTTGTACTAAAGCAACAGAAGAATTGTAAATGCGTAGATAAGTATCTACCGAACTCAGGCCGCAAGTGGTAAAGGTATATGTACAGCCTGCGTTGCCCGTAAATGTAAAAACGGGAGCTGTTCCGGCAGGGAAAGTGGCGGTGGTTTGCGTAGTGCTTGAAGGTGAAATGGCAGTTGTACTCGTGGCAGTAGTACAGTACTGTGCACGCGAATTAAAAACCAAGGCAAGCAAAAGCCCAACAAAGGCGAGGTAGCGCATTTTTGAGTAGTAGTGTTTCGTTAGTTTAGTTTTAGCTTGCTAAATTTAGCAATATCAAAACGAAATACCAACTAAAGCGTTGCCTTTTAAACAAATAAAAAAGGCTTCCGAAGAAGCCTTAATTTAAAATTCGAAAGTATCCATGAACTTGGTGGTAAAATTACCGGCATTGAAATCCGGGTTTTCCATGAGTTTTTGGTGGAATGGGATAGTGGTTTTGACACCTCCAATGACGTATTCATTTAAAGCGCGTTTCATTTTTAAGATGGCTTCTTCGCGCGTTTGTGCAACTACAATCAGTTTAGAAATCATGGAGTCGTAGTACGGCGGAATAGAGTAGCCGGCATAAACATGTGCATCGATGCGAACACCATGCCCACCAGGGCAGTGGTAGTCTGTGATTTTACCCGGACACGGACGGAAGTCTGAGTATGGGTCTTCTGCATTGATGCGACACTGAATAGCGTGCATTGTTGGGTAGTAATTTTTACCGGAGATTTTCTCACCAGCTGCAATTTTAATTTGCTCTTTGATGAGGTCAAAATTGATGACTTCTTCTGTAATGGTGTGCTCTACTTGGATACGTGTATTCATTTCCATGAAGTAGAAGTCTCGGTTTTTGTCGACCAAAAATTCTACGGTCCCAACGCCTTCGTAGCGCACAGCTTTAGCAGCTTTGATAGCAGCCTCTCCCATTCTCTCGCGAAGTTCGTCGGTCATGAATGGAGAAGGTGTTTCTTCGACAAGCTTTTGATGACGTCGTTGAATAGAGCAGTCGCGCTCAGAGAGGTGACATGCGTTGCCGTACTGGTCACCGGCAATTTGAATTTCGATATGGCGAGGCTCTTCGATGAATTTCTCCATGTAGATGCCGTCGTTGCCAAATGCTGCTGCAGCTTCTTGGCGAGCGGAATCCCAGGCTGCTTCCATCTCGTCTTTTTTCCAGACGATGCGCATTCCTTTTCCACCACCACCAGCAGTCGCTTTCAAGATAACCGGGTATTTGACAACCTCTGCCGTTACAAAGGCATCGTCAAGATCTTTCAAAAGACCTGTAGAACCTGGTATGCAAGGCACGCCGGCAGCAATCATTGTGGCTTTGGCCGTAGCTTTGTCTCCCATTCCGGCAATTTGCTCAGGCAAGGCACCAATGAATTTAATGCCGTGCTCCTGACAAACTTTAGAGAATTTTTCGTTTTCAGACAAGAATCCGTAGCCTGGATGGATGGCATCGGCGTTGGTGATTTCGGCCGCAGCGATAATGTTTGGGATGCTCAAATAAGACAATGCACTGGTTGGTGGGCCAATACAAACTGCTTCGTCTGCAAAGCGAACGGGCAGGCTGTCTTTGTCGGCGGTTGAGTAAACGGCCACCGTCTTGATGCCCATTTCTTTACAGGTGCGAATCACGCGCAGCGCAATTTCGCCGCGATTGGCAATCAATATTTTTTTAAACATGTTTTGGTTTTTATGCTGGATCAACCAAGAATAATGGTTGGTCGTAATCTACAGGACTAGCGTTGTCTACGAGTACTTTCACAATTTTACCAGAAATTTCGGCTTCAATTTCATTGAAAGTTTTCATGGCTTCAATGATACACACTTTGTCTCCGCTTTGGATGATGTCTCCAACATTGACAAAAGCATCTTTATCTGGACCTGGTGTACGGTAAAAAGTACCGATCATTGGCGACTTGACAGTGATGTACTTGCTGTCATCGGAGTTGTTGGTTTCTGTGCTTGCAGGGGCAGCACTTGCCGCAACTGGTGCAGGCGCAGCAGCAACTGGTGCAGCTACCATTGGTGCAGCTTGGTACATAATTGGCTCAGACTGACTTCCTTTAATGGAAATGCGAAAACCTTCTCTTTCGATTTCAACTTTGCCGAGTCCGGATTTGGACACCAATTTGATGAGGTCTTTGATTTCTTCTAAATTCATGGTATAATTTTTTTCAAAGTTAATTTAATTATGAATTGTAGGCCCATTTGAGGTAAATAGCACCCCAAGTAAAGCCGCCGCCGAAGGCAGAAAGAATGAGCACGTCGCCTTTTTTGAGTTGGCTT
Source organism: Crocinitomicaceae bacterium (assembly GCA_030730025.1). Classification (GTDB taxonomy): domain Bacteria; phylum Bacteroidota; class Bacteroidia; order Flavobacteriales_D; family Crocinitomicaceae; genus UBA952. Next base: position 103,209 of record JANQWC010000005.1, read on the forward strand.
TCGTAATCCCATAAGCAAAGCGGTAAAGTACCAGCGGTGGTGTTGCCATAACGCTGGATATTGATCATTACTTTTTCTTTAGTAAGACCCATGCGGTTGGCAGTGGCGTCTATGATGCGCAGGTTCGCTTGGTGTGGAACCAACCAACTGACGTCGTCGCTGGTTAAGTTATTGCGCTCCATGATTTCAGCAGAGACATCTGCCATGTTGGTCACGGCAAATTTGAAAACGGCTTGACCTTCTTGCTTGACATAATGCAAGCGGTTTTCAACGGTTTCCACTGATGCTGGCATAGCCGAACCGCCGGCAGGTTGTTGCAAATATTGTCGGCCTGCACCATCGCTGCGCAAGATGAAGTCCATGACGCCATTGCCTTCTTCGTTTGGCTCGAGCAACACAGCCCCTGCTCCGTCGCCGAAGATGACACAAGTGGTGCGGTCTTGGTAGTCGATTATGGAGGTCATTTTATCGACACCAATCACTAATACTTTTTTGTGTTTGCCAGACTCGATAAACTGCGAACCTGTTGAAAGGGCGTACAAGAAACCCGAGCATGCTGCATTGACATCAAAACTCCAGGCGTTTTTCATGCCTACTTTGTCACAGACGATATTGGCTGTACTTGGAAATGGATGATCAGGGGTAACGGTACCCACAATCACTAATTCGATTTCGAGGGGGTCAATGCCTTTTTTCTCGAGCAGTGCTTTGACAGCAGCTGCAGCCATATCAGAACTCGCGCCATCTTTCATGATGCGGCGTTCTTTGATACCGGTTCGGGAGGTGATCCACTCATCGGAGGTATCGACCAACTTGGCTAAATCTTCGTTTGATAAGATGTGTTCTGGCACATAGCCTTGAACAGCGGTAATAGCAGCGGTAATTTTACCCATGTTAGTTAAAAGCTTCGTTAATTTTATCTGTAAGGTTTGAACTCACTACATCATGTGCGTGGAGCAACATGTTTTTTACAGCGTTATCGTTGGAGATGCCGTGGCCGATAATGGCGTTGCCTTTGACCCCTAGAACTGGTGTGCCTCCGTAGTTTTCGTAATTGAAGCGGTCAAAGTATTCGTCTTTGATACCGCGAAGTTTCATTAAATTGAAAATACCTTCGGCCTCTTTGAGAACGATATTGCCAGTAAATCCATCGCATACAATGACATCTGCCAGACCTGTAAAGAGGTCGCGACCTTCGATGTTACCAATGAAATTAAGTTCATCAGAATCGGACAACAACTTGTGGGTGGCAATAGAGAGCAGGTTGCCTTTAGAGTCTTCCTCGCCGATATTGAGCAAGGCCACTTTAGGGTTTTCGATAGCCAACACATTTGCAGCGTAAATAGATCCGAGAACCGCAAATTGATAAAGCACATCAGATTTGCAATCTGCGTTTGAACCTACGTCTAGTAAGAGTGATTTACTACCGTCAATGTTTGGTAAAGTAGAGGTGATACATGGACGAATGACACCTGGAACGGTGTTGAGTTTGTACATAGAGCCTACGAGCATTGCACCTGTGTTGCCATTGCTAGCAAAAACATCGATGAGGCCTTTGGCAAGCATTTCTAAACCTACGGCAATAGAGCTATTGGGTTTTTTAGGAAGCGCTCTGGTGGGGTGGTCGTGGTAAGTGATGACCTCAGGAGCATGTATGATTTCGAACAGCTCGGCACTTTGAGCGCGGCTAGCCAATTCTTTTTGAATAACGAGTTCGTCACCAAACAAAACAATAGTGACATCATTACCCAAAACTTGTTTGGCTAATAATGCACCATCAATTGTCGCTTGCGGAGCGAAATCGCCACCGGAGACATCAAGCCCAATCCTCATGGGAGAAAATTAGAGCTTACTGAACCTCCTCTACGGAGTCAGTGGTTTTCTCAGCTACAACTTTTCCTTTGTAGTAAAGTTTGCCTTCATGCCAGTGTGCATGGTGAAACAAGTGTGGTTGTCCTGTTGTAGGGCAAGTAGCTACGTTGTTAGCAGTCGCTTTCTTGTGTGTTCTACGTTTGTCACGACGTGTGGTCGATATTCTGCGTTTAGGATGCGCCATTTTTGTTAATTTATATCTATTTAATTTAAATTCTTAAGTGCAGACCACCGTGGGTCTATGTCGTCTTCATCGGGTTTTGAATCGGAAGAAGGTTGTTGGTATTTGTTGATCAATTCCACCATTTCTTCATTGCATTCGCCTTCTTCGTGTACCATTTTGGCAGGTAAAGAAAGACTAATTAGCTCATACAGCGGCTGAGCGAGGTCGATTTGATAGCTTTCAGGAGCAATAACAATGAGGTTTTCGTCTTCAGATTCTTCTTCTCCAAATGTGTAGTAGAGCGTGAATTCTCCGTCGATTTCCTCCGTAAGGGGCTCCGTGCAGCGATCGCAATCAGTAAAGATAAAACCAACCACGCCTAAATTGGCGATGAGCATAGTTTCCTTCTTTTCTAACTCGAGGTAGGCAGTTAGCCGACCGTTTTCGATGAGCGAATAAGGCAATGATTCAAAGAACGATTTGTCAATGTCAAATTCAAACTCGTGGAGCCCTAGCTTTAAGCCTACAAAGGTTATGGCGAATGGACTTTTCATGCTGAATATTTCACTGACGAAAACGAAAGGGCAAAATTAAGGATTTATTTTGGATTTTTAAAATCAGTCGGCACGTTCTTGTTCCTTCTTCACTTTTTCGTCCTTAGAAAAAGCCAACGGATTGGCATGAATTTCTTTAAAAACCTTTCTTTTTCGGTAGATATCTACGGCTAAAAAGATAGCGCTGCGCAGGCTTTGTTCGTCTGCGAGCATCTTGCCAGCGATGTCAAAAGCGGTGCCGTGATCTGGGCTGGTGCGCACAATTGGCAAGCCAGCTGTGAAGTTCACGCCGTCGTCAAAGCACAATGCTTTAAACGCAGCTAAACCTTGGTCGTGGTACATGGCGAGCACACCATCAAATTGCTGACGCAGCGGCGAACCAAAGAAACCATCGGCCGGGTAGGGCCCAAAGGCTAAAATCCCTTTTTGTTTGGCGGCTTGAATAGCTGGAATAATGGTTTGTTGTTCTTCTTCGCCAATTTTGCCGTTTTCACCAGCGTGTGGATTGAGTCCGAATACAGCTATTCTTGGCCTGATGAGTCCGAAATCTTTTTTGAGACTTTGCTCGAAGGCTTCTATTTTGGAGACAATCAGTTCTTTTTGCAACTGACTTGAAATGTCTTTGACCGGAATGTGAGTGGTCACGAGCGCGACGCGCAAATTGCCAGAAACGAGTACCATGAGCGCTTCTTTTGCGCCAGACATTTCTGCGAGGTATTCGGTGTGGCCAGGAAAGTTAAAACCTGCTTTGGCCACATTTTCTTTGGAGAAAGGAGCGGTCACGAGCACGTCAATTTTGCCTTCTGCTAAATCTTTGGTGGCAGCTTCGAGTGATAAAAGCGCGTATTTACCGCCATCTGCGTTAGAAACGCCAGGTTCTATTTGCACTTCTTCTTGCCAAACATTGATGATGTTGACTTTTTTGGAGTTGATTTCAGCAGCACTTTTACAAGTAGCGTAACTGAACTCGTGTAAATTGAGTTGTTTTTTGTAGTGCGATATCACTTTGTTGGAGCCGTAGACAACCGGGATGATATCCGTTAAGATGCGGTTGTCATGAAGGGCTTTGACGATGATTTCAGGACCAACGCCATTGAGATCGCCTAAGGTAATACCGACTTTGATCAGTGCTTTATTGGACTGTTCTTTGTCCTTTACCTCTTTATCTTTGGTTTCTTTTTCCATTAAATGTTGTTCGTTTTAAGAAAGTGGTAAAGCAAACGGATGCCGGCGCCTGTTCCGCCCTCGCCCTTGTAATTTTCTGGCGCATCTAGCCAAGCTGGGCCAGCGATATCCATATGGATATAAGGAGCTTCTACGAAATGTTCCAAGAATTTTCCGGCTGAAATCATACCGGCGTTTGGCCCGCCAATATTTTTGAGATCGGCAATTTTGGACTTCATGTGTTTTTTGTAGTCGTCCCAGAAAGGGAAGCGAACCACGCGCTCGTGAACCGCCGTAGCGCTTTTCTCGAGGTTTTCAAAAATGCTGTCAGCAGCGTTGCCCATCACGATGCTCGCTTCGGTGCCAATTGCACGAAGGGCCGCGCCGGTGAGTGTAGCTGCGTCAATAACAAGTGCAGGCTTGAATTTTTTGGAGTAAGCTAAGGCGTCGGCGAGGATCATGCGGCCCTCTGCGTCGGTATTGAGCACCTCTACTGTAGTGCCGTCAAACATGGTAATGACATCACCTGGCGCATACGCGTTGCCACCCGGACGATTGTCTGTGGCGGGCAAGAGCGCTACGATATGCACTGGTAATTTTTGCAAAGCTGCTAAATAAACAACAGCTGCCATGGTAGCCGCGCCCGCCATATCGCCTTTCATGGTGTCCATGCTGCCTGGCGTTGGCTTTAAGCTAAGGCCTCCGGTATCGTAAACAACACCTTTTCCGACCAAAACAATCGGTTGTTTGTTGGTGGCATTTTTGGGCTTGTATTCCGCAATGGTAAATGTTGGCGGATCAATAGAGCCTTTGTTCACGGCAAGTAAACCGCCCATTTTGAGGGTTTCGATTTGTGTTTCTTCGAGTACTTTGACATCAAAGTTGGCTTCTTCGCCCATCTCGACAACCGCTTGCGCCAGTTGTTCGGCGTTGAGGTGTGACACCGGGGTGTTGACGAGGTCGCGCGCTTTGAACACCGCTTTGGCCATGTGTTGGAGTTCGGTGATTTGTGCTGCACTGAGCGTTGCTTTGATCATCACTTCAGTGAATTTGGCCACCTCTGGCTTGCTGAAATGCTGGGTAAAGCGGTAACTTGAAAGCAAAAGTCCTTCGAGCAAAGCATAAGCTTCTTCAGGTGTTCCGTTTTCGAGCAAAAGCGACGTTTGGGCGTCGTGTAAATGTTTTTCTATGGTGTGGGCGTGAATGCGGATTTGTTCTAAATCTTGCCCCTCTTGGATTTCGAAAGCAAAGCCCTCTTGGGTTTTGAAATAGTCAAAATCTTTGCCTGCTTCTGTTTTAGCGACAAAGCGAACAACTGCACTAGGTGTATTTTTTGATTTTTTAGTCAGAACTAACATCTTGTTGATTTTGTACAAAGTTAAAAAGAATGAAGCTGCACACCCTTAAAATAATTCGCCGCTGTGCGCAATCAGGAATTTGTCGATCAAACGCGGTATCGGATGGTCTGTCAACGCTTTTAAATCGAGCATTAGATAATTTGATTTGAAATTTTCTTTTGGTGTTGTTTTGATAAAGTAAGCTTCAATCCTTTGATGCGTCAAGACGTGCTGAAACCTTTCCCCAATGATTTGTTCGCCTCCTAAATATGCTAGCATTTCGTCGAGCGTATCAAATTCTGTCAATGGAAACTCATAGAGCCCCTCCCAAATATCTTTTGGCCCTCTTTTCGAAAAAGCGAGTTCATTTTGTGCATTCGCCAGGATATGATAGACAAAAAACCGCTTCCTTACCTTGACTTTTTTAAGTTTAAGCGGAAGTTGAGCAACTTTATTTGAAAGCAAGGCCATACAAGATTCTTGGACCGGACAAACCGCACAATTTGGTGAAACGGGCTTGCATTGAAGTGCGCCGAATTCCATAATGGCTTGATTGTGTAGCGCCGGGTTGTGCTGATCCAATAGCTCGCCAGCCAGCGCTTCAAATTGGCGCTTGCCTTCTGGTGAGTTAATAGCCAAGTCTACGCCGAAATACCGACTCAAGACCCGAAAGACATTGCCATCCACAACTGCGTGGGGCAAATTGAAGGCAAACGACGCAATAGCCGCAGCCGTGTATGGCCCTACGCCTTTCAATTTGAGTAAGTCTTGATAGGTCTTTGGGAACTCGCCATTGTGCTCCAGTGTAAGCTGTTGTGCTGTTGCGTGTAAATTTCGCCCTCGACTGTAGTAACCCAAGCCCTGCCACAAATTGAGTACTTCTTGTTGCGCAGCGTTGGCCAAATCTTGAACGGTTGGGAAGGTTTTTGTGAATCTCTGGTAATACGGCAAGCCTTGATCGACGCGGGTTTGCTGCAAAATGATTTCGCTCAACCAGATGAAATAGGGGTCTTGGGTATGTCGCCAAGGCAAGTCTCTCTGATGATCTTTGTACCAGTCTTGAAGTGCTTGCCGAAGTGCGTTCATAATTTATTTTAGAAATTTTGTCCGAAAATTACGCATATATACTTTCTGTGGAGTATTTTTGCCCCCGCAATTAATCACCAAATCAATTAACTCAGAGATATGACAAAAGCGGATATCGTTGCAAATATTGCAGAAGAAACCGGATTGGAAAGAGCAGAAGCACTTCGTGCAGTAGAAGCTTTTATGAACAACATTAAAGCTTCTATGGCAGACGGAAAAAACGTGTACCTACGTGGGTTTGGAAGTTTTGTGGTCAAGGAGCGCGCTCAAAAAACAGGACGCAACATCTCTAAAAACACCACAATCATCATTCCAGCACACAACATACCATCTTTCAAGCCTTCTAAAACCTTTGTAGACGAGGTGAAGAACAAGGTTAAAGTAAAATAAGTTTTCTTTTTTTCTGAAATTTGTATTACCTTTGCACTCCCTTTACGGGGGTGCATTTTTTATTTGTAACAAAGTACTAAACATATAACCTTCTCATTATGCCAAGCGGTAAAAAAAGAAAAAGACATAAGATGGCGACGCACAAGCGTAAAAAAAGACTTAGAAAAAATCGCCACAAGAAGAAGAAATAATCCTTCTTTCTTTCATGTAAACGCATAGAGAGCTCATTGATATTTCTTTGAGCTTTCATTGTTTCACCTATAAACAATTTCAAGTGAATTTAGAACTCGTTGTAGACGCCCGTTCAAACGGCGTCTGGATAGCATTGCTACGCGACGGGAAGTTAATTGAGTTGCACGAAGATCGCGGCAACACAGACTTCTCTGTAGGCGACATCTATCTCGGACGGGTACGTCGTGTTGCCAATGGCCTCAATGCGGCTTTTGTTGATGTCGGATATGAAAAGGATGCCTTTTTACATTACCACGACCTCGGCCCACAATACGTTTCTTTCTCAAAGTACGTAAAAGAAAGCATCAACGGAAAGCAAAATGTTGCAGACCTCCAATACTTCAAACTAGAAAAAGAAATCTCAAAAGAAGGTAAAGTATCCAATACCTTGTCTTCTTCTCAAGCTATCCTGGTTCAGGTGGCCAAAGAACCCATTTCTCAAAAAGGCCCACGCTTGAGCTCCGAAGTGACGCTCGCTGGCCGCTATCTAGTTCTCGTACCCTTTTCAGAGAAAATTTCTGTGAGTCAAAAAATCAAAGACAGCGCCGAAAAGGAGCGTCTGAAAGAACTCATGGACCGCATCAAGCCCAAGAATTTTGGTGTCATTATTCGTACCGTTGCCGAAAACAAATCGACCGCCGACCTCGAGGCCGATCTCAGCAACCTTTTAGAAAAATGGCGCACCCTCCATGCGAACCTCAAAGGTGCTCAGCCACCAAGACGCGTCCTCGGAGAACTCAACACGACCAATTCCATTTTGCGCGATTTGCTCAATGGCAACTTTACCAATATACACGTCAACGACGAAACCATGGCCCTTCAAATGAAGGACTACATTTCAGAAATTGCACCAGGTCGCGAGAAAATCGTGCGTCACTACGACAACCGCATTGGTATTTTTGAACGCTTCGGCATCAACAAGCAAATCAAAACATTATTCGGTAAAAAAGTGCCGTTGCCAAGCGGAGGCTACCTCATCATTGAGCACACCGAAGCCATGCACGTCATCGACGTCAATAGCGGCAACCGCAAAGGTGCCGATGGCCAAGAATCCAATGCACTTTCCACCAACATTGAAGCGGCAGAAGAAGTTGCACGCGTGTTGCAGCTCCGCGACATGGGCGGCATCATCTGTGTCGATTTCATCGACATGCACGAGCGCGAAAACAACAAGATCCTCTTTGACAAAATGAAGGAATTCATGAAATCAGACCGTGCCAAGCACAACATGATTCCACCTTCTAAATTTGGCATCATCGAGATCACGCGCCAACGCGTTCGCCCAGAAACCGATATCCAAACCCACGAAACTTGCCCAACCTGTAACGGCAGCGGCGAGGTGCAGGCCAGTATCCTTTTTGCAGAAGAAATCGAAAACAACTTGGCTTACCTGCTCAACGATCGCGGCATGCGCGGCATTACCTTGCTCGTGCACCCGTACTTAGAGGCCTTCTTCAAAAATGGCCTTTGGAGTCGTCAGTTGCAGTGGTTTTTCAAATTCAAAACCTGGATTCCAGTGCGCGGGGTAACTGCCAATCACTTATTGCAGTACACTTTCGTCGACAAAGAGAACAACGAAATACCGCTCTAAATGTCGGCGCCTCGTGCCTATGACCTTACACAAATGCTTCAGAAATCTGAGGCATTTTGTGCTTATCAGGAGCGCTGTAGTTTTGAAGTCATTGAAAAACTCAAGCGCATGGGCGCCGAGGATGGCGAAGTATTGCAAGTACTGAACTCCCTAATCGACAACAAATTTCTAGACGATGTCCGCTTTGCCCATGCCTATGCGGTTGGTAAGCTGCGCATCAAACACTGGGGCGTCAATAAAATCAAGCAAGGATTGCAACTCAAGCGTTTGGACCGCGACCTGATCGCACAAGCTGTTTCAGACTTGTATGCGCAAGAAGATTACTTTGGTATACTCAAAGAAGTTGCCGAAAGAAAGTGGCGAGAACTCTATAAAGAAAAAGACCCCTGGATGCGCAAGCAAAAGCTGTATCGCTTCTTGGCATCCAGGGGTTTTAATTACGACGAATTTTCAGATCTGAAATTCGCTTAAAGCTTGATTTATTTTGACTTGATGACGGTAGTAGCGCCGCCGATCCAGTTGGCTGGCCCACCAGCTTCGTAGCCTTTAGAGCCAAGTGGTGCTAAATTCATTTTGCCATCGCTGAGTTTTTCTGGCTTCACAAACCAGCAAGTAGGGTAGCCACGAACGGCAAATTGTTGTTGGAGTGTGCGGTTTTGCGTTTTGATGGCTTCGGTTTGTGGTTTGGAGCGCGGGAAGTCGAGCTCGACAAGAATGATGTTTTCTTTGGCCCATGCTTCAAACTCTGGGGTGTTAAATACTTCTTTTTGAAGACGAACACACCATCCGCACCAATCAGAACCAGTAAAAAACAACATCATTGGTTTGTTTTCTTTCTTCGCGATAGCCGTTGCCTCATTGACATCGGTATACCATTTTAGGGCCGTTTTTTGAGCAAAACCTAGTTGAGCTACAACTAGCATCGTAAATAGAGCGATAGTTTTCATGTTAATTTTTTTTTCTAAAGTTAAGGATAAAACCGCCACTAGACAAAAACCGTGCAAAAGTTGTCTGCACACAAGTGTTGTCAATTTTTTTTATATTCGTTTCTAAATTGCTTCCTATGAAACTACAATTACTATTCCTTTTTTCTTTTATAAATCTTTTGATTTTCGCGCAGTTGCCTACCCAAACCGTCCGCGGAACGGTGTTTGACAGCGAAACCAACTTTCCATTAACAGGCGCCAAAGTACTTATTGAAGTGGCTGGTCAGAAATATATGGCTGCAGCTGGCACCGATGGTACGTTTGCCATCGCTAAAGTACCAGTAGGCAAGCACCAATTGAATGCTTCTGCACCTTTTTATGATGCCAGAACGCTAACGGTGGAGGTCAGTTCCGGACGAGAACTCATTGTTCAAATTCCTTTGCAAGAGAAGGTCTCAGAACAGCAAGAAGTACGCGTAGTGGGCCGCAAACAAGGAGAGGTCCTCAATGAAATGGCCGTGTTGTCTGCTCAGCAGTTCAGCGTTGAAGAAACCAACCGCTATCCGGGTTCGCGCATGGACCCCGCGCGCATGGCTTCTAACTTTGCTGGTGTAAACGGCGCCGACGACTCTCGCAACGATATCGTGGTGCGTGGTAACTCACCGCTTGGCGTTATTTACCGCGTTGAGGGCATCGACATCCCCAATCCGAATCACTTTGCTATTTCTGGCACATCAGGCGGTCCGGTATCGCTACTCAACAACAAAATATTGGGCAACTCCGACTTTTTCATGAGTGCCTTTCCAGCCGAATACGGCAATAGTTTGTCTGGTGTTTTTGACCTCAAACTAAGAAGCGGTAACAGCAACCAACATGAATTCACTGGTCAGTTTGGTTTATTGGGCACCGAATTCTTGGCTGAAGGTCCTTTGAGCAAAGACAGCAAGTCGAGCTACTTAGTGATGGGCCGTTACTCAACGCTAACGATTTTCCAAAAACTCAATATCAATTTAGGAACCGATGCCATTCCGAAGTACTTCGACGGCGCCTTTAAATTCAACTGGATGCTCAAAAATGGCGGGCAGCTGTCTTTCTTCGGCATGGGTGGTAATTCAGACATCGCAATTGAAATCTCTGGTTTCAAAGAATACACCGAAGATCTTTATGGCGAGGGCGACCGCGACCAATATTTCGGAACCAGCATGATCACTTCTGGCTTGAATTACAAAAAGAGCCTCAATGAGAAGACCTTCATTTCGTCTACTTTGGCCTACAGTCAAGAAATTCAGCAAACCGATCACAATTACCTGCGCAATCGCCGCTTGGATACTTTGACGCAAGAAATCACTTTTGATACGCTTTATCCGATGATGGCCTATGATTTTAAAGTGCAAAAAATCAGTGGCTACACAGCGCTCAATCACAAGTTCAACAAACAACATTTATTGAAGGCAGGTTTGAGCTTTGATCTCATTTCGATGAACTTCCTCGATTCTTGCCTATACGACCTCGATGAGCCAGACAACTATGAATTGCGCTGGAACTACCAAGGAACAGCAGCCATTGTTCAACCTTTTGTACAGTGGAAATGGCGCATTTCTGATCAAATGGATTTTACGGCAGGTGTGCACGCGCAGTATTTCACGCTCACCAATAGCATCAGCCCGTTTGAGCCACGTGTAGGTTGGAAATACCGCATGAGTAATGGTCAAGCCATTTCTGCTGGAGGCGGTCTGCACAGTATGATCCAACCGTATTACACTTATGCCTACAAGGTATTGCCAGGCACCAATAATCCGAATAGCAACATCAACATGGATTTCTCGCGCAGCGCGCATTCCGGAATTGGCTATGAGAAATCTTTTAACAAAGGATTCAATATCAAAACGGAAGCTTATTACCAATACCTCTATAATATTCCGGTAACCGTTGCGCCTTCTGCTTTCTCTATGATCAATGTAGGCAGTGGCTTCTCTCGTTTGTTTGTCGATCAACTCCAAAATACGGGCGACGGCTACAACTATGGTTTGGAGCTCACAGTTCAGAAATATTTCGACAAGACCTTCTTCTTCTTGTTCTCCGGAACGGTCTACAACTCTCAGTACCGCGGCAGCGATATGGTGTGGCGCAATACTTCATATAACGGAAACTACGTTGTCAATTTCTTAGGCGGTAAAGAATTCAAAGTAGGTGAGCGCAGCATTATTGGCATCGGTGGAAAAGTAACAGCCGCAGGTGGCAAGCGCTATGGTTTGGTAGATATCGAGACTTCTACCGACATGAAAGAAATCATCTTCCAAGACTCTATGTTCAATGACTTGCAGTTCAGAGATTACTTCCGCGCCGACCTCAAGATTTCTTGGCGCAAAAACGCCGACCGCGTTACCCACGAGTTTGGCTTGGATTTAGTGAATATCCTCGGTACTAAAAACCTACTGACTTTAGCTTATCGCCCACCACTCACTGCCCAAGATTTTGCCGCCCAACAAAACGGTACTTTCTTGCCGTACTCAGAAAAAACCCAGTTGGGCTTCTTCCCGATTTTCTATTACAAAATCGACTTTAGGGCACATACTAAATAATGGCTTCTAAATTCCTGCTAACTTTGTATAATAATACAGGTTATGAAAGGAATTTTGAGTTATCAGCTGGTAGATCCTCAGCTACCAAACAGTGAAGAAGGATGGTTTGTTGAAAGTGAAAACAGCGCTTACAAGGTCAGTGATTTATCGATTAAAAAGATAGTCAGTGGACGTTATTCAGTGAGCGAAGGTTCAGTGGTTCTATTTGAACTCGAACCAAACTGTAAAGTAAGTGATCAAACGAAAATTCAACATGCTGTTGTTGCTAAGTTGCATTTAGAAGAAGAAAACCCGACTAAAATCTTCCTGATTGATATCGATGGTACCATTTGCGACGACATCAAGAATGAAGAAAGTCATTTGTATCCGGTTGCTCAAGTATTTCCCAATTCTAGGGAAGTCATCAATAAGTGGTACAAAGAAGGCAATATCATTACTTTTTTCACAGCCAGAGAGGCCAAAGACCGCGAAGTCACTGAAATTTGGCTCAAAGAAAATGGTTTCAATTATCACGGCTTAGTCATGGACAAACCACGCATCAAAGATGGTCAGGAATATGTTTGGATTGATAATAGAAAAGTGCGGGCCGTAACTTATATGGGTACTTGGTCAGAACTCACCGAAGTTGATGCCAAAATCAAGGTATTTGCCTAAGAACAGGGTTGTTTGAAAGCAAAAGAACTCGGCATCCTCATCGATAAGCAAGCTTACTCGGAGAGCAGTATAGTATTGCACTTTTACACACTTGAACGCGGCTTTCAGTCTTTTGTATTCAAAGGTGCGCTCAAGAAACGCAAGGCGCTCAATCAATTGGGTTTGTATGAAATCAGTTATTTCAAGCGCCCTGAGTCTGATTTAGGTATCATCAATCAGCTCGATTTTGCCTGGACCCCACTCGCTTTGTTTGAGCGTCCGCAGAAAGTGATGTTGGTTTTTTTCATGACCGATATTCTACAACAAACCTTGCGGTATCAAGGCGCCGACCCGCAGCTTTTTTATTTCATCAGAGATCAACTCCTGCGGCTAGAAACCAATGAGCAGCTCCGCGATTTCCCGGGGACATTCTTGGCGCAATACCTCATGATTTTAGGTTACACACCACTCATTGATGAAGAAGGTTATAGTGTTTTTGACATGAACACCGGACGTTTTAGCCATGCGCTCGGCGACAACTCGAGTTGTATCCAAGACAAAACCATGCTCCATTATTTAGTGGCTCAGTTTTGGCCGCAAGACGAGCTGCAATTTTCGGGTTTGGTACACAAGGAAGGTTTGCGTGTTCTGATCCAGTATGCGTCTATTCACCTGGCCAATTTCAATATAGACAAGACCTTAGAAATCTTGCACGATACCCTCTACGACTAGCGTTTTTTGGCAAAGAAATCTTTGAGTAATTGGCTGCAGTCGGCTTCCATGACGCCATTTTCTACGATGGTCGCCGGATGATACAAACTCGTGCCAGTTGCGCTCGCTCCTCTTTTGGCATCTCGGGCCGCAAATACAACGCGGTCTATCTGTGACCAATACAAAGCGCCCGCACACATGCAGCAAGGCTCTAAGGTCACATAAAGCGTGCATTCCTTGAGGTATTTAGCACCTAAGTATTGTGCGGCGGCGGTGATCGCCTGAATTTCGGCATGGGCGGTGACATCAGTGAGTTGTTCCGTGAGGTTGTGTCCACGGGCAATTACTTGATTTTTGCAAACAATTACGGCACCAACAGGCACTTCATCGGCTTCAAATGCCTTTAAAGCCTCCTGATAGGCTTGTTTCATGAAATATTCGTCGTTGAAAGGGCTCAGCATAGCGCAAGATTACAAACTTTCTCTTAATTTTCGGCCATGAATCTTTTTGACCTCTTCCTTTTTGCGCCTTTGGCCTACGGTGCCTACAAGGGTTACAAACGCGGCCTGATCATGTCCTTATTCATGTTATTGGCTATTGTAGTGGGCCTTTACGCCGCTTTTCAACTCACCGATGTTGTGGTGGAATGGGGTCTCAAGAATTTACATTGGGAAAAAACCACGCTCATGCCGCTCAGTTTTGTACTGCTGTTTTTGGGCATTGGAGCGGCCATTTATTTTGGCGGAAAATTACTCGAAACAGCACTGAAGGTAGTGAAGTTGTCTGTACTCAATAACTTGGCGGGCGCCTTGCTAGGGATCTTGCAATGGATGTATTTGGTCGGAACGCTTTTGTTGTTCGTATTGGCCAACGACAGCAAGCAAAACCTCATTTCAGCCCAAACCCGTAACCAATCCATGGCAGTTCCATTCTATACCGATATGCTGCAAAATACCTTGCCAAAAATCAGCGAAGGCGTGGTGTTTGATGCGTATTTGCAACAGGCAAAAGAGCAGCTAATTGAAGAAGAAACTCCTAAAGAGAATTGATAGCGATGCGTTTATTCCAAATTTATATAGCAAGTTGTTTTTTGATGCTTGCATCTACGGCCTTGGCTGCTGACCCAATTGCACCCTTACTCCAAAAACAAACCTTGCTTGACAAAAAGCAAAAATCATTTAAATCTGGGACTTATTTTGGTTTGCAAAGTGGCCGATTTTATGTTTTAGAATACGGTTGGGAGCTACAGCGCAAAAGTAAAAACGGCATGTTGCGTTCCAATACTACAGCAGTTCATCATGGCTTCAACGCTACTTTTGATTTCTCTCGACTCAATCCGGTTTTAGGCTACGACCTCGGTTTTTGGAGCCGCACCGGCAATTTTGACCTCACGTATGGCCTGAGTGCTGCGGTCCGTACCGACCTCAAGCAGTTGCGTTTTGGGGTTTGCCCGAGCGTAGGTATTAAAGTGTGGCAGCTACATGTGCAAACGGGGATGTATTTGCTAGCGCCTTTTTATAGTTTAGACAATACCACTTTCAATAGCAATAGCTTCTTTATCTCGGCCCGTTTTTTGGTGGTCAAGCACAAAACAAAAAAAGGGGGCAACTAGCCCCCTTTTGATTTTCGTCAATTTTTCTGTTATAAATCGAACTTGATGCCTTGTGCAAGTGGCAAGGAATCAGAATAGTTGATGGTATTTGTTTGGCGACGCATGTATACTTTCCAAGCGTCTGAGCCAGATTCACGGCCTCCACCTGTTTCTTTTTCACCACCGAAAGCACCACCGATTTCGGCACCAGAAGTTCCGATATTGACATTTGCGATACCGCAGTCAGAACCTGCTGCGCTCAAGAAAGCTTCAGATTCTTTGAGTTCGTTGGTCATGATGGCAGAAGAGAGCCCTTGTGGCACGCCATTTTGGATGGCAATGGCTTCGTGTACATCACCGGTATATTTCATGATGTAAAGAATAGGTGCAAATGTTTCGTGCTGAACAATAGCGAAATGATTTTCGGCTTCGATGATACAAGGCTTCACATAACAACCCGACTCATAGCCAGGGCCGCTCAATACGCCTCCTTCTACCAATACTTTTGCGCCTTCTTTTTTGGCAGCTTCAATGGCGTTGAGGTAGTTATTGACGGCATCTTGATCGATCAGCGGGCCCACGTGGTTGTTTTGGTCAAGTGGGTTGCCAATGCTCAATTGTTTGTATGCAGAGGTAAGCGCTTCGGTTACTTTATCGTAGATAGACGCGTGGATGATGAGGCGACGCGTAGATGTACAGCGCTGACCAGCTGTACCTACAGCACCAAATACGGCACCCGGTACCACCATTTTGAGGTCGGCACTTGGCGCAATGATAATGGCGTTGTTGCCCCCTAACTCTAAAAGGGAACGACCCAAACGCTGCCCAACTGCTGCCCCAACTGATTTACCCATGCGGGTAGAACCTGTAGCAGAAATTAAAGGTACGCGGGTGTCGTTGGCCATGAGTTTGCCGATTTCGCCATCGCCGATGACCAAACCAGAAACGCCTTCAGGCACGCCGTTGGCGGCAAAAACTTCTTCGGTAATGCGCTGGCATGCAATAGCGGTAAGTGGTGTTTTTTCGGATGGTTTCCATACGCAGACGTCGCCACAAACCCATGCAAGGGCGGTGTTCCAGTTCCAGACGGCAACCGGGAAGTTGAATGCAGAGATGATACCCACAATGCCGAGCGGATGATACTGCTCATACATGCGGTGACCTGGGCGCTCGGAGTGCATGGTCAGGCCATAAAGTTGGCGCGATAAACCAACTGCGAAGTCGCAGATGTCGATCATTTCTTGCACCTCGCCGAGGCCTTCTTGTAAAGACTTACCCATTTCGTAAGAAACGAGTTTACCTAGTGGTTCTTTGTAAAAGCGAATGCGCTCAGCCAACTGACGTACAATTTCGCCGCGTTTAGGAGCGGGAATTTTGCGCCATTCTACAAACGCTGCTTGCGCTTTTTCGATGACCTGGTGGTACTCAGCTTCAGTAGCCATAGTGACATTCGCAATGACTTGCGCGTCTACTGGCGAAACTGATGCGATGCGCGCACCGCTCGTTTGGATCCATTGTGTACCTGTAGAGGCACCGTTATTGTTTTCTTGGATGCCAAATTGGCCCAAGATGTCTTTGATTTCTGCTTGGAGTGACATAAGTGTTGATTTTGAAGGCAAAGGTAGGGATTTTTTATTCGTAACTTTGTCACATGCACGACATTCACCAAGACCCTATTTGCGCCTTAGCTACTGCCAACGGCATGGGTGCCATTGCCGTTATACGCGTCAGTGGTGTGGGTGCAAAGTCTTTGGTTTCGAAAGGATTTTCCAAAGATTTGTCTGCTTTACCGAGCCACAGCGTACACCTCGGCTGGATGCTTTCCGCTAGCGGCGAGCGCCTAGACGAAGTACTCGCTACACTCTTTGACCACGGCAAAAGTTTCACCGGCGAAGAAAGCGTGGAGCTCGCCTGCCATGGCTCACCGTATATTCAGCAATTATTGTTGCAGCGTTTGGTCGAGCTCGGTTGCCGCTTTGCCGAGCCTGGCGAATTCACGAAGCGGGCCTTTTTAAATGGCCGCCTAGACCTTTCGCAGGCCGAAGCTGTGGCAGACCTCATTGCCGCGCAGTCTAAGCAAGCCCATCAGGTAGCCTTGCAACAATTGCGCGGCCGTTTTTCTTCAGAACTCCAACAACTCCGCGAGCAACTCATCAACTTTGCAGCCCTCATCGAACTCGAACTCGATTTTGCCGAAGAAGACGTCGAGTTCGCCGACCGCAGCGCGCTCAAGCAGTTGGTGGCGTCGGTTTTGCAGATGGTGCGCCGTTTGGCCGCCTCTTTCGAACTCGGCAACGCCATCAAGCAAGGCGTACCGGTAGCCATCGTTGGCGCCCCCAACACCGGCAAAAGCACCCTACTCAATCAACTACTCGGCGAAGAACGCGCCATCGTTTCAGACATCGCCGGCACCACCCGCGACGTCATCGAAGAAGTACTCAACATCGACGGCATCCAGTTTCGCCTCATCGACACCGCCGGCATCCGCCAAACCACCGAAACCATCGAAGCACTCGGCATCGAACGCTCCCAACAAAAAATTGAACAAGCCAAAATCGTCCTTTGCTTGGCCGACTCCGGAGACCTCAACAACCTCCAAGAAACGCAAGAATGGGTGCAATCTTTGTTCACCCTTCACCCCGACAAACATATATTACTCATTCAAAATAAAGCCGATTTAACGACTTCTCCCAATTTAAATCCGCAAGAAGCACTCCAAATCAGCGCCCTCACCGGCACCGGCATTACTGACCTCAAAGAAAAATTAGTCAAACTAGTCCTCGGCGATTTCAGCATCCAAGACGAAACCATCGTCTCCAACGCCCGCCACCACACCGCCCTCCAACTCACCGCCGCCGCCCTCGACCGCGCCCAATCGGGCTTAGAAGGCCAAACCACCGCCGACTTCATCGCCATGGACATCCGCGAAGCCATGCGCCAATTGGGACACATCACGGGTCAGATTGATATCGATACGGATATTTTGGGTACGATCTTTAGTAAGTTTTGTATCGGTAAGTAAACGTCGATAAACATGTCATCAGTAATAGCGAAATAGAGCAAACAAAGCGCTTTTCGGTTGGTCGAAATCGAAAATACCATTTGAGGAGGGGTTGGGAGAGATTTTAATGTCGTCTTTTCAAATAGGCTTGATATTTGGTTTAGACTTAACCAAAAATCCGCACATGTCTCTCCTTCAATAAATCTGAATAGGCAGTTTTGAGGTGCTTGGGCAAGAAACTTTGACTGACAAAGTGGAGCCAAGGGTCTAAACTATTTTCGAAGCGTTGGTAGATGGACTGAAGGGCTTTTTCGTTCAATTTGAATGAGGAGGCAAGTAGGTCGAAGTCTTGGCGTTTGAGTTTGCTTTTTCGGGCGTTGATGGTAAGCGCAGATTCTTCTATGTCCTCGGGCATGACGATAGTCGTATTGACGAGGTCATAGGCAGGTGATAAATCAAAACCACCCAAGGTATTTTCGATAATTGAGTAATTTTTTAAATGCATATCTGCATTGCCCGTCAGGAAGCAAAACAGAACCAATTCAAATAAGCGCTGCGCTTCATATCCTTTATTGGTTGTGAATGTTTGTGTGAGTTTGCCGATTTTTTCGACAGAACCACGGTATTTGTGTTCAGTTAGGTTTTCACTTAATTGGCAGAAGTCCTCAACGGCGAGTTTATTTTTTTTGTCCCGATCAAAGCGCTTTGTGAGGTAGGCGAGTTCGCCCGATTTGAGTCGAATTAAAGCGTGTTGAGCTGTCTTGATTTTGACCAAAGCGGCTAAATGCATGGTGAGGTCTTCGTTCTCGGGAAGTGCTTCAAAATAATCAGATGGCGGTTTCAAAATGTAGTCGCCATGTAGTCCGACCAGGGTCAGTCTGGCTGGTGCTTGTTGTGATTTCTCTATATTCAGAGATATCTTTGCTTGTACGCCTGTAACTGATTTGTTTTGAATGATAAATTGTTTGGCTAAATCTTCCAATTGATGGAGTTCAAAATCGAGAATGGGTGCTTCTGTTGAGCCAAAGAGTTTTTTGGCGCAACTTGGGTGAAAATCTATAGTGGTGTTATCGAGTGTCTGATAACAAATGAGGCATTTATTCATGGTATTCAGGAAGTTGGAGTAACGGATACACAACCAATATTTTCTTTACACAGGCTAAGTAAGAGCCCAAAACGATCAAGGGGCTTTATGTGCCAGTTGGCGATGGCAATATTTAACAACCAACCTTCTGGAATGAGGCCGTCAAAAAAGGCAAAAAGTGTGTTGCTTTCAAAAGTCTTTTGCTGGAGTGGTAGGGTAAGGCTCATGGGTTTGGCGTGTTCTTTTTTTAAGTAGTTTTCATCGTATTGAAACGCGAAGCCTTCCTCGGTTTCATAGAGTATACCTGCGAATTCATCTTTGTAATGGACGTTTGCTTTTCTCATACGATCTCCATTTCTACAACACCTAACTGACCCCCGAAGAAATGCAATACCTGATTCACTTTGTCTAGGCGAACGGTTTGTTTCCCTTGTTCTAATTCGCGAATAAAGCGTAGCCCAACCCCTGCTCTTTCTGCTAATTCGGGTTGTGTGAGTTCGAGTTGCTTTCTTCTTTCCTTGATAAAATCGGCGATTTTAGACTCCATATTTATACCTTTTAGGGTACAAATATAGATAAAAATGGCATAAATATACCTTAAAGGGTATAAAAATAGATATCCGAGAATGAAAAGCACCCGTTCGGGTATATATTACAACTTCCATAATTTCCCTACCTTCGTGTCCTAATTTTTTCCATATGAAACTGCGTTTATTCGTTATTTTTTGTATCTCTATTTTAACCCTCAAGCCTGTGATGGCGGAGGAGGGTATGCTCATTCCGTCGCTCATTGCGGCGTTTGAAAACGACATGAAAGCCAAGGGCATGAAGCTCAGTGCGGCCGATATTTATAGTATCAACAACACAAGTATCAAAGACGCTATTTTTCAGTTCGGTGGCGGTTGTACAGCAGAATTGGTTTCTGACAAAGGCTTGCTTTTGACCAATCACCACTGTGGCTATGGCCAAATTCAGTCGCATAGTTCTTTGGAGCACGACTACCTGAAAAATGGATTTTGGGCCAAAAATTTGGCAGAAGAATTGCCCAACCCAGGCCTCACAGCCACGCGAATTGTGCGCATAGATGACGTAACGGCGGCAGTCTTGGCAGGCGCAAGCTCTAAGGCGGATCAAGCGGTGATTGCGGCCAATATCAAGAAATTGGTGGCTGCGGCGATTGCGGGAACACACTACGAGGCGGAGATCAAGGCATTTAATTATGGCAATGATTATTACCTCATGCTCAAAGAAACCTTTACTGATGTGCGTTTTGTGGGCACTCCTCCTAACTCAATTGGCAAATTTGGTGGCGACACCGACAACTGGGTTTGGCCGCGCCACACCGGCGACTTCTCCGTGTTCCGCATTTATGCAGGCAAAGACAACAAGCCAGCTGCGTTTTCTAATGACAACCAACCTTATAAGCCGCTACATTATTTGCCGATCTCTTTTCATAACCGCCAAGAAGGAGATTTTACCATGGTTTATGGTTTTCCAGGCTTAACGGAGCAACACGTTGTTTCGGAATACCTCAAATTTATCATTGAAAAAGAACGCCCCGCGCGCATCGAAATGCGCAATCATTCTTTGGCGGCTATCGACGCCGGCATGAAAGCTTCTGACCTCACGCGCATTCAGTATTCGGCCAAGCAAGCGAGCATTGCCAACGCCTGGAAAAAATGGATTGGCCAAGTTGAAGGATTAGAGAATTTGGGTGCTGTGCAACTCAAGCTCGACTACGAAGCCAATTACAAGGCTATGGCCGTTAGCAAGCCAGAATGGGCAAAATACGCCGTGGCGCTGCAAACACTCAATGGCCTCATGGCAGAAGGCACCAAAACGGAATATAACTATGCTATTGGAGTGGAGTATTTTTCTGTGGGCCCAGAATATTTCAAATTGGTGCGTGGCATAGAAGACTTACTGACCAACTACGCGAAGTACGCAGCCAACAATAAACTCCAGGGTGTCTTGACCAAACTACAAACGAGTGCAGATGGCTACTTTAAAAATTACAATGTAGAAGTGGATCGTCAAATTTTCTTGGACTTAACTAAATTATTCCTCAAGTATTCCCAACAAGAATTAAAAGGAACTACAGTTGAGCAATTAACCGATCTTATTTACAGCAAATCTATTTTTACTGATGCGGCACGTTATCAAGCGTTTTTGAGCAGTTTTAGCGCAAAATCGATCAAAAAATTGCAAAAAGATGCAGGTTTTGTGCATTTTAATCAGTTTTTCACGCCATTTAGAAATGAGCAGGTTCCGGCTTACAAGACTTTTCAAGCAGAGGTCAATAAGTGGATGCAAGTATATGTAGAAGGAAAGTATGTGATGTTTTCGACCTACAAGCACTGGCCAGACGCCAATTCTACTTTGCGCATTACTTACGGGCAACTTGAAGGATCTGCGCCCACAGATGGCATGCGCTACACCGAACACACCACTCTAGATGGCATTGTAGCCAAATACAACACCGGCAACCCCGATTTTGAACTCTTGCCGCGCATGCTCGAATTGCACGCCGCCAAAAACTATGGGCCGTATGCGCAAGGCGATGAATTGTGGGTTTGCTTTACGGGTTCTAACCACACCACAGGTGGCAATTCTGGCTCGCCAGTTCTAGACGAAAACGGTTACCTAATGGGCCTCAATTTTGACCGCAGTTGGGAGAGCACCATGAGCGATTATTTGTTTGACCCAACCCGCTGCCGCAACATTGTAGTCGATATCCGCTACGTACTTTGGGTCATGGATATTTACTCCGGCGCCAAACACTTAGTCGACGAAATGACCTTAATGAAAGAATAAATCTATATTTGCTTATTATTTTCAAACCTATTGCGTTTTCTCGAATGAAGAACTCTTTATTATTGCTCGTTTTTGGCTTGTCTATGGCCTTTACCACACAGGCCAGCAAAGACCTAGCGATCCCTGTATCTAAAAAAATCGAAGGGTTTTTAGTTGATTTCAAGACCAAATGGGAAGTAGAAGAGGTAGAGGTTCAACTCAAATCGTCCGTCACTGGTAAAGTTTACACTACAGAAACCGACGAAAATGGTAAGTTCACCTTCCGCAATGTACCGATCGGGAAATCCACAATCAAACTCATTGACAAAGATTACCGCCCGAGCGTATTAAAGGTATTCGAAACCAACGCCAAGGAACACCTCATTCATTATACCTTCAGCCAAACCCAGCCTTTTTCCGCGCAACTAAAAGTTTCTTGGTTGTTCAATTGGGGCGACTACCAAGGCAAAGAACACTACTGGTCTCATATCGTTGCGCGTGTCATCTTGGTGATTTACGGTTTGTGTTTGGTCCTGATTTTCTTCTATAGTGTGATCCAATTGAGTTTAGCAGTCGCTTATGTTAAGAACAAAAAGAAACAGCAAAGCCGCGTTACGCCTCCATTTGATTTAGCCAATGCGCCTAAAGTAACAGTGCAATTGCCGATGTACAACGAAATGTACGTGGCAGAGCGCATCATAGAAACGTGTGCAGAAATAGATTATCCTAGAGATAAATTTCAGATCCAAGTACTCGACGACTCCACAGACGAAACCAAAGACATCATTGCCAACAAATGTGCGGAAGTTGCCGCAAGAGGCATCAATATCCAGCATATCCACCGCACAGACCGCACCGGTTACAAAGCAGGTGCTTTAGATTGCGCTATGGACAAGGTAGAGGGCGAATTCATTGCTATTTTCGACGCCGATTTTGTGCCAAGTAAAGATTTCTTGTTGCGCACCATTCCTTATTTTTCTGAAAATGTGGGTGTGGTTCAAACGCGTTGGGGTCACCTCAACAAATCTTACTCTTTGCTTACTGAGTTGCAAGCCTTTGGCTTGAACGGACACTTCGCTATTGAGCAGGGTGGTCGCAATGCCAGCGGACACTACATCAACTTCAACGGAACTGCAGGGGTTTGGCGCCGCGCTACCATAGACGACGCAGGCGGTTGGGAACACGACACCATCACCGAAGACCTCGACCTCAGCTACCGTGCCCAAATGAAAGGCTGGCGTTTTGTTTATTTGGAAGAAGTAGAGTCTCCGGCAGAATTGCCAATTACGATGTCGGCCCTAAAAAGTCAACAACACCGCTGGATGAAAGGCGGCGCAGAGGTATTTATCAAAATGTGGAAGCGCTTGGCTACAACTAAAGGCCTCAAAATTAGCGACCGTATCCACGGCTTGGCACACCTTTTCAACTCATCAGTTTTCGTCTTTATCTTGATCCTTTCTTTACTTAGTTTGGCTGTATTGCACATCAAAGATTCTTTCTCTGATCTCAATATCTTCATCAAGTACGGGATGTATTTCTTCTCAAGCACCATTTTCTTGGGCTTCTACTACTGGAATTCTTTCCGAGACAAGCGCGGTAACTTCTTCGGCGATTTATTCCGTTTCTTGGGTCGTTTTGTACAGTTCTTGACGGTTTCTATGGCGCTTGGCCTCAGCAATGCAGTGGCAGTAATTGAGGGCTACCTCGGTATCAAGAGTTCTTTTGTGCGCACGCCTAAATTCAATGTCGCTAAGAAAGATGAATTCAAGGGCAACAAATACGACAAAAAGAGCTTGTCTATCATCAATATCATGGAAGGTATTTTCATGGTGACGTTCGGCTTTACAGCCGTAAACAGAGCGCTTTACGGAGACCTCGGAATGGTGCCGTTTCACTTGATGTTGGCAATTGGCTACGGAATTATTTTCTTCAATACCCTTAAAGAAAACAGAGGGCAACAAGCTTAAGATTTATTCTTTGACGATACTCAGGCTTTCGAGCTTGGTTTCGTATTTGCCACTTCGGAACTGAAAAGTACTGCGGTAGCTGTTGCCTTTAGAAACGTAAGAGCCGATAACGGTACCGTTTCCTTCGACAGATTTGGTATTTTTATACCTGAACACAAACGTACCTTTTGGATTTTTTTGAAAGAAACTCGTTAAGATCATCTCGGCTTGTGAAAGCGGATACGCGCCATCAGAACCCGGCACTTGTAATACGATTTTATCTTTACCTAGACTAACGATCGCATGGGCGTCGTTGGTTTCCATCCCGCGTTGAATTGTGGTGTAGGGTAAATCTCCACTTAGGCTAAGTGAAAACAACACGGCAGTCAGGAAACTGTAAATTACATTCATGCCACAAACTTAACAAAAATGATGCCGTAAAATTGGCTAAATTTGTAAGAATAATCACACAAAATGAAAGCTCAGCAAGACCAACTCGTTATCTACAATAGTTTAAAAGGCGAAAAAGAACCTTTCGTTCCGCTTGTAGAGGGCAAGGTCGGCATGTATGTCTGTGGACCAACACTTTACAGCGAACCGCACATGGGCAATATGCGCACTTTCATCAATTTTGACCTCATTTACCGTTACTTATTGCATTTGGGTTTCAGTGTCAAGTATGTTCGCAACATCACCGATGCGGGCCACATCACCAACTCAGCTGGTCAAGAAGTCGATAGCATTGGCGTTGCTGCCAAAGCGGAGCAGCTACAGTCTTTAGAAATTGTCTATAAATACGCAGTCAAGTTTCAAGAATTACAGCGCATTTACAACCTCTTGCCGCCGAGTATTGAGCCAACCGCTACCCAGCACATTCAAGAGCAAATCGAAATCATAGAGCAAATTTTAACCAACGGCTATGCCTATGAAGCCAATGGTTCGGTTTATTTTGACACGCGTCGTTACATGCAAGACTACCATTACGGTATCTTGAGTGGGCGCAAGGTGGACGAACTCGAAAACGAAACCAGAACCCTCAACGCCCAAGACGAAAAGCGTTTCTTCGCCGATTTCGCACTTTGGAAAAAAGCCAACCCCGATGACATGCAAATTTGGCGCTCGCCATGGGGCAACGGCAACCCAGGTTGGCACATCGAGTGCACCGCCATGAGTACCAAATATCTGGGCAAGCAGTTTGATATCCACGGCGGCGGCATGGACCTCAAATTTCCGCACCACGAAGACGAAATTGCCCAAAGTTGTGGCTCTTTTGGTTGCAACCCTGCCCGCTACTGGATGCACGCCAACATGCTCAATGTCAACGGCCAAAAAATGTCAAAATCTTTTGGGAATTACTTTTTGCCCAAACAAATCCTCGATGGCAGTACCGGCTTGTTTGAAAAATCCTATACGGCCAACGTAGTGCGTTTTTTCATGATGCAAGCGCATTACCGCAGCAACCTAGACTTCACTCAAGACGCACTCAATGCGGCAGAAAAGGGCTTGTCTAAACTCACAGATGCCATTGCTACCCTAGAGCGTCTAGAAGCCAAAGCAGCGTCTTCTTTTGATGTCACTGCCTTAGTGCAATCGTTCTACAAAGCCATGAACGACGATTTCAACGCGCCTATTCTCGTTGCCAATTTGTTTGAAGCCACGCGCCTGATTAACCTGGTCAACGACGGCAAAGAACAAATTGCAGCAGCAGACCTCGCTTTGCTCAAAGAGAAAATGGCTGTTTTTGTCTATGATGTTTTGGGCTTGCAAAAAGAAGCTGCAGGTTCAGAAAGCCGTTTAGCGCCTGTTATGGAACTCGTTTTAGACTTGCGCGGGCAAGCGAGAACCAACAAAGATTGGACTACCTCAGATCAAATTAGAGATGGCTTGGCTAATGCCGGTATTGTGGTCAAAGACGGTAAAGAAGGAACTACTTGGAGCTGAGATTGGCTTGAACGCCATCCCATAAGGCATAGCGCTTTTCCAGTGCTTGAATCGATACTGCTGTGGCTTCTTGCCATTTGATGGCATCTGCACCACAAATTTCATCCATCATTTGCAGCGAAATGGGTCCGTGGTCACCACCGTCTACTTCAATGTGGCGTTCCAAATAATAGAGCAGTTTATCGATGTTTGTTTGTCCTTGGCCTTGCATTTCGCGCAAGATTTCAATGAACATATCCGGAATGAGGTCTTCGCGCCCAAAGGTAAATAGCGCAGCAATTTTGTGGATTTGGCCGCTGTTGATGATTTCAAAAGTAAAGCGCACAAATGACCTGGTTTCCTCGCGGATGTCGAGCTGATACAAAGCTTCGTCTAAGGTTTTTCCGTAAGACAACCATTCGGTGAGTTGGTGAATAGGCAAAGTGTTGGCGCCAATTTGCTGCATTGCTTCCAGATACATTTCAAAGTGGCTTAACACTTTACCATCTTTATCGAGGTCGGATTCTTCACCCAATACAATTTCATTGATGAAGCGACGGGTAATTGGCGAACCTTTTGGGGCCCAAGGCACTTCTACGCAGGTGAGGTTGCGCTGTAGGGCTTTGAGTAGGCTCATGAAATCCCAGACGGCAAAGATGTGTTGTTCCATGAACACCTGAAAATCGGTGCTGCTATGGATTTGAGCATACATCGGGTGCGCCAAAAGTTTGGTGCGTTGTGCGCTGAGCGCAGCTTGGAGTTGATCGATTTGTGGGTTCATATCTTTACAACAATTAACAAGCAGCTTAGTTGAGCTTGAGACCTAATTCTTTGAGTTGCGCTTCGTTTAGAGGCGATGGTGCGTCAATCATGGTATCGCGGCCCGAGTTATTTTTAGGGAAGGCGATGTAGTCGCGGATAGATTCTGAGCCGCCCATTGTGGCCACCAAACGGTCTAGGCCAAAGGCCAAACCACCGTGTGGAGGTGCACCGTACTCAAATGCAGACATCAAAAAGCCAAATTGCGCTTGCGCTTCTTCTTTACTGAAACCGAGGAGGTCAAACATTCTGGATTGGAGGGCGCGGTCGTGGATACGGATAGACCCGCCGCCGAGTTCTACGCCGTTCATGGCGAGGTCATAAGCATTGGCGCGCACCTTTCCTGGATCGGTATCGATGAGGTGGAGGTCTTCGGGTTTTGGCGACGTAAATGGGTGGTGCATGGCGTGGTAGCGGCCATGTTCTTCGTCCCATTCGAGCAAAGGAAAGTCCATGACCCAAAGTGGTTTGAAGACATTTGGATCGCGCAGACCGAGTTGGGCAGCGAGGTGCAAACGCAGTTCGTTGAGTTGTTTGCGTGTTTTGGAGAGGTCTCCGGACAAAAGCAATAGGAGGTCTCCGGCTTGGGCACCAGCTTTTGCGGCCATGGCGCGGAGGTCGTCTTCGGAATAGAATTTATCTACGCTCGATTTGAAAGTACCGTCTGTATTGCACTTGATGTATACCAGGCCTTTAGCGCCAATTTGCGGGCGCTTGACCCATTCGGTGAGCTCATCGAGTTGTTTGCGCGTGTATTCGCTGCAGCCTTCGGCATTGATGGCCAAAACGGCTTCTGCGCTATTGAAAACCACAAAATCGTTTTGTTGGGCCAGTGCAGTGAGGTCTACGAACTCCATGCCGAAGCGGATATCGGGTTTGTCTGAACCATAGCGCTCCATGGCTTCAGCGTAGGTCATGCGCGGGAAGTCGCCTTCGAATTTGACACCGCGAACGGTTTCAAAAAGGTGCTTGATGAGGCCTTCGAACATATGGAGGATGTCGTTTTGCTCTACAAACGCCATTTCGCAGTCGATTTGGGTAAACTCTGGTTGGCGGTCTGCTCGGAGGTCTTCGTCGCGGAAACACTTGACAATTTGGTAGTAGCGGTCAAAGCCACTCACCATCAAAAGCTGCTTGAAGGTTTGTGGCGACTGCGGCAGCGCGTAGAATTGGCCTTCGTTCATGCGGCTAGGCACTACGAAGTCGCGCGCACCTTCTGGTGTAGATTTGATCAAGACGGGTGTTTCGACGTCTAAGAAATCTTTGGAGTCGAGGTATTTGCGGGTTTCTAGGGCCACGCGGTTGCGCAAGCGCAGTTTTTCCAAAACAGGGTTGCGGCGCAAATCGAGATAGCGGTACTGCATGCGGAGTTCGTCGCCGCCATCGGTATCGTCTTCGATGGTAAACGGCGGCAGTTTTGACGCATTCAGGATCGTTAGACTGGTGACGTTGATTTCGATTTCGCCGGTAGGGATATTTTTGTTTTTGCTGCTGCGTTCAATGACTTCTCCTTCTACTTGGATCACGAACTCGCGTCCTAGTTTGCGGGCTTGTTCGCAAAGCGCGGCATTGACTTCCATATTGAAGGCCAATTGCGTGAGGCCGTAGCGGTCTCGGAGGTCAATGAAGGTCATGCCGCCGAGGTCTCGGGAGCGTTGCATCCAGCCAGCGAGTGTGACTTTTGTTCCGATGTGTTCTAATCTTAATTCTCCGCAAGTGTGTGAGCGATACATAGCCTTTGTTTTTGAAGCAACAAAGGTAAGCAATCTCGCTTAAAAGCCGTTTCGACGCAGGTAAGAAGTATCGACTAATGCGCCAAAAAAATCGAGGAGTTGTTGTTTTTCTTTTGCGCTTAGTGCAAAGGCTACAATTCGAGGATCTTGCAAAGGATGTTTGGCGCCACCTTGTTGGTAATGTGCAATGACATCTGGCAGGGTGTTTTTACTTCCGTCGTGCATATAAGGATAGGTGAGCGGCAGGTTTCTGAGCGATGGAATTTTGAATTTTCCGATGTCGGAAGAATCGTGGTGAATGCGAAAGCGTCCTTGGTCTGTTTTGCCTTCATAGCTCGCATACAAGCCATTGTTGGCGGCTTCATAGGTTGTGAAATAAGGCGCCGGATGACATTTAGTGCAGTACAATTCTTCTGAAAAGATACGCCACCCTGCCAGTTGGTCTTTGCTCATTGCTTTTTTGTTGCCGGCCATATATTGGTCAAAAGGCGCGTTCATGGAAAGCAAACTGCGCTCAAAAGCGGCAAGGCTGCGCGTGAGTACCCAGGCATCGAAATCGCGGCCAAAAATAGCTTGTGCCGCGGCTTGGTATTCCGGAATTTGGCGCAATTGCTTGATCAGGATTTTCATGTTGTGCCCCATTTCTACGGGTTCTTGAATGGGCACAATTGCTTGGAGCTCGAGCGTTGCCAAATGCGCATCGAACATCGCCGTTTTCAAAAAGCCGGCATTAAGTATGCTGGGCGCGTTGCGCTCGCTCAGCTGTCCGTTGATGCCTTTGCTTTTGGCAAGTTGATCGGTAAATGCTTTTTTGGGGTCGTGGCAGCTCGCGCAGGAGACCGTACCGTCTAAGGAAAGCCGTTTGTCAAAAAAGAGCTTGCGCCCTAAAGCAATTTTTTCGGCGTTTTGAGGGTTGTCGGTTGGCGCAGGCACCACTACCGAAGCGTTTAAATCTTGGGTGTGTCCACAACGCAGTGCGAAAAAACCACTGAGCAAAAGCAGCGCTATAGAAAGAAAGCGCAGCATGGCTTATGGCTTGACGAAGCGAAAGGATTGTTGCTGACCCTTAGTTGTGGTGACGTGAACGAGATACAACCCACTGTTTAAGTGATCGAGTGGAATGGTGGTGACGGCAAGTTGCGCTTCGAGCGCGCGTATTTTTTGACCGGTATTGGAAAACACTTGATAGTTTTCAATGATTTGATTTTGAAGACCTTGTATGGTGATTTCCGTAGCAGATTGTTTCCAAGAAATCAGCGCAGAATTGTGGGTAGCGAGATTTGCAGCTGCGTCTAGGGTAAATACTTCTTGGGTGTTTACATTTTGCATCACACTTTGGTTGAGGCCGCTTTCTCCGTGGAGAACCCCCACACTTGAGAGTGGCATTTGGTTGAGCCAGCGGTCGATGTGGCAATTGTAATAGAGGTCGGTTTGGGATCCTGTTGTGGTTTGTATGGTGGGCAGCGTAACACCTTGTTGGTTGTTGTTGCCGAGGTTGTGTAATTCAAAGTACGCGTTTGGAACGCCGTCGTTGTTGCTATCGGCCTTTCCGCCTGTGATCATGTGCATATAGCCAAAAGACCAACCCCAATACATGGAAGGACTTTGAAAACTGAGCGGGTGTGTTTCGGGGTAGGTAGAAATGTCTTGGGCGAGTGTGCCGGATTGGGTGTTGTAGCGTTTGGGTACGCCAATGGTAAAATTGATGGAGTCGATTTGTTCGATAGCGAGATAGCCAAGGTAAAGGCTGTGTTGTGTGGGCGTCACGAGCCAAATGGAAGTTGGAAGGTTGGTTTGCTGACCGTTGTCGTGGAAAATAATGACATCGGAGAGGTAATAATTGAAATCTTGGATTTGCACAGCGATACCATCATTGCCAACAAATGTTTGGTTCAGTGCAAACGGTTGATTGACAAAAAGCGGTTCTAGGTGCAAGAAAACATTCTTCTGAGACCTCGCAAAAATGGAAGTCAGGACCATCAAGGACAACAAGTAGATTTTCATGAGACGGGCTTTTTAAAAATGTAGAGCACTTCTTCTTTCATGAGGCGAAAACGTTCAATTTCGGCTGTGCTATAGTGCGCAGCGAAATCAAAAACATGTGTTTGAAAACCCACTTTTTCGAGGTAAGTAGGGTAATCTTTGCCAAATAAGCGCACGTGGTCTTTTTGCCAATAATGTTTTTCGCGGTCTGCTTCGCTGACAATTGAAGGATCTTCATAGGTGGTGTCGCGGGAGAAATCTTGAGGAACTTGCATAATGGCCCAGCCACCTGGCTTCATGACCCTGAAAAGTTCAGACATACACTGAATAGGGTCTTGGACGTGTTCCATGACGTGATTGCAAAAAACGACATCGAAACGGTCGTTTTCAAGCGGAATTTGGTGGAGGTCAAAGTGGAGATCTGCAATAGGTGAAACCAAATCAGCAGTGAGGTAGTTGAGGTTTTTTTGCGCCTTGAAACGGTCTAAAAAGCACTGCTCTGGGGCCATGTGCAATACGGAAAGATCTTGTTGTGTAAAGAATGTACTGTGGTTTTTGAGGTAGAGCCACATGAGGCGATGGCGCTCGAGGGTGAGGTCATAGGGGCAAAGCACGTTGTCGCGGTGAGCGACATCCGAACCGTAAGAAAGAAACTTAGAGAAGGATTTGTCGCAGACAGGGCAATGTACGTTGTTGCCTTTGTAAAGTGTAGGCGCTATCAATCTGAAAATATAGCTCAGGCGAATGAGTAGCGGACGCGGTAAAGTATTGAGGAGGTATTTATAAAGTTTCTTCACTTTTCAAAGTTAACCTTTTCAATAGAGAATATCGCTAATTTTGCTAGAAATCCTGTCATGAAACTGCTGCTCATTTTTACAAGTCTCCTTTTGATTATGCAAGACCAAATCATTGCCCAAGAACCAGTTGCACCGCGCAAAGACCAAATTTTGGAAAAACATGGCCACCAGCGCCAAGATCCATACTACTGGCTGCGCGAGCGCGACACCCAGCCTGTTTTGGATTATTTGCAAGCAGAGAACACCTATGCAGCGGCGTATTTCAAAGCTTTAGATCCGTTGGTCACTTCACTTCTAGACGAATTTGAGCAGCGCATAGACCCAAATGAAACCAGTTCGCCATATGTGATCAATGGTTATCAGTACCAATCGCGCAATATTGAAGGTCAAGATTACCAGCAAATTTTTCGCTATGAATTGGATGGTAAAGCAGTGCTGTTTTTTGACGAAAACGAACGCGCTAAGGGCAAATCTTTTTATGAATTGGCCAGCTGGGCACCTTCTCCAAACAATCAAATTTTAGCGGTTTGCGAAGATTTCAAAGGGCGTAGAAAATACGAAATACGCTTTCGTCAGAACGGCAAATACCTCAAGGATATCCTGACTGAAACAAGCGGAAGTATGGTTTGGGCCAAAGACAACAAAACGGTTTATTACACCAAAAAAGACCCAGAAACACTCCGAGAGTATTTAGTGTATCGCCATCAAATTGGCACGCCACAAAGTGCAGATGAGCTCATTTACGAAGAAAAAGACGACAAATTCAGCGTAGGCATTGGCAAAACCCTCACCAACGCCTATATCCTAATTTATAGTTACAGCTCAACCACCTCTGAGATCCAAGTAATAGATGCCTCGTCGGCCAAAGCATTGCCAAAAGTTTTTTTAGCCAGAAAAGCAGGTCATATCTATGAAGTAGAGCACCACGAAACAGGTTTTTACATTTTGAGCAATGACAACGCCGTCAATAATCGGATTTTATTTTCAAAAGACATTCCAAAAGATATTTCTTCATGCCAAGAGGTTGTCAAACACAATCCGAAAGTTTTAATTGAAGGTTTAAGTGTTTTCAAAAGGCATTTACTCATTGAAGAAAGAGACAACGGGCTTTTGAAATTGAAATTGAAAAATGTGGCCGATGGCCAAGAAAAGTACATAGATGTGGATGGCGAAACCTATTATTTGGGGCTGGCTACCAATGACGACTACGCGGCTTCAAAAATCTTTTACGTTTTCAATTCCATGACCACGCCTGCAAGGGTTTACACCTATGACTTGCAAACCAACCAGCGTGAAGTATTTTTTGAAAAGAAACTCAGAGACCCCCAATTTAACCCTGAAAACTATGTGTCTGAGCGCGTTTGGGCCACGGCCAACGATGGCACGCAAATTCCGGTGAGTATTGTCTACAAAAAGGGAACGGTTTTGGCCAAAGCGCCTTTGTTGCTCTACGGCTATGGTTCATATGGCTACACGATTCCCGATATTTTCAGCCCGACCAGAGTTTCTTTGCTCGATCGCGGTTTTGTGTTTGCTACTGCACACATTAGGGGCTGTAAGTATTTAGGTGAAGAGTGGTACCAAGACGGCAAGTTTGACAAGAAGATCAATACGTTTACCGATTTCATCAATGCCGCAGAGTTCCTAGGCCACATGGGCTATTGCGACCCTGCACGCATTTATGCCAACGGAGGCAGTGCGGGTGGCTTGTTGATGGGCGCCATTGCCAACATGGCGCCGTATTTATTCAAAGGCATTGTTTCGGAAGTGCCGTTTGTCGATGTCGTGACCACCATGCTCGATGAATCTATTCCGCTCACTACCGGTGAATACGAAGAATGGGGCAATCCAATCGACCCGCATTACTACTATTACTTGCTCAAATATTCACCATACGACAACTTACATGCAATGGATTATCCAGCCATGTACGTCACGTCTGGCTACCATGACTCACAAGTGCAATACTGGGAGCCCGCCAAATATGTGGCCAAACTCCGAACCCTGCGCACCAACAACGCACCGCTCATTTTTGAGTGCAACATGGACGCGGGCCATGGCGGTGGTTCTGGCCGCAGTATAGAGCGCCTCGAGCGCGCCAAGATGTATGCATTTATTTTAGGGCTTGAGCAGGGCATTACGCATTAGTATTGGGTTGCTATGTTGGGCTTTTTCATTAAATGCCCAAACGCAGGCTTTAGAGAGTTTTCGCCACCGCCCCATTATGTACGCCGATTTGGGTTACAACGTCAATCCCTTTCGGATCGCCTACCCTTCTGGATCACAAACCACAACCCTTGCCTACAAGAACAATTTCAGTCCGTTTTTAGGGCTCGGCTTTGCTTACAAATGGTTTCATTTGCGTTTGGGCTTCCCCGTCATTGGCAACCTGCGCCCAAACAACAAATTTGGCAAAACCACCCAATACAACTTTGCTTATGATTTTACGTATAAGCGCGTCTGGTATGATTTAGAGTTCAAATCGACTTTTGGTTATGCCCTTAAACAACCTAAAGTCATTTTGCCCGATGCCTATTCCGTTAATGTCATGACCAACGCTTGGTATTTTGGCAATCCTGATTTTCAAATCAATGGGCTATTGGGTAAAGGCGCGCATTATACCCAACAAATCCTGACTTGGTATGTCAAAGGAAGCATGAATTACTTTGGTTCGGGTAACCGAGGCGAAGCCTTGATCCCGAATAGTTTACAAATTCCGCAACAAGCCCTGACCACCATCACAAGGCTACAGGCCTTTGATTTTGGCGCTACGCCAGGTGTGGCTTATGTCAATCGCAAAAAGAATTGGCAAATTGGCGGTTGGGCTGGCGTAGGGCCGGTTGTACAATTTAAGGAATATCAAACCGAAGCGTTTTCTCAAATCAGAATGGGCTTGGCTCCTCGTTTTGACCTTCGGCTCATGGGCGGTTATTCTTCAGGTGAAAAGTTCTTTTTTATCGTAACCGATTTTGACAACAAGAGCATTCGCTTCGACGACTTCCGTTACCGCCAAGTTTATTTTGCCCTCAAATTTGTGGCGGGTTACCGTTTCAAAGAGAAAGAATAAATTTCGCCTAATTAAAAGGGAAATGCGAAATGGTTTGCGCGCCGTAACGAATGCGCAATTCGATGTTTTTTGGCGCGTCTTTTAATTGAATAGAGATGTCCTTGCCCAACAAGGTATTTCCCCGATTTTTGGAGATTTGAGTTACGTATCCGGAGCATTCTACGCCGTTTAGCCAAGTGCTGATCTGAACTTCACCTACGCCATTGACCTGAACCAAGTAATCGTTTTCAGAAACGGGAATAAGGCTTACAAAACCCTGCTCTTTTTGCAGTTCTTTTTTAGGGTAAATAAGCGGCACTTTCTTTTTGAGCACTTCCTTTTTGGTGGGAATCCAACCATGATCCTCTAGGTCTACTTGAGGATATCCTGTCATTTTTTTGGCCGCGTTTGGCTCCAATTTCCAAACCCTGACGTAGTCTACTTGGTAGTCAGCCGGAAAAACCGTTTGGGCGTCGGGCCCAGGGTTGAAGGGATAATTGTCGCGAGCTACCGCTAAATTGACAATGACGTTCATGGGCGTAGAAAAATCGCCATCAAAATGCGAAACGGGTACACCATTCACAAAATACGTAAGTGAATTCGGCAACCAAACGCCTGAATAAATAATGGTGTCATTCACGATGGGCGTTTTCATTTTGACCCAGCCACCCCAGTCTTTTTTGAGACCGATATTGTTTTTAACAAAATCTTTGCGCTCGGGCAAGTGGATATCTACATGCACGTCGTTGCTGCGCTCGCCCTTACATTCCATAATATCGATTTCATCCTTGCCATTCTGACCAAAAAGCCAAAATGCAGGCCACAATCCTTTGCCTTTTGGCACCACGGCACGGCATTCAAAGTAGCCATAACGAAAGGTATCGACACTCCAAATGCAGGAGGTGAGGTAATCGAGGTATACGGAGTCGTTTTTGATGTTCAGACCCAGTTCTTTGGCTTGTTGTTGGTTGATCATCCAGTTGGGCACTGCAGTTTTTTGCTTCAATTCTTTGGCACCTAAATGCAGCCAGCCATCTTTTTGAGAGAGCATTTCGGGAACAGCCCATTGGCTTTGATCTAGCAACAAACCTCCCCAAGGATAGCGCGGGTACCATTTATTGACATCCACACTCGGCGCACTGAATTCATCGCCAAAATGGTAGTGCCATTGCAGCACGGTATCTGTCTTGAATTGAAAAAGTGCGGGCTGAAGTTGTGCTTGTACCACAAAATTCAGTAGCAGAAAAAAGGTGAGTAGCGCCTTCATCAATATTTGATAAACACATTTTTGGCTTCGGTAAAGAAGCGCAGGGCTTCCCAGCCGCCTTCTCTTCCTACTCCCGATGCTTTGACACCGCCAAATGGCGTGCGCAAATCCCGCACCAGCCAGGCATTAACCCAAACAATTCCGGCCTGTACTTGGTCAGCCACGCGGTGCGCGCGCTTGAGGTCGGAGGTCCAGACGGTGGCTGCGAGTCCGTATTGGGTGGAGTTGGCCATGGTGAGTACTTCTTCTTCGGTGTCAAAAGGTGTGATGGTCACTACTGGTCCGAAAATTTCTTCTTGATTGGTGCGGCAGTTGTAGTGCAAACCTTCAATGATGGTGGGTTCAATATAATAACCTTCGGCGTAGGCGCCGTCTAAAACTTTACGCTTGCCGCCACAAAGAATGGTGCCGCCTTCTTCTTTGGCCAACTCAATGTAGCTCAAGATTTTTTCCATGTGTGGTTTGGATACAACTGCGCCCATTTTTGCTTCGGGGTCAGTAGGGAAGGAGACTTTATTTTTGGCCATAGCGGCAACAAACGCTTCCTTGAATTGCTCGTAAATAGGTCTTTCGATAAAGATGCGCGAGCCGCACAAACAAATCTGGCCTTGGTTGGCAAATGAGGAGCGTATGGTGGTGCTGAGTGCGTCTTTGAAATCGCAGTCGGCAAAGATGATATTCGGGTTCTTGCCACCGAGTTCTAACGATAATTTCTTGAACATGGGCCCGGCTGTTTGCGCGATGTATTCGCCAGTTTTGGTGCCGCCAGTAAAAGAAATAGCTTTAATTTTTGGGTGCTTCACAATAGCGTCGCCTACGCTAGGGCCACTGCCGTGCAAAATATTGAGTACGCCGTCGGGCATTCCAGCTTCTTTGGCAATTTTGCCGAGCATGTAGGCGGTGTAAGGCGTTACTTCTGATGGTTTGGCCACCACGCAATTGCCAGCTGCTAAAGCAGGCGCAATTTTCCAGGAGAAAAGATAGAGCGGAAGGTTCCAAGGAGAAATACAGCCCACCACGCCAATTGGTTTGCGGGTTGTGTAGTTGAGGCCAACACCTTCCATATGATGCGATTCTGAGGCAAAATGCTCAATTGCGGTCGCAAAGAAATGAAAATTGGATACCGCTCTTGGGATATCCACATGTTGGGCCAGGCTCAAGGGCTTGCCGTTGTCTTTTGATTCTGCTGCTACAAAAGCGTCCATATTGGCTTCAATGCCTTCAGACAACTTGCGCAACACTGCCGCCCGTCCTTCTATGCCCATCGTAGACCACACTGGGAATGCCGCTTGCGCTGCCAAGACAGCTTGCTCGACGTCGTGGGCGTCAGAATCTGGGATCAAAGAATAGACTTGACCAGTGGCTGGTTCGTAGTTGTCTAGGTAGCGGCCATTGCTCGGTGCGACGTATTGGCCGTTGATGAAATTGCTCAATTTTTCCATACAACACAAAGGTAAGCATATCAACGAGAGGTTTTGATACCTTTGTAGCATGGAAATCAAAGAAGCACAAGCTCAAGTTGATCACTGGATCCAAACGCTCGGTGTGCGCTACTTCAACGAACTCACCAATATGGCCGTCTTAATGGAAGAAGTTGGCGAGCTGGCACGCATCATGTCTAGGCGCTATGGCGAGCAATCTGAGAAAGAGAGCGATAAAGGCAAAGACCTCGGCGACGAAATGGCCGACATCTTATTTGTATTGTGCTGCCTGGCCAACCAAACCGGTATAGACCTCGATGCCGCCTTAGTCAAAAACCTCGAGAAAAAAACCAAAAGAGACGCCACGCGTCATCACGAAAATCCCAAACTGAAGTCCTAATGGAAACCATTCAAAAAGCGTTGCAACCGAGCCAGTATTTACTGGTTTCTGCCCTACCTGAACAATATCAAATGAAGCTTTGGCCTTTGATAGATGAGGTCATTCCGCAACCCGAAGAAGGCTCGCCAAGGGCTATTATTCTGTGCACCAGCGACGCACAAGCCAGAGAAATTCACGCCGAATTTGTCAAGTTGGCCAAACCTAAAGACCTCACCGTAGACCTCGTTGTGGAAAAGGGCAATAAACTCCAACAGCGCAATGACCTATTTGATGGCACCGAAATCATTGTCGGGACTACGCGTCGCATGGCCGAGCTTTATTTTCAGAACGGTTTCAATATTAAAAAACTCAAATTGTTTATCGTCTTAGGCTTAGAAGATCAAATGCGCGCAGGCCATAAAGGATATATTGTTCGCCTCACCGAGAGTTTACCCAAATGCAAGGCTTTGTTTTTTACCACTAATCCCGATGAAGAACGCTCTGCGGGTTATTTGGAAGAATTTTTTCCGAACATTCGCATCCTTGAGTTGTCTGAAGAAGCATGAGGTCGAATACATCCATAAAACAACTTAGGCCGAGCGTCAGAAAAGAAGCCACTGTATCCACTGAATTGGAATTGTTTCAAAACGACGTTTTGCGTCCAATACTGAAACTGCAGCATGAACTTTTCCAATTTGAGTGGTTCCAAAACCCTTTATTTAAGGCGATACAATCAATTGAAAACCCGGTATTACAACGAACCCAACTCAGCAATTTTTTGTCGAAAAATCCAAATCTAACCAATCGTTATATTGGTATGATCTGCGGCTTGTTTACCAATGAAGAATTTACGTTTTATTTGAGCCAAAAATCAGTAGTAGACAAACGCATTAAAGAACTGCTGATTACCCGCTTTCTCTCTTATCAAGCGTAGTTTAAACCATATCAAACGCAGCAATAAAAATAGGTTCTTTGGGTTCAAAGTCTCCTCTGACCACTACATCTACCTTTGCAACGCCGATAATTTGATGCAACAAGCCCCATTTGAACTGTTGCTGTGCTTTTTGATAGAGCGGGTCTCTGGTGTCGTTCCACCACAGCATAGTGTGTAGTTTTTCTTGAGCCAAAACAGCTTCAAATAAGCGCTCTACATCAGCAACATTTCCCGAGGGATTGCACACCACATCGGGCACTAAAAACGTGTGTTCTTTTGGCTGAATGAGTTTGCGCAAAAAGGGAATGTAGGGCAGTAATTTTACTTGGAGGCCGCCCAATTTGCCTGGCAGCCGCTGGATTTCCCAACGCACCTGATGAAATTGCGCAAAAGCCAGGCGCTCACCTTTGTCATCGAAAAGTGTATAAACCGTTCCGTTTTCAAAAAAGTGAGTAAAATAGGCGCTATAGTGGCTGTAGTGGCTTTCTATTGTTTGAAAAACTTGGCCTGCAATCTTTTCTTTTCTCAGATTGGCTGCGGCTTTCGGAAAAACCCGACTGAATGTTTGGGTATTCAAATAGGCCTTGGTTTGAAAACCAAAGGTTTCGCTCATCCATTTGCTGCGTATATTTTTAGCGTCGATATAGGCGTAGCAGTAAGCGTGGGTGCCGGGGTAGCGTGCCGTGATCTCTTCAAAGACGCCCTCGATTTCTTTTTTGATTTGCGACTTCGGATTCATGCGCGCCTTCCCTTTAGACTGAAAGCGTTTGTCAAAAGCAAAGTACCGTAGATATAAACCAAAAGGTCGCTTGCAGAAAGTAATATTGGCAAGCAGGTTTTCGCGTCTGCGCAAGGAAAAGCTCAGCGGGTGGTCGGTATGCGCCACACTTTGGGCAACATCTAAATGCTTGTACTTGGCGCCGTTGGTACCCAGCACCGTTTGTTCAAAAAGCGCGACTAAATCAAGATGAATATGCTCTGCTTGTTCGAATTCCATAAGCGAAAGTAGCAATTATAAGATTTTACTGAGCCAGGTAAGGAGTTCGGTTTGTTGTTGCCCCTTGAGTACTTTGGTGACACTGATTTGCTTTTTTGTCAATTCTTGCGCGGTGGAACTACCCCAGGCCACAACCTTCGCATGACTGGGTATGGTGTTGTGTTCCAGAAAAGCGCGGACATTGCTCGGTGAAGAGAAAACATAGATGTCTTTTTCCTTGATTTGCAGTTTTTTAAATTGGGTGTTGTAAACCGGGACAATCATTTTTTCGCTTTCAGGAAGCAATTCAGCGTAGGTACCAATCGATAACTGACTGCTCGGAAAGCAAACACTGCGGCTCTTTCTCCAAGCGTTGAAGCGTTCGGCTTCTGCTTTGGGTAAGCCCGATTGTTGGGCTATGAACGCTACTTCTTTTTGATAGTGCTCCGCTACTTTTTTGGCGGTTTCTAGACCAGCACAAGCAATGAGTGCGGTGGTAGTGCATTGGCTCAAAAAGAATTCAGCTGCACGGATACTCGCTAAGAATAAGATGTCGTAATTGCCAGGGCAGTCAAAGGGAAGGGCTTCAAAATCAATGAGTGTTTGCGCTTCTAAAATACCATTTTGCTGAAGTGCAAGCAGGCCTTCATTGAGGTCTTGTGGGTCTTTTGAAATAAAAATGCGCGCCATGGTTAATGGGCCAGGACAGAGGTGATTGCTTCTATGTTGGTGCCGAGCTCAAATTGAAAAAATTGGGCAGGTTCTTGAGCACTTGCGGCGTGGGCGGCATAGATTTGGTCTTGTCCGTAGTAAACACCCAGTGGCAATTGGCAACCGCCTTGCAAAGCTTGCAACACACCGCGCTCTATGGCGATTTGCGCCGCTACATCAGGATGATTGAGTTGCGCAACAACCGCATGCGTTTGTTGGTCGTTTTCACGGATTTGCAAACCCAATACGCCTTGAGCCGGAGCAGGCACAAATTCGGTAGGGTCTAATACAAGTGTGTTGAGGTCATCCAACGGAAGCGCCAAGCGGCTCACACCTGCGTTGGCTAGTAAAATGGCATCGTAGGCGCCGCTGCGCAGTTTGTCTATGCGGGTCGGCACATTGCCGCGGAGTTCTTCGATCTGCAGATCGGGGCGCAGTGCTTTGATGATCGATTTTCTGCGCGCAGATGAGGTGCCGATTATGGCGCCGTGCTTGAGCCCCCATTTTTGGGTGGCGTCTTGCGCAGATTCGCGCATCAATAAAAGTTCGGAGGGGTCTTCGCGGTAAGAGACAGCACCGATGCAGAGGCCAGCTGGCTGTGTTGTTTCGAGGTCTTTGTGTGAATGGACCGCCAGGTCAATGTCGTTGTTGAGCAAGGCCGCTTCAATTTCTTTGGTAAAAAAGCCTTTGCCTTCTAGTTTGTCAAAGCTGAGGTCTTGGATGCGATCGCCTTGTGTGACGATGATCTGAAGTTGTACCTCGCAGCCGAGTTGTTCGAGTTGGTTTTTGACAAAGTGTGCTTGCCACAAAGCGAGGTCGCTGCCGCGTGTGCCAATGCGGATGAGCGGTTTAGTCTGCATGGTTGAGGATGATTTCTTTGGCCAACTTCATCGGGCCACTGATGTATTTTTTCTCGAGGTAGCTCACTACTTTGTCGAGCACTTCTTTGGCTTGTGGATCTAGGGTGTCGAGGTCTTCTTTGAAGATTTCTGCGTAAGCTGTTGCGCGCAGTTCTTTGACCTGAGCGGGAACTTCGCGCATGGCAATTTCTACTTTGCGCTCTCGCAACAGATGCTGAAACTCATAGCGCGCATTGGCGATGATTTCTTCTACTTGCTGCAGCTCTTTGGAGCGCTCCTTGACATTTTCGTTGGAGATGCGTTGTAGGTATTCGATCGAAAGGTATTTGACCGCATGCGCATCTAGGATGGCTTGGTCGAGGTCTTGCGGTATAGCGAGGTCGATGACGATTTTTTCTTGCGTTTCGCCGTTCAGTAAAGTATGGTAAAGTGCGGGCGTAACAATAACCCCTTCTGCGGCTGTACAGGTAATCAGTACGTCGAAACCACTTTGGTAATTAGGTAGCGCCTCCAGTGCAAAAGCATTTCCGCGAATTTCGTCGGCAAGTTTTTGTGCGTTGTCCAAAGAACGATTGAAAACTTGAAAGTTTTTGAAGCCGTGTTTTTTGAGAAAACGAGACATCGTGGTGTTCGTGACACCGGCACCAATGATAAGAATGCGTGCCTCGAGTGGAATATTGAGTTGCTTGAGGTATTGGTAGGCCAAAGAAACAACGGAAACAGGTTTGGTTGAGATGCTGGTCTCGGTGTAAACTTGCTTGGCGGTTTCGATGACTTTTTTCATGAGCAAGCGAAGGAGGTCACCGGTGAGTTGGAGGCTGTTGCAGTATTCGTAAGCCAAGCGCACTTGGGTAATGATTTCGCGCTCCCCGATGATCATGGAGTCTATGGAAGAGGCTACGGATAGTGCGTGTTGAACTGCTGCGCTTCCGGTGTACACTTCTGCTTTGCGAACGTAGTCTTCTAATTGGATCGGAACCAACTTAGGATACAATGTTTGCAATAGACGCGTTAGAAAAGGGGTGTCGAGATCGGTGTTGTTCACAAAAGTGATTTCGACGCGGTTGCAGGTGGTCAGGAACATGAGTTCTTTGAGGCCCAGCGCTGCTTTGAGTTGCGCTAATTGCTCGACTTGCGCTTCTTTTTCGATGTGCAACAAACCGATTTTACTGACTTCTAATTGTCGGTGTGTGAAGGCGATAATATGGAGTTGTTGCAACAAGGCGCTTTTTCTATAGTGCAAAGCTAAGTGCTAGCTGCCGCCGTATTGTCATCGAATTGTCATTTTGGCTAATTTAGAATGGGTTCAAATAGCTCAAGAACCTTAACTTTGCTATATGCAACAAACCTATCAGGCCATTCTTTTTGATTTAGGTGGCGTGCTCATCGATATCGACTACCACGCCACAGAAAAAGCTTTTGAAAAATTGGGCGTTTCAGATTTCAAGGAGCGCTACACGCAATTTGCTCAAAATGCGCTATTTGACCGTTTTGAATGCGGTGAAATTTCCGAGCAGCACTTCGTCAATCTCTTGTTGCCCTATACGCAAGCAGGCACTTCTCCGAACCAAGTTGTTGCGGCCTGGAATGCCATGATCGGCGCTTTTCCACAAAAAAAGCTTGCGCTTTTGAATCAATTGAAAAGCCAACAAATACCGCTTTTTTTACTGAGCAACACCAATGCTTTGCATCTCGTTGAGGTGTCAAAAGCCTTAAAAAAGGTTTCTGATGTAACCTTGGGCTCCTATTTTGAGCAGGTTTTTTTATCGCACGAAATTGGCAAGCGCAAACCGCATCCTGAAACGTTTTTGTGGACCTGCGATCAAATGGGTTTTGCGCCGGAAGCTATACTGTTTATAGACGACAGCCCCCAGCATATTGCAGGTGCTCAGGCAGCTGGTTTACAGACTTATTTTTACGAGAACGAGACCGCTTTTTACGCGCTCTTTTCTTGACACAGCTCTACGAGTAGGCCGTTGGTCGATTTGGGATGTAAAAACGCAATGCGCTTGTTGTCGGCACCGTCTTTGGGGCTTTGATGGATCAATTGAAAGCCCGCCTTTTCTAAGCGCTCAAGCTCCGTATCGATATCTTCCACCTCAAACGCAACATGATGAAAACCTGGGCCATTTTTTTCTAAAAACTTGGCAATCGGAGAGTCGGGCTTACTGGCTTCCAGCAGTTCAATTTTAGATTCACCCACCTGAAAAAAGGCTGTTTTGACCCCTTCAGATGCCACCGCTTCTTGTTTGTAGCAAGGCGTATTGAGCAGTGCTTCAAACAGCGGAATAGACTGCTCTAAACTTTGTACTGCAATGCCGAGGTGTTCGATGCGCTTCATTTTTAGTCGTCGATTTTGATGAATTTTTCTGTTTTGTTGTCGTAGTTGATGAAATACACACCGCTCACAACATTGCGGCAATCTACCGTTGCACTGTAACCTGTTTTGAGCAGGTTTCCATAGGCATCGTAAATCTCATATTTCGTTTTGACCACTTGATTTTTGGCCTTAAAAGTCAGGGTGGAATGTACTTTTGTGGGGCTGAAGCTGACGGCTGCAATAGTCGAGGTAAAACTCGTGCTTTTAGAAGCTCTCGGCTTGCCCGAACTATCGGTCTGACTCACCCTCACGGTGTTTTTACCAGAGTGTGGCGTCAATTGAAATTGATACGTATTTGTACCCTTGGTCCCTTTACCTTTGACTTGCCCAACTTCTACCCAGCGCCCCCACTTATATTGCTCAATACTGAAATCGAGGACAGCCTGCTCGTTGGATGTGGCCCAGCTTAGGTTTCCGTCTTTTTGGGCCGAAATTTGTGTGCACTCAAACGTACTTTTGGGCAATAAAATACTGGGGTTCAAAAAGCGCGGTTCGCAGCCAGCGGCGTGTTCGAGCACCACAAACACGTCAGCGCCTTTTTTGAGGTGAAAGAGCTGAAAATCGATCTCAAAGTGTGAGGTTTGAATAACTGCCGGGAGGATTTCGCCATTGACGAGTACTTTGCTGATGCAAAAGCCAAAGCCGTCGGCCA
The DNA here is from genome assembly GCA_030730025.1 of Crocinitomicaceae bacterium. GTDB lineage: Bacteria > Bacteroidota > Bacteroidia > Flavobacteriales_D > Crocinitomicaceae > UBA952. The sequence continues at coordinate 146,742 of JANQWC010000005.1, forward strand.
TTGGCGGGTTATTGACAATCAGGTTTTTTTCTTGGTAGGTACCTTCAAGTGAGAGGAGCTCGACTTGTGCGTTGGTGGTCAAACTCCATCCGAGCAGATAAACGAACAATAAACGAACCAACATTTGCTTGCTTTTCTTACAAATATAGCATGAATCAAGTGCTTTCGATTAATTTTGTCTCATGCCGAATACAAACTACGACTTCATCAAAGCACTGCACCTTATTTTTATGGTGAGTTGGTTTGCAGGACTGTTTTATATGGTGCGCTTATTCATCTACTTCAGAGAAGCCGCCGATAAAACTTCCTCTGAAAAAGAAATTTTACAAAAGCAGTTTGTCATCATGATGCAGCGCCTGTGGTGGATCATCACTACGCCGGCAATGGTCTTGACAGTTGTATTTGGCGCCTGGATGCTTGCCCTCAACCCGGCATATTTACTCAAGGCTCCGTGGATGCACCTCAAACTCGGTTTCGTCTTCCTCTTATTGATTTATCACTTTTATTCGCAAAAGTTATTGCGAAATGCAGAGGCTGGTCAGATCAAATGGTCTTCTAATCAGCTCCGGATTTGGAATGAAGTGGCCACACTCTTATTGGTCATAATCGTCTTTTTAGTGGTCCTGAAAAACCACCTGAACTGGATCAGCGGAACCCTTGGGTTTTTTGGCGTCGGCATTGCGCTGATGCTAGGAATCAAACTCTACAAGAAATTGCGCAAAACTCAAGCCTGAATTGTTCAAAAATTAAATTGTTTCTTTAGAAAGTTTGGTTACCTTTGCAAAAATTTTTTCGCAAACACGCAAAAACACAATCTAATGCAGCAAGCAGGTAAGTTTTCTTCACTTTTGCAAATCATCGTTTTCGCATTGTCATTCTTTGTTTTTCAACCTTTTGCAAAGGCCGCTGAAGAAGAAAATTTCAACGTTGGCGAAATGATCATGCACCACATCAAAGATGCGCATGAATGGCATATCACTGGCCCTGAGCACGGCGGCACCAGCATTTACCTCCCTGTTATTCTCCACGACAACGGCTTTAAGTTTTTCAGTTCAAAATACTTCTACCACGGGAAAGAAGTAACTGTCACCAACAAAGACAGCCTTACGCTTCATTATATGGAAGGTGTCGGCCCAGCAAAAGGCTACGCACTTTATCACGAAGAAATTTACAAGCTCAACAACGAAGGCGCGCTTCATTTCGAAGGCGAACACCCTCACAACGCTTCACCTACAGACCTCTCGGTTACTAAAAACGTAGCTTCATTGTTGTTAGGTTCGTTATTGATCCTTATCATTATGCTTACTGTAGCTGGTTTTTACCGCAAAAACGGCGCAGTCGCACCTAAAGGCTTAGCTAAGTTCTTAGAGCCCATTATTGTTATGGTCCGCGACGACATCGCCAAAGCCAACATCGACAAACACAAATACCACAAGTACGTTCCTTACTTACTGACCATTTTCTTCTTTATCTGGATCAACAACATGTTGGGCCTCATTCCAATCATTCCCGGTGGAGCCAACCTCACTGGTAACATCACCATCACGCTTTTCTTGGCTTTCTGTACTTTACTCGTAACAGTATTCTCAGGTAACAAAAACTACTGGGGTCACATCTTCTGGATGCCAGGCATTCCTGTTCCTATGAAAATCTTCATGATTCCAATTGAGTTGATCGGCATCTTCACTAAGCCCTTCGCCCTCATGATCCGTTTGTTTGCGAACATTACGGCAGGTCACATTATCGTTTTAGCTTTGATTTCCATCATCTTTATCAACAAAAACATCGCTTGGGCAGGCTTGTCTGTCCCGATGGCTTTGTTTATTTCGGTGCTCGAAATCCTCGTTGCTTTCTTACAAGGCTTCCTTTTTGCAATGCTTTCTGCATTGTTTATCGGGGCAGCTGTAGAAGAAGCACACCATTAATTAGTAACCTTTTAAATTAAATACAATGACAGGAATGTTTGGTAGTATTGCAGCAATCGGAGCTGGATTGGCAGTTTTAGGCGCAGGTCTTGGAATCGGTCGTATCGGTGGTTCTGCAGTAGAAGGTATTGCGCGCAACCCAGAAGCAGCTGGTAAAATTCAAACAGCGATGATCATCGCAGCAGCCCTCATCGAAGGTGTTGCATTGTTTGGAGTAGTAGTTGGTCTTCTTGGAGCAAAAGCGTAATTAAACTCAAAAGGAAACTGCAACGGTTGGTTGCGGTTTCCTTTTTTTAAATTTTAAAAACACACAAAAATGGATTTGATATTACCCGATTTTGGTTTATTAGTTTGGACAGGCCTCGTATTTAGCCTTTTGATGTTCTTATTGGCCAAATTTGCATGGAAGCCAATTTTGAATGCGGTCAATACGCGCGAGCAAAAAATTTCAGAAGCATTAGAACTTGCCGAGAAAACAAAAGCAGAAATGCAGGCGCTCAAAGCTGAAAACGACCAAATTCTCAAAGAAGCACGTGCAGAACGCGATCAAATTTTAAAAGAAGCAAAAGAAGCTGCATTAGGCATGGTTGAAGACGCTAAAGGAAAAGCGAAAGACGAAGCAGCTAAAGTTGTGGAATCTGCACGCCTTACCATCAACAGCGAAAAAGCAGCTGCTATGGCCGAGCTCAAAAACCACGTAGCTAGTCTTTCTTTAGAAATCGCTGAGAAAGTCGTTCGCCATGAACTCAGTTCAGACGACAAACAAAAAGCCCTTGCAACGCAACTTGCTGGCGAAATCAAAATGAACTAATCCATGAAGTCCAATAAATCCGCTGTTCGCTATGCCACTGCTCTTTTAGAGTTGGCTATCGAGCACAACAAAGTGGAGCTCATCGAGGCAGACATCCTTCAACTGCTCAAAACAGCCGAAGAAGTCCATGACTTCCAAGTTTTCTTGAGTTCACCACTCATCATCACCGACAAGAAAATTGCGATCCTGAATCAAATTTTCAAGGATTTCAACCAAACTACCCTCGATTTCTTGTCACTGGTAGCCAATAATGGTCGCGAGTCCATCATGGTCTTCATCGCCAATCAATTCATGTCCTTGCTCAAAGCGCATCGCGGAATTGTTCCGATCACCATCATCAGCGCTCAGCAACTAGAAGAAAGCACCAAAGCTTCTATTCTTTCTCAAATTTCAGCAAGTATCAAAGGTACAGCCGAAATCACAGAAAAAATCGACGCCGACCTCATCGGTGGTTTCATCGTTCGCATGGGTGACCACCAAATAGATGCTTCTGTAGCAAGTCAGCTCAAGCGTCTCAAACAACAATTTGTATAATCGTCAACAGACAAAATAAAATAAGTACACATGGCAGATATTAAACCAGCAGAAGTTTCCGCAATATTGAGAGAGCAACTCTCAGGTTTCCGCTCAGAAGCTGAATTGCAAGAAGTAGGAACGGTACTTCAGGTAGGAGATGGTATTGCACGCATTTACGGCATGAACGGCGTTCAGTACGGCGAACTCATTGAATTTGACGGAGGCATGCAAGGAATTGCACTCAACCTCGAAGCAGACAACGTCGGGGCAGTATTGCTCGGCCGTTCTTCTAGCGTTAAAGAAGGTGACACCGTACGTCGTTTGGGTAAAATTGCATCTGTTAAAGTTGGAGATGGCATGGTTGGTCGCGTTGTTGACACACTAGGTCAGCCTATCGACGGTAAAGGACCCATCCAAGGTGAGCTTTACGAAATGCCAATCGAGCGCAAAGCACCAGGTGTTATCTTCCGTCAGCCAGTAAACGAGCCTCTTCAAACAGGTATCAAAGCAATTGATGCCATGATTCCAATTGGTCGTGGACAGCGCGAGCTCATCATCGGTGACCGCCAAACCGGTAAAACTACTGTTGCGATTGACACCATCATTAACCAACGCGAGTTTTACGACCGCGGCGAGCCAGTTTACTGTATCTATGTAGCAATTGGCCAAAAAGGTTCTACCGTTGCCGGTATTGTTAAAAAATTAGAAGATGCAGGTGCAATGGCCTACACAACCGTAGTTGCCTCCAACGCATCTGATCCAGCTCCAATGCAGTTTTACGCGCCAATGACTGGTGCAGCTGTCGGAGAATACTTCCGCGACTGCGGTAAGCCTGCGCTTATCGTTTATGATGACCTTTCTAAGCAAGCGGTTGCTTACCGTGAGGTATCGCTTCTTTTGCGTCGTCCGCCAGGACGCGAGGCTTACCCAGGTGACGTCTTCTACCTTCACTCCCGTTTGCTCGAGCGTGCGGCAAAAGTGATCGCTGACGACAACATCGCTAAACAAATGAACGACCTTCCAGCTTCTTTGAAAGACAAAGTACGCGGTGGTGGTTCACTTACAGCACTTCCAATCATTGAAACACAAGCAGGTGACGTTTCTGCTTACATTCCTACAAACGTAATTTCCATTACCGACGGTCAGATCTTCTTGGAAGGTGACTTGTTCAACTCTGGTGTTCGTCCGGCAATTAACGTAGGTATCTCTGTATCACGCGTAGGTGGTTCTGCTCAAATTAAGTCAATGAAAAAAGTGGCTGGTACCTTGAAGCTTGACCAAGCGCAATACCGCGAACTCGAAGCGTTTGCTAAATTTGGTTCTGACCTAGATGCAGCTACAAAAGCTGTCCTAGACAAAGGTGCACGCAACGTAGAAATCTTGAAGCAACGCGAAGGTGATCCATATCCAGTAGAAAAGCAAATTGCAATCATCTACGCTGGTGTGAAAGGTCTTATGCAACCGGTTCCAGTTTCTAAAATCAAGGAGTTCGAAAAAGACTATCTTACTGTTTTAGAGGCCAACCACGCAGATACACTTGTCGCACTCAAAGCAGGAAAATACACAGACGAAATCGAGGCCGTTTTAACAAAAACAGCTAAAGAAGTTGCTGCTAAATTTGCATAATTACAGCCTTAATTCAGGATTACAATGGCGAATCTAAAAGAAATACGTAACCGCATTAGTTCAGTGGGCTCCACCATGCAGATTACCTCTGCAATGAAAATGGTGTCGGCTGCTAAATTGAAACGCGCACAAGATGCCGTAACGCAAATGCGTCCGTATGCGGGCAAGTTGCGCGAGATCCTCGAGAATTTAAGTGCGAGCCTTGATCTCTCAGAAAACGCCTATGCAGAACAGCGCGAGGTCAACAAAATTCTGATTGTCGGCATTACTTCTAATCGCGGTCTTTGTGGTGGTTTCAACAACAACATCATCAAGCGTGTAGGCACCCTTATTGCCGAAGATTACGCAGGAAAAGAAGTCTCAGTACTTTGTTTAGGTAAGAAAATCAAAGACGTGTACAAACGCACGCCAAATTTCTATGCCAACGACAAGTTAGAGAACATGGAAGACGTTTACGCCAACCTACGTTTCGAGCTCGTTGCAGAAGTTGCAGAAGAAATCATGGCGCAATTCCTCAACAAATCCTTTGACAAAGTGGTGTTGGTTTACAACCGATTTGTAAACGCAGCCACGCAGTCTATCGAGACAGAACAGTTTTTACCTATCGTACCAACTGTTTCAAGTTCAGAATCTGGCGACTACATCTTTGAACCTTCAAAAATGGACATCGTAGAAGATTTGTTGCCAAAATCCATGAAACTTCAGCTTTACAAAGCCATCAGAGATTCATTTGCTTCTGAACACGGCGCGCGCATGACCGCCATGCACAAAGCTACCGACAACGCAAGTGAACTTCAGAAAAGCCTCAAACTCAGTTACAACAAAGCGCGCCAAGCGGCCATTACCAACGAGATCCTCGAGATTGTTGGTGGAGCCGAGGCCCTTAACGGTTAAAAGAGTTCAAATAACCTTATACAAAAAGAGCGCTGATTTCAGCGCTCTTTTTTGTTTATCATACTTTCTATAGTGGGGTAGGATCAACTAGTAATTCCAATTGAATCTTTGTGCGATGCGCTGATGGATGTAGGCCAGTACTTCTTCGTGTTTGATATACGTCAGTACATCTTCCATAAAGGCTTGTAGGAGTAGGTTTTTGGCCGAAGCAGCACTTAAACCACGAGCTCTAAGGTAAAATAGTGCGTTTTCATCGAGCTGCCCGGTTGTGGAGCCGTGTGAACACTTCACGTCGTCGGCATAAATCTCGAGTTCTGGTTTGGAATTGATGCTTGCGTTGTCTGACAACAGTACGTTGGCGTTGCTCTGGTAGGCATTTGTTTTTTGGGCGTCTTTGCGTACAAAAACCTTTCCGTTGAACACAGCCGTTGCTTTGTCTGCGGCTACACCTTTGTACGTTTCAAAAGACTCGCAATTGGCAACTTTGTGGTCCATGGTGGTGTAGTTGGCCACGTGTTGTTCGTCTTTGAGCCAGTAAGCGCCATTCAGATAAGTTTGGGCGTGCTGACCTTCAACGGCAACAACAGCATCATTGCGGACAAAACTGCCGTCTAAAGTAATGGTATTGATTTCAAAATGAGATTGTGCACCTTGTTTGGCGCGGTCTTCATTGAAGTCGAAATGGCCTGTGCTGCAATCTTGAATTTTTGAAACCTTGATGCGTGCTGCTTTCGCGACGTCATATTGAAAATGCGTGTGGGCAAAACCAATGGTGTCTGCGCTGCTTTTTGAAACAAAGTAGATGGCTGCTTCGGAATTTTCACCAAATTGAAAATGATGGCGATAGAAACACTTGCCTCCGCTATTGACTTGTATAAGTTGAATAGGCTTATCTAAGGTGCAATTGGCTGCAATACTGATGCAGACACCTTGCTGGGCATAAAGTGCGTTCAGCGCTCCAAAAACATCGTTAAATGTAGCGTCGTGGAAGCTTGTGCTGGCCTCGTTGAGCAGTTTGATCTCTACACCAAGCGGTAAGTCTTGTGGTAAGAACACTTGCTCGTTATTGATCAGGACAGTATAAGCATCTTGAACCACAGAATAGGCCTTTAATTGCGTCTCATCGAGCAAAACTGGGTCGTGGAACTGAGCGGCAGCCAACTTACCAAGTCTGGTGTATTTGAAGCGCTCTGCTCTGGTCGTCGGGAAGTCTTTACCCAATAGATAGGCTTGCGCTGTTTCTTGCAGGGCTGTTGGTATTTCAATTTGACTTGCCTTAAGATCGGCAATAAATTGATCGAGTTTGTTGCTGACAATGGTTTCCATCTTACAAACTTTCTTTGATCCAGTCGTAGCCGCGTTCTTCTAGTTCTAGCGCAAGTTCTTTTGGCCCTGATTTGACGATTCTACCGTCGTAAAGCACGTGCACTACATCTGGAACGATGTAGTCGAGCAAGCGCTGGTAGTGGGTTATTACGATGGTGGCGTTTTCTGCTGACTTGAGCGCATTGACACCATGAGAAACAATGCGCAATGCATCGATGTCCAGACCAGAATCGGTTTCGTCTAGAACCGCTAATTTAGGTTCGAGCATCGCCATCTGAAAGATTTCATTGCGTTTCTTTTCGCCGCCTGAAAAACCTTCATTGACTGAACGCGAGGCCAATTTGGCGTCTAGTTCTACAAGTGCTGATTTTTCGCGTACAAGCGCCATAAAATCTTTTGCAGAGATGGGGTCTTGACCCAAGTAAGCACGCTTTTCATTGAGTGCCGTTCTTAAAAAGTTGACGTTGCTCACACCCGGAATTTCTACAGGATATTGAAAAGCCAAGAACAAACCTTCTCTTGCGCGGTCTTCGGTTGCGAGTTCGAGGAGGTCTTTGCCTAAGAATGTAACGCTGCCTTCCGTAATTTCGTAATCTTCACGACCTGCTAAAACTGAAGCAAGTGTACTTTTACCGGCGCCGTTAGGTCCCATAATGGCATGTACTTCACCTGCTTTTACTTCGAGGTTCAATCCTTTGAGGATTTCCTTACCGTTGATGCTCGCGTGTAAATTTTCTATTTTTATCATTGTTGTGGGTTCTGATCTTGAGATTTGTTTAACCTACGCTTCCTTCAAGGCTGATGGCCAAGAGTTTTTGCGCTTCTACGGCAAATTCCATCGGTAATTGATTGAGTACTTCTTTGCAATAGCCATTGACGATGAGGCTGATGGCTTTCTCTTCGCTGATGCCGCGCTGCATGCAATAGAAAAGTTGGTCTTCACCAATTTTTGAGGTCGTGGCTTCATGTTCGATTTTTGCGCTCGGATTCTTACATTCGATATACGGGAAAGTATGTGCTCCGCAATGGTCGGTCATGAGCAAGGAGTCGCATTGCGAGAAATTGCGCGCGTTTTGGGCTCCTTTATGAATTTGGACAAGGCCTCTGTAGGAGTTTTGTGAGTTTCCGGCAGAGATTCCTTTTGAAATGATTGTTGATTTGGTGTTTTTGCCGAGGTGGATCATTTTGGTTCCGGTGTCGGCTTGTTGGTAGTTGTTGGTGACAGCTACCGAATAGAATTCGCCAACTGAGTTGTCGCCTTTTAGGATGCAAGAAGGGTATTTCCAAGTAACGGCTGAGCCGGTTTCTACTTGAGTCCAGGAAATTTTAGCGTTGGTTTCGCAAATGCCGCGCTTGGTGACAAAATTAAATACACCGCCTTTGCCTTCTTTGTCTCCGGGGTACCAGTTTTGTACTGTTGAATATTTGATTTCGGCGTCTTTGAGGGCGATGAGTTCTACCACTGCTGCGTGCAATTGGTTTTCGTCGCGCTGAGGAGCCGTACAACCTTCAAGGTAAGAAACATAAGCGCCTTCATCTGCCACTACAAGTGTACGCTCGAATTGCCCGGTACCGCCTGCGTTGATCCGAAAATAAGTAGAGAGTTCCATCGGGCAGCGAACGCCTTTTGGAATGTAGCAAAACGAACCATCGGTAAAAACGGCACTATTGAGCGCTGCGTAGAAGTTGTCTGTGCTGGGTACAACGGTGCCCATGTATTTTTGCACGAGTTCGGGATGTTCTTGAACGGCTTCCGAGAAAGAACAAAAGATAATACCGAGCTCGCTGAGTTTGGCTTTGAATGAGGTGGCCACAGAAACGGAGTCCATGACGAAATCGACGGCTACGCCAGTGAGACGTTGTTGCTCTTCCATAGAAATACCCAATTTTTTCATGGTTTCCTTGAGCTCTGGATCGACGTCGTCCCAAGATTCGTATTTCTTGGTTTGTTTAGGCGCAGAATAATAGGCGATTCCCTGAAAATCAGGTTTGTTGTAGTGTACATGAGCCCATTCTGGCTCGGTCATGTCTTGCCAAATAGCGAAGGCTTTGAGGCGTTCGTCTAGAAGCCATTGTGGCTCATTTTTTTTAGCAGAAATCAGGCGAATGATGTCTTCGTTGAGACCAATCGGAACGGTATCGGTTTCGATATCGGTAACAAAACCAAATTTGTATTCTTGGTTTTCGAGGTCTTGGGCAAGTTCGTTTTCGGTGTAGTTCGACATCTTTATACAGAAAAGGATTCACCACAACCACATGTACGATCGGCATTGGGGTTCTGAAAAACAAAACCTTTGCCATTGAGCCCACCTGAAAAATCAAGGGTTGTGCCTACTAAATAGAGGTAACTTTTTTTGTCCACAACAACTTTGACGCCGTTGTTTTCAAAGGACATATCGCCTTCGTGTTCTTGGTTGTCAAAAGTAAGTTGGTACATGAGGCCAGAACAGCCTCCGCCTTGTACACCTACTCTGATAAAGAAACCATCTTTTTGTTCGTCTTCCATAAGACGAATCGACTGTTTTTTGGCAGCATCTGTAACGGTTAACATCTCGTTTTTATTTAGATTAATTATAAATAAAACACTTTGTTTGCTGCAAATTTACCACTTTAATGGTATTGCAACCAAAGATTTAAACAAAGAAATTACGCGCTTGTTTGTGTTTCTAGTTATTTTTAGCAGATGAAGAGCTATTTCCTTAGTGCATTTTTCCTGCTTTGTTTTGTTGGCCAGGTAGTTGGTCAGGTCGCAGAACAAAAGTTCAATACCAATTACGTTTATATATTAGTCATCGATGGCCCGAGATACTCAGAAACGTATGGCGAGCCCACCTGCAAATACAGCCCCATTCTCTGCGATTCGCTCAAGCACGAGGGCACCTTTTATGCCAACTTCAAAAACAACGGCCCCACTTACACGGTTCCGGGCCACACCGCAATCGTCACCGGAACTTATCAGCGTATCTCCAATGCGGGTACCGCCTTGCCCAAAGAGCCCAATATTTTTCAGTACTTTTTGAAAGCGTCGGGCAAAGACTCCACAGCGGCATATGTTGTGGCCAGCAAGGGCAAATTGGATGTATTGGTCAATACTTCGCACAAAAAATGGAACAACCAATTTGTAGCCAGCACCTATTGCGGCCCCAATGGCAATGGCTTGGGTTATGGCCGCGACGACAAAACTTTCGCCAAAACTGCTGAGTTGGTGCAGTCTGCCAATCCTCCACAACTCATGCTCATCAATCTCTTGGCTGTCGATGTGTATGGCCATGCCAACAACTGGGACAAATACCTTGAGTCTATCACGCAAACAGATCTTTATGCAGCCAAGCTTTGGCAAATGATCCAAGAAAATCCTGTATTGCGCAATCAGACAACGCTATTTATCACCAATGACCACGGCAGGCACTTAGATGGCGTGCGATCAGGGTTTGTCAATCATGGTTGTCGTTGCGAGGGCTGTCGGCATATTTCGCTTTTGGTGTTGGGGCCAGATACCCCAAAAGGTGTTGTGGTGACGGAAGAAGCCGAAATGACAGACATCTCCAAAACAATTGCGGAAATATTACATTTTGAGATGCCAACGAGCAAAGGTGAGTTGCTGAGAACAGCCTTACCTTTGAAATAGAGTGTTAATGCTCTGTGGTCTTTCTTGTTTTTAGAAAAGATCTTCTAATAGCTGCTCATCAACCAAATTAGGCAGTGTTACTTTCAAAAGCGGTTCGGCTTCCATGGCGCGTTTGATGGCAAAAGTAGCGTTTTCATTGCGTGCCCAATTGCGTCTGGCAATTCCGTTATTGACATCCCAATGGAGCATGCTCGTGAGGTTGCGTTGCGCTTGTGCTGAGCCGTCTAACAGCATGCCAAAACCACCGTTAATGACCTCGCCCCAACCTACACCGCCACCGTTGTGGATACTCACCCAAGTCGCGCCGCGGAAGCTGTCGCCGATGACGTTTTGGATGGCCATGTCTGCGGTAAATCTTGAACCGTCGTAGATATTTGAAGTTTCGCGGTAAGGAGAGTCGGTTCCGGATACGTCGTGGTGATCACGGCCTAAAATGACGGGGCCAATTGCTCCTTTGGCAATGGCTTCATTGAAAGCAGCAGCGATGCGCATGCGGCCTTCTGCATCTGCATACAAGATGCGTGCTTGCGAACCCACCACCAATTGATTGGCGCGCGCTCCCTTGATCCATTGAATGTTGTCGGCCATTTGCTGCTGGATTTCTGCTGGGCTCTCTTGCATCATGTGCTCGAGTACTGCACAGGCAATGGCATCGGTTTTTTCGAGGTCTTCGGGCTTGCCGCTGGCACAAACCCAACGGAAAGGGCCAAAGCCGAAATCAAAGCACATTGGGCCTAGAATATCTTGGATATAAGAAGGGTATTTGAAATCGATGTGGTTGGCTGCCATGACCTCTCCACCAGCCCTTGAAGACTCCAGTAAGAAGGCATTGCCGTAATCGAAGAAGTAAGTGCCTTTTGCAGTGTGTTTATTGACAGCCGCAGCGTGTCTGCGCAAGCTTTCTTGAACGAAGGTTTTGAATGTTCCTGGGTCGTTAGCCATCATGTCGTTGGCTTCATCGAAGCTCAAGCCGGCTGGGTAATAACCACCTGCCCATGGGTTGTGCAGCGAAGTTTGGTCCGAACCGAGGTCGACATGAACGCCTGTTTGGTCGAATTTTTCCCAGACGTCGACAACATTGCCTAAGTAGGCAATAGACACGACTTCTTTAGCTGCTTGTGCTTTTTTGACGCGTGCAACGAGTTGGTCTAAGTCTGAAATGATTTCGTCTACCCATCCCTGTTCGTGACGCGTATGTGCCGCTTTGGGGTTGACTTCTGCCGTAACCGAAATGACACCAGCGATGTTGCCAGCTTTGGGTTGTGCGCCCGACATACCACCTAAACCTGCAGTCAAGAATAACTTGCCTTGGATGTCGTCGCGGTTTTTAGCCAACCTGCGCACTGCATTGAGTACCGTAATAGTGGTGCCGTGCACGATTCCTTGCGGGCCAATATACATGTAAGATCCGGCTGTCATTTGCCCGTATTGGGTAACGCCTAGTGCATTGAATTTTTCCCAGTCGTCTGGTTTAGAGTAGTTCGGAATCATCATGCCATTGGTAACCACCACGCGCGGGGCGTTTGGATGCGATGGAAACAAACCCATTGGGTGGCCAGAATACATGACCAAGGTTTGTTCGTCGGTCATTTCGGACAAATACTGCATCACCAAACGGTATTGGATCCAGTTTTGGAAAACCGCACCGTTTCCGCCGTAGGTAATGAGCTCGTGTGGATGCTGTGCGACCCGATGATCGAGGTTGTTTTGGATCATGAGCATAATGGCTTTCGCCTGAGCTGATTTTCCGGGGTAGTCGTCTATTGGCCGTGCAAAAATAGGATGCTCGGGCATGAAACGATACATATAAATACGACCGTAGGTTTGCAGTTCTTGCGCAAATTCTGCCGCAAGAATGGCGTGTTGTGCTTTCGGGAAATAACGCAAGGCGTTGGCAATAGCCAATTTCTTTTCAGCAGGGCTTAAAATCTCTTTGCGTTTTGGCGCATGATTAATGGCTGGATCCCAGGCTTTTGGTGCAGGGAGTGCTGTAGGTATTCCTTGTTTGATTTCGTCGGCAAAACTGATCATAAATATAGTTTTGCCACAAAAATAAGCAATGTTAGTACTTCAGCACGACAAAACCGTGTTTTTGAAGCTCAATACCGCCATCTAAAGTCGCATCTATGCGGTAGAAGTAGGTTCCTTCTTCAACGGTATCGCCCGCGGCTGTTTTGCCGTACCATTTTTCGGCAGGGTTGGTATATTCAAAGATGACATTACCCCAACGGTTCAGAATGGTACATTTAAACTCAGCGATGCCTTGGTAGTCTACAAAAAAGGCATCATTGCCACTCAGTGAAGAAAGCACAACAACGTTTGGAGCGGTGATGTCGCAGGGTTTGTAGGTGATGTTGGCTGTGTCGCTAATGGTATTACATGAATTTTGTGCGGTATAAATATAATTACCGGCTTCTGTGGCTAGTCTTGGCACTTCTGTGCTGCCGTCCCACCATTGTCCGTTGATAGGCGGGCTGTAGCCACTTTGCAGCGGCGGTGTGTTGATGACATAAGGGTTGAGCCATAAGTTAGCTCCTTGGCAAATGGCCGAATCTAAAATGGCTGTATAGACGTAAGGCATAAATTCAATGCTAGCCGCGACGGTGTCTTGGCAGGCGTTGTCTATAAAAAATACAGGGAAGACGCCGCCCATATTGTAGGTCATGATTTCGGGGTTGTCTACGAGGTTATTTGGGATAAAATGAACCGCTGTATCCAAAGCAAACCATTGACCGCCCGCATAAGCGGTAGTATTACCTACAAAGTAGCTATAGTTGCAAACGGCAGTATCTGAGAAAATAGCTGGGCGAGGCAAAACAACGAAGGAAACAGTGGTGTCGTAGTTACAACCAAAGTTGTCGGTGATGTTGTAGGTGTAGTTGGTGATACCTGCTGTATTCGGTTGGATCACGATGAGGGTGTCGTTTTGGCCAGAGATAATGGTGGGGTCTGACAACCAGCCTTCGGTAACCACGTAGTTTTGGTACCCTTCGCTTTCAGGATAAAGGGAGGCATTGAAATAGATACCCCAAGAGAAAATATAGCCGTCGTCGATACCTTGGTTGTCTTGAACGGAGATGGTCCAGTTGCCATTGATAGGGCAGCCTGCAAATTGGTTGAAATCGCCGTCGGGGAGGTACACGCCATCCGGATTCATGGACGGAAAGCCGTAGTCATTGATGACGGTATTACCAGCCGTATTCTCAGCACAAATGGTACCGAAGGTATTGTTCACCGCTGAAAAGCAATAGCTCCAAACAGGTGAGCCCGGGTTGCCGCCGTCGATATCGGTATCGTTGCCTAAGAAAGTACTGATGCCGTTGCCACAGCCACCCGGCACTAAAGCGGCCCAACCAAATGGCGTGCCATTATAGGCATTCATAATGGAGACGGTTGTTCCATTCGGACAACTTAAAGTGATTTCTAAGTCGCCAATGTAGGAGTGCTCGATGTCCAAACAAATTTGTTCGATATCGGCGCCTGAGGTAATGACCGCTGTAGAGTCAAAGCCCGACATCGGAATATTGGTTTGGTACATTTGCCCCGCGCCATCTGGCAAGAAAGTAAGGCCCGCGAAAGTACCGCCAATTTGGAAGGTGCCGCCAGGGATTTCAATACCAACGGTGTCTTGTTGGGTAACACCACCAATTAGGTATGAGTTTTGACCCAAACAAACGGTGTCTTCTAGTGGCCCTGTACCTGCAAAAATTGGAGGGATAGAAACGCGCACTTTGAAATTAGAGTGAATGGTTTGCGGAAACTGGTCGGTAACGGCGAGGTCTACGTAATAACCGGTATTGGCCGTGGGTGTGAACCAAACTTGGTCACCTGTAAATTGCCCTACACCACCAATAGTCCAAACGAAAGTACAGTTGGCATTGGTTTGCGAATAGCCGGTGTTGGTATTTTCTAAGGAGTGCGGAAATGCCGGGAGTGCTTTGAGCAAGACGCTATCGCCAGGGCAGAGGTCTACAAAACCGGTGTCTAATGGATTCATGATGTTGGTGCCGCCGCCATTTTTGAAGGCCTCGACATGTGCAACAATCGGCTGAGGTGGATTGCCACAAGCGACGTTTGCTACCCAACCAGTACCTTCATTTGCTCCGTTAGATTTGAAGCGCAAAGTAAGACAGCCTGTTGGGTTGTTCCAAGAAGCCTGCGCAAAAAGCCCAACCGGATTGGTGCCGTTGTTGTAGGCGCCGAGTAGGGGCGAAGCAGTTGATGGCCCGTCGTAGATGTAGAGCGTGTCGGTAGGATGGACATCCCATTCAAAGCCAATGTTGGTGGCAAATGCGATTGATACTTTTGAACCTTGTGTGAGGTCGGGGCAGAGCACTAAAGTTTCGTTCATGTTGGGTGCGTAGTTGCCCGCACCATCTATGAAGTTGGTACCGCCCGTTGGCACAATACCAGAACAGTTGAGCGGGTTGGTTTGCCCGTAGTCTGGACCTGTTAAAGTGAGGGTTACTTGCGCCTGAACAGAAGAAATGAACGCAAATAAGAAAAGGGTTGAGCGTAGAATTAGTTTCATTTTTGCTGAGTTTGCATTTCTAATGAAAGGATGTTTTTGGATTTAACAACCAAGATTTTATTGGTGTTCGCTACCAAAAAGTATTGTGTTCTGTCTAGAATTTTGAGATCAAAATCTGTAAAGACGATGGGTTCTTTTGAAATGACCATAGGAACATCTGGGTTTGAGCTCAATTGAATGGTCTGAAAATTTGAAACGTCTTTACCTTGTGGGGCATCAATTAAATAACAAGCATGCGTCAGGGCGTACTCGTAAAGCGGCAAGGAGTTTTCGGCTTTGAACTGCGCAATTTCTTCTTTGGAATAACTTTTGCTAAGCTTAGTTTCGAGGGTTTGAGACCAGCTAGAAAGGCTTAAAAGGGCAAAAAATAGGGTGTAAATGAGTTTCATATTGGATAGAATTCGTTCTATGACGTCACAATTCGTTGAAAAGTTGCATCAAATGTTCAAAGCTTTAAATATAGGGCTAAGTTAATAAAACGTAGCTTTGTAGCACCAAAAGTTCAAATAATAAACATGGAAAACACAGCATTGGCAGGCATTGCCTCACAAGTAAGAAGAGATATCGTCAGAATGGTTTCGGCCGTTAATTCAGGTCATCCGGGTGGTTCACTTGGCTGTACAGACTTCCTTACTTATTTATATTTTGAGCAAATGCAGCACAACGCTGCTGATTTTCAAATGGACGGCAAAAACGAAGACCTTTTCTTCTTGTCCAATGGCCATATCTCACCAGTTTGGTATAGCGTGTTGGCGAGAGCTGGCTATTTTCCAGCGGCCGAATTAAGCACTTTTCGCAAGCTAGGCGCACGCCTCCAAGGCCACCCGTCTACGGACAAAAATCTACCAGGTATCCGCATGGCTTCTGGTTCACTTGGCCAAGGGCTTTCTGTTGGTCTTGGTGCTGCACAAATCAAAAAACTCAATCAAGATTCGACCTTAGTATATACCTTGCACGGCGATGGCGAGCTGCAAGAGGGTCAAATTTGGGAAGCCGCAATGTACGCTGCAGCCAACAAAGTAGACAACATTATTGCTACCATAGACGCCAACGGACGTCAAATTGACGGCGATGTAGACGAAGTACTTTCACTCGGTGACCTCCATCAAAAATGGGTATCGTTTGGCTGGGAAGTCTTGCACATGGATGGCCACGATTTTGATAGTATTCGCAGCACAATGCAGCAAGCAAAAGCCATGACAGGCAAAGGCAAACCGGTAGTGATCATCATGAAAACCGAAATGGGTCAGGGTGTGGATTACATGATGGGCTCACACAAATGGCATGGCGTTGCACCCAATGCAGAGCAGCTCCAAGTGGCACTTGACCAACTCGCAGAAACCCTCGGAGACTACTAGTGAAAGCAATTTGGGCCCTCCTCTTTCTGACTTTTTTCAGTTTCGGCTGGACCCAAACCACTACGCGCATTCTTTTCATTTTGGATGCCTCCAATTCCATGAACCTCGATTGGAATAACCAAACACGCATGGCTGCTGCCAAAGAAGTACTGACGAAAAGTGTCGAAAGCTTGCGCGGTGTGCCCAACCTCGAGCTCGCTTTGCGGGTTTACGGCCACCAATCTAACGTCACCAACACCTATCAAGACTGCCAAGATACCAAGCTAGAAGTGCCTTTTGGCCCTGCGAACATCGACCCTATCAAGACAAAAATCAAAGGGCTACAAGCCAAAGGCGCTACGCCAATTGCAAGGTCTTTAGAAGCTTCAGCAGCAGATTTCCCCGACACACTCGCTCGCAACTTCATCATCCTCATCACCGATGGCCTAGAGTCTTGCGACAACGACCCTTGTATTGTGGCGCGCAAACTCCGCGAAAAAGGGGTTAAAGTCACGCCTTTTGTGATCGGCCTCGGCATGGACCTCAGCTACCTCGACAAATTTGAATGTATCGGCAGCTACACCGACGCCGAAAGCAAAGCCGCTTTTGAAAACGTGCTTTCCAATATTTTGTCCAAAGCGCTTTTGAACACTACCGTTCAAATCAACCTCAACACCGTTGAAGCCAAGCCACTCGAAACAGACGTCAGTATGTTTTTGTACGAAGCCGGCACGGCCAACTTAAAATACACGTTCGTCCATACCCTCAACCGCAAGGGCTTGCCAGACACCCTCGTGCTCGACCCTTCCTTGCGCTACGATTTGCGCGTGGCCACCGTGCCGCCACTTGCCAAAAATAACATTGCCATCCTTCCCCATACGCACAACACCATTCAGGTGCCAGCAGGGCAGGGCCAGCTCAAAGTGACCTCCGTCAAGAGCCCCGCGGGCACCAAACTAGAAACGCGCATACTGCAAACTGACGCCAGCAAAACACTCCATGTGCAGCAACTCGGCGATATTCAAAAGTATTTGGTGGGCAGCTATCAATTAGAAGTGTTAACACTGCCGCGCACCTACAAAGAAGTCAAAATTGAGCAATCGAAACTAACGAGCATCGACATTCCGGCGGCAGGTCAGTTTGTATACCAAGCGCCCAAAGGCATTTTAGGCCAGGTGTTTTATGAGCGCAATCCGGGTCAGTGGGAGTGGGTTTGCGACCTCCAATTCAATCAAACGGCTGGCACAATTTACTTGCAACCAGGAAATTTCAAAGTGGTGTACCGCGAAAAAGACCAGCGCTCCAGTACCTACACCAAAGAAAAGAAATTCACTATTACATCCCTTAAAATCAATAATTTAACTTTATAAAAATGGAATTTGAAGTATTCGGAAACAAAGACACCCGTTCGGGATTTGGCGAAGGTTTAGCCGTATTAGGCGAGCAAAACCCAGATGTTGTTGCACTTTGCGCAGATTTAACGGGCTCTCTTAAAATGGATGCGTTTCAAAAGGCGCACCCTGAGCGTTTCTTTCAAGCGGGGATTGCCGAGGCAAATATGATTGGCCTTGCTGCCGGCATGACCATCGGTGGCAAAATTCCTTTTACGGGCACTTTTGCCAACTTTTCTACTGGCCGGGTTTACGATCAAATCCGTCAGTCCGTGGCTTATTCCAAAAAGAATGTAAAAATATGTGCTTCACACGCGGGCCTTACGCTCGGTGAAGACGGCGCTACCCACCAAGTACTCGAAGATATCGGCATGATGCGCATGTTGCCCAACATGACGGTTATTGTACCCGCAGACTTCAACCAAACCAAACAAGCTACCATTGCCATTGCCGCACATGAAGGCCCTGTTTACTTGCGTTTTGGCCGCCCGGTAATGCCAATTTTTGTGAAGCCAGATGCCGAATTTGTGATTGGTAAAGCGGATGTTTTAACAGAAGGCACCGACGTCACCATCATTGCTTGTGGCCATATGGTCTGGAAATCCATCGAAGCCCTTAAAGAATTACATGCTATCGGCATCTCAGCTGAGCTGATCAACATGCACACCATCAAGCCACTCGACGCAGCCGCGATTTTAAAATCTGTAGGCAAAACAGGTTGTGTTGTAACCGCAGAGGAGCACATGATGAACGGTGGTTTGGGTGAAGCAGTTTCTCAAGTGTTGAGTCGTCAGTATCCGGTTCCACAAGAATACGTAGCCGTCAACGACACCTTCGGTGAGTCGGGCACACCAATGGAACTCATGACCAAATACCACATCGACACACCAGATGTAGTAGCTGCGGTCAAGCGCGCAATTGCACGCAAGTCTATTATTATTTAAGCTAAAACGCTAAAGCTTCCGCTACTGTTTGGACAGGCCTTTGGCAACTCCCAAATTCACACACCGAGATGGCACCAACTGTGTATATCTCGGAGCAGGGTAAACTTTGGTGGTAAGAAAGCAAGCAGTCTATTTGTTTGGTGGCCTGAAAAACTTCCATGGGCGCTGCGCTGTTGAGTACATGCCAGTGCTTTTCTGGGTAAAGTTGTCTGAACAGGAGCAGGCCCCAGTTGGAATAACCCGAACCGTAGGTCTCCATGCCGTCGTATATATTTTGAAGCATCTGCTCGGCGCTATTAGTCCATTCTTGGTTCTGGTAGTAAAAGCCCATTGTTAGAAAAGCATGCGCCATGACCGAATTGCTCGATGCGATTACGTTGTCATGGAGGTCCATGTTGCGGCTGATGAGCGTAGAATCCGACGCTGTGAAATAACACATTTTGCTTTGCGGATGCTGAAATTCGTTGGCTACTTTTTCTGTGAGCGTTTTGGCAAATGCTAAAAAGTCGAGTTGGCCCGTACATTGATACGCGAGGCTCAAGGCTTCTATGGTGTGGGCGTAATCTTCTAAAAACGCAGTCACGGTTTTTTGCTGATTGGTATTGACCCTCAATAGTTGCTGACCATCCCATTGCACGTCCTTGATCCAAGAAAGAATTTTGAGGGCCCTAATTAAAAATGCGTCTTCGCCAAAAACCCGGTAAGCTTCTAGCAAACCTTTGGCGGTCATGGCATTCCAGCTGACGAGCAGTTTGTTGTCTAAGCCGGGCCTCACGCGCAGACTGCGTTCTCTGAGCAAAGTTTCATTGATCTGCGCTTTTTGTTCGAGCCAAACGTCCAAATCTAGGCCTTCCATTTTGGCAAATGCCGCATCGGTCTGCTTGCGCAGTGGAATGTGTTTGCCCTCTTCCCAATGTCCGGTTTGATTGATGTGGTAATAGCGCTTCACGCGCTCGGCCTGCGCCCCAAATAATTGGTCTATTTCGTTTGGCGTCCAGCAATAAAATTTACCTTCTTCGCCTTCGCTGTCTGCGTCTAGGGCACTAAAATAAGCACCGAGGTCTGAGCGCAGTTCGCGTTCGAGAAAATCAAAGGTCTGAAAAACAACATCTTTAAAATGCGTTGTTTGATAGGCTGCGAATGCTTGGGCGTACAAGCCGATGAGTTGGCCGTTGTCGTAGAGCATTTTTTCAAAATGGGGCACCTTCCACAATACGTCTACGCTGTAGCGCGTAAAACCGCCGCCAACCTGATCGTAAATACCACCTAAAGCAATTTTATCGAGCGTCAGGCGCACTTGCTTTTCAATTTTAGCTTCGTCAAATTGCTGTGCATAGCGCAACAAGAAAAGCCAGTTATTGGGCAGTGGAAATTTCGGCGCTTTGTTGGTTCCGCCTTCAAAGGTGTCAAAACTGCGGGCCCAGCGCACCACCATTTCGTGGAGTCTTTCGGCTTCAAAGCCCGAAATTTCTGCTGGGGCGGCAATGAGTTCTGCTTGTTGAATGCCTTCGTGGAGTTGTCGGGCGTAGTCTATGGCCTTGGCTCTATCGTTGGCATACGTGTGCGCCAAAGATTTGAGAATATGCATCCATTGATCTTTCGGAAAGTAGGTGCCGCCGTAAATGGGCCTGCCGTCTGGGAGCGTGAAACAATTGAGTGGCCAGCCGCCGCGTTGGGTCATGAGCTGTACAGCCGTCATGTAGATTTGGTCTACATCTGGGCGCTCTTCGCGGTCCACTTTTATATTGATAAAATGTGCGTTCATGAGCGCAGCTACTTCTTCGTCTTCAAAGCATTCGTGTTCCATGACATGACACCAATGGCAGGCCGAATAACCGACGCTGATCAAAACCATTTTGTCTTCGGCTTTTGCGCGCTCAAAAACGTCTTCGGACCAAGCTACCCAGTGCACGGGGTTTTGGGCATGTTGTAACAAATAAGGTGAACTTTCGTTGCCGAGTTGGTTGGTCATATGCTTAAAATTTGACTAAAGAAGAACTATATTTGCCCAAGATATTATACCGTGCAACAAATACGCCCTTACAAAGTTCTGCTTTTTTTAGTTCTAGTCTTGTCACTTTTGTGCATTCCTAGTGCACTTATTCCTGAAGAAGGCGTTAAGTGGCTGGGTGTCAATTGGCGCTTCTTGCCGCTAGAGCGCGTTTGGGTAGCCAAAAAACAAGTCGAGAAGAACATCGATAAAATTGTAGCTGCGGTAGATACCACCGACATCAACGACGGCGTCAAGCACATCGGTAAAAGCTCGGGCCAAACCGGCCTTCCGGATGGCGGTTCTTTGGCCAGCGAGCCGGCTCATCCGCTGCAAATGAGCGGCAGTGCAGCAGCCAAACTCCACCGCTTTTTTGCGGCACTTCAAGGGGCTGCAGAAGGTCAAAAAATAAGCATCTTTCACTACGGCGACTCCCAAATTGAGGGCGACCGCATGACTGGCTATATTCGCCAGCGCATCCAACAACAATTTGGCGGTATTGGCCCTGGTTTCATTCCGGCCTACAACGTATACAACACGCAAAGCTTCAAGCAAAAAGTATCTCCTAACTTCAAGCGTTACACCGCTTTTTGGCCACCCAAAATGAGCTCTCGTCGTTATGGTGCGCTGTTATCTGCCGCTACATTTGATGTCAGCGGTGCCACAGAAACGCCAACCGA
Organism: Crocinitomicaceae bacterium; assembly: GCA_030730025.1. GTDB lineage: Bacteria > Bacteroidota > Bacteroidia > Flavobacteriales_D > Crocinitomicaceae > UBA952. The sequence continues at coordinate 168,341 of JANQWC010000005.1, forward strand.
AGCTTGGGTAGAAATTGCGCCGTCGCCGTCGGCTTTTACGCGGGCCCGCACCTATAGCCAAGTCAAATGTTATTACAACAGTTGTTATGAGCCCTGCTCGGTCAAGATTTACGAGAACGACAAACTCATCCACGAAGACTCTTTAGTAGCCGATGGTGGGCAGCACGTTTTGCCCCTTAGTTTTGGACAAACACCCGGCAAATTGCGCTTTGTGTTTGCCTCTATCAAAAGCCCCATATTTACTGGCTTTAGCCTAGACGGCGATGTGGGCGTACAGGTCAATAATGTGGCCATGCGCGGCTCCTCTGGCCACGACCTCAGCTCCTCCGACGCCAGTATTTTTGCCCAAATGCACCGCGAAGCCAATACCAAGTTATTTATCTTGCAATTTGGGGGCAATTCAGTTCACGCCTTCAGCGACAGCAGCAGTGTGCGCTATTACATCGGGTCACTTAAAAACCGCATCAATTACATTCAAAAATTGGTGCCCGACGCCGCTATTATTCTCATTGGCCCCAGCGACATGTCTAGGCTGCAGGACGGCGTATTTGAAACCTACTCGTATTTACCCTACACATTAGACCGCATGCAGAAAATGTGCGCCGAAAATGGCGTGGCGTTCTGGAATTTATATGCAGCCATGGGCGGTAAAAACTCCATGCCGTCATGGGTTGTTCAGGGCTTGGCTGGAAAAGATTACGTGCATTTTAGCCCTCGTGGCGCCAGCATTGCGTCACAGTACTTTTTTGAGGCTTTTGGCGCTGCTTATTCCGAATGGCAGTCCGAGAAGGGGGGCGAACAATGAGACGCTTTTTAATGCTCTGCATGCTACCCTTATTTGCTTTTGGACAATATCCAGCGCTTTGCACCAATGATTCACTCAGCGCCGTGGAGCAAGAAATTGCCAAAAATTATCCTTTTGTGGAGGTACAATGCAACCAATTTCAATTTTTTGGCACCGAAAGCCCCAATTGGCTGTACCTCAACAAGTCGCTTACCCAAATGATCGAGACGGGCGAGGGCAAACTCAATTTTTACCATATTGGCGGTTCTCACCTTCAGGCCGATATTTATTCTCACGACTTTCGCACATTTTTACAATCCAATTGGCCAGGCTTGAGTGGCGAGCGCGGTTTGGTATTCCCCTATAGTTTGGCCCACACCAACAATCCGACGAATTATAATTTTTCGTCGCCAAATACCTGGAAGGGTTTTCGCAGTGTGAATCAGCGGCCAGAAGACTTCGATTACGGCCTCAGTGGCGCGGCAATCTCTTGTGCAGATTCTTTGATCATTATCAACTTCAAGCACCTGCGCACCCTAGTGAAACCTCCTTTTGATCGCCTGCGCATTTACCACAACACCGGTGAATTCCCTTACGAGCTCAATTTCGGCGACCAAGAACTTTTAGTGACCAACCTCACTCACTTTCCCGAAATGGGTTACACCGAAATTCGTTTCTCAGACCACCTCGATTCGCTAGACCTACTTTTTGTCAAGAAGTGCGCGACACCATTTACCATGGAACTTTTTGGGTTTGAGTTTTTAAATGACCTACCTGGTATCACTTACACCGCAATCGGCATCAACGGCGCAAGCTTGCCCACGTATTTAGCCAATGCCAATTTTAGCCGCGATTTGCAATTGCGCGCACCGGATTTATTTATTTTCTCTGTGGGCACCAACGACGCGCATTGCAGTTATGAAGCTTTTGATCCGCAGGTGTATAAAGCCAATCTGGAAAAGATGATTTTACAGGTCTTGAAGAGCAATCCGAATTGCGCCATCTTGCTGACCGTTCCCAACGACGACTACTACATGCGCAAGTACCCCAATCGCAATACGGCGCGTCAGCGCGATGTGATTTTTCAGCTGGCGGCGCAGTACCAAATGGCGGTCTGGGATTTTTACGGCATTATGGGCGAGTTGGGCTCGTCAAAAACTTGGAAAAACTACGGGCTCATGCAAGCCGACTACGTTCACTTTACAGGTACAGGTTACCACCTCAAGGGTACATTATTGATCGAGGCTTTTCAAAAAAACCTCACGAGTTTACAAAATTTGCGCAATTGATATGAATCGCATACACGAACTATTTTCCTGGCAACATCAAGAAAGCTTGCTGTTCACGAGACTTGATTTTTGGTTGTTTTTCTTGGCCGTGATGGCCGTATTTGTCTTGATCCACAAGCGGTATTTGCTGCGCAGTATATTCCTTACGGCAGTCAGTTTGTTTTTCTATTTCAAAACCTCCGGCAACTTTGTGCTCTTGCTGGGTTTTATGCTTTTGTTCAATTATTTGATAGGTCGTGGTGTTGGTTACTTAAACCGACCCAAATGGAATAAAGCATTTTTGATTTCGGGGCTCATCGTTAATTTGGCAGGCTTGTTCTACTTCAAATACGCCTACTTTTTTACCGATGCCTTCAACGCACAATTTGGCACCGATTTCAATGTGGTCAATCAGTTTGCGGTCATTGGCAACGAATGGTTTGGCAAAGGCAGTTTTGTCGATAAAATACTCGTGCCAATTGGCGTCTCGTTCTTTACGTTTCACAACATTTCTTACTTGGTAGACATCTCCCGAAAGGAAATTCCTGCGGCCAAAAACTTCTTTGACTACGCTTTTTATGTGACGTATTTTCCGCACCTGATCGCTGGCCCTATTGTGCGCGCCCGCGACTTCATTCCGCAAATTCATGCACCCTATCAGCTAAGTAAATACGACTTTTCGTGGTCGCTCTGGATGATCGGAAAGGGCTTGCTCAAGAAGCTCATTTTTGCAGATTATATCGCTGTGCACTTCATTGACAAAGTGCTCGATGCACCAGATGCATATCCGGGTTTTGTTGGCCTCATTGCCATGTTTGCCTATTCCCTGCAAATTTATGCCGACTTCTCGGGCTACACCGACATGGCCATTGGCGTTTCCAAGCTCATGGGCTTCAATCTTTTGGAGAATTTCAACTCGCCATACAAAGCCGTTTCTGTGGCAGAATTTTGGCGCCGTTGGCATAAATCTTTGAGTTCTTGGCTGCGCGACTACCTCTATATTCCACTTGGCGGCAACAAGAAAGGATCTTGGGGAACGGCCATTATGACGGCAGTCATTTTAGGCTTTTTGTATTTCATCACCGGCTGGGTAGAGCTCTGGTATACATATGGAATGCTACTCGTTGTCTATCTGATATTATGGCAATTTTGGCCTGCTTTTCGAACGTTTGCTGTCCGCGACTTAAACTTGCTCATCACGATGATCGTAGGTGGTTTATGGCACGGTGCGAGTCAGAATTTTGTGATTTGGGGCGCTATGAATGGTGCAGCGTTGGTGATCTACAATTACTGGAAGCGCATTAGTCCATATGAAAACGCAACGCATTGGTCGGTGCGGGCCTGGCGTATATTGCTGACCTTGACCTTCATTACCTTTACCCGCATTTGGTTCCGTTTGCCCGAAGCCGATCAGCCTTTAAAGTTCTTGACGATTGTCACAGAACAATTTGACTGGACAAGCGCTACCTGGTGGAAAGTTTGGAACAATTACCAAGGAATCTTTTACCTCATCATGCTTGGCTTTTTGTCGCATTGGTTGCCACAAAAATGGAAAGACCAAACCGTTTTGTTCTTCTCTAAATGGCCAATGCCCGTTCAGGCGCTCACTTTCGCCGTGTCGGTTTTTATCATGTATCAAGCGGTATCAGATACCTTTAAAGCCTTTGTTTACTTCCAATTCTAGAAATAGTTGGTTAATTACTTGACATGGGGGGTCTTGATGTTGTATCTTTGCGCTCCCCTGAAAGAAGGGAATCAAAAAACGTCCTATGAGCAAAATGAAACTTTCTGATTTTGACTTCAATCTCCCTGAAGAATTAATCGCCAATTATCCAGAAGAAACCCGTGACGAATGCCGCCTAATGGTGGTGCACCGTTCTACAGGTCTCATAGAGCACAAAATGTTCCGCGACATCCTAGACTACTTCAATGAAGGCGATGTCATGATCATGAACAACACCCGTGTTTTTCCTGCTCGCATGTATGGCAACAAAGAAAAAACTGGAGCCAAAATTGAAGTATTTTTATTGCGCGAGCTCAACCGCGAGAGCCTTTTGTGGGATGTCCTCGTAGACCCCGCCCGCAAAATCCGCATTGGGAATAAATTGTATTTTGGCGAAGACGACTCTCTAGTGGCTGAGGTCATTGACAACACCACCTCTAGAGGACGCACCCTTCGTTTTTTATTCGACGGCCCATACGAAGACTTCAAAGCCAAAATCACTGAGTTGGGCGAAACACCCCTTCCAAAATATATCAAAAGAGAAGTTGAACCCGAAGACGAAGAGCGTTACCAAACTGTATTTGCAAGTGTAGAGGGTGCCGTTGCTGCACCAACAGCTGGTCTTCACTTCTCAAAACAATTGCTCAAGCGTTTGGAATTGAAAGGCATCAACTTTGCTGAACTTACACTCCACGTTGGTTTGGGTACGTTTCGTTCTGTTGAGGTAGAAGACCTCACCAAGCACAAAATGGATTCCGAGCAGGTCATCATCCCTGAAAGCGCCGTGCAAATGGTCAACGACGCCAAGCGCCACAAGCGCAAAGTTTGCGCTGTTGGTACCACTTCAATGCGCTCCATTGAAACGTCTGTCTCCACAGACGGCATGCTCAAGCCTTACGACGGCTGGACCAACAAATTCATTTTCCCGCCTTATGAATTCAGCATCGCCGATTGCCTGATCACCAATTTCCACACGCCTCTTTCTACTTTGCTCATGATGATTTCCGCCTTTATGGGCCACGAACTCATGCACAAAGCCTACGATGAAGCGGTGAGAGAAAAGTACCGTTTCTATTCTTACGGAGACGCCATGCTTATCCTCTAATGGAGCTGCACAAGCAACTAGCTACTTTTCCAAAAAACCAAAAAACGGTCCTCACCATCGGGACCTTCGACGGCCTGCATTTAGGTCATCAAAAAATACTTTCAACAGTTTGCGCGCAGGCCAAGCAACAAGGCTTGGCTTCTGTGTTGCTTACTTTTCATCCGCATCCACGCCGCATCTTATTTCCAGATCAGCCTTTGGGCCTCATCCAGACCCAAGAAGAGAAACTCGCTAGACTGGCAGCGCTTGGTCTAGACCACGTTGTGGCGCTAGAATTCAACGCGCAATTGGCGCAGCAAACCGCAGCCGAGTTTGTCGAGGAGGTCTTGATCAAAGGACTCAATGCACAAAGCGTGATCATCGGTTACGACCACCAATTTGGCCATGACCGCCAAGGTAATTTAGCTTTTTTGCGCAGTTACGAAGCCAAAGGTTTTTTTGAAGTCAAAGAAATTCCAGTTGAGCAAATCGACGAAGTCTATATTAGTTCCTCTAAGATCAGAAAAGCAATAGAACAAGGCCAAATTGCGCAAGCAAATGCTTATTTAGGTCAGCCATATCAAGTATCTGGGCACGTATCGAGAGGGCTGCAAAATGGGCGCAGTATTGGCTTCCCAACCGCCAATGTACAACTCACTGAGGCCGAGAAAATCTTGCCCGCCGACGGCGTTTATGCGGTGTCGAGCGAATACAATGGCGTTACACTATACGGCATGATGAACATTGGCTGGCGGCCTACCATCAAAGAAACTAAAGTAGAACGTAAAATAGAAGTTCACTTCTTTGATTTTCAGGCCGATATATACGAGGCTTACCTTGCACTCTGTTTGCACGAGCGCATCCGCTCAGAACACAAATTTGCAAGCTTAGACGCCCTCAAAATGCAGTTGCACGCAGACGAACTACAAGTGCGCGCCTATTTCAAGCGCTGAAGCTCTTTACAATCTACTTATATTTTCTCGATGCGGTAAGTCTCTACTTGACCTGTTTGTTGGTCGCGCAGCTTTAAAAGGTAAATGCCTTCTTTAAATGAGTTGATATCGATTTGTACCGTTGTGGACACAGATTCCGTAGACAAACATAACTGCCCAAGCGTGTTGTAGATTTCGACCGTTGTCTGGTGCTGACATCCTTTGATCTGAATGATATCCGAACTCGGATTCGGTGTAATCGCATAGCGCATAGCGGCTACTTCATTTAGGTTGCTTTGGCTCTCGTCAAAGAACAGTACGTTGTCTACAAAAACAACTCCTGCACCTGCTGGCGAACCCGATAAAATCAGTTGTGAAAAATGGCTCAAGCTGTTGAGGCCAGTGAATTGGCTGAGTGGAATTTCTAGGGTATTCCAAGTTTGGGCTACCGGCTGAAAACTCAATTCGCTCTCGCTGTCGTCGCCACCTGCGTATTGTCCATCGTTTCCAAAATCGACTAATTTCACTTTAAAAGGATCCATGTTAGCTGTCCAGTAGTCGAGTCTGAAATGCGTCATGTTGGTGAGGTCGAGTTGGTTGCCACCGAGTGTCTCGATACCCGCAAAATTGACCGAGCTATAACGTTTAGTGTCATTTCCTTGGATCTGAAGGTCGGTCACTTGTGCTTGTGACCACGGTGCTTGCCAAGTATCTACAGTTACATTGACGTAAGGGTTGCTGAACATCGAAATCACAGAAGCCGCAGGATATGTCGGTGTAGGTGCAGGCACCATTGGTGCTAATGATTGCGAGCCGTCTTGATTCGAGAACTTGATGTTGTCTATATAACACTCGTTGTTGTCTGAACGCTGGCCAAAATCCGGGAAAAAAATGATTTGATCGATGCCAATTGAGGTAGGATTACTCAATACCTGGGTAAAATCAAAAGTGAGTTCTTCCCATTGGTCTACAAGTGTATTCGAGACGAGGATCTCGCCAGAAGACGCGTTTGAAGGGGTGGCGAACTTGAGCCCAACCGGACTAATAACCGATTTGTAGACCATCACTTTGATCTGACAATTGGCAGCCGTTAAATTGAAAACACCGATGCCTTGGCCATGAACAGATTCAAAACCAGCCCAAGGAGCGCCGTTCACGAGTGCCGTGAATTTGCAAACGGTAGATGATAAATTGATGCCGCTTGGCGATGGATTGGCAACCATCTGAACCGGTGGGTTGTTTCCGTTTTCAAATGTAGTCCAAGCCCAGTTGGCACCGAAGCCATTGGGTTCAAAATCGATAGGGCCTGCTTGTCCGAATAAAAAAGGAGCAGACAGCGCAAATGTGAGTGTCAAAAGAAATTTCATAATAGTGTAAGCGTTTTAGATATTGTTAAAAGTACAATAATTATCAATAGCCAAGCAGATTATTTTTTTCCTACCTTCGTTAGATGAGACTGCCGATGCTTTTATGCTTCCTTTTGGTTTGGAACGGAACCCTGTTTTGGGCCCAGACCATCAAATGGCAAGACGCCCAAAAGCTCGATCCAAAAACGGTCACCTCACTAGATTGTTCAGGCCTCAAATGGGATACCCTACCCGTAAAAATTTTTGAGTTTGTGGCGCTGCAGTCTTTGGATTTATCTAAAAATAAATTTGCTTTTGTTCCCGATGAAATGAAGGTATTTACGCAGCTTCAGGACTTGAAACTAGGAAAGAACAAACTCGACCATTTCCCTTTAGTGCTCTGCCAGTTGCCATTGCTACGCGATTTATCTTTGGAGCGCAATGCGCTGCGCATGTTACCCGATCAAATCAGTGCACTTTCTCAACTGCAATACCTCGACCTTTATGGCAATGCCATTGAACATTTTGGCGAAGGCATTTTTCTGCTGCCGAACTTGCGCTTGCTCAATATAGAAGGAGTGATGTACGGTACTATTTTTGCCAAGCAGCTGCTTGCGCGCTTGCCTCACACGAAAGTACTCATTGACCCACCGTGTAAGTGTTTGGATTAGTATCTTTGCCCATGACCCTGCTGCGCACTATTGTTTTCTGGCTCCTCAATCATCCGCAACACGTATTGATTGTCTTTTTGGCGCTGACTGCACTTTTAGTTTGGACCAAAAAAAAATGGCGTCGCAAACAACCTTATTTACCTTGGATACTCGCCTTAGGTTTTGTGGGCTATGTTTTTGTCTTTATTCGCTTTTACGACCGCATAGACCTATTGCGGCCTGTCCTGCGCAATGCAACGGCAGAGACGCTTTCAGAAACAGCCATAGCCGACGACCAAATTTATTGTTTTGGCATCGATGTATCGCAATACCAAGGCAGCATCAACTGGGATGAAGTACTGCTGACCAAACATCCCCTGCGCTTTGCCATTGCCAGAGCCACCATGGGCACTGATGGCCTAGACCCACAATTTGCAGCAAATTGGCAAGCATTAGAAAGAGTGGGGCTCCAACGAGGGGCTTATCATTATTACCGACCTTTTCAAAATTCCACTGAGCAAGCCCAAAATTTCATTCAGCAAGTAAGGCTCAGTAAAGGCGATTTTCCGCCGGTATTGGATGTCGAAAAGATGTCGCCATTCGGAGCAGAAAACTTGCGCAAAGGTGTGCAAAATTGGCTGCGGATTGTAGGGCAGCACTACCACTGCAAACCAATCGTTTACACGGGCCGCTTTTTCTATGAGCGCTATCTCAAAGGAAGTATAGACGGATATCCGCTTTGGGTGGCTTCTTACGGCCCACACCACAAAGTCGAGCACCTCCCCTGGACTTTTTATCAATTTTCAGAAAAAATGGTTGTTCACGGCATCAATACTTATGTCGATGGCAATTTCTTTCAAGGCAGCTTAACGAAACTTCGTAACTTCGGCTTATGATTTTACTCGCGCTCCTTTTCAAGCTTGGTGTACGTTTTGCCATTTTTAATTTCATTTGGTTTTTTCTCGAATTAGCCCACAAAATGCTCACGGGCATGCGGCCTCCGTTTTTGGCAGAGCACTACATCCTCAAAGGGCTCAAGTATATCTTGCTTGTGAATATCACTTTTGCGTATTGTCTAGAATATGCGCCAAATGCACCCACTTATGTGCTCAATTGGCAAAAACTAGTGCCGGGCGGTCTGATTTTAATGCTTTATTTACTCGGAAAATTTCAAAAACAACAAGAACAACTCCAGTTTTTAGGTGCTTTTCAGATGCCGGTCCAACAGCGTCCGTATTCCAAAAACTTAGAAATTCTCCTTCTTGTTTTGGCTGCCTTTACCTTCACGGGGCTTTACTTCTTTCCACATTTGTCTCAGAATGGCATTTCTCAATGGTTTGAGTCGAATATCCGAAGCCTCGAGAAGGCTTTTTTACTTGGCTTTATCTTTCAAGTGCTTGGCTTCTTCTTTGTGCTCAGTGTGTTTTTTCGCTTGCTCAAAGCATTCAGCCCCAAACCCCCAACAACTGGTCCTACACAAGGCCCCGAAACTTATACAGATTACGAAGAAGTTTCAGACCAACACCTTGACTAAACTCCAACCACATACCGACGAATGTTTGCCTAAGGCTTATAAATTGTGCAGCCTTAAAAAAATAGAGGAGCTCTACAAAACAGGTGCCCTCATCAAAGCGTATCCGCTGCGCGTCATGTATTTCACCGAAGCCATTGACCCTGCAGCGGAGCCAACCGAGGCATTTCAAGTGTTGTTTTCGGCGCCAAAACGCCGCTTCAAAAGAGCCCACGACCGCAATTACATCAAGCGCTTGATGCGCGAAGTCTTGCGCAAAAACAAAATGCCATTGTTAGCGGCCCTCCACCAAAACAATAAAAAAATGGTGTTTTCGTTAACTTTTGTTTCCGATGAACGTCCGAGTTATCAACTTTTGGAACAAAAGTTGTGTAAGGCACTCGACCAACTTATAAAAGAAATCAACCCATGATCAGACTGACTAAATTATCTTTTCTCTTTTTTGCATTTTTACTGAGTCTTCAGTTCGGCTATGCCCAAACCAATTCTTTTGAAACCCTCAAGAGTTTGGAAATCATGGATCAAATCTATGAGCACCTCGACCTCTATTTTGTAGATGAAACCAAAAATGGCCAATTAGCCAAAACAGGCATCGACGCCATGCTCAAGGAGCTCGACCCTTACACCGTTTATTACCACGAATCGAATATCGAAGATTACCGCCTCATGACCACTGGCCAATACGGTGGCATTGGTGCCCTGATCCGCAAAATGGGTGATTTCAGTTTTATTGCCGAACCTTACGAGGGCAAACCCGCGCAAGTTGCTGGCCTCAAAGCTGGCGACAAAATTGTGAGTATCGATGGCAAAAGCATGGAGAAAAAAACAACTGAAGAGGTTTCAGATGCACTCAAGGGCCCCAAAGGAACGTCGTTTGAGTTGGTTGTCGAAAGAAAGGGCGAGGGCAACAAGAATTTTAAAATTACACGCGACGAAATCAAATTGCCAGACGTGCCGTATTTTGGCATGTTACAAAACAAGGTAGGGTATGTCAAACTCAATTCATTTACGCAAACGGCTGCTGCTGATGTCAAAAGCGCAATTGAAAAGTTACAAGCGCAGGGCATGCAAGAGTTGGTGTTGGACTTGAGAGGTAACGGTGGCGGTTTGCTCATTGAAGCCGTCAAAATCGTCAACTTTTTTGTCGAAAAGAACCAAGTGGTGGTGACCACAAAAGGCCGAGTGGCCGAAGAAAACCGCACCTACAAAACCCTAGAAGAACCTTTTGCGCCCAACATGCCACTCGTGGTGCTCATCGACGGCGGCTCAGCATCAGCTTCCGAAATTTTAGCGGGCAGCCTTCAAGACCTCGACCGCGCGGTAGTAATCGGAGAAACCAGCTTCGGAAAAGGCTTGGTTCAGCGCACCTACGACCTCAAATACGGCTCTAAAATCAAGATCACCATTGCCAAATACTACACGCCATCGGGCCGCTGCGTCCAACGCTTGGAATATTATGACAAAGAAAACGGCGAAAAAGCCAAAGAGGTAGCTGATTCACTGCTCAAAACGTTTTATACGCAAAACGGCAGACCAGTCATTGACGGCCGCGGCATCGAGCCAGACATCGAAATCGCTTTTGAAGACCTCAGTAGGTTAGCCGCTATGCTATTGGTGAAAAATCACATCTTTAATTATGCCACTCAATACGCAGCAGCCAATCCAACAATTGCTGCCGCGGGCACCTTTAAAATCAGCCCAGAGGAATACGCTCAGTTCAAGGCATATGTCATGGCGCAGCCCGATTTTGACTACACAACTGCTTCTGAAGAGGCGCTCCGCAAAATGAAGGAGACGGCAGAAAAAGAAGGTTATTTTGAAGATATCTCTGCTCAGTACAATCAAATGTTGGAGAAGGTTACGCCGTCAAAAGAGCGCGACCTCGATAAATTCCAACAAGAAATCAGTGAAGTACTTGAAGATGAAATCATTTCGCGCTATTACTACCAAGAAGGGCGCGCTAAACAACAATTACAAGCAGATCCAGTTGTGCGCAAAGGCTTAGAAATTTTACAAGCCCCTGCACAGTACAATACTATTTTGAAGAATTAAGCGTTAGTAAACACATGTTGCAACGCTGGTTCGGGACCAAAGCCCATTCAAGATTACATTACCTGACCCTCCTATTTTTTGTAATAGGGATGGTTTGCAGCAAGTTCTTGATGTCCATGGGCCTCTTGTTGGGCACTCTCAATCTCTTGTTAGAAGCCGACTTCAACACCTATTACAGACGCCTCAAGGAAAATCGCTTGGTTCATCTGCTTTTGCTTTTTTATGTGCTCTTTTGGCTGAGCTTACTTTGGTCAGACAACTGGCGCGAAGGGCTAGATGAGCTACGTCGCTTCACGAGTTTACTGCTCATACCGATTATCATCTCTATTCGACCCTTGCCAAGCTCCCGAAAAATAGAAGGGCTCTGGAGTTTCTTTTTAGGTGCTTTGTTATTGACGTCTTTGGTCAATAGCATCTCTTATCACTTTTTTGCCGAACAACTCCACTTGGTGGACATCAGGGAAATGTCTTTGTTTGGTTCCCACATTCGTTTCGGCATCTTAATTGGCCTTGGCTTGTCTTTTACTTTATTTCGCATTCGTCAGCAAAGGTGGTATGTTTTATTGGCCTTTTGGTTCATCTTCTACACCCTAGACAGCCAGGCTTTATCTGGCGTCCTGACAGTTGTAGTTGTGCTGATGGGCCATGCTATTTCTTTTCTATTGCAAAGGAGAAAATGGGGTTGGGTACTTGGAATGGGCTCACTGAGTTTGGTTTTGTTGTTTGGCTTGGCGTATTATTTGGCTCAACCAATAGAGACGCGAGAAACGTGCCCTCCAAACCCTGCGCAAATGGCTCAAGAATGGCAAAAACGTTCTACCTTGCCTTTTGAAGGGAGAGATTTGAGGGGCCAGTTGTTGGCCTCAACCGTTGAGCGCTTTGTGCTCAGTAAAAATGGTTGTGCAGCGGCTTCGGGTGTAGCAGCTTTGAGTAATGAAGAAATCCGTTGGATAGAACTGGGCTTTGCTGATATCCGCGAAGCACAGGGTGGGCTGAGTGCGCGGCTTTTTGGTTTGCGTTACCAACTCCACCACAGCAATAATCCCAACGACCATTCTTTATTGGAGCGCATCGAATACTGGCGCAATGCCACCTCACTTATTGCCGATCACTGGCTCATTGGCGTAGGTATCGGTGACCTCACCGACCAAATGCAAAGCCGTTACGAGGAGCGCGGCTCGCAATTGCGCCCGGACCGCCGCTTGCGCCCACATAATTATTACCTCACCACTTGGCTCAATCTTGGCTTCTTCGGTTTGTGCTTATTTGTTGGGCTCCTCTTGCTTTTTGTCAAAAGGCAATTGCAGTATCGCCAAGTACAAGGTATCCTGATCGGCCTGACCTTTATCCTGACGCTATTTATCGAGGACGGCCTCGAAACCCAAATGGGCCTCACTATCTTTGCCTTCTTTTTTGCGTTTTACTCCCGCAGGGTAGTGCATTAAACGTTTCTTTGAAAAATTGAGTAACTTCGCATACCATGTCCATAGAAGTCAAAAATCTATTTAAATATTATGGCGAGCAGGCCGCTGTTCGCGACGTCAGTTTTTCGGTCAAAAAAGGGGAGATTGTCGCTTTTTTGGGTCCAAATGGCGCTGGGAAATCTACCACCATGAAAATCATGACCGGATTTATGCCAGCGAGCGAAGGCGAAGTATATATCTGCGGCAAAAAAGTAGATATCGACAAACTCGACACCCGTCAAATCATCGGCTATTTGCCTGAAAACAATCCGCTTTACACCGACATGTACGTACGCGAATACCTCGAGTTTGTGGGGCGTATTTATAAAATCAAAAACCTCAAAGCACGCGTCTCCGAAATGATCCACGCAGTGGGCCTCGACGTCGAGCAGCACAAGAAAATTGGCGCATTGTCTAAAGGATACCGCCAAAGGGTGGGTCTTGCACAAGCCATCATTCACGATCCAGAAGTGCTCATTTTAGACGAGCCAACCACCGGGCTCGACCCCAATCAGTTGGTCGAAATCCGCGAACTCATCCGCAGTATCGGCAAAGAAAAAACCGTTTTACTCTCTACACATATCATGCAAGAAGTAGAGGCTATCTGCGACCGCGTGATCATCATTTCAAAAGGTCAAATTGTGGCCGACGACACCGCCAAAATACTCCAACAAGACCTCCAACACCAAACGGTTTACGTGGAGTTTGACAACAAAGTCAGCGCGGCACAACTCAAAAAGATTCCGAATGCCAGCAAGGTTGAAGGGCTCAATAACGGTTGGCTGATCGAATCACTCAGCAACACCGACCTCCGAAAAGAGGTAGCTCAGTACGCGCAAGCACAAGATTGGCTCATTTTGACACTCAACATCGAGCAAAAAACACTAGAAGAAGTATTCAAAGAATTAACGAAATAAAATGCCCAGCAACTTTATCGCAGAACTCCAATGGCGCGGCATGATCCACGACATCATGCCCGGAACAGAAGAAGCCCTCCTCAAAAAAGTATCCGCTGGCTACATTGGCTTTGACCCAACCGCTGATTCCCTACACGTGGGGCATCTCGTTCAAATCATGACCCTCGTGCATTTCCAACGCGCAGGCCACAAACCGTATGCACTCGTTGGAGGCGCTACCGGTATGGTAGGCGATCCGTCGGGCAAAAGCCAAGAACGCAATCTACTCGATACCGCCACCCTCGACCACAACGTGGCTTGTGTGCGCAAGCAGCTCGAGGCCTTCTTAGATTTTGACTGCGAAACCAACGCTGCCGAGATGGTCAATAACTACGACTGGTTCAAAGACATGTCTTTTCTAGACTTCATCCGCGACGTCGGCAAGCACATCTCAGTCAACTACATGATGGCCAAAGATTCTGTCAAAAAACGCTTGGAAACCGGTATGTCTTTCACAGAATTCTCCTACCAATTGGTGCAGGGCTACGACTTCTATCACCTCAACAAACACCACAATTGTATCCTTCAATTGGGCGGCTCAGACCAATGGGGCAATATCGTTACGGGTACAGAACTCATTCGCCGCAAAGCAGGTGGTGAGGCTTATGCCGTAACCACTCCATTGATCAAAAAAGCCGATGGCACTAAATTTGGCAAAACAGAAAGTGGTTCTGTTTGGCTAGACCCTGAGAAAACAAGCCCGTATGCCTTCTATCAGTTCTGGCTCAATGCCTCCGATACAGATTCCGCTAACTACATCCGCATCTTTACCTTGCGCACCAAGGAAGAAATTGAAGCTTTAGAGGCGGCTCATGCCGAAGCGCCACATTTGCGCATTTTGCAAAAAGCGATTGCCGAAGACATCACCACGCGTGTGCACGGTGCGGCAGCGCTACAGACAGCGATTGCTGCCAGTAATATCCTTTTCGGGAAGTCTACCGCAGACGACCTCCGTTCGCTCTCAGAAAAAGATTTCTTTGCCGTATTTGAAGGCGTTCCACAAGCCACCATCTCCGCTGCAGATTTCGGCGCTGGCATCAGCATCATCGATGCGCTGGCCGCCAAAACAGGTTTCTTGAGCTCCAACGGAGAAGCCCGCCGCGAACTCAAAGCCAATGCCATTTCTGTTAATAAAGAAAAGGTAGGCGAAGATTTCATCATTACGGCAGCTGAACTCATCAATGCCCGCTATGCTTTGCTTGGCAAGGGCAAGAAAAACAACTACATCCTTATTATTGAGTAAGATTTTTTGGCATGTGCTTTGCTTGGTCGACCAAAACTACCGACCATGAAAACACTTTCTTACGCGCTCCTTCCGCTTATTTTGCTCACCCTGCTTTCGAGCAGTGGTAAAGAAGTTTTTCCGGTCACCGACAACGATGCTTTTGCAGTAGGCGAGAAATTGCGCTACCACTTGTCTTATGGCCTGATCGACGCCGGTGAAGCCACGCTCTATCTCAAATGGACTGAACGCAAAGGACACGGCCGCCACTTGTATCATGCAGTAGCAAAAGGCTATTCAATCAATACTTTTGACCACGTTTTTCATGTAGACGACACCTATGAATCTTATTTAGACCAGCGCAGTATCATGCCTTGGTTTTTCAAGCGCCGTGTAGACGAAGGCGGTTATAAAATCAGTCAGGATTACACTTTTCATCATCAGAACGAGACCGTAGAAACCAACAAGGGAAAAACCTTTAAGATTCCGATGGGCGCCCAAGACATGATCTCTGCTTTTTACTACGCCCGAACCTTAGATTTCAAAGGCGCCAAAAAAGGTCAGACCTTCAGTTTCCCGGTCTTCATGGACAACGAAGTCTTTACGCTCAAAATCAAGTACATCACCGACCAAGTCATCGACACCGAAAAGGGCAAATTCAAGTGCCACAAGTTTGTACCACTTGTTCAGAAGGGCCGCTACTTCAAGGACGAAGAAGATGTTCAGTTTTGGGTCACGGCCGATGCCAATAGAATTCCGGTATTGGTGAAAGCCAAATTACCTGTTGGCGTGGTGCGCTTACATTTAGTGGGCTACACCAATTTGCGCAATCCACTGACGTCGAAGCGATAAGTTGGGTGCTTTGCAGGAATAGAATTCCCTACTCCACCAACACTTTTTGAACACCTTCACCAATTTGAAGGAAATAAATTCCTGACGGTAGATGCTGAACATTGACGGCTTGATGGGCTGTTAGCATTAATTGAGAAAGCACGCGTTTTCCTTCGATATTCATCATGTGCAATTCTTGACCAATGAGTTCTGGCGCCACATGGATGACTAAAATGTACTTGACCGGGTTAGGATAGAGGCTGAACTGCTGCCCGTTTTCAGTTAGGCCTGTAAAATCGAGCGTAAGGTTGAGGGTCAGTAGGCTATCGCAGCCTGCGGCATTGGTGAGCACTTGGGTGTAACTTCCAGAAGTGGTGTAGGTTTGTCCGTTCAGGGTATAGCTATCAATGGCCGATGCAGTAATGGTGTTACTGGTTGCTTCATTGACACTGACAAAAACGGTGTCGGTGCTTTGGCAACCTTCGTTGCTTGCTCCGAAGAGTACATAACTGCCGCTAGTTTGTGGAATAAAAGGAATCCCGTCGATGGCGAAGTCCCAGTACATGAAAATTCCACCGGTTCCGGTGAGCGTCACCTCTTGTCCAAAGCAAACACTTTGATCCTGGCCTGCGTTGAGGTCGGGAAGTGTTCCGTAAGCTAACAGGAGTGTGTCTGAGCCTGTACAGCCAAGGTTGTCTGTGCCAGAAACAACATACGTTGCGCTCGCGAATGGAACAAAGGTGGTGTCGTTGGGGATGTTGCCATTCCAAACGAGGTTATTGGCACCTGTTGCTAAAAGTGTGATGCTGTCTCCAGGGCAAGTGACAAGATCTGGGCCCGCATCAATACTCGGTGCCGGATTGATGGTGAGCAAGACAGAATCTGAGGCCAAACAACCATTAGGGCTTGTTGCAAAGGCTGTAACATAACCGCTATTCAAAGGGAAAAATGGAATCCCGTTGCTCACATCGTTGTTGTTCCAGATGATATTTGGCGAGCCTGTGGCCGTAAGTACAGCGCTATCGCCTTGGCAAATGGTGAGGTCTTGGCCGGCATTGATGCTGAATTGTTCTAGTAGGATATTGGTTTGATCCCAAGCTGAGCAACCATTGGCATCAAAGCCTGTAAGGGTATAAGTTTGATTGATACTTGGATTAAAAGTTGACCCATTGCTTACATTTGGCGACCACAAGTATGTACTTGCGCCCGTTCCTGTGAGCGTAACCGCACCACCGTTGCAAGCATATAAATCTGGGCCGGCACTAACCGTGGTGAGGGTATTTGTTGAAGTATACAGGTCATTGACTTCACATGCAGACAAACAGCGGTTCCAGATACCGATGTCATCGATTTTACCATTGAAGTAATTGCCGCCAATTCCCCTGCCGACATAAAGTGGCAAGGTAGCGCTGGTAACGCCCGTATGATTAAAGGTGGCAGTGGCAACAGCAACGTTGTCTTTGTAAAGCGTCATGGCACCGGCGTTGTAAACCATGACAATATGTGTCCAAACATTTGTAGTGCTGGTGCTTTGCGCCCAGATCCAGGCGGATTGTTGCTTATTGGTTCCAAATTGCATGTTTGTGGCGCCTGTTTGAAAAATCCAAATGAAGTTTCCTGCTGCGTTGGTGGCATGCATAAGTGGAATGCCAACTACAGAACTGGTGTTGCGGTTGTGCCAGAAAGAAACCGTAAAGGTAGAGGTTGAGTTAAAAGAAAAACTTGGGGTGTTGCGGATGAGGTATTGCGTGCTGCCGTTAAAATTATAGGCGGCATCAGCGGCGCCA
The DNA here is from genome assembly GCA_030730025.1 of Crocinitomicaceae bacterium. Classification (GTDB taxonomy): domain Bacteria; phylum Bacteroidota; class Bacteroidia; order Flavobacteriales_D; family Crocinitomicaceae; genus UBA952. Next base: position 185,970 of record JANQWC010000005.1, read on the forward strand.
AAACGATCTGTTGTGAGCACCGCACCGTTGTTGGTGAGGTGGTTGTTGAGCACACTTGCATCGTTGCCATTGCCATTGAAGGGGTAAAAACACTGTAGACCTGCAACTGGTACATAGCTGGGTATTTGAGCGAAAAGCACCTCAGATAACAATAGGAAAAGCGGCAAGATATATTTCATCACATGGTCAATTTGGGATTGAAAGTTAAGAAATTATCACTTAAGTTTATGATGTGAAAAAAACCTACACCCTCACCCAACTTGTAGACAGCGTCAAAAAAGTGCTCAATCGCACTTATGGCGAGCAAAGTTATTGGGTGTCGGGGGAATTGGTCAAGTTGAATATCAAAGGCGGGCATTATTATTTGGAGCTGGCCGATGCCGAGAAGGGGCTCAATACGGCACAGATGAAAGCTGTTATTTGGCGCACCCAAGTGTTGGCGCTGCAAACTAATTTAGGTGAAGAATTCAAACTATTGATGCAACCTGGCAACCGCCTGCTATTTAGGGTTTCCGTTACCTTCCACGAGATTTACGGCTTGTCGCTCACCATTCACGACCTCGACCCCGCTTTTACATACGGAGAAATCGAGCTCAAAAAGAAACAAACAATTGAACGGCTCAAGCTAGAAGGGTTATTTGATTTACAGAAAGCCCTCCGCCTACCGATGATCGTCAAGCGCGTGGTGCTTATTGGTTCACCAGATACCTCTGGTTACCGCGATTTTTTGAGTGAAATGCGCCAGAATAACATCTTTAGGAATTTTATCATTCAAGAAATTGCCACCACCGTACAGGGCGACAAAGCCGTTGCTGAAATTTGCGCGGCCCTCCAAGAAGCGGATACCTATGCTGCCGATGCCATCGTTTTGATCCGAGGTGGAGGCAGCAAAATGGATCTAAATGTATTCAATGACTATCAAATTTGTAGTGCCATTGCCCAATTGCGTTTGCCGCTCATCACCGGAATTGGTCATGAAACCGATGAGGTGGTTGCCGATTTGGTCGCAAATACGCGTCAGATTACCCCGACCGCGGTGGCCAAATTCTTGTATATTCGGGTGGGGACATTTCGTGCTGAGTTGCAGTACTTACTCGATAAATCTTTGCAAATAGGCCTTACACAGCTCAACCAGGCCAGCGAACTTTTTTCGAGTACCAATAAATTCTTAACGCATTACTTTCAAAACATCATCACCGAATACCGCACAGATGTCCAAATCAAACTACACCGCATCCAAGTCAGCACCAACGAAATTTTAGCTGATCAGCGCGCCATATTAGATTTATCCTTAGAAAAAAGTGCGAGTGCAGCTTGCCATTTGTTAAACATTGTGCAAACGATAGAATTACCGTCAATGTTAGAAAAATTGGTTTTGCATTCCTCTAATCAAATAGAAATACAAAGGCTAGAAATTCTCAATTTACAAGAAAAAGTTGCGGTACTCAATCCGCTGAAATTGCTAAAAGTGGGTTATACCATGAGCAGTATTGACCAAACCGACCTCTCGCTTTACACCGGCGAGCTCATTGGCAAAGAACTGCAAACACTTACCGATCAATTTATTGTTTATAGCACCATCACCAAAATTCAAAAATAGCATGCAAGAAAATTTAAGTTACGAAGAGGCGCTTACACAGCTTCAGGCCATCGTCAAGAAACTCGAGCAAAAAGAGGTCAAGATTGATGCGCTCGCAAGTACGGTGGCGCGCGCCAACGAATTGGTAGCCTATTGCCAGTCTAAATTACAGCAGACAGAAGCTGAAATTCAAAAAATTGTGCAAAAAGGCTAGTTGAGGACAGTCTTTACAAATTCATTACCTTCGTTTAAATCAAATTGATATGGCGGCAGCACAACAAAATTCGGGTTGGTCTTGGACCAAAATTTTAATCGGTTCGGCACTCGTTTTGGTCCTCGTTGGGGTGGTTTACAAACTTTTTGGCGGCCCTAGACAAGACGTCATGACCCCAGGGCAAATAGAGGCAGACTCCTTGCGTAATGTTTTACGCGAGACCCAAAAAGAACTCAATGCAGCCGAACAAAAAGCAGCCAAAAAAGACCTGACGCCACCGCTGACACTCGAGCAGCAGAAAGCCAAATTAGAAAAGGAACTCCTCAATAAGGAAATGCAGGAGCCACTCAAATACCTTTCCCTTGATTACGAGCACACCTATCGTTGGTTTGCGGGTAAAGAAGAGTATTCGGGCCAAATTTACAATGAGGCCAAGTACGCGACTTTCATGAACTTTGAAATCCGCGTTACCTTTTTATCTGAAACCAAAACAGCCTTAGATTCAAAAGTTTATACGCTTTATAAATATGCTGAGCCCGGAGGGCATATTCCGTTCAAGTTTCAGTCAAGCTCGCCAGGCGGTTACCGTTACCATCGTGTGGAACTGATCCGAGCGGTCCCTTATAGCCCTAGTCTCGAGGAGTACGAGCCCAATGAGCAATAGCGTCCAATTCACTTGCGATAATCACAAGTTAACTTCATGGACTTGTGAAATTATGTTAGGTGCACTGCGATTCCCGCAATAAATTTGATCAAAATGATCAATATGTATATTCGTCTGACTTTACTATTTTCCGTGCTTTTTTCCGTGTTTGTTGCCCACGCACAGCAGCTCGACCCTATTCATTATCCACCTGAAGCTAAATGGGAATATCTTCAGACCAAAGAAACTGATTCACTTATTCAGGTGATGAAATTTTATTTTGTTTCGGATGACACCCTGTTTTTTAGAGAGGCGATTAGCCAAGCGGTGGTCAAAGTTGCGCTAGTTGATTTACAATATCCAACATTTTATTTAGGCAAACAATATTTCTTTGCGCAAAGATTTTATGGTCCAAATGGGGTCAGTGCCAGCCGTAATTCTAAAAATGAAAAGCTTGATAGATTTTATTATTACTATTTGAATTCACCCGAATTGCCCTTCACAAAAACATTGTCTGAGCTAGCGCTTGATGTTCAATTTGATACCATTCCAAAAAGTAAACCTCTTGTACTTGATAGCGCGAAAGTTCAAGTTTACGATACAAAATTGGGCCAACATGCAGATACTGCGGCATACCTTTATTTGAATAATGGACGGACGATTCAAACAAGAAAAATATATTTCGAATCGAATGGATATTATTATTTCGGGGCGGGAACCGAACGAAATATCTATAAAATCTCTGTATCCATGGTTGATTCACTTCAGGGTAAAGCTACCTTGGCTCATTTAGATTTAGCACAGCGCAAAGGATATGGATTTTATGGTGGCGTGATGCAAGTCATTGGTTATACGGGTTTTGTTTTCGGTACCTTTATTACTACGGTTTCTGTATGGTTGGAGTCTCCATCAGGTGTTGTTTTTGGCACGACAATCGACGGTCTTTCAACCTTTGTAATGATTCGCGGCACCAAGCGTGTTCAAACCATGCGGCGCTATAAAAAAGCAGTTCTATTTGACGCGCAGAATGCCCGATAAAACATTTTGATAGTCAAATGGTTATATTCGTAACCTAAACCTGCTATTTGAATTCTTCGCGCCCGTCTTTTACGCATGCCTTTGTGGGCATGGGCTGTGCCAATTCGTTGTTGCTGCATGCGCTGCATCGCAATGGTCTGCTGAAAAATAGCCGCTTATTGGTCATTGATCCGGAACCAAAAACCACCAACGACCGCACTTTTTGTTTTTGGCTGAGCCCCGAAGAACTCGAGGCCAATGGTTTGGCATCTTTAGTTGAACACAGCTGGAATCAAGTCATTTGCAATGACCAAGCACCGCAGCTGTTGCACAACAAACGCTATTATTATTTGAGTGCAGCCGCGCTTTATGCGCACACCAAAACCATATTAGCACAGCATGAATTTACTTGGCAACACCGTGAGGCCGATGGAGATTTGAGCGAGTTGGCCACGCACGTTTTTGATGCGCGTCCGCCAGAATGGAAGGTTCAGCACGCGTCAGAAACCTTACTGAAGCAAAGTTTTTTCGGTTGGGTGCTGCGTACCGCAAAACCTATTTTTGATCCGCGCTCCTTCACCATGATGGATTTCAGCATTGCACAAAATGAGCAAACGCAGTTTATGTATGTTTTGCCTTTTGATGCGCAGCAAGCCCTACTCGAACCCACGCGTTTTGGAAGCGAAACGATTTCCAAAGAAGAGGCCTTTGGTCTGATAGAAACCTATTTAGCCCCTTTTGATACCACTTTTGAGCTCATTTCACAAGAGCAAGGGATTATTCCGATGTGCAGTGCAGCGCCAGTTATTGAACAAAGTGCTCCGAATGTGCACCGCATGGGCGCGCGTGCAGGACAGCTCAAACCAAGCACGGGCTATTCTTTCGTGCGCAACCTCCACGACGCAAATGCACTAGTTCATTCAATGAAAGAAAATGCAAGTTGCCTGGAACGCCGGATAGTCAAGCGGCGTTTTGCCTATTACGATCGTTTGCTATTGCAAATTTTAGCACAAAAGCCAACGAGCGGCAAGGAGATTTTCCAACGGTTATTTGCTCGCAATAAAGCGCAAGACGTCTTAAATTTCCTAGACGAGCGCAGCACACCGCTACAAGAGGCACGTCTCATGCTCACGCTTCCGATATTTTTATTTTTGGCCGCTGCATGCAAAGATCTTTGGTTCAATATTGCGGGCCTTGTCAAAAAAGTCTCACCTGCTATATGGATGTGTTTTGTTTCACTCCTAGGGCAGAGTTTTGGATTCATCGAATGGAGCTGGCTACCATTAGCGCTCGGATTGCTTTTTGTTGGTTTGCCGCACGGGGCAATTGATCATTTACATCAGTTTCCCGGAAAAAGATGGACGCAGTTAGTGCCTTATTTCACGCTATATTTTGCGTTGGGAATAGGTGTTTTGTTATTTTGGTGGTTTTCTCCACCTTTGGCTTTAGTTGTGTTTTTAGCCTATTCAGCGTGGCATTTTGGCCAGGCTGATCTAGAAATTTGGAAGATCAAGAATGTAACTTGGCGCCCATTTTTGTGGGGAGCATTTTCGCTACTTTTTTTGCTTTCAACTCATTTTTTAGAGGTTCAAAAAGTACTTTTTGAAATGGGAATCGTGTCGCAAATGGAGCGTATTGCAGCGTTTCAGGGCTATTTTACGAATGTAACATTTTGGTTGTTACTCAGCTTGATACCGCTTTTTGTCTTCAAATCGTGGAGAATTATGGAGTCGCTTTTTGTCTTGTTTTTATTGAGCTATTTACCATTGATAGTGGCCTTTGGCATCTATTTTATCTTTCAGCACAGCTGGAATGGCTGGCGCTACCTCACGCAAATCACAGCCCTGAAACCACTACAACTTTGGTTGCAGGCTTTGCCGTTTACGTTGGCTAGTATCGGCCTTTTTGCAGGATATTATTTTTGGTCTTCAGCTCAAAATTGGGGGCTGCTCTTTATCTTTTTGTCGGCGTTATCTTTTCCGCATGTGTTTTTCATGCACCGAGCGTATCAGACTAAAAAAGGCGTCAATGTTTGAACACCTGAAAGCGCAGGCGTTGCTCACCGATGAGTAGGAGGTAGGTACCGTTGGTGATTTCGTCAAGTACAGCAATAGAATGAGCGGTTGTGCCTTCTTGAAGTAAGCGACCCTGTGTATCCCAAATTTGATAAAAAACGACGTTATTTAGGCCTGAAATCCATAAAGTGCCGTCGGTAACAGGGTTGGGATAAGCAAGATACGACGTTGTATTTTCATCGAGTCCGCTGTCTTCTATGGTGAGGTTAATGGTGACGCTGCTGTCACAACCATTAACAGAAGTAAAGAACTGGGTGTAACTTCCAGAAGTTGCGTAGTCGATGCCATTCCAATTGAAAGCATCCAAAACGGTGCTGTCAATACCAATAGCATAAATAGGGTACACATTCAGGTTGAGCGATACAACTGAGTCGCAACCGGCTGCGCTTTGTAGCGAATCAATATAAACGCCGCTGGCCCATAAAGTTTGGCCGTTCCAAGGGAAAGAGCCACATGCGTTCTCGTTAATTGTGGTCTGAATTGCCGGTGTAATGGTTAGATTGAGTGTTACAGTGGAGTCGCAACCATAAATGGTTTGCCCTGCATAAATGTAGGATCCACTTTGCGCGTAGTTTTGTCCGTTAAATGAATAAGGATCACAAGTTGTGACATTTAAAGTCGTGCTCGATTGCAGGTGTTGATTGATGACCACACTTATTGGGGTGCTTTGTCCGCAAGTATTTTGTGCCAGAACTGATAGCGTTCCGGACACAAAACTCGGGGAAAATATCAAACTGATGTTTGTTCCGGTACTTGAGCCTGTCACACCTGATGGTGTAGTCCAAACATAGGAACTTGCACCTTGAATACTTGGGGTATTGAATAACTGAACGCCTCCGCTATAGCAAAAATCAAGATTGCCACCTATTGTGGATGGCGCCGCTGGAATTGAAATCAGGGTGATGTTGACGGCCAAACGGTTCGTGGATTCCAATCCATTAACTGTTTGTGTAGCATAATAGCTTGTGCCATTTACCATAACTGTATTGGATGCAAGTGGCGTGCCTCCTGTTGGGGTAGCATACCATTGAATGGATGTTCCTGTGGCGCTCAATTGACTTACCGTTGCACCTGCGCAAAGTGTTTGGCTGGCCGCTCCGGTTGGGGCTGCTGGCGGAGCAGGCGGTGGTACAAATGTAAAACTGGCTGCAGTGATGCCGCGGTTAGAACCGCCGTGGTTGCTGTAGCTATAGCTTGCGGTACTGGAACGCGACCAAATGAGGCTAATGGAAGTTGGGTTTGCCGGAAAAATGTAGTCATTGGCATCGCCGGTGTTCAGTGCGCGCGTCGCAATGATGGTGCGGATACCCGCATTGACGACATCTGAGGTTATGGTCCAGTTTTGTTGGGCATCGGTTACTGGAGCAGAAAAACCTGTGAGTTTGCAATCGAAAGCGCTGAGTGTGGTGGCGCTATGGACACCAACAACATCCGTTCCGTTGGTCATGGAGCTGGCATTGAAGCCAAGAGCAAACCAGCGGCCGGAAGGGCCTGTAAGTGTGAGTGTGACTTGTGTACCTACATCAATTTTGGCAGTCATGGCTAGGCCTGCTGTAGAACTCAAATTAACTACACCTGTGGTATAGGTTTGGGCAAACGATACAGGAAGGATAAAAAGCAGTAAAAAAGCCAATAATAGCGTAGATTTTTTCATATTCAGGTTAGTTGTATTTTTCAAAAAGGGCAGTCAGTTCAGGGTTCTGATGCAAGCGCAGTAAATCGGTAACCGTTCTACCTTGTGCATCACGCACTTCTAGACGTACTCCAGCCTCTAAAAGTTGCTTGATTTGCTCAAAGCGCAGCAAGTTAATGGCCAAATGAATCGGGTAGCCTAACTCTTCTAATTGGCAAACTTGATTGACATCGACCCCTTTTTTGAGCAATAGCTCGAGCATTTGCGCATCTCCTTTGAAAATCACGCCATAGATAGGTGCACCTTCTTTGAAACATTGGTTGGGATCAGCGCCTGCGTTCAGTAGTACCTCTGCTACGGCGTGGTTACCGCGATAGGTTGCCAGCAACAATGGTGTTGCGCCGTGTTCAGAAGTCAAATTGAGCTGCTCCGGATGCTTTTTAAGGAGTTTTTGCATTTGTTGGGCAGTACCTGAGCGCGCGATATCAAAAACACTTTGTGCGTGCACATGGCTCGCAGTCAATAAAATCGTCAAGAAAAGATAGCGCAGCAGTTTCATCTGATTTAGCAAATTAAATTTAGCGCAATAGATTGACATGACCCATAAATACTTTGGTTTCTTGGCTAGCGGCAATCACCAATGAAATTTTCCAGGTGTAGGTGCCGTCTTGACAAGGAGTCGAACTATATCCTTCATGGCCATCCCAACCAACTTCAGGATCTCTGGATTCAAAAACGACCTCACCCCAACGGTCAAAAATGAGCAAGTGGTAAGTGTTGTTTTTAAATCCGGCAGACAGGATCGGTAGGAATTGTTGGTTGTTTTCGTCGTCGTTAGGTGTAAAGGAGTTAGGCACATAAATACTGAGGTCCTCTACTACGCTAATTTTGGCGGTACTTGTATCGCTACAGTTCACCTCGTTGTAGGCCACGAGTTGTATGGTGTAGGTCGCTACGGCATTCTGATACATGTGTTGAGGGTCTGTGGCAAAACTAGTCTCTCCATCGCCGAAATCCCAGCTATAAGAAACGGCATTTAAAGAGTTATTGGTGAAAGAGACCAGCGGTTGGTTGCTATCTAGAATGTAATCTGAAGCTTCAAAAGCGGCCACAGGATTGGCAAAAACACAAACGCCATCGGTGTAGGTTGTTTGAGCAGTACATCCTGCTGCATTGGTCACGGTCAGGCTCAGGTCATAGCAACCTAATTGATCAAATTGGGTGTTGGTGGTACCTAATTGTGGGCTGGTTTGTCCGTTTCCGAAGTCCCAAAGGTAAGACCAACCTTGGTTCAGGCTATCAGCAAAGAAAGTGACATCGAGGCTACCACAGCCAATGCTATCGGAGACTTCAAAGCTAGCTATGGGCAAGCTACCGATTTGTACCGCAAGGCTATCTTGAGCCACGCAACCGGTGTTGGCATCTGTTGTACTGAGGTTCACGATAAATGTTCCAGGGCCGGGATAGGTATGATTGGGGTTATTTAATATACTACTCGTACCGTCGCCGAAATTCCAAAGGAAGTTATTGCTGCCAGTTGTGTTGTTTTGAAATTGAACAGGGCTTTGGTCGCAAAGCGTGGTGCCGGTATATATAAAATTAATTTGAGGCAGCGGATTGACGCTAACGGCAATAGTATTGGGCAAAGACTGACAACCTGTAGCAATTGCCGTAGCGACAACTGTATATTCTACCCCCTGAACAATATTTGTGGTTTGGCTCAGCGTATCGTCGATTAAATTGCTATTCTGAGCCGTATTGGCAGTTTCGCCGTAGACCTCTGGTTGGGCTGTTGCTTGCCAAACAAAATTACTCGGAATAGTGGCATCGAGGGCGAGATCTACCGGCGCACCTGAACAAATACTGAGGTTGGAGCTCAAAACAATAGGGAGCGAATTGACTAAAATGGTGAAATCCGCGGGTGTACCGGTACAGGTGAGGTTATTTGAAGTATAGTTCGGGATGACTACTATTTGAGCACTTGTAGTTTGCTGAGCTGTTGTCTGCGTAAGGAAACTAGGCAATGTATTTGTACCAATTGTGCCTAGCCCAATGCCAACATTGGTATTGCTCCAATTAAAAGTTGTGCCCGGAACGCTTCCCGTAAAATTTTGTTGCGGACAAATAACGCCTTCGCAAAAAGTAAGGTCAATGAGCCCCTGAACATTGGGGTCTGGCAAGACTAAAATATCAAAATTACTGGCTGTACCCAAACAGGTTTGCCCGTTGAATAGTAAGCTAGGAGTAATACTAATTGTTGAAAGTAATTCTGTGTTGCTCGTGTTGCTCGTAGTAAAGGCCGGAATGATTTGTTGACCTGAGTTGCTGCCCATGCCGATATTTGGGCCACTTGCTGCCCAGTCATAGGTATTGGCTGCATTGTTGCCGTTGATAGCGATATTTCCCTGCGTTGTATTATGACACAAGGTCAAGTTATTTGGCGCGGATACTTGCGGTGTAGGTAAAACCTGAACCCATATCGGGAATATAGGCGTTGAACAACCATTGATTGCGGCCGTTCCGGTGACGTGATACAAGACCTCTTGGACTTGATTACTCATATTTTGTAATACATCAGTGATCATGGCACTACTTACTAAGCTAGTGCTTTCTCCTGTGACGTTGATGTTTTGGTCGGCATACCATGTAAAGCTCACGTTTGTATTGCCAAAGAGGCCGAGGTTCACGGCCGTTCCAGAACAGATGGCCAAGGTGTCGACGTTGAGCAATTCAAGTGGTGGCTTGATCAAAACTGATAGCGTTTGTACGCCGCCTGCGCACCCTCCCACAACCGCAAGCGGCGTAATGGCATAGACCACAATTTGGTTCACGTTGGTGTTGTTCACCAATACGTCATTGATATAAGTGCCGATGCTTGCACTAATCGATTCACCACTCACATTCGGATTGTCTACTGTAACAAACCAGCTAAAGTTGGAGGATACATTGGCATTGAGGTTGGCATTTACTGGCGAACCACTACAAATTTCCATCGTGGCTGGAACGGAAAGTTGAACGTCGGGCTGAACAGTAACCACGATACTGGAGTCTGGACCTACACAACCAAAACTTGAAGTTGGAGAAATGGTATATGTAATTTGTTGGGGTGTACTTGAACTATTGACCAAAGTTTGAGCAAGTATGGGATTCGTTTGTGGTGTTTGTGCGGCTCCGCTAATGGCTGAATTATTGCTTGCAGACCATGTATAACTTGCTGCCACGGTACCCGCTAAATTGTAAAGAATGTTTCCACCGTTACAAATGGCGGTATCGTTAAAGGTAAGTAGAGATGGTTGCGGGTGGATGGTTATGCTGTAGCCACTCGAATCGCCAGGGCAGCTCAGGCCTAAGTTTGCATAAAACGGTAGAATGCTGATTTGTGCTATGGTGTCTTGATTGCTTAAATTTTGACTTAAAAAAGAGGGCACTTGGTTGCTGCCATTGGCGGGTAGACCTATCGTTTGATTGTCATTGGACCATAAATAGGAGGTGGCATTGCCTGAGATAAGTGTGGTATTGCTCAGTTCATTGTGACAATAACTCTGGTTGGGAATCAGATTGGCGAAGGCCACTGGGTTGACTACTAATTCAAGATCCAAGGCGGTTCCCGCGCAAGTTTGCAAGGCAGTTTGATACAACGGCGTAACGGTAAGGAGCGCTTCGTTCGGAACTGCACTAGTATTCGTGGTTAAAAAAGCGGGCAAGCTATCTTGCCCAGAGGCTGGTAAGCCCGTACTGATATTGTTATTGACCCAAGTATATGAATTGGCAGTGCCACTGAAACCCTGAGCAGCTACGCTTGTGCCGGTGCAATAAACCAAAGGTCCGGCATTAATGATATTGGGTTGTGGTAAAACAGTCCAATCGAAATTCAGTGCCGTGCCCGGGCAAGCCAGCGCTCCGGCACTCACTATAGGCGTAACTTGAAAAGCAACCTGTAAAGGAGTAGCTGTCGTATTAGTGAGTGTGTAGGCGCCTATATTTCCTGTTCCGTTGGATGACAAAGGCAAGTTACTGCCGTTGTGCTGCCATTGGAATTGTGTATTGGCCACATTTCCACTAAATACAACTTGATTAGTACTTGCCCCGCTGCAAAGTTCTTGATTCGCTATGCTATCTACATTAGGAACCGGCAAGATGTGGATTTCAAATATTTCAGGTAAACCCACACACGTGAGTAAGCCCGTATCGATAACGGGTATGACGCTTATGCTTGCTACGGCATAAATGCTATCGAGGTTACTGCTGATAAAGGCAGGTAAGCTGGTGCTGGTTCCGCTGGCAGCAAGTCCGATTGTGGTATTGGTGTTCGTCCAGGAGTAATTGCTAGCCGTTCCGGTAAAAGGCAATGCGGAAATCGGACTGTTGGCACAGTAAAATAAATCTTGTTGGGCATTCATACTTGGGCCAGGTACAATATTGATGTTGAAGTTGATAGCTGAACCAGGACAATTTAATCCGTTCAAAGTATATATAGGGTTAATGCTTAAAAGTGCTGTATTATTACTAAGCCCCGGGTTGGCGGCAGTAAAAGATGGAATGCTGTCTTGACCGGTTGACGCCAAACCTATGCTCGGATTGTTATTACTCCAATTGTAAGAAGTACCTGTGCCCGTGAGGTTGATGGCGTTGGTATTGGCTCCGTTGCACCACACTTGATTGCCAACAGCTTGCACAGTTGTAATCGGTGCTACACTAATATTAAACGTATCGATATTGCCAACGCAACTCAGCGCATTCAAATTGTAACTGGACTGCACAATGAGCTGTGCAGTATTGACCACTTGGTTGCTGCTGTTTTGTGTGTTAAACGAACCGATGTTCCCCGTTCCAGAAGCTGCCAAACCGATACTTGGGTTGTTGTTGGCCCAACTAATGGTGTTTGCTGTACCACTGAAATTGATGTTACCTAAACTGCTCTGGTTACAAGCAAATACATCCTGAACTGGGTTGATAAACGGTACGGCCAAGACTTGTATGGTGTAGGAGGAACTTGGTCCAGGGCAACTGAGCAAACCACCTGTGCTTGCAAACGCAGTCAGTTGCACGCTAGTTGTGCTGTTGCTGCTATTGGTGAGCAGCGCCGCCGGAAGCGACCCAGTACCGTTTGCTTGCACCCAACCAGAAAGCCCTGCTGAAACACTACCAAGGGTCCAACTGAAATTTGCGCCCGAAACCGTGCTATTCAAATTCACAATTTGTGAACTGTCTCCGCTGCACAAGACTTGATTGGCTTGCCCAAAACTAAGTATCGGAGTCGGGTTGACATCAATGAGTACGGTATCTGCAATACCCGGGCAACTGACGCCGTTGAGTTGTAAAGTTGCGAGCCCAACTAGAGCCGTTTGTTGTTGTGTATTACTAGTATTGGATACCAAGGTTGGTGGGGTATTGCCGAAGCCACTTGCTGCAAATCCGGAATTAGCCCCTAAGCTCAGCCAACTAAATGTGGAGTTGGGAAGTGAACTATTCCAGATGACCGCAGCACTTGAGTCTCCGTTGCAGAGCAATTGATCAGGGCTCCCACTCGTCATGACTTGTGGCAATACCGTAATCAAAATGGTATCATTCGGCCCAGTACAACTCACGCCGTTAAGATTGTAGGTTGCAGTGACAAAAGCTGTGGCGCTGAGGTTATTGGCGGTATTGTTCTGACTGATAAAATTGATGTTTCCTTGACCAATGCTTGGCAGGCCGATGCCATTGGGTAAACTCGACCAGCTGTAGCTTACTGGGTTATAAGCTGAACTGAAATTGATATTTGCTTGACCTTGATGACAAAATGTTTCGTCGGAAGTGGGATCTACTAGTGGAAGCGGCAGCACATTGATTTCAAAATTGAGCGCTTGACCCGTACACAATTGGCTTCCAAATGAATAAGTAGGCACAACTGAAATTTGAGCAGTTTCTAATTGAGTACCCTGATTTATTCCTATGAAACTACTCAAGTTGCTGCTTCCAGAAATACCTAAACCAATACTCGGGTTGTTGTTGGTCCAACTAAATGAACTGCCTGCAATATTACTTGAAAACCCAACGGCTGCAGTTGAATTACCTACACAAATGCTCTGATCCTGAATTGGGTTTACAATCAAACTTGGGTGTACTGTAATATTGAAACTTGTTGGCAATCCAAGACAAGAAGCTGTGCCATTTGTATAGGTAGGCGTAATATCTACTTGCGCATTTAAGGCGATAGAGGTTAGGTTTTGACTCAAAAAAGAAATGTCTCCTGCGCCATTTGCCCCAAGTCCAATGATTGGTTCGTTATTGACCCAACTATAACTATTGCCATTACTTGGTGTTGAACTGCCAAAATTGATATCGACATTGGTTAAGGCACAAACAACAATAGAAGAAACGGTATCGATGACCGGTAATGGATTGACGATGTATTGAAAAGATTGCACCGGACCCACACAGCCATTGATCGTTGCAGTGATGTTAAAGTTGCCGTTAATGGGGTTCGAAGTATTGTTTTGTGCTGTGAAACTCGGAATGCTGTCCTGACCACTACTTTGGTTCAAGCCAATGGCCGTATTGTCTAGGGTCCAATTATAACTCACGCCGCTTACTGTCGAACTAAAATTACTGACGTTTGTCTGCGTGTTGTCGCAGTAGTAGAATGGGCCTTGGGCCAAAACTATCGGGTTGGGATTGATGCTGATTTGAAATAGGATTGGTGCAGATAAACAACCACTTGCGCTGGCCTGAACACTGATGTTGGCAACATTTAATGCGGTATCGAGATTGCTTGCTACAAAAGCGGGCAATCCCAAGCCATTGCCACTTACCCCAAGTCCAATGCTTGCGTTGTCGTTGGTCCAGATGTAACTAGTGCCAGCTACCGCATTTGGGTTAGAGAAAGCCAGTCCGCTGAAGTTTTGTTGATGACACAACTGAAAACTTGACTCCTGTGCAATACTTGGAATAGGTGTTGCGATGATTTGAAAACTGATGGAGCTGCTGCTGCAGCCGTTGTTGGTGGCACTGAAGGTAATAAATGCAGTATCTGGGCTAGAACCTGTATTGTTGGCTACAAAACTCGGGATATCTCCTTGGCCACTTGCACCGAGCCCTATAGTTGGATTGTTGTTTGCCCAGTTGTACGTATTGCCACTAGGTTGTCCGCTAAAAGTAATGGCGTTGGTATTGGCACCACTGCACAAAACTTGATTACCAGGGTTTAGAATTTGAGGCGTGGGGAGTATGGAAATTGTAAAACTGAGCGCAGGCCCAGCACAACTACCTGAATTACCCACAACAGTAACACTTGCGGTTTGTACGTTCAAAGTGGAATTTTGCACTGTGAACGAAGGAATGTCGCCATTTCCACTTGCGCCAAGGCCAATACTCGTGTTGTTATTTGTCCAGGAGAAGGTACTGTTGTTAAGGCTAGCGCCAAAGCTTACCGCATTGCTTGTTGCCCCCGGACATAAGGTTTGATTCAGCACTGTATCCACAATTGGGAGTGGTAGAATAGTGATGTCGAAGGTAACTGGTACACCAATACAAGCACCTTGGTTTGGCGTTACAATGATTTGTGCAATTTGTGGCGTAACGCCATTATTGAGTGCTGTAAAGTTAGGTAAGGGACCAGTCCCGCTGGCAGCTAAACCTATTGTAGGGTTGTTGTTGACCCAAGAATAGGTAATGCCTGTATAAGAGCTACTGAAGTTTTGTATGGGCACCACTACTCCAGCGCAAAAACTCAGGTTATTGACCACATTCATGGTGTAGTTGGGCAATACGGTTACAGAGAAGGTGAGCGAATCTGGGCAAGTGCCAAGATTGGCGTTTCCGTACACGCTGTATGTAACCGTCTGATTCACCAAACCATTATTGGTGAGTTGGTCATTGATGAGGTTGGTATTCTGCGGAGTAGTGCTTTCACCAGTGACATTTGCTTGGTTGGTGGCCTGCCAATAGAGATTCGAAGGCACATTGGCGCTTAAACTCGTATTGAGCGTACTGCCATGACAAATGGTCGTAGCTGGCGGTGGATTGATTTGTAATTCGGGAAATACGGTGATGCTTTGTTGACAAGTTGAGTTGCAATTTGGCGTACCGAATTCTCCACCTGCCGGATCTTGCGGACTTACATTGAGGGTAAGGACATAGGTTTGAGCCGTATTGGTGGTGTTGTTGAGTATTACCGTTGGTTGCGCAGCTGTCGAACTAGAGATGCTACCGCTCATACCCCCTGGGTTATTGAGGCTCCACAGGTAATTCAAGGGAATAGGAGAAGCATTACAAGTAGGCGCAACTGTGGAGTTAACCACTTGTAAATTAAGTGGTGAGCAACCAGATAAGGTGTCTAAAGAAAACCCACAAATAGGTGCTTCAATGACGCATATTTGTTGAATAAGCGTATCCAAGCCACAAGAATTGTATTGAATTTGAGAAATGCTATAGGTGCCGGGTGTGTTATAAGTAATGGCCAGTGTTTGGGAGCCGTTTCCAGCTAAGGAGTTGTAGTTGCCGTTATAACTGCCCAGTGTGCCACTATTTAGGGTAAAATCTACGCCTAGGGTTCCTCCGCCCAAGAGCCAATAAAATTTAGCTTGCCCGGTACAGTTGTAGGGTGCTGAGGTGCTCACGATATTGCCCGAAACACCGGTATTGGTGGCGGTAATTTGCGTGCCTGTACAGATGGTGGTGTCAGAAATGGTAAAGCCCGGCGTTGGAAGAGAATTGACGGTAATCGGAGAAACCGTACTGAAAGTTTGACCGCAAGCGTTTTGAGCGGTGACCTGCGCATAGAAGGTATTGTTGGGGAAATTGCTTCCTGTGGGGTAGGTAATACCGCAAGATGTTGTGCCAAAGATGTAATAAACGATTTGGTCGTTGGTGAGGTTGTTGTATGTTAATACCGTACTGGTGTCGTCATTGAAAGACAAGGTGTAAACAGTGCCTGGTGGATTGAAAATGCCAGGAGCCAATGTGGGGTCGATTACGAAGGTAACCGGATTACCAGGGCAGATCCCTACTGAGTTGAGGGCCCCAAGAGATACAAAAGGATTGGAGCCAGAATAAATATTATAGGTTTGCGTCAGGTTACAAGCGCCGTTTTGTGCTGTGAGCGTAAAGTAGTTATTGCCGAGTGTGGCGGTCTGAGCAGCGCTATCGATATAGGTCTGCGCCGTTCCAGAACCATAAGTGATGCTGTAGGTGGTGCCAGCTGGGTTAAGGTTGTTTTGATAAGCGGCGTTTTCAATCAGAATGGTAGTGGTGCCGAGTCCGGAACACAACGGATAAGTTTGGGTACCATTGACGTCGATCGGGTTGTAATACACGCCGTTGGCAGAAACAAAGGGCAGTGAGAGTGTGAGGTTAGTGCTTGTAATTAGAATGGTGTCGTAGACCACGCAAGCCCCAAATGTTGCTTCAATGACATACGTTCCGGGAGCAGAGGACAATACATCGAGTTGGCTTGCGGTGCTATTGACAATTGTGCCGTTCAAAAACCAATTGATGCTACTCGGTGCGCCTGAATTACCCGTAAATGTTGGCGTGAGGGTTGTGGTGTCTGGGCCGCAGAGATTTTGGTTGGGGCCAAGACTTACTACTTGTGGGCACTGCGCGTTGGCAATACTCGAGAGAAAAGTATAGGAGAAAATTACAAGAAATAAGTGTAATCTTATAACCATATATTCAATTAGCCACAAAGTTACCTAAAATTCAGGACTTTTACGGATAACGTCAGACAAGTAAAAGGGTTGCTATAAGGATTGAAATGCCGACCACAACATGGCGCCAACTAGCATGATTTTGAGCCCAGTACCCAGCAAAAAACCTAAAAAGGCACCTTGGGCAGAACGCCAGGCATCTTGGTTTTTGCGACCCGCGAGTAGTTCGCCGAGGTAAGCACCAATAAATGGCCCGAGAATGATGCCCCAGGGCCCGGCAAATAAGCCAAGTAAAACACCAATTGTGGCTCCCCACTGCCCCGCTTTTGTGCCCCCGAATTTTTTGGTGGTCCAGACGGGCAGTAAGTAATCGAGTAAGAGAATGGCAACAGCTGCAATCGCGTAAAAAATCAAAAGGTTATTGGAAAGCGAATGTCCGCCCAAGAAATGGATCAAAAGGAGACCAATAAAAGAGATCGGTGGCCCGGGCAAAACAGGTAAGAAGCTGCCCAGTAAACCGGCAAAAATCAAAAGAAAACCGAGAATGGTCCAGATGAGTTCCATTGGTACTTAAAAATGAATGTTTAGAAATGATAACTCAATTTGAGTTGAGCACCAGCGGTTTGATAATTCAGATTGGGAAGCGTCAGCTCGTTGGTAACCAAAGTGTGTTTGGTAAAAAGACCTTTATAAATGAGTATTTCTAGGTTGAAGTAATGCAAATCTTTGCCAATAAACGAGAAACCATGGCCAATACCTAAATTGAGGCTGCTCACATTGGATTCAAAGGTCTTTTCCATGGTGGATGGAAAGGGAGGCATCGTGAGGTCGGGCACTTGGAATGTTTCGTTGTCTGCCAGGTTTTGATAAGAGAGGGTGATGGGGATATAACGTGCCACATTGTTTTTCATGGCATCGTATTGAAAGCGGTAGTTGAAGTTGTATTGACTGAAAATCGCAGGGTCTCCCAAAGCCTTGAGGTCGGTACTAAGGCCCACATAATGCTGGCGATGAATGTACTTCCCAAATCCTAAACTCAAGCATATGGGCGTGTAATAAAACATGCCGTTTTGGTTGCTCGAAAGGTAATAGTCATCGGGCTTGAAGCCAGGGTCGGTGCCTGCAAAAAGGGTATTGAGGCCAACATGAAAGTCGAGTTCGTCTATTTTGCGCGCACGCACCAAGGAATCGACGTTTTTCACGCGTTTTCGGTATATTTTGTCTTCTTCAAAGAAGTCGTACATTTCTCTAGACAGCGAGTACATGCGGTTGTATTGATCGCGAAACGTGAGGTCGCCATCTTTTTGGTTGAATTCGATGATTTCACCAAAGAGGATCTTGCCGGTTTTGAGGTGCACGACGTCGTAAATTACTGGCTTCTTTGTGGCTTGTGCGCCACTTAAAAAAGGAACAAAAAGAAAGATAAAAACGAGGAGTCTCATAGGGGTATTTTAATTTATTTGATAAATACGGTAGGCAAAAGGCGTAAGTTGCACAGCGGATCCAACTGTTTCGTTCTGAGTACTTATTAAATTCAAAAACGTACCGGTAAGGGCAGGAGGTAAGCTGACATTTATGGTGGTATTTCTAACATTGACCAAAACCAATAGATTTTGGCTACCGCTGGTTTTTTTCCAACAAATGAGGTCGTTAGATAATTGGTAAATAGAATAATTATTGACCCTCGCTGCGGGGAAGTTGTTATAGACCTCATAAATTTTTTGGTAGGCCGCTAACATGTCGGCATTTGCGCTCCAATTGATGGTAGAATTAGAGAAAAAGGGCGTAGTGCCGGTTTTTCCGACTTCTTGTCCGGTATACAATAATGGTGTTCCGCCTGAGAAAAGATTGGCTACACTTGCTGCAATGGCGCCGTTTTTGCCGTTGAAAAGCGTCATTGGTGAGGCTTCCCAAGCAGATTGATCGTGGTTGGTGGTAAAGCGCACTTTGCCTTTGCCGCTTGGCAACGAAGCCAATTCAACTTGATGTATTGATGTAAGTGCGCTGCTTGCCGTTCCGGCCCAAACGTTTTTAAGGGCCGTGTAGTAGTTCCAGCTGTAAGTGAGGTCAAAGCCAGCTTGGTAGTGATCTGAGCGGGTGCCCTCTGCAAGCATCAGTACATCTCGTTTATTCAAAGCCTTGAGTGCAGTAATGGCTTCTGTCCAAAAATCAAAGGGCACGCCGTCTGCGTAGTCGCAGCGAAACCCGTCCACATTGGCCTCCAAGACCCAATATTTCATTGCGTCAATTTGTGCTGCCCGCATAGCGGCCTGATTGAAATTCAGGTCAGCGACATCGTTCCAGTTGGTTCCGGGCGGAATAATGATTTGGCCGTTGGCATTTTGGCTGTACCATTCGGGGTGCGCACTGATCCAGGGATGATCCCAGGAGGTGTGGTTGGCCACCCAATCTAAGATTACCGCCATACCGAGGGCGTGGGCCTGATCGGTGAGTGCGCGCAAATCGGCAAGGGTGCCGTATTCAGGACTGATCTTGGTGTAATCTTTGACGCAATAAGGAGAACCAACGCTATTGACACTTCCTTCTTCGTAGATGGGCATCAGCCAAATGACATTGGTGCCGAGGCTTTTGATGTGCTGTAATTTGGAAATCACGCCCTGAAGAGTGCCTTCCGAACTTTGGGCGCGCAAGTTGACTTCGTAAATGCATGCTTTGTTGGGGTCAGGGACATTGACCAATGGCGTACCGTATTGTTGTGGGCCACTTGTTGGCGGCGGCACAATAGGGTCTTCACCACAGGCAAAGGCCAAGCTCAGCAGTAAACTGATTGCGGCGAATTTAAAGTTCATAGCTCTAAATTACGGATAATGGCTGTAATTTCGCAGCGTGGCCAGCTATAAAACAATTGCCAATGAAAGTGAAGGGTTCTATAAGGAAAAAGGATCTAAGTTCTTGGCATTTGCTGTCCCTGTCTCTTCTGAAGATGAAATCAAAGCGTTTATTGCCCAAAAGCGCAAGGAGCACCACCAAGCTGTTCATGTGTGCTCTGCCTTCCGCCTAGGCGCAGACCATAAAGTATATCGCGCCTCAGACGACGGCGAGCCTTCCAATTCTGCCGGGCCGCCCATTTTGGGGCAAATCCAAGCATTCGAGCTCACCAATATCCTCATTGCTGTGGTGCGTTATTACGGCGGCACCAACTTAGGCGTGGGCGGCCTCATATCAGCCTATCGAACAGCAGCCAAAGCCGCACTTGAAAATGCGCAAATCCTTGAAAAGGAAGAAATGGAGCGCTATGAATTTACATGTACCTATGCCCAAATGCCTGGTATCATGACCTTTCTCAAGAAGGAAAAGATAGAAATCACGACCACTTCCATGGACTTGTCTTGCCATTTCAAGCTGCTTTTAAACAAAAGTGCTGCACCTGAATTGATTGGCAAACTCGAAGCCCTGTTGGCTTAGCAAATTTTAGAGCAAAAAAAATCCCTCTTTTCGGGAGGGATTTTCATCGTTTAATGAGGCTTACATCTTAATAATGATGAATTCTGTGCGTCGGTTCAGCTGATGCTGTTCTTCGCTACAAGTAGATTTGACAGTCCCTTCGCAACCGCAGTCGTTCAACAACCTTGTTTCTCCGTAACCTTTACCGTAAATACGCGACGGATTGCTGATGCGTTGCTGAATATAAGCGGCAGATGATTTGGCACGGTTGCTCGAAAGCGTTTCATTGAATTTGATGCTACTGCGGCAGTCGGTGTGTGAACCCAGTTCAATGACCATAGTTGGGTTCTCGTTCATGACCATCACAATTTTATCCAACTCAATAGCGGCATCTTTGCGGATATTGAATTTACCAAGGTCAAAATAAATAGGTTTGATACCCAACATTTTGGCGAGGTCTCCACCGAGTACGACTGGTTGAAGTTCAATTTTAAGTTTTTCGTGTAGCTGAATGACACCTTCTTGTTCGATACGCCCCTGGAAATCAATCGTTTTGTTCAGGTAACCTGGCATAGAAAGTTCGATTTTCAATTGCAGTTCATCGCCAACTTTGTACCCTTTGAGCGGTTCGCTTACATCTCCAGCAGATAGCGTGTTTTTGTCAACGAGTGTGTTTTTGGTTTTGAGGTCAGTAATGACAACACCTACACCAGCTAAAGGCGCTTTGGTGTCTGTATCTGTGACAAGTAAACGTATTCCGTAGTCTGGTGTAGGTGCGAGTCCAATTTTTTGTTCGAAAACAGTTGCATTTTTAGGCACCTCAATTTGTCTGATGACATCGTCGTACTTGTCTGTGCGTGTAGAAATCGTATAAGTAGTTCCGGCGATTCCTTCAAATTGGAAAGAGCCATTGGCATCGGTTTTGACGCTGGCAACGATATTTCCATTTTGGTCTTTGATGGTAATGGTTGCAAAAGAAAGTGGATTGTTGTTGTTCTTGTCAACGATTGTCATCTTGATGAGCGGGTTGAAGCGGATCTCCTGAATTTTTTCAAAGGCGTAGATGTCGTCGCTGCCCTTTCGGTTAGAAGATAAATAACCCCATTTACCGTTTGCTAAAAATGTGAGCGCAAAATCATCGGCTGTGGAGTTGACAGATAAGCCAAGATTTTTAGCCGCCATATTTGCATCTGCAGGTACAGCAAAAATATCGAGCCCGCCTAAACCAGGGCGTCCGTTGGATGCAAAATACAAGAGTTTGTCAGTGCCTA
Source organism: Crocinitomicaceae bacterium (assembly GCA_030730025.1). Classification (GTDB taxonomy): domain Bacteria; phylum Bacteroidota; class Bacteroidia; order Flavobacteriales_D; family Crocinitomicaceae; genus UBA952. Next base: position 207,436 of record JANQWC010000005.1, read on the forward strand.
TCCAAGGAAATAATTCTTGGCCGCTCGTATTGATGTTTGGGCCTAAATTGACGGGTTTGCCAAACTGGCCTTTGTCGTCCATAGTACAAGCATAAATATCGGCGCCGCCAAATCCACCGGGCATATCAGAGGCAAAATAAAGTGTCTTTCCATCTGCACTGAGTGCCGGATGACCACAAGCGTAGTCTGCGGAGTTATATGGGAATTCTCTGACATTGACCCACTCACTGCGCACTACATCGGCAATGTAGATTTTGAGGTGCTGAATGCCATCTTTGCCTAGTTTATTTTTCTTATCGCGGTTGTTGCTCGTGTAATACACCAACTGACCATTTGAACTAAAGCAGAGCGGGCCGTCGTGCTTGATAGAATTGATGGGTCTTTCCAACAAAATAGGTTCGGATAAAAATCCGTTTTCACCTGTCTGAACAAAAAAGAGCTCCAAAAAGTAATCGTTGTTTCCACCCCAACGGACGTCGCCAAAGCCAGCTTTTTGACGGCTAGAGATCATGATCGCGCTGTTTTTTTGTGGGTAAGGATATACGCCAAAGTCGGCATGATCTGTATTGACCCCGACCTCTTTTAAGCTAAAATAAGCGGGTTCAGTTTGTATTTCCTGCAAAAAGTCTTTTTGCTTTTCCCAGAGCTGGGCTCTTGAGTCTGTGGGTTTCAGGGTGGCAAATTGTGCTAAATGTGTTTGCGCTTCTGGGTATTTGCCCAGTGCCATGAGTGCATACGCCAACCAATAATGGTTTTCTGCCGTTGGTTTTTGAGCCACAAGACTTTTATACGCGCCTTCTGCTTTGTCGTTTTGGTTGGTGCGCAGGTAGCAATACGCTAGTTTTTCGCGTAATTCTGGTGAATCTTCGTCTGTATTGCAGACTTTTTCAAAGTAAGGAACGGCTTCGGCATAAGCTAATTTTTCAAAAAGCACGTTTGCTTTTGCCAAGCGGCCTCCTTGTGCAAATAAGCTGAGCCCACTGACAAGAAAAAGGGTAAAAAGCGTAATTTTCTTCATAAGATCTTAGAAATAGCGCGGTGATTTGATACCGCTTTGTTTTCTGGAAATATCGTAGCTGAGCATGATTTCATAGGTGCCGTCATTGTATTTGCGCATAGCAGTGAGGCCGAGTTCGGTGGCCACACCAACGCGCAGGGTAGGCGCTACTTGATACTGTAAATAAACGCCTGTGGCTGCTGAGAGGCGATAAAAGGCCCCTACAAAAAAGCGTTCTTGGATAATACCAGCAAGTGACAGATCTAAGCTAAGCGGTGCACCAGCAGTCATTTTGGCTTGAACAACCGGGCGGAGCTTGAAAGTAGGTGTTAAGGCAAAAACAGCACCAGTATTGACAAAGAAGTGGCGTTTTTCTAAGTTGAGTGCAGTGCCATCATAGCTTTGCTCAAATAATTTGGGCGAGCTTGCGCCAAAGAACCAATTTTTAGCGCGGTAATACACACCAAATCCGAGATTTGGATTGACCTGATTGCGCACGTCTTTACTTAGGCTTGGGTCGTCTTCAGTTGTGATCAGCGTGGAAGTATTCAAAGTGATGACGTTCATACCGGCTTTCAAACCAAACGAAAGGCGGTGCTGATTAGAAAACTTCAGGGAGTAAGAGAAATCTCCGTAAATCATGTTCTGGTTCAGCGGCCCAATTTGATCGCTCACCATGGTCAGGCCTAAACCAACAGACTCATAGTTCATCGGTGAATGAAAGCTAAAGGTTGAGGTTTGGGGCCCACCATTGAAGCCAACCCATTGCTGGCGGTGTAGTGCCGTTGCATTGAGCATGCCATTGCTACCGGCATAGGCAGGGTTCACAAACAATTGGTTGTCGGTGAATTGTGTAAACTGCGCCTCTTGCTGTCCGAAAACAGTAGTGGCGAGTAACACAAAGAAAAAACTAAAGTGTAGTGCTTTCATATCTATTTACTTAGCGTTTGAGGTAAATGTATCCTTTAATGACACCATATTTTTCTGTCTTGGTATCGAGTATGTAGAAGTAAGTTCCGGTCGGAAGCGCATCGCCGCCAACGTTGAGTGCACTTTGCGATGTTCCATCCCAAGAATTGTCGTATGGACTCATTCTAAAGACTTCAGAGCCCCAACGGTTGAAGATGATGATTTCATTATCGTCAAAATACTGAAGACCTTCAATGATAAACGTTTCGTTTGTGCCATCTCCGTCTGGTGAGAACGCTTCCGGAACAATGATTTCTACGCTACAATTAGAACCTGAAACAAATGGATCACAAGGATCTGTTGGGTCAGAACCATTACCAGATTCTTCGCCATTTGTGAGGCCATCGTTGTCGCAATCGAGTGCTGCCCATTCAGGTGAAGGTGTAACAGTTTGGCTACTTAAAATGTAATCACATGGGTCAATTGGGTTGGTTCCGTCATTGAATTCATCTCCATCTATCACGCCATCTCCGTCGGTATCAGGATTATTTGGATCTGTACCTGCGCCTGCTTCCTGACCATTCGTAAGCCCGTCGTTGTCGCAATCGAGGTTGTTCCATGCGCTAGAAGGCGTTACGGTTTGGCTTGCAAATACAAATGAGCAAGGATCAGTTGGGTTGGTTCCGTCAGTTACTTCTGTTCCGTCTAAGACGCCGTCGCCGTCGGTATCAGGGTTGGTTGGATCTGTACCTGCTGCAATTTCACCGCCATTTGATAAGCCGTCGTTGTCGCAATCGAGGTTGTTCCATGCGCTAGAAGGCGTTACCGTTTGGCTTGCAAATACAAACGAGCAAGGATCAGTTGGGTTGGTGCCGTCAGCTACCTCTGTACCGTCTAAGACGCCGTCGCCGTCGGTATCAGGATTTGTTGGGTCTGTACCTGCTGCAATTTCACCACCATTTGAAAGCCCGTCGTTGTCGCAATCGAGGTTGTTCCAAGCTGTAGAAGGCGCAACCGTTTGGCTAGCAAAGACAAGTGAACATGGGTTGAGTGGATTCGTGCCATCAGCAACTTCCGTTCCATCTAGTACACCATCGCCGTCGGTATCAGGGTTTGTTGGGTCTGTACCGGCTGCAATTTCACCTCCATTTGAAAGGCCGTCGTTGTCGCAATCGAGGTTGTTCCAAGCTGTAGAAGGCG
>JANQWC010000005.1:210641-217695 GCA_030730025.1 Crocinitomicaceae bacterium
CCATTTGAAAGGCCGTCGTTGTCGCAATCGAGGTTGTTCCAAGCTGTAGAAGGCGCAACGGTTTGGCTAGCAAATACAAGTGAACATGGGTTGAGTGGGTTCGTGCCATCAGCAACTTCCGTTCCGTCTAGAACGCCATCGCCGTCTGTATCAGGGTTCGATGGGTCTGTACCCAATGCTGTTTCTTGTCCGTTGGTGAGGCCATCTAGGTCACAATCTTGGTTGGCATCGAGCAAACTACAAGCATTGACCGTAATGAAGATGGTGTCGCTTGCACACAAGAAAGGAAGCGGCGAACCTTGGTCACAAACCTGAACCACCACGAGGTCAGTTCCTACGAAGTTGGCGTTCGGTTGGTAGGTAAACGTTCCATCTTGGGCAATTGCGATTGTTCCGTTTTGTGGCCCAACAAGCGGTGTTGTGTTCACCACAAGGTTGGTGCCGTCTGGATCAAAATCACCTGCATCGGTGAGGTCACCCGTTTGGCTACCGTTGTAATTGACCACAAGTACCTCGTTATCTAGCACTGGCGCATCGTTTACAGGACTTACCTGAATAGTGACCATACCAATATTGGATGTTGCCCCACTGTTGTCATTCACGCGGTAAGCAATACTTGCCGAACCATTGAAGTTCAAGACAGGCGTAAAGGTCAATACACCAGCCGCTACAGAAGCTGAACCTTGCGCGGTGTTTACGGTCGTTTGGATACCTGCTATTGATAAGTCAAGGTCCACAGTATTCACATCGATGGTGCCATCGATATCTGTATCGTTATTGGTGATATTCAAGCTGACTGGCGTATCTTCAATAGTGGTAGTGAGGTCGTTATTGGCAACTGGTGGGTTATTAACTGAAAGGACAGTTATGGTAATCGTTGCAATGTTAGACACAGCACCACTGTTGTCATTTACAGTATACGTAATACTTGTTGTGCCATTGAAGTTCAATGCTGGCGTGTAAGTCACTACACCGGCCACTACGTTCCATGAACCTTGCGCATTGTTGAAGCTTGTTTGGAAGCCAGCAATAGTTTGGTTGAGGTCTACACTACTTGGATTGATCGAGCCGTCAATATCGATATCGTTATTGGTGATATTGAAATTCACAGGTGTGTTTTCGTTGGTAGTAGCGACGTCGTTGTTGGCAATTGGCGCGTCATTCACAGCCGTTACATTGATGGTAATGCTTGCTAAGTTTGAAGTTGCTCCACTGTTGTCATTGACGGTATAGTTGATACTTGCCGAGCCGTTGAAGTTGGCCGCTGGCGTGAACGTCAAGACACCATTTGTTACGGTCCAAGTACCTTGTGTATTGGTGAAGGTCGTTTGGATACCTGGTGTAGTAGGGTCAAGATCGACAGTAGTCACATCTATTGTACCGTCTGAATCGGTATCGTTGTTGGTGAGGTTGAGCGTCACTGGGGTGTCTTCGTTGGTTGTAGCCACATCGTTGTTGGCCACAGGTAAGTCGTTCACCGATACAACATTGACCGTAACAGTTGCTGTGTTCGAAAGCGCAGCGCTGTTGTCTTTTACGGTATAGATGATGCTTGCAGTACCATTGAAGTTGGCGTTCGGCGTGAAGGTCATTAAACCTGATGCTACCGTCCAGGCACCTTGTGCATTCACGAAGGTAGTTTGGAGCCCTGCAACCGTTGTATTGAGGTCAACTGTATTGATGTTAATGGTACCATCTACATCTGTATCGTTATTGGTGATATTGAAACTTACAGGTGTGTCTTCGTTGGTTGTTGCGAAGTCATCATTCGCCACTGGCAAGTCATTTACTGAAACAACCGTGATGGTAATGGTCGCTACGTTAGATGTTGCTCCGGCATTGTCATTCACAGAATAATTGATGCTAGCCGAACCATTGAAGTTGGCAACTGGCGTGAATGTCAAGTTACCATTCGTAACTGTCCAAGTTCCTTGCGCGTTGGTAAAGGTTGTTTGGATACCCGGTGCAGTAGGGTCGAGGTCTACTGTGTTGGCATCAATTGTACCATCTACATCGTTGTCGTTGTTGACCACATCTAGTGTTACTGGTGTGTCTTCATTGGTAGATGCTGCGTCGTTATTGGCGACAGGTGCGTCGTTCAATGTGAGCACATCAACAGTAATGAGGGCCACATTCGAAATCAGACCGCTGTTGTCTTTCACCGTGTAGTTGATGCTTGCAGAACCGTTAAAGTTAGCTGCTGGTGTGAAGGTCAAGTTACCCGCCGTAACCACCCAAGTTCCTTGTGCAGTTGTCACGTCTATTTGGGTACCCGCTGCAGCTGGATTCAAATCAACTGAATTGCTATTGATCGTGCCGTCTATATCGGTATCGTTGGCCGTGATATTGAAGGTCACTGGTGTGTCTTCGTTTGTTGTAGCCAAGTCGTTGTTGGCAATTGGCGCATCATTGACAGCCGTTACATTGACAGTAATTGTCGCTATGTTAGAGACACTACCGCCGTTGTCGTTAACGGTGTAATCAATAGCAGCCGAACCATTGAAGTTGGCATTTGGTGTGAAAGTCACGATTCCTCCTGTAACACTCCAAGTACCTTGTGCATTCACAAACGTATTTTGGATTCCAGCTGTAGTTGGATCCAGGTCAACCGTATTGACGTCTATCGTTCCATCTATATCGCTGTCATTGTTGGTGACGTTGAGGGATACTGGTGTGTCTTCGGTGGTAGAAGCACTATCGTTATTTGCAATTGGCGCATCATTTACAGGTACGACATTCACGGTGATGATCGCCACGTTTGAAGTAGCCCCACTGTTGTCGTTTACAGTATATGTAATGCTAGCCGCGCCATTGAATTGAGCAGCTGGTGTAAACGTCATGACGCCTGCTGTTACCGACCAAGTACCTTGGGTATTGGTGAAGGTCGTTTGGATACCAGGTGTTGATGGGTTGAGGTCAACCGTATTTGCGTCGATGGTACCGTCGTTATCGGTATCGTTGTTGGTTAGGTTGAAGGTCACTGGTGTGTCTTCGTTGGTAGAAGCTACATCGTTTGTGGCAACAGGAATACAGTTTGGTACTGGTGCAATTGTCACACTAGTTGCCGCAGAAATACAAGTTAAATCTGTTGTACTTCTCGCCGTGCAGCTATATGTTCCAGGAAGAAGCGATGTAAAGCTTGTACTTGCTTGATACGATGTACCATTGATAGAGTAGGTGAAATTGCCAATCGGATTGCCGATGGTGAAGGCACCGGTTGTTGTACCACATACTGGTTGTGTGATGCTCGCAACAGATGGCGCGCTCGGCACACTCGGTACAGCATTCACCACAACTGGAGATCCTACGCTCACACAAGAAGCATCTGCGCTATTTCTTACATAAGGGAAGTAAGTTCCTGGAGTTAAAGATGCAAATGTAGCACCTGCTTGATACGCGCCACCGTTCAGGGCATATTGCACGCCACTTTGAGCTGCAAACGCGATCGATCCGGTTGCGACAGCACACGTTGGTTGCGTAACTGTTGCAGATGGGAGTGAAGGCAAGGCAGGGACCGCATTGATGCTTACTGTCGTTGTGTTAGAAACACAAGTCATATCCGTTGTTCTTCTTGCGCTTACGTTGTATGTTCCTGGCGTCAGTCCGTTAAAAGTTGTGGCTGTCTGGTAATTTACACCGTCAAGTGAGTATTCAAAAGCCCCAAGTGGTGCTGTAACAGTAATTGTTCCTGTCGGCGTAGCACATGTTGGTTGTGTTGTTGCGCTTGCAGTAGGCGCAGTTGGTGCACCTGCCGAGGCAATAATGGCGATTGTTGCACCATTGGTTACACAAGTTGCATCATTTATTGAGCGTACTGAAATAGGGTAGTTGCCCGGCGCAAGGTTAATGAATGAACTTCCGTTGACATAATTGACGCCATTGATCGCGTATTGCACGCCAGTTTGTGTATTGAAGTTGATCGTACCAGTTGGCACCGCACAAGTTGGTTGCGTCGCGATGGCAGCAGGTGTTCCTGGCAAGGCCGTCACTGGGTTAATGGTCAAAGACAACGCGGTCGAAACACATGTTTGATCGGCAGTTCTTCTTGCTGTGAGGTTGTAGGTACCTGAGGCCAATCCGCTAAATGTAGTGCTGCTTTGGTACGTCACTCCATTGATAGAATAGTCAAATGCACCGAGTGGTGCACTCACCACAATTGTTCCGGTTGGTACTGCACAAGTTGGCTGTACTGTAATATTTGCTACAGGAAGTGTTGGTGCTCCAAGTGCAGCATTGATCACAATTGTTGATCCAGTAGTCACACATGCGTTATTGGCATTGCTTCTTACCGAAATAGCGTAGCTACCAGCCTGAAGGTTCAAGAACTGATTTGAATTTTGGTATACACTGCCATTGATGGCGTATTGCACTCCAGCAATGCTAGTGATACTGATGCTACCAGTTGGCGTCGCACATGTAGGCTGAGTTGCGCTCGCAGTTGGTACTGTTGGCAATGCTGTTACAGTTACAGATGCAGTAGTTGATGCATCGGCACAACCACCTGTACCCGTTACGGTGTAAGTCATTATAGATGTTCCAGCACTCACGCCAGTCACAGCACCTGTAGAAGTGTTAATAGTTGCCACAGCAGGTGTTGCAGAAGACCACGCTCCGCCAGTTACAGAAGATGTCAAAGTAGAAGAACCGTTTGCACAGATAGCTGTGGTTCCTGTAAGCGTTCCGGCTGTTGGCACTGGTGTGACTGTTACAGTTGCAGTAGTTGATACATTGGCACAACCACCTGTTCCAGTAACCGTGTAAGTCATTACAGATGTGCCAGCGCTTACGCCAGTTACTGCGCCTGAAGAAGCGTTGATGCTTGCCACAGCTGGTGTTGCTGAGCTCCATGATCCGCCAGTTACAGAAGATGTCAAAGTAGAAGAACCATTTGCACAGATGGCAGTTGTTCCAGCAATTGTTCCGGCTGTTGGCACAGCTGTCACTGTCACTGTTGTGCTAGTTGATACATCCGCACAACCACCTGTACCTGTTACGGTGTAGGTCATTACAGCTGTTCCAGCGCTTACACCAGCTACTGCTCCCGTAGTAGCGTTGATGCTTGCAACGGCAGGTGTAGCTGAAGACCAAGATCCACCAGTTATATTAGAAGTCAAAGTAGAAGAACCGTTTGCACAAATGGCAGTTGTTCCAGCAATTGTTCCTGCAGAAGGCACTGGTGTTACTGTAATCGTTGTGCTTGTCGTTGCATCCGCACAACCACCTGTACCTGTTACAGTATAGGTCATCACGGCAGTTCCTGCGTTCACACCGCTAACTGCTCCGGTCGAACTATTGATTGCAGCTACTAATGGATTGCTTGAAGACCATGCACCACCAGTTACAGAAGATGTCAAAGTAGAAGATCCGTTTGCACAGATCGCTGTAGTTCCAGCAATTGTTCCGGCTGTTGGTACGGCTGTTACGTTAACTGTTGCGGTAGTGGAGGCGTTTGCACAACCACCTGTACCTGTTACGGTATATGTAATTGTTGTGGTCCCGGCGCTAACGCCACTTAAATAGCCAGCAGCATTAATAGTTGCAACAGCAGTATTACTCGATGACCACGCACCGCCTGATACAGAAGAAGTCAAATTCGATGATTGGTTTGCACAAATTGCAGCAGTACCAGAGATATTACCTGCAGTAGGCACGGCGCTAACCGCAACAACTGTAGTTTGAGTTGCTGAAACATTGGCACAACTACCTGAACCAGTTACAGTATAGGTCATTGTTGTTGTTCCTGCGTTCACACCTGTAACGGCACCTGTACTGCTATTGATTGCAGCAACAGTTGGTATAGATGATGTCCAAACACCACCAATTACTGTAGATGTTAATGTAGTAGATCCATTTGCACAGATTGCGGTGGTTCCGGAGATTGTTCCAGCTGTTGGCGCAGCGCTTACGGTTGCAACAGTTGTTGTCGTTGCACTCACCCCTGCACAGCTTCCTGTTCCATTTACTGTGTAGGTAATGACCGATGTTCCGGCACTGATGCCTGTTAGGGTTCCAGTTGAAGCGTTGATGGTTGCCACAGCTGGTGTTGCTGAAGACCAAACGCCACCATTTACAGATGAAGTCAAGGTAGAAGAACCGTTTGCACAAATGGCAGTAGTTCCAGCAATTGTTCCAGCTGTTGGTACAGCTGTTACGTTAACTGTCGCGGTAGTTGATACATCCGCACAACCACCTGTACCTGTTATGGTATAGGTCATTACGGCAGTTCCAGCACTTACGCCAGCAACTGCTCCTGTAGCAGCGTTGATGCTTGCTACAGCAGGGGTTGCTGAAGACCAAGCCCCACCAGTTACAGAAGAAGTCAAAGTGGAAGAACCGTTTGCGCAAATGGCAGTAGTTCCAGCAATCGTTCCTGCAGAAGGTACTGGTGTTACCGTAATCGTTGTGCTTGCCGTTGCATTCGCACAACCACCTGTACCAGTTACAGTATAAGTCATTACGGCAGTTCCTGCGTTCACACCGCTTACTGCTCCAGTCGAACTATTGATCGCAGCCACTAATGGATTACTTGAAGACCATGAACCACCAGCTACAGAAGATGTCAAAGTAGAAGAACCGTTTGCACAAATAGCTTGCGTTCCTGAAATTGTACCAGCTGTCGGAGGAGCTGTAACTGTAACAAGGCTAGTTTGAGTTGCATTTGCACAACCACCTGTACCGGTTACAGTGTATGTCATTATTGATGTTCCCGCGCTCACGCCAGTAACCACACCTGTAGAAGCGTTGATGCTTGCCACGGCAGGTGTTGCTGAAGACCATGCGCCACCAGCGATATTTGATGACAAGGTCGATGTACCATTTTCACAAATTGCTTGCGTTCCCGTAAGATTACCTGCAGTCGGTACTGGTGTAACCGTAACGGTAGCTGTTGCAGAAACATTGGCGCAACCACCTATGCCGGTGATCAGATAAGTGATGACCGATGTTCCGGCTGAAACACCTGTTACGGCACCTGTTGTACTATTGATTGTTGCTACAGTAGAATTACTTGATATCCAAGCCCCACCAACATTTCCATTCGAGCTCAAAGCCGTTG
>JANQWC010000006.1:0-14916 GCA_030730025.1 Crocinitomicaceae bacterium
TGCCGTTGATTAATTGGTGAATTTTCTCTGGAATTTATATTTGGTTAAGGTTTTTTACTGAATGACTTCTTATCCCAAAGAATGACCTTTGTGTTTGTTGATTAAAAATAAACCTAAAGGTTAATTTATGAAAATTATTGATATTTTTGCTGATGTATTTCCAGGACACCTATTTTCAGTTGTTTGGGATGATATAAATGCCATGGATGTGCTCTTTCAAAATTGGACATCCATTTTGTATCTCAGGAATTATGCTCATAAAAACAGCATAAAAAATGTGAAATCTTTTGTGACAGCGGTTACAGAAGAAATTGGAGCAATTGATGCCTTTTTTATTTATGCGGTTGAAAGAAAAGTGGATTTTAATCAATTTTTTAGGCCTTTATACAACGCTGAGTATTTTGAAAAGATCCTTTCATTACAGAAAGGGAAATTCAAAAATCATATGCTTAGGATATATGCAATAAAAATAGAGTCAAATTGTTTTTTAATAACCGGGGGTGCAATAAAATTGACACATACAATGCAAGAGCACCCAGACACCTTGCTAGAACTAAAAAAGCTAAATAAAGTAAAGAATTTCTTGATCAATGAAGGGATTCTAGATAAAGATTCAATTGAAGAATACGTGCTTGATATCAACTAATTATGAAAGAAAAACTCCTTCCATTCGTCACCAACGAAACCACCAAGACCTACCAAGAGATGAAAAATCGAGTGGCTGGCAGAGCACATCTTGCACATTCTCAAACCATTGCTTTATTGGTTTTAGATAAATTGGATGAGCTTGGCTGGACGCAAAAGGAACTTGCTTTGCGAATGGGTGTGAGTCCGCAGCAAGTTGCCAAAATAGTTCGGGGTACGGAGAATTTGACTTTAGAAAGCATTTTAAAAATACAAGGTGCTTTGGGTTTGCAAATTCTTTCGACTCAACTTACAACCCCTTCACCCAAATGAGATGTCCCTGACGGCATCAATTCTGCTTTCATGCCACAAACTAAAATTGATTTTAGTCATTTGCTCAGATTTATGTATTTTCGAGGGCAATTATGGTTTTCAGCAGCATCTTGTTCTTATTGTACTTTTTACCAGTATTTATGCTGGTGTATGTGCTGTTGCCTCAGAAAGCAAAAAACTATTGGGCCTTACTGGTCAGTATTCTTTTTTATGCATGGGGGGCGCCCAATTTCTTATATGTGGTACTGTGTACGAGCATCCTCGACTTCTATTTGGTTCGGGCGCTCTACAAAAGCGAAAAGCAACAACACAAAAAGATCCTGCTCACCACCTCTCTTGTGCTCAATTTGGGCTTATTGGCTTATTTTAAATATGCCAACTTCTTTATAGAAAATGTCAATGCAGCGCTGGGTTCTTTGGGTATAGAACAACTGGCTTGGACGCAAGTAGCTCTGCCAATAGGCATCTCTTTCTTTACGTTTCAGACACTTACTTACGCCATAGAAGTGTACCGCAATGAACACGCACCATTTGAGCGCCCAGACCATTATTTGCTTTACAAGCTTATTTTTCCGCATGCGATTGCCGGGCCTATTATTCGTTTCAAAAGTGTAGCACAGCAGGTAGTGGACCGCATAGAAACGCCCGACGACCGCCTGATTGGTTTGTTGCGCTTTAGCATTGGATTGGCTAAAAAAGTACTGATTGCCAATGTGCTGGCCAAGCAGGCGGATTTGTATATGGGGGCTGAACTCTCGGGGCTCAATACCACCCAAGCTTGGGTTGGGATTGTGGCCTACACTTTTCAGATTTACTTTGACTTTTCTGGTTATTCCGACATGGCCATTGGCCTTGCGCGCATGATGGGCTTTCATTTCCCTGAAAACTTTGACTCACCTTATACCTCTGGCAGCATCACTGAGTTTTGGCGCCGTTGGCACATTACCCTAGGCGCTTTTATGCGCGATTTTCTTTACATTCCGCTTGGTGGCAACCGCGTCAAGTCCAAATGGCGCTTCTACCTCAATCTTTGGTTGGTCTTTTTGATTTCTGGCCTATGGCACGGTGCCTCTTGGAATTTTGTGCTGTGGGGTGCGTTTCACGGCGTGTTCCTGATTCTCGACAGATTGTTTTTGCTCAAGGTACTTGAAAAAATCGGGCGTGTGCCGGCAGCTATTTTCACCTTTTTTGTGGTGGCTATGGCGTGGGTGTTGTTTCGTTTAGAGGAGTGGTCAATGGCGAAGCAATATTTTATACAACTATTTGATTTTAATGATTTTAAAAACATTGAATTAAATAATAGCTTTTACTTTATGCTCTTGTTGGCGCTCGTTTTTTCGGTCTTTGGCAGAAGCATTTGGGGGCAACAAATTGCGCGGTATTTAGAAGAAAAAGACAAGGTGCTTAGCTTGGGTAAAAGCCTGATTTTCTTGACTTTCAGTATTCTTCTGTTGCTCATTAGCATTGCTTACTTGGCAGCCTCTGAATTCAATCCATTTATTTATTACCGCTTTTGATGGCTGCACCACAACAACATACACGTATCAAGAAAGCGCTATTTATAGTGGCTTTGGCTTTGCTCTTGCTGCCGTGGTTGGAACAAAACGAACACTTCTTAAAGCTCGCGCCTTTGGGTGGCGCCCAGCAATTGACACCAAATGTGGCGTTTTCAGCTCAAAATTGGAAAAGTACGACATTTCAAGAGGGGCAGCAGGCCTATGTGCGCGATCATTTTGGGGCGCGTTCGTTTTTCATCCGTTTGTACAACGAACTCAACGACCAGCTTTTTGGTGAATTCAAGGCCAATGGCGTGATCCGCGGCAAAGACGGTTATTTGTTCGAAGAAAATTACCTCTTGGCGGCCAGCGGCAAAGATTTCTTAGGCGCAGATTCCATTGGCGTGCTCATCTCGCAATTACAGCAAATCGAGCAATCTTTGCAGCAAAAAGGCAAGCATTTATTGGTTTGTTTGGCGCCTGGAAAGGGCAGCTTTTTTCCTCAAAAGATGCCTTCTAGCTATCGTTATGAAAAGCAATTGCGCAACCACCCGTATTTTGCAAAGGCCCTCCAGGAGGCAAAAATTCCGCTGTTTGACATCCAATCTTGGTTTGAAGCCATGAAGCCTAGCGCGCCCTATCCTTTGTTTCCTAAAAATGGCATCCATTGGAGCTCTTATGGCGAGTATTTGGTAGCAGATTCTCTGATCCGACGCGTCGGCCACCTGAGCAAACATCCTTTTGCGCGGCTGGCCCTACAGCGCATCGAAACGACTACGCAGCTGCGCGACCGCGATGAAGACATTGAACTGGGTATGAATTTATTGCGCAATTTGCCCGACTTTCAGATGGCTTATCCGAAATTTGAAATTGTCAAAAAGATAGATAAAAAAGCCAAGCGTGTGTTGGTGATTGGCGACAGCTTCTTTTATGGAATGTACAACTGGGGAATCATGGAGCAGGTGTTTGCCGATGGCCAGTTTTGGTACTACAACAATGAAATTCTAGTGCCAAAAGCGCAGACCAGATTGGTTGAAACCTTGCCTCATTACAGACGAGAAGTCGAAAAGTTTGATGTAGTAGTTTTGTTACTCACCGAAGCCAATTTACCTAGATTTGGCTTCGGGATGCAACAAGCTTATTTAAGGGAATAACCTGAAGTGAGTGCTTAAGTGTGAGTGCTTAAGCGAGTGGAGTTGTAACCTTCGGGATGATTTTCACATTGAGTGCTACCCAACCTTTTTGACCGCGGCTTTTGTCGAAGGTGACTTCGTCGCGTTCTGCGATTGGAGCTGAGAGATTGGCGGCGTGTACAAAGATGTTTTCGCCACTGGCTTTGTCTTTGATGAAACCGTAACCTTTTGAGTCGTTGAAGAAGATGACGGTTCCGGAGTCAGATGCATCGTCTTCGTCGCTTTCTTCGCGGCGTGGAATGCCAATTTCAATGCTTTCTGCATCGATTTCTATGCGTGTGCTTGGATCTACTGGAGCGTCTACGATGCGGCCGTATTCATCTACGTAAGCCATCATGCTGTCTAGTCCGCCGCCGCTAGCATTGGATTTGCGCTCTTCAGAACGAATTAATTTTTCTTTTTTCTTTTTTGCTTTGAGTTTTTCTTTTTCCTTCTTGGAGAAGGTTTCTTTGGATTTAGCCATTTATTTGCGTTAAGAGAATAAGTGCCATGAGCAAAGTAGGAAGGGAGGCAACTTACAAGACGCAGGCGGATTTGACTGCAAAGATACAAAAAACTTACTGATGACGCTTGGTCGGCTGCCAAACAGAAGAGCGAATGCCTCCAAAAAACCGAAACAAGCCAATGAGCAGCGCTAAATTCATGCTGACAAAATGAATGACAAAACGCAGCCATACCAAATGCACTCCGCGCTTGCGCGAAAGGTAATCGACTACAAACGCAATTGGGATCAAAAGCAAGCCAAAATACAAGAGCTCATCAAACAAGGATTGCTCGTGCTTTTGTATAATTTGAAGGGTCATGGCGGCTAAAAAGACCGGTAAAATCCAGCGCAGCACTTTGTGAGAAAAGAAAGTGAAAGATACCCAATTGAACTTGAACAGCAAGGGCCAAAAACGGCGCAAGTTCTGAAAGTTTCCAGACGAAATGCGGATTTTGCGCTTAAACTCTATGGTGAGGTCGTTGGAGACGTCTTCGAGTACGATCGCTTCGGTTTGGGTGACGCTGCGCAAGCCTTTTTCAATGCAAATCATGTTGATGTAAAAATCATCGACCAAAAAATGCTCGGGTATTGGTTCAAAACACTGCTTTCTAAAGGCAAAGCAACCGCCGAATGGGCCCATCATGGCGCCCCAGAGTTTACCCTCGGCTTCTTTGATCAAGACCTCTCCGGCAATATACGCTGATTCGGGAACCGAAATACCGGTGTTTTTGAGGCCGTAATGTTTCATGGTGGTATCTACCAAGCCAATTTTTGGATCGATAAACGGAGCTTGCAAATGCAATAAGGTATTTTCGGTAAACAGCACGTTGGCGTCGGTGAGCACAATTAAAGGGTGCTGGGCCTTGGGCACAAGCGCATTGACAATTTTAATTTTGCCTTGGCGCGCCTTGAAGTCAAAAACCTGGCAGCTGGCAAATTGGCTCTTGTATTCTTCGGCAATCAGTGCACTCAGGTCTGAGCTGGCGTCAATGCCGATCAAGATTTCAATCAGTTCTTGCGGATATGCGCTCTGCAGAATGGAGTCGAGTTTTTCTCGGAGTACCTTTTCTTCGTTGTGAGCAGCGATTATAATGCTAAGGGCAGGAAGTGTGCTCGTTGTTGTATACGTTTCTTGGGCTGCACTCTTTTGAAGCAAATACTTCAGTAATAAAGGATACAGCAAATAGCTGTAGAGTAAAGAAATGAGGCCAACAATAAATAAAAACTGGAGCATGTAGCAATATTAGCGATTATTTTGAAGCTCGTCGAGTATTTGAAGGAGTTGTTTTTGCACTTGTGTGGCTTCAAAATGCTGTTCAAAATAGTTTGTGGACAGTTCTGAGCGCGTTTGAAGTGCTGCTGGGTTTTCAAGTAGGTGCTTGAGCTCGGCCAAAAAAGAAGGTGCCGTGGCATGGATCAATTCTTGCGAAAACGCAGGAAGCCCATCGGCAGACTTCACACTAAAAACAATTGGAGCGCCAACACTCATGGCCTCAATGATTTTCATCTTGACACCTGAACCAGATTGCAAACAACCCACAAAAATACCGTGCGTCGCCATAAAAGCTTTGGCATCGGGTACAAAACCATGAATAACCACGCCGGGTTGCTGCCAATGTTTTTGATTTTCAGCGCCCTTACCCGCGATGTGAAACTCGAGTTCGGGAAAAGAGGATTTCAGTTGCGGGAAAACAGCTTTTAAAAACCAATCGACAGCTTCTACATTCGGTAGCCAATTGAACGCGCCTAAAAAACACAGTTTTTGTGGTGTCAAGTCACTTGTAATTGTCGGTTTCAAAATAGAAGCGGGTAGGTAACGACAAGCCGTTAGGGTTTGGCCTTCTATAATAGCTAAATCGGTGTCGGAGATGCTCAAAATGAGGTCGAGGCCGCCTTGATCTTCGCTCCAAATGCTGCGCTCTGCCCATTTGAGAGAATAGGCCAGTTGCTGCAAATACCATTTCTTGAAAATGAATTTGGTATGCACCGCGAGGTCTTTCCAGATTTGGTGTTCAATATTGTGGGCTCTATAAATGAATTTTGCTTTGGAAACGGGCCGCAGGGCACTTGCGTATACCGCCGCAAAAAGGCTTTCGAAGATGACAAAATCAAAATCGGCTGTTTTGACTTCTTTTTGAAGTTGCTGCAAAATAGCTTGATCCTTGAAGCGCTTCAGGTTGTAAGATTCTTGTTTGAGCAGGCTGATGGCCGCCCCTGTGAGCGTCACCTTTGTTTGGATGGGGTAGTGCTTTACGCGGAGTTTGTCGTGAGTCGGGAAAGCAGCCGCTTCAAAAGGATGCTTGTCGGTAGCCAGGGTGTGGTAATGGATTTCGGCAACTTGCTTCAAGGATAATAAATCTTCGAGCAAGCGGGCCATGGCCAAGCAGCCGCCATCTAAGATGGGATAAGGTGGTTTATGACTTAAAACGAGTATTTTCAAGAGTCTTCAATTAAACAGCGAGCGCTTTTTTCGTAAAAAAGATAGCCACTGGCGTAAAAACAACAGCAGCCATCCACATGCCAATGATAGGCGCAACCGTGCCGGTATCAGTTAAATTACTGCCTACAGAACTCAAAATAAAGTAGAGCATGAAAATGAGTGCTGCAATGACAACAGGCGCGCCAAAACCACCTTTCTTAATGAGCGCACCAAGTGGAGCCCCTACAAAGAAAAGCACAACAATAGCGTAGGTCAGGGCAAATTTGCGGTGAAACTCGATCCAGTAGAGGTCGATTTCTCGGTCGAGGGTGCTTAAGAATTGTGTCTGATTGGCCAATTGCTGTTGGTTGCGCCTAATTTTGGAGAGCGCTAATTGATAGCTGAGTTGTTGGTCGTTGGCGCTGAGTTTGTTGAATTGAACGGGCTTGATGGGCTCGCTTGGGTTGGCGGCAATCGAGGGGTCGTGGATATTTACTTTAGGGAGGTTTTGATTGAGGCTCAAAAACCCGAGTGTACTTTGCTTCACGAATTGCCCAAGTAGCCGCTGTTTTTTAATGGCAATAGAATCGATGGCTGCATTGATCTGAAACACATTGAGCATCTCGTATTTATTGGTAAAGAGGTCTTCTTTGGAACGATTGAGGTCGAGGCCTTCTAAATCTAGCTTATAAACACCTTGCTCAAAGGTAGAAACCCGCGAAGCGCGTCCGGATGGATTGCTGAGGGTGTTGTTGGGCAGATACATGGGGTTTTGGATGTCGAGTTCCTCGAGAATACTGCCTTTTTTCAGATTCAAAAAAACATAGCGACCATTTTTTGACTTATACACATCTGCTTCTTTGGCCCTGACCGTGCGCAATTGGGTGGGCTGTGTGTAATCGTGGATCGTGACGCCGAGGCAGTGATTGCCTGCAAGCGAGTCAATTTTAATGGCGTAACCTTCAAAATTTCTCGAGTAGACTTTGGGGGTCAGCATGCTCGAGATTTTTTTGTTTTGAATATCGTAAATGAGCGTATGCCACTTGAGGTTGGCCGCAGGGATGACATAATTTGAAAAGAAGAAAGTGCCCACAGCAATGCTCAAAACGATGGCGATAAGCGGTCTTAAGATGCGCAGCAAAGAAAACCCACTCGCCTTGAGCGCCGTGAGCTCGTTGTGTTCGGCTAAATTGCCGATGGTCATGAGTGAAGAAAGCAAGATGGCTAAGGGCAAAGCCAAAGGTATGATGCTGGCCGAAACATACATCAGGAGCTCTAAAATGACCCAAACACTGAGGTCTTTACCCATGAGGTCGTCTATGTAGACCCAAAAAAACTGCAAAATGAGCATGAACACCGAGATCAGGAGCGTCACGATGAAGGGTCCGGTAAAAGACTTGAGGCTAAACTGAACGAGTCGTTTCAAGCGCGTAGTTTGGACAAATTTAAGCAATAAAGCCGAACCTATTCGGCAAAACGAGCAGTGTGTTTAGGCGCCGATGATGCGCTTGAGGTCACTGATGGCTTGCTGCCAAAGTGCTGCGCTACTTTCTTGGTCTGCAGCTGTGGCAAAATCGGTGATGTGCAAGATGACGGAATTGGTCATTGGGTCGACGATATAGGCGAGTTCAAAGTAGGTGTCTAAGCCGTCTTTTTCGTCTTCTAGCCACTGAAAGCGGATTTTGGAGTTCATTTTGAGCTGCACCAAACGCGCGTGTTCGGCGTTGCCGTCCCATTCAAAGGTGTAGATGTCGTCGTTGACCCTGACGTCGTCGGCGAACCAATCGCCAAGGCCATCTGGGGTACTGATGAGCTTGTCTAGTACGCGTGGTGAGGTTTTGAGCAGAAACTCAAGCTTGTATTTTTCTTTCATGGACCCCAAGATTTATTGTTAACTTTGGCATTCTTTAAATCTACAAAAATTTCGCCAATGTCAGCTCAAAATCAATTGGAAAAGCTAGGAAATCAGTTTTTTAAGTACCGCGGACAAATTCCGGTACTCTTTTTTCTAGTCGCATTTATCCTGATGCATTTTTTTCCAATGCCGTATAATTGGCTCAATCCAAACTATACAAACTTGGCAATTGGCTTGGTGGTGCTCGGCCATGTCATTCGCGCACTCGCAGTAGGAAAACGCGCTGCACACACCTCAGGGCGCAACCGCGACGAACAAGTTGCCGAAGCGCTCAATTCTACTGGTATTTACTCGATGGTGCGCCACCCTTTGTATTTAGGGAACATCACCACTTATATCGGTTGGGCGGTGTTTACCGGCATCGACTGGCTTGTGCCCGTATTTTTGATCTTATTTGTAGCGTACTACCGCCTCATTATTTATGCAGAAGAACAGTTCTTGACGCGCAAGTTTGGTCAAGACTACCTCGACTGGAGAAAACAAACCCCGCTCTTGTTGCCAGCCTTCTGGAAATACAAAGCCAACCCACAGCCGTTTTCCATCAAAGTAGTCCTTGAAAACGAATATTCTGGCTGGGCAGCATCCATGACCACCGCCTTTGTGCTTTTGTTATTTCAAACATATATCCTCGGAGGGCTCAAGCAAAACCAAAATGCTTTAATCGGCATGGCGCTTTTCATCGTTGTATTTGGTTACGGTATGCGCTATCTCAAAAAGAAAACGCGCGTCTTTAAAGTAGATTGATCCTATTTACTGTCCGAAATCAAAGACCTGACGCTGCTGCAAGCTACGCCCTAACGTAAGCTCATCTGCATACTGCAATTCTGAACCCACTGCAATACCCCTCGAAATGCGCGTGATCAATATATCAAAAGCTTTGATCTTTTTGTAAATATAGAAGTTCGTGGTGTCGCCTTCCATTGTGGGGCTCAGCGCTAAAATGATTTCTTTGGGCTGGTCTTTTTCGATGCGCCCTGGCAAACTCAAAATATTCAAGTCTTGCGGCCCAATGCCATCCATCGGTGAAATGAGCCCGCCTAAGACATGATACAAGCCATTAAACGTACTTGTCGATTCGATGGCCATGACATCTCTGATGTCTTCCACCACACAAATAATAGTGGGGTCTCGCCTCGGGTTGCTACAAATCCCACAAATAGGCGTGTCGGTGATGTTGCCGCAAGAAGTACAGCGCAATACCTTGTCTTTGAGCGCGCTGAGTGCCGACACAAAGTCTTCGATTTCGATGTCGCTGCGCTTGAGTAAATCCAATGCCAAACGCAGTGCTGTTCGGCGACCTACGCCCGGTAAACTGCCAAGTTGGTCTACAGCTTGTTCTAAATAAACCGACGGAATTTGCATGGGTTAAAATTAGTAACTTTGCACACATGGCCAACAAGGAACTCAATATCCGTAACAAACGCGCGCGTTTTGAATTTCACCTCGATGAAGTTTTCGAGGCGGGTATTGTGCTTACCGGCACCGAAATCAAGAGCATCCGAAACGGAAAAGCCAGTATTCTAGAAGCTTACGGCTTGTTCGACAAAGGAGAGGTCTGGCTGCGCAACATGCACATCACCGAATACGAAAACGGGTCTTTCTACAACCACAAACCAAGAGCCGATCGCAAACTCTTATTGCAGCGCAAAGAAATCATCCGCATCGAGAAATTCTTAAAAATCAAAGGTCACACACTTGTGCCACTCAAGTTATTTTTATCAGATAAAGGGTGGGTAAAGCTAGAAATTGCCTGTGCAACGGGTAAAAAACTCCACGATAAACGCCAAGACCTCAAAGAAAAAGACGACAAACGCGAGATGGATCGCTTGTTGAAGCGTTGATCAGTAAACCTGAAAAGGGTAAATGACTAATCCTTAATCACTGGGTAACCAGGATATTTCTTTTTGTCATAGACAAATTTAGTGTCGTCGATATCTGGATTGGCCGTAAACTTCGTGACTACATAAGTCATGGTGGTGCCGTCTTTGGCTTTCATGCTCGCTTTCAAGAGTTCGTTGCCCGTTTTGGAGATGTACAAAATAATGGTGTGGTACTCCGCTTTGGAAGGAACTTTAGGATAGAGGTTGATCACGTGAACAGCTTCTCCGT
This sequence comes from Crocinitomicaceae bacterium, assembly GCA_030730025.1. Taxonomy (GTDB): domain Bacteria; phylum Bacteroidota; class Bacteroidia; order Flavobacteriales_D; family Crocinitomicaceae; genus UBA952. The sequence goes on from JANQWC010000006.1 coordinate 10,574, forward strand.
TGAGTTTGTCTTCGTGGTCGTATTTGTTTTTGAAGCCGGTTTCCCAGATGGTCATGATGCGCTTCGGATTGATTGATTCTTCGTCGTCGGCACTCGCATCGGATTCATAAACTGAGCGCTCGTCTTTGACGATAGTCCAGGTTTTGACACCGTTGCAGATCATGGTATTGTCTCCGTAAGAAGCATAGAATTTATTGCCTTTGACCCAACCTTTGCCAATTTCGTTTTCGTTGGTACCGGTAGTGCTGTTTTTTACACTGGCATTGAATTCGATGTAGAAGGATTTCATGCCCTTCATTTTGGTCGATAATTTATCGAGGATTCCCTGTGCTTTTGCATCTTGCGCCATGGCATTGATGCTGAACAGACTTAAAACGAAAACGAGTAAAAAGCGCATATATATAATTTTCTGTGCAAATATCATAAATTATGCCAAATCCACGAAATGTTTGGGGCAATCAATCGCGCGTTTACAAGTGTTTCTTTATTCAATGACCACGATTTGGTGATTACTGATCAATTGCGTGCTGTGTAATTGCAATAAATAGACACCAGCTTTCAGATTGGCATCGAGTTTGACTTCAGCTCCAGCCATCCACCTGGCCACTTCCTTACCCTTTTGATCAATTAAGCGTGCAAAATCTGCTGGGCTGCCATTCATATGTAGTACAGCACCTGGGCACGCCGGATTCGGATAAACACTGCGCTTGAGCGGCTGGACTTGTGCAAGCGAAGCCATAGAGCCAATATTGATATTGTCTAGGTAAATGCAGTTGCCCCAGCCGCCAATATTTCTAAATGCAATTTGGACATTTCCTTGATTGGCATAGTTGCTCAGATCGACAGAATCTTTTCTCCATTGTGCACTCGTAGGAGTGAAAAAGCTTTGGTTATCGGGTGAAGTCGCCAAGATTTCTCCTCCTTTGAAATACAATATTTGCTCCGTTTCAAAGCAGTCCGTAGACACCACAACTTGCAGCGAATCGGTATAGCCGCTGCCCCAGCGCGCATAAGCTACATCAAAATATAAATAAGGCTGTGTACTCAAATAGCTGGTCTCTAGCGGCATAATAAGGTCGTCGAAGCTGCCTTGTGAATCGATGTCGTAGTTATTGAAAACGGTGGCTTGGCTCGAGTTGCCGAAACCGCCTGCAGCGGTAGAAAGTGTCCAGGTGCCGTTGCCGTTGTGGTCTTTGACACTCCAGCCATTGGGTATAAATTGCTGCTGAAAATCTTCTTGAATCCCCGGCTGAAAATCAAACAATGAGAGCGTGACATACAAAGAATCGGTATCGGTGAGACCAGTGCCATCGGTCACTTGCAAAATAGCGAGGTGCTGCCCAGGGCTTTGAAAATAAACCGTTGGATTGCGCAAAGTAGAAGTGCTCGGGCTGCCGCTAGGAAAAGTCCATTGCCAAGTAGCACCTTGGTGACTCAAAAAGGAGTAGTCGTCGAAATAAAAGGAATCGATCAGGCACACAGCCGTTTGTTGGAGTTTATCTACAGTAATGCGGGCGATGACTTCACTTGGGTTTTCGACGAGTTTACTTTGATAAATGCCTTTTCCGTAAGAAGCCAGGCGGATTTTTTGGTCTCTATAAAAAGGCTTGAGGATGTTGCCGTTGGTGAACAAAGGCAAGCCGTTGTTTTCTAGTACAAAATCGGTGTTGTTGTTGCGGTAGTAAACGGCTTTGTTGGTGGCTACATAGATGCCTCCATCAGTACCAGCGATGTGCACCAAAGATTGCACAGATTCATTGTTGAGTAAGCTACTCGTGAGGTTCTGCCAATTGGCACCTCCGTTTGTGGTCTTGAAAACCTTGAAACCATTGGCACCGCTCGGATACGCCAACCAAAGCTCTTGTGCATTGGCGGGGTTGAGTGCCAACAGCATGCGGCTCGAATTTCCAGAAGGAATACTGACTTGTGTCCAGGTGAGGCCGCTATCTGTCGTTTTCCAGAGTTTGCCTATGCTGCCGCCCGCCGCTTTTTGATTGAGGTAAATGATTTGCGGGTCGCTAGAAGAGATTTCAATGTAATTGATGCGTTCGTTTGGGTTTGAGCCGAAGGTCTGGACGAGTTCAAAAGACGCGCCTTTGTCGTTGCTGCGATACAATTGATTTGCTTTGCCTGTGTAGGCGATTGCGTAGCAGTTCGGGTGAAACACGAGCTCTGTAGACTCTGCAGCCCAATAGCTTTCATTAGGATCTATGCCAAAAGAGGCGTTTTGGATGGCGCCGTCTAAAGTGGCCGGAATGCGCTTGCCATCGATATCGGAATAATACGTCAGTTTGTTGTCGCCTGGATTGACATAACCCGTAGGTGCTTCTCCGCCGCCCAATTCCAAAAAGTTGCCCGCACCGTAGTTTTCATGGTAGGCCAAATTGCCATTGTGATACAAACCGCCCACCAAAACATCTTCGTTCCAGCCGTTGTCAAAGCCCCAGTAGTCTGATCCATGAACGCCCGACATATAAAAATCGGGTTGCGTGTTCACAAAATCTGTGCTGTGGTAGATGCCGCCATCAGTGGTGATCCAGGTGTGGTTGCCCACAACCCTGAAATCTTGGTTGTCTACGTGCAAGTTGAGTGGGCCACCCACATAACCAGAAACCGAAGCAAAAGTGGCTGCGCCGTCGGTGCTTCTGTACAGATTGAGGCCGCCAATCAAGACTTCGTCGGCGTTGGCAGGGTTGGCCAAAAGCGCGCAATTGTAAAAACCTTGGTGGTAGTTCCAGGTAGGCGTGCCTTGCGCTAAATTTGGATGACTTATGGAGTAGGGGCCACCAACAGGGCCATTGGGTAGCGTCCAAGTTTGGCCGCTGTTGTCGCTTCTGTACAAGCCAATATAGCCGACATCATTGGGTTTGGATTCGCCAATAAGGTATGCATAGACGCGCTCTGGATCGGCAGCACTCACCGCCAAACGGCCACCGCCATCGATGCGCGCAGGATCTGTGGAGCTGTACCAACCGGCATCTTGGAGCGTCCAGGTGAGGCCTGCATCTGTGGATACAAAAAACTCACAGCGGATCAGACTTGCGTTGTTTTTGAGCAAATAAAGCGTTTGGGCGCTACCTGGCTTTTGTTTGATATCGTACGTTTTTTGGGTGTAGAGTTGCGTCCAGGTTTGGGCAGCGTCTGTGCTGCGGTACAAGCCTTTGTCGGTTGCGGCCAACACAATAGTAGGGTCATTGGGTAAAATATAGATTTCATTGACATTCAAACCAGAACTCGGGAGGGTGTTGGTCCAGGTGAGGGCGCCATCGGTACTCAAAAAGATGCCGTTGTTGCCGCCGGCCAAAACAAAATTCGGATTATTGGGATGCACTTCTACTGCCGTTACCCCTGAGCCAAAATCAATGGTTTTGGAAACAAGCAACCAATTGAGCCCGCCGTTGGTGCTTTTGTAAACTTCACCGGGTTCTGTGCCGCAATAACAAGTATTGGGCTGACCCGCGCATTGATCTACACTATAGATATTGGTTTGTCCAGAACCTTGCGCAAGGCCTTCTTGGTAATTGGTGATGGGGCCAACGATGGTCCAGTTGGAGGTTTTTTGTTGCTGCTTTTGCTTTTTGAGATATGCTTGATTGGCAAGGGTTGCTTCTTCTGGTGTTGGTGCTTGAATATAACCTGCGTCATTGACAAAGTATTGGTTTTGACGGATCCAACGCTTGTAGTATTGTGTATGATAGCTCTTGACAAAAGGATGCGTGCGATAGTAATCTTGATACGCATTTTGCACCGCGTAGACATTTGGCTGGGCACCATACATGAGTTGCGCCCATTGTGGCAAACCGGCGATCTCTACATTTGAGGGCTTGGGCATTTGCTGCGCAAGCGTGGTGGTCAAGAAGAGGAGCGTGAAAAAAGCTAAAAAAGATAATTTTTGAGACATGAGCAGCAATTTATGCCTCCAATTTACAAAATATTAGCCAATAAATCGGTCTTGCTGCGCAGGTGTAGGGAGCACACAATGTGCGTGTTTGCCAAACCAACTGTACCTGTTTTTGGCAATGATGCCGTAAATGAAATCTCTCAAAAAGCGCGGAAACAACCAAGCCAGTTGAGACCAATGATACGGGCCGAATAGATCTCTGTAGATCATTAGAACGGCACTGCTTTTTTGCCACCACTTTTCATTTCTCAGGTAAGAAACGCTATCTGCAAATCCAAGCTTAACGCCGCTTTTGTCTATACCGGCTGGTAAACCCTGAAAAGTGCTGAAGGTCAGTATTTGGCGCTTGTCTTTAGTAAGGAGGTGCTGAATGAGTCGATTGCAGAGGATACAAACACCATCATAAACCACCAAATGACTGTACTGCGCCGACATTACTTTT
>JANQWC010000006.1:15016-21360 GCA_030730025.1 Crocinitomicaceae bacterium
GATACAAACACCATCATAAACCACCAAATGACTGTACTGCGCCGACATTACTTTTGCTCAGGAACCACAAGTTTTTTGGGTGCACTGACTTTTTCATGAAGTAAAGCCAATTGCAAGACTTCAGCCATTTTGTCGACGTAATGAATTGAGAGGCCTTTGAGGTAGTCGGCGGCAATTTCATCGACGTCTTGTTTGTTTTTGGCACACAAGATAATCTCTTTGATGCCCGCTCTTTTGGCCGCTAAAATCTTTTCTTTGATGCCGCCAACAGGTAGCACATCGCCGCGCAGGGTGATTTCGCCAGTCATGGCGAGGTTCTTCTTGACTTTGCGCTGTGTAAATAGCGAAGCCAATGCGGTGAGCATTGTGACGCCAGCACTCGGGCCATCTTTGGGTGTAGCGCCTTCTGGCACGTGAATGTGTACGTTGTAGGCGCCAAAAACCTTCGGGTCTAGCGCCAGTAATTCGTGATGACTTTTGAGGTATTCGAGGGCTATCACGGCAGATTCTTTCATGACGTCGCCTAAATTTCCGGTGAGGTTCAGTTTGCCGTTTCCTTCTGAAATGAGGCTTTCAATAAAGAGGATGTCGCCACCTGCAGCCGTCCAGGCAAGGCCCGTAACGACGCCAGCGACATCGTTGTTGTCGTATTTGGTGCGCATGCGGCCCGCTCCTAAAAAGGTAAAGAGGTCTGCGCTCGTGAGCTTGGGCTCAAAGGCTTCTTCCATGGCGATTTGACGCGCGCGGTTGCGCACCAACTTGGCTACAATTTTGTCGAGGCCACGTACGCCAGATTCAAACGTGTAGGACTCAATGATTTGTTGCCACAATTTTTTATCGATGGAAATATCCTTTTTCTGAATACCGTGAGCGGCAATTTGCTTAGGCAACAGGTGTCTTTTGGCGATTTCGATTTTTTCCTCGAGGGTGTAACCATTGACTTCGATGATTTCCATGCGGTCTAGCAAGGGGCCTTGAATGCTCTGGAGGTTGTTGGCCGTAGCGATAAATAAGACTTTGGATAAATCGAATTCGGTTTCGACGTAGTTGTCGTAGAAGTTGCCGTTTTGTTCGGGATCGAGGACCTCGAGCAGGGCAGAAGAGGGGTCGCCGTGGTTGCTGCGCCCTAGTTTGTCTATTTCGTCGAGAACAAAAACAGGGTTGGCTGTTTCGGTTTTCTTGAGGTTTTGCATGATGCGGCCTGGCATGGCGCCAATATAGGTTTTGCGGTGCCCGCGGATTTCGGCTTCGTCGTGGAGCCCGCCCAGCGACATCCGGACATATTTGCGACCCAATGCTTCGGCTATAGATTTACCTAAAGATGTTTTACCCACACCCGGAGGTCCGTAAAAACATAAAATTGGCGCTTTCATGTTGCCCTTGAGCTTGAGCACGGCTAAATATTCTAAAATGCGCTCCTTGACCTTTTCCAAACCAAAATGATCGCGCTCGAGCACGCGCTTGGCGATATTGAGGTCGAGTTTGTCTTTGCTGTAGACATTCCAAGGAAGTTCGAGTAAGAGGTCTAGGTAGTTGAGCTGAACGGTGTATTCGGCTCCTTGCGGATTCATGCGCTGGAGTTTTTCGAGTTCTTTGCCGAAAAGTTTGGCGATGCGCGCATCCCATTTTTTGCCTTGGGCTCTTTTTTCGAGCTCGCGGGCGTCTTGGATTTGCGGGTTGTCGCCGAGCTCGTCTTGGATGGTGCGCATTTGCTGGTGCAAAAAGTACTCGCGCTGCTGTTTGTCGAGGTCTTTGCGCACTTTGTTTTGGATCTCGTTGCGCATCTCGAGTACTTGAATTTCGGCAGTGAGGTGCTCAAGGACCATCATGACGCGCTTTTTGATGTCCATTTCTTCGAGCATGGCTTGTTTTTTGGCCACATCTGCGTTCATGTTGGAGGAAATGAAGTTGACCAAAAAGCTTGGGCTATCGATATTACCAATAGCAAACTGTGCTTCGGAAGGAATATTTGGGCTTTCTCGAATGATTTGTAGCGCGAGGTCTTTGATGGTGTTGAACATGACCTCGAGTTCTTTATTGGCGCTGTCTATGGGTTGTTCGGTCAGGACCCGAACTTTGGCTCTCATGTAGGGTTCTGTTTGGGTGGCCTGCAGCATTTCAAAGCGACGCTTGCCTTGGATAATGACTGTAGAGCTGCCGTCGGGCATTTTGAGCAAACGAATGATTTGGGCAACCGTGCCCACCTCGTGCAAATCGACAAATTGCGGTGCTTCTACATCTTGGTTTTTTTGAGACACCACCCCGATGATTTTGCTGCCTTTATTGGCTTCTTGAATGAGTTTGATGCTTTTGTCTCGGCCCACGGTAATCGGGATCACGACGCCCGGGAAAAGGACGTTGTTGCGCAAGGGAAGTATAGGAAGTTCTTCAGGGTATTCTTGTTTGTTCATGTGCTCTTCTTCCTCTGCTGTGATGAGTGGAATGAACTCAGCATCGGCGTCATAGCCAGATAAACCAAAAAAACCTTGATCAAAGAGATTGCTCATAATAGAATTGTTTCAAGCGGGTGGGGTGTCAAGATGTATGCCAAAGGCAGAAACGCTGCAAAAAAGTCAGTTGTTTGCCAAGAATTCAAAGATTTGACGCTCTTCTGGACTAAAAGCCACTTTTCTTCTGGCCATCATGGCAGAAGCTGCTTCTATAGCTTTGTCTAGGCGGTATTTTTCACTAGATGCATCTGAGACCCATTCAAAAGAAGCGATGTGTTTCTCTGGGAAATGACTGCAGAAAACGTTGCTGCAAACGCCAACTACACTTGCGGTGTTGAACTGCACATTGATGGCAGATTTGCTGTGATCGCCCATGGTGAGCCCCATGAAGAGTTGATCTGTCTTGATGTGGTCTTGCGCCTCGTAAGAATACGTACTGACTTTTCCGTAGTTATTTTTGAGATTAGAGCAGTTGGTGTCGGCGCCTAAGTTGCACCATTCTCCAATGAGTGCGTTGCCGAGAAAACCGTCGTGCCCTTTGTTCGAATAACCCTGAAAAATACTGTTGCTCACTTCTCCACCCACACGGCATTCGGGGCCAATAGAGGTAGCGCCATAGATTTTGGCACCCATTTTAACAACGGCGCCGTCGCAAAGCGCTAAAGGGCCACGCAACAGCGCTCCCTCCATGACTTCTGCATTTTTACCGATGTAAATTGGGCCTTCGTTGGTGTTCAAGATGGCGCCTTCTACGCGCGCACCTTCCTCTATAAACAACTGATCTGCTGGGCCAATGAGGCGGTTGCTTTGGCTTAGTGCAGCAGAAGTTCTGCCCGCGCAGTACCAATTGAAGTCTAGTCTAAGGATGGCGTCATTTTTCAGGTAGAGATCCCAGCGGTTTTCTAATAGGAGGAGGTCTTCAAGGTCAATATCTATGCGTTCTTGTTCTTCTCTGAAGCAGGCAATTAAAATCTGATTTGAATAAAGTGCTTGACCTTCTTTGAGTTGGCATAGCGCAGCCACCATTTCTTGGTTAGGAATGCATTGTGCATTGACCCAGATGCCATCGTTGCTCGGATATTTTGCCTGCAAATAACTTTCTGTTTGATACCCAATTTGCGCGCCGGGCAGCAAGTGCTTCCAGCGTTCGGAATTGGTGAAAAGACCACAGCGCAATTCTGCCAACGGACGCGTGAGGGTCAGTGGGGCAAAGCGCAAATGCAATTGGTTGTCAGACAACAGGAGTTTCATCGGCTGGTTGGGGTTGATAGGTAAAACTACTCAAAAAGAGCAGCACAAAAGTAAGCATTCCGTTGAGCAGGAGCATTTCGTTTCCGAATTGATAGCCCTTCCAAATGAGGTCTGCATTTTTACTCAAGAAGTAACAGCAAAGTGGAGCGAGCACTACAATAATTGGAATGAGTGCTGCAGGTGCATTTCTTTTGGTCAAAATACCAAAGGCAAATAGCCCGAGTAGAGGGCCGTAGGTGTAGCCTGCAATGAGGAAAATGAGCTTGACGATGCTTTTGTCGTCGTAAGACTTGAAAAAGAAAACCAACAACGTAAAAAGCACCGCAAAACCAATATGAACGATTTTTTTGAGGCGCATGCGCTCTGTTTCGGGAAGGTTTTTGCGTTCAAAACCAATGATATCGATGCAGAAAGAAGCCGTAAGAGCGGTGATGGCGCCATCGACCGAAGGGAACAAAGCAGAAATAAGTCCGATGGTGAAAATGATGAAAACGCCAGTGGGTAAGAATTGTTGAATAACCTGAGGAAAGAGGTCGTCGGGTGCAAAATTGAGGCCATTTTTGAGGGCGAAATAACTCAAGATGCTGCCGAGTAGCAAAAACAAAGCATTGACGATGAGCAGTGTAAAGCTAAAAACCACCATGTTTTTTTGAGCGTCTTTGAGCGTCTTGACGCTGATGTTCTTTTGCATCATTTCTTGGTCGAGGCCGGTCATGGCAATGGTAATGAAGGCGCCGCCGATGAAATGCTTCCAGAAGTAGTCGCTTTTGGACGGATTCCAAGACCAAACTTGAGTGAGTTGCTCATTTTTGAGGTTTGCCCAGAGCTCAGTCCAAGAAATATCCATTTGCTGTTGGAGGGTGTAGATACAAACCACCAAGGCCAATAACATGAAGAAAGTCTGAAGAGTGTCTGTCCAGACGATGGTTTTGACGCCGCCTTTGAGCGTGTAGGCTAAAATCATCAGGATGATCAAGAGCGTGGATTGCCAAAAAGCGAGGCCAATGGGTTCAAAAACAAAAAGTTGCAAAACATTGATCACGAGGTAGAGCCGAACAGTAGCGCCGAGCGTGCGCGAAAGAATAAAATAACCAGCTCCCCATTGATAGGCGCGCAAACCGAGGCGCAGCTCAAGATAGCGATAAATTGAGCTCAATTGGTATTTATAGTATAGTGGCAAGAGTACAAAAGCCACTACGAAATAGCCAGCAAAAAAGCCGAGCACCAACTGGTAATAGTGCCACGCACCCGTGCTGACGTCGCCCGGAACAGACACAAACGTGACACCCGAAAGCGAGGTGCCGATCATGCCAAAAGCGACTAAATACCACGGGCTTTTTTTGTCGCCGGTAAAAAAACTATGGCTGCTCGCATTTTTGGAGCTGAAATAGGCAATTGCGAGCAGTAGCCCGAAATATAATAACAAGATGAGTGGGAGTAACACATTATTCATGGAGTAAAAATAGCGCAAAGCACTATATTTGCCTCAAAAAAATACGTATGGAACTCATTTTTGTGGTTATTTCGTTTCTGTTGGTCAGTTTGGCAATGGTGACAATCGTTTATTTATTTCTCAAGCGCCAACACGACCACAGCCTCGTGAAGCTCCAGACCGAACTCAGTTTGCAACGCCAAAATTATTTTTTACCCAGCAAACTCGAAGCGTATCAGCGCTGTATTTTACTGCTTGACCGCATTTCACCTGCCAACCTCACGCTGCGCACCCTACAAGTGACCCACAATGCCAGAACCCAACAAAGTTTACTGGTCAAGACCGTCAGAGAAGAGTTTGAACACAACATTGCCCAACAGCTATTTGTTTCACCGCAGGGCTGGGCGATGCTGATTCAAGCAAAAGAAGAAGTGTTGCGTGTTATCAATATGGCAGCCAATACCTTAGATGCACAAGCTAGTGCTACAGACCTCGCCGCAAGAATTTTAGAAATCTCCGCTCAAATTGAGCAGTTTCCGACAGAAATTTGCCGTTCGTACTTGCAAAATGAGTTTCAGCGTTTCAACGCTTAGCCATTTTTTCCTTGGCAATGGCAATGAGCATAGGGAGCAAAGACAAGCCGATGATGCCAAAAATGACGGTTTCAAAGTTTTCGCGCACAATCGTGAGGTTGCCAAAAAAGTAGCCTAAAAGCGTGAGGCCGAGTACCCAACTCACACCGCCAATTACATTGAATCTCAAAAAGATGCTGTAGCGCATATTCGCTAAGCCTGCTGTAAAAGGAGCAAAGGTGCGTACAATTGGTACAAAGCGCGCAATGATAATCGTTTTGGAACCGTGCTTCTCGAAAAAATCTTGGGTTTGCTGAAGGTGCTTTTCTTTGAGCAGGGCATAGCGCCCAATCTTTAACTGCGCGAGTTTGCGGCCATATTTTTGACCAATCCAGAAATTCAAGGCATCTCCTAAAATAGCAGCAACAATCAGCAAGCCAAGCACCACAAACAAATTGAGCTGTGCCAGTTCGTTGTCTATCTGCACGCCTGCGCAAAACGAACCCGCCGCAAAGAGCAGTGAATCACCTGGCAGTAGTGGCATAAAAACCAAGCCTGTTTCCACAAAAATGATCAGAAATAAAATAGCGTAAATCCAAATACCATAATCCTGAATGAGCAAGAAAAGGTAGTTGTCTA
>JANQWC010000006.1:21460-46278 GCA_030730025.1 Crocinitomicaceae bacterium
ATAGCGTAAATCCAAATACCATAATCCTGAATGAGCAAGAAAAGGTAGTTGTCTATATGAAGAATGAAGTCGAAAAGCTGGTAAAGTGCGCTCATTATTGACAGGTGATTTGAGGTGCATTTTTCTCAATCCAAGCATTGATTCCACCTTCCAGTACACAAATATTCATGGCTGTAAATTCGGTCTCCATGAAATTTGCCAGCGCTTCGGCGCGTTTGCCAGACTGACACATCAGCACGACTTGCTCATAATGCTGGTAATCGGGATACGCCGCTGCAAAAGTAGCCATCGGTACAGACGGGCAATCTATTTTGCAGTTCAATAATTCGTAGGGTTCGCGGATATCGATGAGGCAACAGCTTTCTTGGGCTTCTAACGCCTGAAGAACTTCCTTCGGACTGAGCATTTTCATGGTGTCAAATTTTAGCAAAGATAAAATTCTTGTTCAATAGACCTTGATTTTATCTGTCTGCTTTTGCGCACGAATCACAATTTGATACGCATCTTCATTAGAAATCTCGACCTCGTGGTGCTTTAATTTGATGCGTGTCTTGCCTTTTTCAACTTGTTTATACGTGATTTTGCAATTGTGATAAATCTCAAGTGTGGGCAATAAAAACGCGCATTGTGCGGCTGGTTTGGGGCCGAATGCCAGCGCTTTGGAGCCTTCTCTGAGCAAAAGCACTCGGTCGTTTTCGAAAAAAGTTGTTTGTTGCTCCTGCAATTTGCGCTGCCGAAGGTTAACCATAAACAGCAAACTACCGAGTAAGCCCAGTTGCGCCAGGTATTTGTGCTGTCTTGTCAAGCCATAAAATAAATAATATGTCGCCAACCAAAATAAAGCTACCCACCAAAACGGCAGCACAAATCCTTTTGCCAAAGCGCCAGGTGCCTCGCTGAAAAAACGCATAATGTGCAGCATCCACTGGATTGTCGTTTCTAAGACAAAGGCACTCAAGCGGTCTAGGCCTGGTAGCAATTGTAAAACAGGAAAAAACATGCCCACTACTAAAATCAAACTCGACAAACTCATGAGGCAGAGATTGGCAATTTGCGCGTAATTTGGATACAAATGAAAATGATACAAACTCAAGGGAAGGGTAGTGAGGGTGGCTGCCAAACCGAGCGCCGTTCCATCCCAGAGATGCGTCAAGACTTTCCATCTGAAGTGGAGTAAAGCCCGAATCGGTTCATAATAGAGATAAATACCCAACATAGCGAGATAAGACAACTGAAAACCAAGATCAAAGATGTAGCGTGGGTCATAAAGCAAGAGGCAAAAAGCCGAAAAAAAGAGCGCGCTGAGCTGACTCATTTGCCGACCAGAAAGCTGACTCAACAACAACACGCTGAACATAAACACACTTCGCAAGACCGATGCCGATAAACCTGTGAGCACCGCATAATACCATACAATTAACAAAACCAACAACAACGCCTGTTTGCGACTGATCCAGCGAGAAAAAAAGGCTAAAATCTTAAGCAGCGCCAAAATCAATAAACCAATATGCATGCCCGACACCGCCAAAATATGCATCGAGCCCGTGGCCAAAAAATAAGTCCGCAATTGGGTATCTATGCCGTCGCGCTCACCTAAGATCAGCGCCCTACCAATTGCCGCCGAACGCGCACTCAATGCTTGGGTAAACATTTCAGAAAGTTTACTTTTGATGCGCAGAAGACTGTTGTCAGCAGGAGGCAGCCGCGTACCTGCCAAGACCCTAATATTGGAAGTATACACAAACGCCCGATGGCTGCAGCCTTGCAGTTCGTAGTACCGCGACTGATCAAAAGCACCCGGATAGCGCTCGTTGGCGAGCAGTTCTGGCTGGCAGCGCAGGGCGTAAACTTTGCGCAAAGAAATTGGCTTTGTTGCAAACAGATAAAGTTGCAGTTGGATGGTCTTCTTTTGCGCGCCACTTTTGTAATAAAATACCCCTTTTGCTTTTTGAAATTTGGTTTTATATTCGATGGATTCAGGTATAAAAAAGCCCGCGGTTTCCACATTGAACTGAAGGCTTTGTTGTTGTCTGAATGCGATTTGCCGGCTATGTAAAAGCCAAAAACCTAGGGCCATAAATGAAAAAAGGAGCCCGAATTGCCGCAAGGGCTTACTCAAAAGAAGTAAAAAACTCCCAACCGTAAAAAACTTGAAAAAAAGCAACACCCCATCCGTTAAATTACGGTAATCGGCCAAATAAATACCGGCGATAAAAGGCAGCAAAACAAGGGAGAAGTGCCATTGGAGTTTCGGCGCTTCTTGAACAGAAGAGGTGGTCATGAGCGGGGTTTAGAGGTAGAATTTTCCCGCTTTGAACTTGATTTTTTCGGTGAGTAAATGCGGGCGGATCAGTGGTTCGAGCTCTGATTTTGCACATAAAAAATGGGCTTCGAGCTCCTGAATGCTGCGCGCTTCTTGGAGAAAACCCAAAAGTGTGCTTTCGTCTAAAGTGCGCGGCACGCAGACATCGCACTGGCCACAAGGGGCAATGGTTTGTCCAAAATAAGTGATGAGTTGTTGGGCACGACAAGTGGGTTCTTGGCAGTAGCGCTGCATAGCCATTAATTTATCTTGGGCCGCTTGCTTGCGCTCGAGGTAAATTTGGGGCTTGAGCTGCAGATAAGACTCGGGGAGTCTTTCCATTGTAAAATAGAGCAGGGGTAGGCTGCTTTTTTTAGTCAGTTCGATGATGCCGTTTTTTTGCATGAAGTCTAGTTGCTCTTCAAAACGCTGCGGTGTGGTTTTTAGTCTTTGAATGATTTTATCTTCGTGCAGGCGTGTCATTTGATCAAAGATACCAGGATAGCTGCGCACTAACGTAGCACAGAGCGTGTAAAAGGCTTCGTGTTGGATCTGAAAGTTGTAGAGCACTTCATTACTCACAATAAACTGTAAACGCGTTGGCTGAAAAAAGGCTTCGTCTAGGGTTAAATTGCCATTGTGCGCCAGTATTTTGAGTGCATAATAGACTTCGTCGTCGGGGAGCTCAAAGGTGCGACAAAACGTTTTCATGTCAAAAGGGTAGGACTCATCTTTGCCCGAACCAATGGCTATTTTCAGGTAGTTGCATATGGCACGGTACACAAAGATGACGCGGTCTGCACTCGGAAAGCTTTTGGTGAGCTGTTGCTGCATTTGCTCAAAATCTTTGTGCTCGTGGAGCAGCAGTGCATAAGCAGGCTGACCATCCCGACCGCCTCGGCCAGCTTCTTGAAAATAAGCCTCGGGGGAAGTAGGTACTTCATAATGCAGTACAAACCGAACGTCGGGCTTGTCTATACCCATGCCAAAAGCGTTGGTGGCCACCATGATTTGGTTTTTGTCGGTGAGCCAAGCGCGCAGCATTTGCGTGCGTTCTTCGGCACTGAGCCCGCCGTGGTAAATGCCACAGCGCAAACCGTTTGCCAACAAAACACGCGCTACTTCCTTCACGGATCTTCTGGTCTGACAATACACAATACCCGTGCCTTTTTCTCGCTGGCAAATGGCCAAGATTTCTTGCATTTTGTTGTGTGCGGGCCGCACTAAATACTGCAAATTTTCTCGGGCAAAAGAGGCCTCGAGTACTTGCGCTTTGGGCATTTGCAATTGCACGCAGATGTCTTGCTGTACGGCTTTGGTGGCTGTAGCGGTGAGCGCTAAAATGGGGACTTCGGGTTGGAGTTGGCGCAATTTGGCAATCTGGCGAAAGGCAGGCCGAAAGTCATGGCCCCATTCCGAAATACAATGTGCTTCGTCGACAACCAACAAGGAGATTTTCATGCGCTTGAAGCGCTCGATGAAAAGTGCTGATTGGATGCGCTCTGGTGAGGTATATAAAAAATCGAGGCCGCCAAATCGGGCGTTGTCTAGGATGTGGTCGATTTCTCTGAAGGTGAGCCCGCTCGTCAAGGCTTTGGCCCGCAAGCCGCGTTTATTGAGGTTTTCGACCTGATCTTGCATGAGGGCGATGAGTGGTGAAATGACCAAACAAAGTCCTTCTCGCTGCAAACCAGGCACTTGAAAACAAATAGACTTGCCGCCACCAGTTGGGAGCAGCGCCAATGTATCCTGACCAGCGAGCGCGGCCTGCACGATGGGCTCTTGACTTGGCCTGAATGCAGCAAAGCCCCAATGCTTTTGGAGGATTTCAAGGGCTTGTGTGTAGGCATGCATTATACAAAGTTAAGGAATGCTTTTAATAAGGTCAATAAGTTGTACGCTCCATGATTTAGCTGTATATTAGCGCATCAATTAACACGCTTATGTCAGGAGTTTCCTTCACATTCCCCATCACGCACAACACAAACAGTCAGTTGCCAGCAGTTGATTGGGAAAACCTCCCTTTCGGAAAAATCTTTGCCGATCACATGTTTGTGATGGAATATGCTAGTGGCGCATGGCAGCAAGGAGAAATTCTACCTTTTGGCCCTATAGACATGCATCCAGCGATGTCAGCCATCCATTACGGACAATCCATCTTTGAAGGCATGAAAGCCTACCGCAACAAAGACAACGATGTTGTTTTGTTCAGACCGGAGCTCAATGCACAACGTTTTGCAGAATCGGCAGAGCGCATGTGTATGCCCGAAATTCCAGAAGAATTATTTTTAGAGGCCGTAAAGCAACTCGTTGCCGTAGACGCCAATTGGGTCACCAACAAACCTGGTTACGCCCTTTATATTCGTCCGTTTATGTTTGCCACCGATGAATTTGTCGGTATCAAACCATCTGACACCTACAAATTTGTCATCATTAATTCTCCAGTAGGCGCCTATTATGCTGAGCCTGTTCGCGTCAAAATTGAAGAGTATTACACACGTGCAGCCGAGGGTGGCGTGGGTAGAGCAAAAGCCGCAGGTAACTACGGCGCCTCTTTGTATCCAGCTAAACTCGCCCAGCAACAAGGCTTTCATCAATTGGTCTGGACCGACGCCAAAACCCATACTTTCATTGAAGAGTCTGGCACCATGAACATCGTTTTTGTCATAGACAACAAAATCATTACCCCGTCGGAAGACGCCGATACCATTTTGCGCGGCACGACCAAAAAAACGGTCCTAGAACTCGCCCGTCATTGGGGTATTCCGGTAGAAGAACGCAAAGTAACAGTTGCCGAAATCATTGAAGCTGCAAAAACAGGCAAGCTACAAGAAGCCTTTGGCGCCGGCACTGCCGCTACAATAGCACCCATTGCTTTGATTGGTTACCGCGACGAAAAAATCATGCTTCCAGCGCTCGAAACCCGCGAAATCTCCTTGAAAATCAAGGCGTATCTCGATGGCGTGAAGTCAGGTGAAATCGCCGACACCATGCACTGGATTCAGAAAGTCTGCTAAAATTGTGAAAAACCACCAAGGTTTGCATCTTAGCCATATGCAACAACTCTGGTTCATTTGCTTTTTCCTTTTTGGTTTTGTAGCCAGTGCCCAAGAACTGAATTGTACTTTCACAGACCTTCAGACCAAAGACTCCATCCCGAATGTCCAATGCTGGATCATTGCAGGCCAAGATACCTTAGCATATGGGCTTTCAAAGCAAAACGGCGGCGTGTTGTTGTCTTTGAAACAAGTCGATACCGACAAACTGAGTACCACTTTTTTATTTTTTTCGCATCCCTACTATCTTCCGGGCAAACGCAAAATTCCATATTTCGAAGCGGCCGATACCGTTCAGCTGCGCATTCAACTCAAGACCGAGCGCGTACAAGAGGTGAGAGAAGTCGTGCTTAAGCCCAACAAACCCGATACCGTCTACGCCTCTAAAACCTACAGCGTTGCCGACTTCGAACTCGATGCAGACGGCGCCCTCATTTTACTCACCTACGAGAAAAACCTGCAAAAAGACGCGCAGCTTCAAGTCTATAAAAACCAATCCACCGCAGCGCTATTGGCTATACCAGATCGCGCGCAAGCACTCAAGCGCGATTTTCGGGGGAACATCCATGTCTTGACAGCCGAAAGTGTTTTTGGCCTAGAAGCTATTGACAGCAATTACACCTTGGTGAATATCCCCAAAGATTACTTTTTTAAATACTTAGTTCCAATAGTAGACAGCAGCCAGACGCGTTTGTTTTACTCGAGTTACAGCGATATCTATCCAGCTTTTGAATACGGCAGCATCGATCAACTGGACTCCACCTACAAAACGTTGGTGCAGATCCAAGATGACCTCATGATGGAGCTGTATCGTTCGGAATACAAATGGGTCGATGTACGTACTAAACTTTGGGCAAAAAATTTAGAAAATCAAACCGGGATTGATGCTGAAATCTATGTAGGCGCTTCGTATTTTACGCAGTCTTTGTATTACGAGCCCGTTTATGCTCCGCTCTTTTTAGTCCACGACACCATTTATATTTTTGATTATCCAAAAGATATGCTGCGCGTTTTTTTAAGCGATGGCACAGCTGTTCGTTCTACACCGATTTTCCATCATTACCAAGCGAGGCAAACGGGTTTTCAAAGAAACCTGCAACAAGACCGTCAAACGGGTAAAATCTATGCGGTTTTTGAACAAGAAGGTCATTTTTATGTCGGCTTAATTGACCTACAAACTGGCTTGATTACGCAAAAAGTAAAGTTGGCCTTCAGGTATGTGGAGAAGGTGAGGGTGCACAACAACGAAGTGTATTTTATTTACAGACCTTTCGAGTCGACGCAAAAGAAGTTTCTCTACAAGCAAAAATTGCCTTTGAGAACTGCCGCGGCAAAGCTCGATTAAGGGTGTAAAATCACTTGAATAGACACCGGCAAGTGATCGGAGTAACCTCCTAAATATTTAGGACCCGCGTAGGTTCTGTTTGGAACGGTTTGTCCTTTGTATTCGGTGAGTAAATAAGGGAAGCCATGTATTTTACCACTTCCCGTTTGAACCTGAATTTTTCCGTTGAGGGCATTGGCAGACGCAAAAATGTGGTCGAGTACATCCCATTCACTTTTGTAGTTATAAGAACCGCCAAATTGACCACTTGCCTTGGTGATTTGCGGTGTTAATTTACTTGCAATAAGTTGTGGTGCAGCATCTTGTGGGTGATCATTTAAATCTCCCATTAAGATGATTTTAGCAGTTGGTTCGCTGCGCTGAATCGAGTCGATGAACTGTGTGGCATATTGCGCAGCAGTAAGGCGTCTGACGGCACTTTGTTCAGCACCACCACGGCGACTTGGCCAGTGATTGACCATGACGTATAAGTATTCTTTTTTGTATTGGTATTTGGCCCAAACGATGTCGCGGGAGGTGGGAATGCTATCGCCTGGTAGCGTAAAGCGGATGTTCCCGGAAGCTTTCAAACGTAGTAAGTCTTTGCGGTAAAGCATAGCTGCGTCTATGCCGCGTGCGTCGGGGCTTTCGTAGTGCACAATTCCGTAGCGTTTGTCTTGACCGATGACATCTTGGAGCACACCTTTGTTTTCAATTTCACAAACGCCCATCACCATTGGCATATTTAATTCGGCCATTACCTGACGAATGTGCACAAGTTTGGCTTCATACTTTGGTGCATCCCATTTGCTTTCTGCGCTAGGTAAAAACTCGGCGTCATCATTAGGTCCATCTATGGTATCAAAAAGGTTCTCTACATTGTAAAAGGCAATGGTTTGTATTTGTTGTGAAAACGAATAGTGGTGAAGGAGAAAAACAAAGATTGCGAATAGATATTTTGGTATTTGTGTAGTCATTTTATAGTCGATATTTGGTAAATCAGTGCTGCGAATTTATGCTTTCTTATTTAATTTGGGTTGAATATGATTTCAATTACCAACTGCCTCCAGAACCGCCGCCGCCAAAGCTTCCGCCGCCAAAGCCGCCAAAACCACCACCGCCAGAAGAGCCACCTCCAAAACCGCCGCCGCCAAAGCCACCGCCTCCAAAGTAAAAGAAGCCTGGTCCGCCGCGTCTGCCGCCCATGGTTGTGCCGCCGCCGCCACCGCCACCGCGCTTGATGATCAAAAAGAGTATAAATAAAATAGCAAGCAAGCCAAAGAGGCCTTTGACCCAGTCATTTTGGTGGAGTTGCTTGCGGTAGCTTTTTTCATTGATTTCGCCTTTGGCCAAGCCAAACAAGACGTCGAGCGCCTGATTGATGCCGCTTGCATATTGATTTTGCTTGAACTGAGGGAGTATCTCGTGCTGAATGATGTCCTGACAAGTGAGGTCAGTGATGGCCGCTTCTAAACCTCGCCCTGCAGCTAAATAAACTTGGCGGCCGCCATTTTCTTGAGTAGGCTTGATCAAAAACACCAACCCATTGTCTTTGTCTGCTTTTCCGACTCCCCAAGCTTCGCCGATTTCGGTGGCAAAATGCCAGGGTTCATCTCCGTTTAAGTCATCTATAATGACGAGCGTGATTTCATTGCTGGTCTCTTGTTCGAATTGGTCTAGGCGCTGTTCTATTTGAGCTTGCTCTGCGGCGCTGAGGATATCGGTATTGGAGAAATTATTGAGAAAGCGAGCAGGTGAGGGGGCTGCAGGCACCTGTGCAAATAAGGTGGTGAATCCGAGCAGGGCCAGTAATAAGTAGCTGTATTTGCTCATCCGAAACTGATTTGATTGGGCAGTTCGTTTTGATCGTTTTGCTGCGGTGGAAAGTACTGCGCGAGCTGGATTCCGGCTTCGGTTATAGCTGCGCAAAGCCCTTCGGATATGCGGCCTATTTTAAAGTTTGATACCATGATATCGCGCACGCTGTCCCAAAAATCGGCTGGAACTAAGTTGTTGATGCCTTGATCGCCGATGATAGCGAGGTTTTTGCTTTCGTAGGCCACGTAGATCAGGACGCCGTTGCGCTGAACGGTGGCTTGCATGCCGAGCTCGTAAAATAAATCGACGGCGCGTGCCACTGGATCGATGAGGCACGAAGCCTCTAGGTGCACGCGCAGTTCGCCACTGGTGGTGGCCTCAGCTGCTGCAATGCTGGCCAAGACCTGTTGTTGTTCGAGGTTGCTGAGCATTAAAACTTGACCTTTGGCGTGTTTTCTGTGCCAGCAGCAGCTGCAAATCCTTCTTTTCTTGGGAATTCTTCGCTGTTCAAGAAGAAGCGCGCAAAGAAACCGCGGATGTGCGTGTTGTATTCCTTCACGGACTCGTTGTAGCGATCGCGCTCTGTTTTGATGCGGTTTTCGGTGCCTTCTAATTGGTTTTGAAACAGACTAAAGTTTTCAGTTGACCTGATTTGCGGATACGCTTCATACGCCAAATTGATGGCGGTATTGATTTTGCGGCCCATGATTTCGAGGTCTTGAGGTGTTTTGGCACCTACAATTCCGGCTCTTGCTTGGGTTACTTGTGTGAGGATTTCTTTTTCGTTTTGGGCAGCGCCTTTAACGGTTTCGAGCAAGTTTGGAATGAGGTCTGCTCTGCGCTGATAGGCCGACTGGACGTTGGCGAATTTTTCGTCGAGCCCTTCTTGGAGACCAACTGCGTTGTTGTAGAGGTTGTAGTAACCTAAAAAGAGGAAGAGGAGTAGGGCGCCGATAGCGGCCAATACGACATAAATTGGTTTCATTTTTTAGAAGATTAAGTGTTCGCTGCTCAGCAGCAAATTATGTTCCAAGTTACAAAAATGACACAATGTCAGTATGTCTTGGTGCACTTTTTTATTTGTTGATAACTTTTGATTATAAATTAAGCAAAATATTGATGAATTATTCGTCAAAGTGTTTAATTTTGTGACACCAACCAATCGAACTTTTATTGTTTCACTTTTAAACTGACTGTACCTATGGCTACGCGTCGTTCGATTGTTCATATGGACCTCGACACCTTTTTTGTTTCTTGTGAGCGCCTCTTAGATAGCCGCCTCAATCACAAACCTATTCTCATTGGCGGCACCAGCGAAAGAGGGGTAGTAGCCTCCTGTAGCTACGAAGCCCGGCGCTTTGGTGTGCACTCCGGCATGTCCATGAAAATGGCCAAAGAACGCTGCCCTGAAGCCGTCTGCATCAAAGGCAACACCCAAACCTACAGCAAGTTTTCGAGGCTCGTGACCGACGTCATCAAAGAAGCGGTGCCCGTCTATGAAAAAATGTCCATAGACGAATTCTACATCGACTTCACGGGCATGGACCGCTTTTTTGGCATCTGGACCTACGCCTCTGAGCTGCGGACGCGCATCACGCAAGAGACCGGCTTGCCCATCTCCTTTGGCTTGTCCGAGAACAAAACCGTTTCTAAAGTGGCCACCGGAGAGGCCAAGCCCAACAACCAACTCCACATCAACTACGGCGCCGAAAAAGACTTCTTAGCGCCGCTCTCCGTGCAGAAAATCCCGATGGTAGGCCCCAAAACCTATCAGACGCTCTGCAGCTTAGGGGTCAAAAGAATCGGCACCCTACAAGCCCTGCCTTTAGAACTCGTCGAGCAAGCGCTCGGTGAAAACGGCCGCACCATTTGGTCCAAAGCGCAAGGCATAGACCTGAGCCCTGTAGAACCCTACAACGAACGCAAGTCTATTTCCAACGAGCGCACCTTTCACCAAGACACCATAGATGTCGGCAAGCTCGGGGGCATCCTCACCGCAATGGCCGAAAACCTCACTTTTCAGTTGCGGCGTGCCGGCAAGCTCACCGGTACGGTTACCGTCAAGATCCGCTACGCCGATTTTCAGACCCAAACCCTCCAACAACAAATCGCCTACACCGCCGCCGACCATGAGCTATTGCCTTTGGTGCAAGAACTTTTCAAGCGGCTTTATCAGCGGCGCGTATTGGTGCGCCTCATTGGCGTGCGCTTCAGTTCTTTGGTTTCAGGAGCGCACCAACTGCGGCTCTTTGACCAAGACCTCGCTTTTCCTGCGCTCTACAAAGCCCTCGACCACATCCGCGTGCGCTACGGCGACCGCGCAGTTGTGAGGGCCGTGGGGCTTGAAGCAAAGAGCATTGGCTACCACAATCCTTTCGACGGCGAACCGCCCATTTTGTTGGCCAATCGCAGTATTTAAAGAGCAAGTTATTCATCTATCATTTCGCAAATGCGCGTACACTCTTGTTTCAGTTTAGGCTATGGCATACTCAAGCCCGAAGAATTGGTGCAGTGGGCCCAGCAAAATGGCTATACCCAATTGCTGCTCACCGACATCAACCACACGGGTTCGGGCTTGGCATTTGTGCGGGCAGCTCAGCAAGCGGGCTTGCAGCCGCTATTGGGTTTAGAGCTGCGCTGCGGCCTGCAGCACCTCGCCACCATTATTGCCCGCAACAACAACGGTTTTCAAGAACTCAATGCCTTTCTTACCGAGCACTTGCTGCAGGCCCGACCTTTTGCGCTGCCGCTGCCTGCGTTTGCAGCTTGCTGGGTGTGGTATCCTTTTGAACAGCAACCCACACACTTGCGCGCACACGAATTTATTGCCGTTCAGCCCCAGCAAATCTTTCAGTGGCAGCGGCAGCCGGCGCGTTTTGAAGCCCACAAATACGTCGCAGACCACCCCATGACCTTCCGCCACAAACGAGACCACAACACCCATCGTTTGCTGCGCGCCATCACCCTCAACTGTCTGCTTTCCAAATTACCAGTCTCCGCCCAAGCGCCGCCAACCGAGCGCCTACTGTCTGCTGCGCAGTATGAGGAGGCTTTTGCGGCGGCGCCTGAGTTGTATGCCAACACCCAACAACAATTAGCTGGCTGCCAAATTACCTTTACTTTTGGCGAAGCAGCGCCGCCGCAGCAACCCACACACATCCACGGCTCAAAAGACGCCGACTTGCAGCACTTAAGAGCACTTTGCGCCGAAGGATTGCCCTATCGCTACAACACCATCACCGACGAAATCATCGCGCGCATCGAAATGGAACTCGATATCATTGCCGAAAAAAACTACCTCTCTTATTTTCTCATTACCCATGACTTCACTTCCTATGCGCGCACTAAAGGCTATTTTTATGTGGGGCGGGGCAGTGGCGCCAACAGTATTGTGGCGTATCTCTTGCGCATTACCGACGTCGATCCGCTCGAACTCGACCTCTATTTTGAGCGCTTCATCAATCTTTACCGCAAAAATCCGCCCGATTTCGACATCGATTTCTCCTGGAAAGACCGCGACGACGTCGTTCGCTATATCTTTGCGCGCCACCCCAACGCCGCTTGGCTCTGCACCTACAGCACCTTTCAGTACCGCGCCTGCGTTCACGAGCTCAGCAAGGTTTTTGGCCTGCCTGCTGGCGCCAGCAAAATGCTCAGTAGGGGCAGTGGCAGTATCTCGGAGTTCACCGAACTCGGGGCGCTTATTTTGCGCTATGCCAAATACATCGAAGGCCTGCCCGCACACCTGAGCGTACACGCTGGCGGCATCGTCATTAGCGAGCGCCCGCTCGCCGTATTTGCCGCCTGTTTCTTGCCGCCCAAAGGCTATCCTTGCACCCAATTCTCAATGCTAGAAGCAGAAGATGTCGGGCTCTACAAATTCGATGTGCTGAGCCAGCGCGGCCTGGGCAAAATTTCCGAAGCCCTCGATATCATTCGGCAAAGCCAGCCCGCACAAGAGCTGCCAGATATCCACAATATTGCCATCTTAAAGCAAGATCAAAAAATCGCACAATTCCTGCGCAATGGCTGGGCCTTAGGTTGTTTTTATGTAGAGTCGCCAGCCATGCGCATGCTGCTCATCAAGCTGCAAGTAGATAACTACCTCGCCCTTGTGGCCGCGAGTTCAATCATCCGGCCCGGCGTAGCGCAATCTGGCATGATGCGCCAATATGTCTTGCGCCACCGCGAGCCCGCGCGCCGCCAAGAAATCCATCCGCTGCTCTTGGCGATCATGCCCGAGACCTACGGCGTCATGGTTTACCAAGAAGACGTCATTAAAGTGGCGCATTACCTCGCGGGGCTGAGTTTGGCAGAGGCCGATGTCTTGCGGCGCGGCATGTCCGGTAAGTTTCGCTCGCGCGCCGAATTTCTACAGGTCAAAACCCGCTTTTTAGAAGCCTGCTTGCAGCGCGGCCACGACGCCCAATTTGCGGCCGACATCTGGCGCCAAATCGAAAGTTTTGCGGGCTACGCCTTCTCCAAAGGCCACTCCGCCTCTTACGCCGTAGAAAGCTACCAGAGCTTGTACCTCAAAGCGCACCATCCTTTGGCCTACCTCACGGCCTGCATCAACAACTTTGGCGGCTATTACCGCACCGAAATCTACGTGCATGAAGCCAGGCGCTTTGGCGCGCAAATAGAAGCACCTTGCATCAATGAAGGCGCCTACAGCTGCGTACTCAAAGCAAACCGACTGATCCTCGGCTTTAATTTAGTGCTCGGCATAGAAGCCGCACTCATTGAAAAGCTGCTTGTAGAACGCGCGCAAAACGGCATTTTCTTCAGCCTGGAAAACCTCCTCAAAAGGATCGCTATTCCGCTTGAACAACTGAGCCTCCTGATCCGTATAGACGCGCTGCGCAGTTTCAAAAAAGCCCGCAAACCACTCTTGTGGCAAGCCTATTTCTACCACAACAAAGCTTTTAAAGGACAAGCAAAACCCGAATTATTTGAAGTCGGACAAAAGCCACAACACCTGCCCGAATTAGAAGAACACCCCCTCGAGATCACCTTTGAGCAATTTGAACTACTCGGTTTTCCGCTCTGCGACCCCTTCTCAATCTTGAAAGAAAAGATCCAAGAACCCTTTAACTTGGCCAACGATTTGAGCCAGCACATCGGCAAACTGGTGCTGTGCTATGGGTATTTAGTGAGCATCAAGCAAACCAAGACCAACAAAGGAGATATCATGCATTTCGGAACCTTCCTCGATCCAAACGGCGACTTCCTCGACACCGTTCATTTTCCACAAATTGCGCTGGCTTATCCCTTTTATGGCAAGGGTATTTACCGCTTAGAAGGGAAAATCACTGCCGAATACGACTATTATACGCTAGAGGTCCGGACCATGGTCAAGCTGCCCTTTATGGAAGACATCCGCATCAGTTTAAATCAAGAAGACAAGCAGCAAAAAGCAAATCAAGAAGCCAGGACCTGAACACCGGCCGAAATGCGCACAGGATAAAACGCTGCCACAGCGCCAAATTGTTGTGCATAAGCCTCAAATAAAGCCGGGAGCGCTTCTTCCAGGTTAAAAGTTGCATGGGCCAAAACCAACACGCAACCGCCAAAACCACCACCCATCATGCGGGCCCCGTAAACCCCATTTTGCGCACACAGCATTTCTTGTAAGTAATCCAATTCCAGACAACTCACCTCGTAGAGGTCGCGAAGCCCGATATGCGTTTGGATGAGCAAAGCACCTAATTGTTGCAGCAATTCAAGGCTTGCCGTGCTTGTATTTTGAGTGGCTAATTGTTGGGCGAGTGCCTGCACTTGTGCCACGCGCTTGATTTCTTCCAAAACATACTGCAACTGCTTTTGCGTTTCTGTATCTAATTTTTCAAAAAGTAGCAGGGCGTTTTCAGTGGTGAGCGTACGCCAATTCTTTAAAGTTGGGAACAAGCTTTGGGCCAGTGACCAGGCCTCTTCTAAATTTGCTCGTCTTTGGTTGTAGGCAGATTCCGCGAGGTTGTGCTTGACTTTAGAGTCGATCAAAAAAAGTTGTGCGCCATCCAAAGGGAGTTGAAATGGCGCAATTTCATGGCTTATACAATCAAAAGCCAAAAGATGCCCAGCTTTGCCAAACAACGAGGCAACCTGATCCATTAAACCGCACTTTACACCAGCATACTGATGTTCGGTTTGTTGGGCGATGAGCGCAAGTTCCATGCGCGTTTTTGCTAACGCATAAAATTCATTGAGCCCAAAGGCTAAGCCACAACAAAGTGCTGCAGAGGAGGAGAGGCCAGCGCCAATCGGAATATTGCTCCCAAACCTAATGTGCACGCCTTGAGCAAGGTGGGAATCCAAGCCCATTAACAGCAAAACACCTTTGATATAATTCTTCCAACCCTTTGTTTCTGAATCTTTTAATTCGTCCCAATAAAACTCCCACTTTTCATTGAAGTCCAGCGCTTCAATCAAAAAAGAGGGGTCTTGCCTCGCTTGGATTTCAAATTCAAAATAGCGGTCTATGGCAGCCGGCAAGACAATACCGTGGTTGTAATCGAGGTGCTCACCCAATAGGTTGATGCGGCCGGGGGCTAATACGCGGAGCAGCTTCATGGTGCGGGTTTCCAAATCAGGGTTTCTGTTAAATTCAATGCCGGAATACTCACCTTGATTTGAATGGGGTGGGTTGGTGCTTCTGTACGCAATAAAGCACTTGCAATACCGGCTTCCATTGCTTGAATAGCCGGACACATGAGGCCTGCGTCTTGGGCTTGAACACTGAATATTACTTTGTAATCGTTGGTCGGAATCACTGTGCCGTTCGCATCGAGGAGTTTGGCGCGCACAAAAATAAGGTCCGATTTGGCGAGGTCTATTCCATATGAAAGTGTATCCAATTCCAGGCTAATTTCAACTGGTTTCCCCGGTGTTTGAACCTGATCTGAAGCCACTCTAACTTGACGCTTGAAGCCAGTTGCGACTAGCTTTCCAGCTTCAAAAGCAGGAATTTCAAATTGATAGGGTGGGTGCGGCAAATACTCGGAAGCTGGGCCGGGGCTCGCTGATTTTTTGAGGATGCTTTTGTCATTTAAAAACAACTCTACTTGGTCGCAATTGGAGTAAACCGTTACGCTTGAAGGGGGTGTAGAAGACCAATTGGTGGCCATTTTAATATATGGTTTTTGGGAGGCGTCGAGCAACTGACTTTTGTAAAAACCTACTGCATATTTTGGCAAACGCGTGATGTCGTAAATGCCGGAAGCCTCTAAATCTGGACTATACCCTCGAGTGTAATCAAAACACACCCAATTGGCTTCACCGATGATATTACCTCCCTTGCGATTAGAATTGGAAGCTTCTTGAAAGTTGAAGGCTTGTTGCAAGAGCGCTTTTTCGGAGGCACCCCGCAAATGCCTTGAGTTTCTTTCGGTTGGGGCCAAATCGGCAAATTGCGTTTGATTGAAACCAGCGTTTTGAGCGTAGTATTCCCAATCTCCGTATTCGGCAATGAACAGCGCCTTTGCTTTTGGCTTGTAGTTGGCCCAGTAGTCAGGAGCTTTGGCGTGTTGGCGCGCAGGTATAAACACATCGTAACTTGGATGATCGAGCCAACCCGAGGTGAATCCTTGGTCTTTGAGTAGCGACTTGGCAATTTGATTCATTTCGAGCATAAATACTTCCGACATTTCGGTTTCATTGAGAGAGTTCTCCCAAAATAGCACACTCGGATGATTGCGGTCTCTAAGGATCAGTGCTTCTAGATCCGATTTACATCTTTGTTCAAAAGGCGCAGGCCCAAAGAATTGCCAACCCGGAATGGCATCCATCACAATAATACCGATTTCATCGCAGGCCTCGTAAAAAGCTGGTGCTTGCGGATAATGCGAAAGACGGACAAAATTAAAACCTGCATCTTTGATCAATTGCGCATCGCGTTTTTGAGCGTTGTCTGGAACTGCATAGCCTACATACGGATACTCTTGATGGCGATTGGTGCCGCTCAAAAAAAGTTTCGAGCCGTTCAAATAAAAACCGTCGGGTTTGAGTTCAGGCTTGCGGACACCTACTTTTAATGTTTGCTGTGCAATGGTATCCTGTGCATAAATGGCATAAATCTTTAAGTCATAAAGATTTGGATTGGAAGGCGACCATAATTGAGGGGTCTTCAGGTTTATTTTCCCGGTATATGTAATGACATTTGTGGAATCTATGAAAGCTTCATTGGTGAGTGTGAAAGTGGCCCCTCCTAATTTTGCCTGAACTTGAATTGGCAAGATGATCCAATCAGGTGCAAACTTTAACTCGAAATCGAGTTGAAGCGTAGCCGATGAAGTGTTTGCAGCGATGGTTTGAAAATAAGGATCCTGAATTTGAACGCCACCCACTTCTTCTAACCACACATTGCGGTAAATGCCTGCGTGGTAATAAAAATCAAGGTCTTTGATGGGTTTGCCAGGTGGAATAGTAGGGTCTTCACGATTGTCGAGAAAGACTTCCAAAACATTGGCTGAATCACGAAGTGCCGATGTCAAATTCAATTCAAAAGGTAAATAGCCACCAACATGGTTTCCGATTTCAAAGCCATTTAAAACGACTTTTGCTGTATGCATGGCGCCTTCAAAATGAATCAAGAGTTCACGACCCTTCTGAAGAGGGTAATCAAAACGCTTGCGGTAAACCACCTCGCCTGTAAATTGACCTTTCATGACCAAAGGTTCTAGTTTTGGCGTGTGCGGCAAAGAAACAATCGAAACCGGATCTGTGGGTTTTGCTTGAAATTCCCAATTGTCGTTGAAAAGGGTTAGCTGGAGTTGTCCGAAGGAAAATGAACAAAGAAGAATGGAAATACAGGAAAAAAGGAAATTTTTCATTGGCGCAAAAGAAGGAGCTTAATATAAAAAAGCGTCGAGGGCAGGTGAGGGGCGCCCGTTGTCTTGCCAGCAATTGAGTTGGTAGCCACTCCAAGGTTTGGCGCCTTGTGGCTCCCAGTAAAAAACACCTAAACACCCATTGTTGGGCACGTCTTTGGCCGCGCCAATGGTCGCAATCAGTAAGTCTTTGGAGTTTTCGACCTGCCAGTAATCGCCGCCAACTTCGACAATCATGACGGGTTTGTTGTAGCGCGTGACCATATCTTGCAAATTGTTGCCGAGGTCTCCGATAGTTGCTGTGTAATCACTGCCGAGCCAATGCGGGTAATACGACGCGCCAATGATATCAAACTGCGCGCCGTTTTGCGCCATAAGGTCGTAAAACCAACGAAAACGTCCGTTGTCATTGCCTTGATCGATATGTACAATTGTTTGGATACTCGTATCGATGTCTTTGACGGCTTGGTGGCCTTTGTTGATCAATTGCGCGAGTTGCTGCGGATTGTCGATGTGACCTTGTGGCCAAAGCATACCGCTCGGAATTTCATTGCCAATTTGCACCCATTTTGGCGTCACGCCCGCTTGCTTGAGCAAATTGAGGGTGTATTGGGTGTGTGCATAAACGGAATCTTGTAAGGCTGCAAAGGAAACGTTTGCCCAAGTAGCTGGCTTGGTTTGGTGCGCGGGATCGGCCCAAGTATCTGAATAATGGAAGTCTATCATGACGTCGAGCCCTTTTTCTTTGGCTCGAACAGCCATTTGGGTGGTTTCTTCAGGGCTGCAATGACCGCTAATTTTGTCGCTACTCGGATGCACAAAAACGCGCAAGCGCACGGCATTGATTCCTCTAGCCATCAGTAAGTCTAGGCAATCAGACGCCACACCGTTTTCATCGTAAAAGACATAGCCAGTAGCCTCCATTTGAGCGAGCCAACTGATGTCTGCTCCCTTAAAGAAAGTGGTTGCACTAGGTGGCGTAGGCGGTTTGGGCTTTGGTTTTTCTTTGCACGCAAGTAAAGTCAAGGAAGCAAAGAGTAAAATAATGAGTTGAAGGTGCTTGGTCATTGGTCAAATTGTATCGTAAGTAAATTGACTTTCTTTTGATCTTTGGAGAGATAAATATCGCTAAAATTTGCATGATGCGGTGCATCTGGCTCCGCTTGTTGCTCAAGACAAATACCTGAAAAACGGTGGTAATTGGTGTGGTCTTTCCCGACAAATGGCGTTTGACCACCAATATATACTTGAAAAAGCGGCTGATTGGTCGAGAACGCTAGGCGAAAACCGTCTTGCGCAAGTAGTTGTGCTTGGTTTTGGGCTGCATTGAGCACAAACGCGTGATCGAGCCCGTCATATAAAGGATTGAGCGCAACAAACCCCTCTTGATTTTCACCCGACAGCGCAGTAATTTGCCCAGTTGGCAATTTAGCAGTATTGAGTTCCAAATAGCCATTGGCGCGAATAAACGCCGCAGTATCTAAAATACTTCCTTGGTGTCCGTTCGGATTGAAATAGCAGTGTTGGGTAGGATTGGCAATGGTGTCATCGGTGGCGAAAGTTTCAATGGAAATATCCAAAGCCGTTTCCCGTAAGGTGTAGGTCACGGCACACCTCAAGCCTCCGGGCAACCTAAACTTTTCCTTTTCTTCGAGCTCAAAAGTAATTGTCGGATGCGCGGCATTTGGCGTATGCTTCACTTTCCAATTGTGGTTAGAAAAGTTGTTGGGGCCGCCGTGCAAAAGATGCGGCCCCTCATTGGGCGTGAAAGGCCAAGTACCTGCTCCCCAAGGAATTTGCGCGTTGGCCACTCTGCCTGCAATAGGCCCGATGATATTGCCCATGTAGGCATTGCCCGAAAATGCAAACGTCTGTTGATAGTTTGTCCAGTCGGGATAACCCAATACGATATCGCGCTTTTCAAAACCGGGTATATCAATAACAAAACTTTGCAAGGTTGCCCCAAAAGAGAACAAAGAAATTTTTGCACACGCGTTAGACAAAACAACCTGATATACCGGCCTGTGGTCTGCTTGTGCTTTTAAATCGATAATTTGAACACCAGCGTTCATCTTATTTTTGCAACCAATTTCTAAATAACCCGTGCCATTTTGGTAAAAACGCCCCCATCAAAGGAACTAGAATGAGCGTAAGCGTAAGCGTTTTAAGCAATTGATGCCATTCTTTCATGAGTGGGAAAAGCAAGAAGAAGAGGATATTGATGAGTGGATAAATGAAAAGCCATGTCAACAACATGAGTTTCCATTTCGGAGCTTGTTTTGGGTTCATTTCCAAATATAAGAAGGATTCAAGTAAAATAGGATGCGAAATAGACAATTGTAACTTATGTTACATTCTAATCCTTGAAAAAAGTGAATTTTCGTCAGAGAAAACTAATATAAACAAACTTAACCTATGAAAAGTTCACATCAAATTGTCATCATCGGTGGAGGTAATGCGGGTATTTCCGTAGCATCTCAATTATTGATCAAGGACAAATCACTAGACATTGCCATCGTTGACCCCGCTCAAAAACACTATTACCAACCTGCCTGGACACTTGTTGGTGGTGGCACTTTTGACATCAATAATACCGTGCGTTCTGAAAAAGAAGTCATTCCAAAAGGCACCACTTGGATCCAACAGGGCGTGACGAGTTTTCAACCAGAAGAAAATAAAATCACTTTAACTGATGGCTCTCAACTCTCTTACGAAGCGTTAATTGTAGCTCCAGGTATTCAATTGAACTGGGATGAAGTCAAAGGACTCAAAGAGAATTTGGGTAAAAATGGCGTTTGTTCCAACTATAGTTTTGAGACTGCGCCTTACACCTTTGAGGTGATGAAAAATCTGAAAAATGGCAAAGCAATTTTTCACAACCCTCACACACCAGTAAAGTGTGGTGGCGCACCGCACAAAATCATGTACTTGGCAGCCGACTACTTCCGCAAACATGGTTTATTGAAAAACATCCAAATAGAATATTGGAGCGGTGGGGCACGTTTGTTTGCTGTAGAGAAATACGAAAAAACACTTTTAAACGTCTGCAAGCGCGCAAATATCAATTTGAACTTCTTCCAGAAATTAGTGGAAATCGATGGCGACAACAAACGCGCTAAATTTGTCGGTTTTGGAGAAAACAACAAAGACGTCGAAACATGGGTTGAATTTGACATGATTCATGTTACGCCACCACAATCTGCACCGAATTTCATCAAAGAAAGTACTTTGGCCAATGCAGCAGGCTGGGTAGATGTAGACAAACACACGCTACAGCACGTGCGCCATGCCAATATCTTTTCTTTAGGCGATGCCTCTGGTTTACCGACGAGTAAGACTGGAGCTGCTATTCGCAAACAAGCACCAGTTTGTGTGGCCAACGTATTGAGTAAGCTAAAAGGAGTTCAGCTCCAAGCCAGCTACAATGGCTATACAAGTTGCCCATTAGTCACAGCCTATGGAAAATTAGTCTTGGCAGAATTTGATTACAATAACAAACCTCAAGAAACCTTTCCATTTGACCAAAGTAAGGAGCGTTGGAGCATGTTTGTACTCAAAAAACATGTGTTGCCATGGTTGTATTGGGCGAAGATATTACCTGGGAAAGCCTAGTCTTCAAAGATGGCGATTATATAAAAAAAGGGAGTTTGTCAACTCCCTTTTTTTTATGCCTCAAAAGCCTGTTTGATATCGGCAATCAAATCCTGCGGATCTTCTACACCAATACTCAAGCGGACCAGTTTTTCGGTGATATTCATGTGCGATTTATCTGCTGGCGGGATGTCCACGTGGGTCATGGTGGCCGGATGCTCAGCCAAACTTTCGGTAGAGCCCAAACTCACGGCAAGTTTGAAAAGTTTGAGTTGATTGAGAAAGGCAAAGGCTGTTTTTTCATCGCCTTTGATGTCAAAACTGATCATGGCACCTGGCCCCAAGCACTGCTCTTTGTAAATAGTTTTGGTTCTGTCGTTTAGGTTTTCTTCAATGCCTAAGAAATAAACTTGCTCTACTTTGGGGTGCGTTTGCAAATAGGCAGCCACCAAATGCGCATTGGCTTGTTGGCGCTCCATGCGTATTTGCAGTGTTTCCAAGGAGCGCAGGAGCATCCAGGCGGTATGCGGCGAAATCATATTGCCCAAAAAGGTGCGCAGCGTTTTGACGCGGGTAATGACTTCGGCCGTGCCCATGACGGCACCTGCAATAAGGTCTGAGTGCCCGCCCAAATATTTGGTAGCCGAATACATGGTGATGTCGGCACCCAACTCGAGTGGTTTTTGCCAAAGCGGACCTAAATAAGTGTTGTCGACGGCTACAAAGACCTTTTGGCCATTCAATTCCGTATATTTTTTACCCAATTCGACCATTTCTAAAATAGAAAAGAGGTCGTTGGTGGGGTTGGCTGGCGTCTCTACATAAATAAGCGCCAAATCTTTGGCTTTTCCGCTGTCTTCTATGCGTTTTTCAATGACTTCCAAGGAGTCGTGGACCCCAAACTCTAAGGCACTCACACCGAACTTTGGCAAGACATGATGGATAAAGTGATGCGTGCCACCGTAGACCGGAGCAGAGTAGAGGAGCAGAGAACCTGGTTTTAAAAATTCTAATAATACCGTTGAAATGGCACTCATGCCCGATTCAAAAACAGCAGAACCTGCCGCGTTGTCCCATAAGGTGAGACGGTCTTCTAAGATTTCAAGATTCGGGTTGTTGATGCGGCTGTAAATGAGCCCGAGTTCTTCATTTGGGCGGCTTTCGCGGTGTCCGTAGGCCAATTCAAAAAAATCCTTGCCTTCTTCTGCGGTATTGAATACAAACGTTGAGGTGAGAAAAATAGGACACTTCACTGCGCCTTGGCTGAGCGCTGGCTTATAGCCATGACTCATCATTAAACTTTCAGGTTTCATTTTATTATTGTTGATGTGAAGTAAAAATAGCAGTTCTTTTTGGAATAGATTTGTGTTCATATTGAATTTACAAACATTTACGAATTTTGAAATATGAAATTAGTACACCTCTTCACCTTTTCATTCTTGTATGCTCAATTGGCTATTTCACAAATTGAAAACGGTCCAATGATTGGTCATGTTTCACACGCGGAAGCTAAACTATGGGTTCAGACTGTAAAGAGTCAAACTGTTGAATTTGCATATCGCAGCACTCAATCAAATGAGAAATGGCGTTATTCGCAACCGTTTGTCACCAAAGCCAACGATGCATTCATTTGCGAGCTTACGCTTAATAACCTCAATCCGGGCATCACTTACGAGTACAGGGTCGCTTTGAATCATCAATTACAGGCACCAATTGGCAAACAACAATTCACAACGGCAAGCCATTGGGCTTACAGAACACCTCCTCCAAATTTCAGCTTCGCAATTGGTTCTTGCGCGTACATCAATGAGGTTACGTATGATCGAGACGGAAAGGCTTATGGGGGAGCTTACCAAATATTCGAAAGTATTGCAAATCAACAACCTGACTTGATGCTATGGCTTGGCGATAACGTATATTTTAGAGAGCCAGACTGGACCTCTAGAAGTGGCATGATACACCGCTATACCCACTCTCGAAATATATCAGAACTTGAACATTTATTGGCAAATACACCCCAATATGCCATCTGGGATGACCACGATTTCGGACCAAATAATTTGGATGGTAGTTTCATCAATAAAGGCTTAAGTAAAGAAGTTTTTGATTTGTTTTGGGCCAATCCAGATCAACATCATGCAGACTTAGTCGGGATAACCAACCAATTTGAATGGTCAGACTGTCATTTCTTTTTATTAGACAACCGCTTCTCTCGCTCACCAAACGACCGAACAGATGGTGAACGCACTATCTTAGGGAAAAGCCAACTTGAATGGCTCAAAGATGCTCTCGTTTCAAGCCCGGCTAGTTTTAAATTCATTGCAATTGGAGGTCAATTTTTAAATACGGCTCCTGTTTTTGAAAACCATATTGCGAATGGTTTTGATCAAGAACGACAGGAATTAATTGACTTCATTTACCTTCATCAAATCAAGAATGTAATTTTTCTTACGGGTGATCGCCACCATAGCGAATTGAGCATGCTCAAAGTAGAGGGTAAGCCAACGATTTACGACCTTACTATTTCGCCTTTGACTTCAGGTGTTCACGATGCCAGTCAAGAAGCAAACCTATTGCGTGTAGCAGGAAGTCATATCGCAAAGAGAAATTTTGGATTATTAAGCGTTGAGGGTGAATTGAATACGCGGGTTTTAACCATTGAAATCAAAGACGCCGACGGATTGCCATTATGGCAAACTCAAATCACAGGAGAAAAATAATTTTATAACTTTAACAATGCAAGTATGTGTTTACTGTGCCTCAAGTGGGCATATCCATCCCGACTATTTTGAAGCTACCTCGCGCTTGGCGCATCTACTGGTAGAAAAGGACGTGAAAGTTGTTTTTGGCGGCGGATCTTCTGGCCTCATGGGACAGTTGGCCGATAGTGTTTTGGCAGCAGGCGGTCAGATTAAAGGCATCATGCCGCAGTTCATGAACGAAGTAGAGTGGGGGCACACCGGTGTGTCAGATTTCATCTATACCGAAACCATGCACGAGCGCAAGGCCAAATTTTTGGAAGGAACAGACGCGCTCATTGCCTTGCCAGGTGGCCCCGGTACTTTTGAAGAGCTTTTTGAGGCCATCACGCTAAAGAAACTCGCGCAGTTCACCAAGCCCATCGTGATCCTCAACACACGTGGCTACTTTAACGCCTTCAAATACCTCATGGAACAAGCTGTAGAAGAAAGGTTTATGGCCGATGACCTCAATCATATCTTTACGATTGTCGACACACCAGAAGAAGTCTTGCCCGCCATTCACAACGCGCACGCTTGGCACAAAGGCCTGCACGATGCGGGGAGTTTGAGGTAGCATTACATCTTATTTTTGTGTTAAATTTTGATCAGGGAGTTGCTGCCATTATTCATCGTAATATTGCGATATAGAAGTATTAAAACATTGTAATCAATAGCACAAACGATACAACACGTCCTATATAAATTCAACTCATTTCACCACATGGGAATTACCAAAACCGATTCATACACCGACCAAACCTTAGCGCTGGCCTCCATATTTAAAGCCCTCGGGCATCCGGCTCGAATAGCCATACTCGCCTACATTGCCAAACAAACTGCTTGTATTTGTGGCGACATCGTGGCCGAACTACCGCTTTCGCAGGCGAGCATCTCTAGACATCTTGCCGAACTCAAAGAAGCTGGCCTCATCAAAGGCACAATTAGCGGCACCTCGGTTTGTTATTGCATCGACGAAACGCAATTACCGCTTTTAGAAACGTTTATCCATCAAATCAAACAACTTCAAAATCAAACTTGTTGCGCATGAAAATCTCACAATTCAAAAGTGCCTTACAACTGGCAAAGCCAGAGGCGAATCCTGTATTTCTTCAAACTTCTGGCATCAGTGTTGCCGCACACTACCACATTACCGAGATCGGC
>JANQWC010000007.1 GCA_030730025.1 Crocinitomicaceae bacterium
ACAAAAAAGGCCCATCGTCAAATGGGCCTTTTAAATGTGCTTATTATTTTTAGAAGTTACTTCATGCGAGACTGTGCATTGAATTTCTTGAAGTTCAGTAAGGCCTTGAAATAGAGTTCTACGCCGCCAATGCCACCAGTTGCTTGGTTTAGCTTAGAAGTGTTGGCGTCAAAGGATAAGCCAAAGCGGAATTGAGATACTTTCATGCCGAAAGTTGCAACTACTGCATCGCCATGACGGTAGTAAACGCCGTAATTGACACAGTTTGATTTGTTGATACCCGTAATTTTTGAACCTTCTTTGATCGTGTTCTCAAAAGTAACACCTGCCGTAAGGCTGTTGGTGTTGCTGGTGCGGAAGAATACAAAATTGGGTTGGATGCGGAAGTCTGGGTTTTTGGTGGCTAAATCTGCGCCTCCTTGCAAGACCATTTGCATGTACATTTTGTCGCCGCTGAAAGACCAAGCCATTTTTGGTTTGATCAAGTGGTTGAGCGCATAACCCGCGTAGAAAGAAGAGCGGTTGTTGATTTGGTGTTGAAAATAGATGCCGGTTCCGAGGTCCATGGTGGCGTAACTGCCATTGATGCTGTTTTCTACAGAGGTAGCAGGATTAAATACAGAGCCGTCCCATTGGTTTTCCCAAGTCTGACCTGAACGATCCGAAGCTTGCTGAATAAAACCAGGTGCAACACCGATGCTGAGTTTGTTTTGGCGGTCTAGGGCCAAGGTGTAGTTCAACGGAAGCGACACGCTTAGGGTGGTTAGGTTTGCAGCGCCTGTTTGGTCGGAGAGGATGCTGAAGCCTACGCCAAAGTTGTTGCGATTGGCCAAACCTTCTTCTTTGATTTTGAATTCTCCGTTGATAAAGTTGCTGCGCATGCCAACACCTGCTTCAGGAACTGTAAGCCACTGGGAGCGGTGGTTGGCAAAAAAGCTCATGTCGCCGGGGCCAGTTGCTACTGCTCCCGGGTTGTAAATCATTTGCGATTGCGACCAATTCGAAATAATGCGGTCGTGCTGTGCTGTGGCGCTGAAGGCACCTGCAAAAGTCAGTGCGAGGTATAGTGTGCGTTTCATGTGCTTATCTGAATAGGGTAACGTTTCCTTTGCGCGAGCCTGAGCGGCCGTCTATGGTGCGGAAGTTAAGAATATAGGTGTAGGTGGCAGGGTTCATGGCCTTGCCTTTGTAGGTGCCATCCCAGCCTTCTTTGACGTCGGTAGTGCGGAAAACTTGTTGTCCGTAGCGATTGAAGACACGTAGGTCGATTTCTGCCAAAGCGCCACCTTCCTCAAAGCCATTGGCAAAGTTGCCATCGGCATCTACGTTGGATAACACACGGAAGAAATCGTTTTCGCCGTCGTCATTCGGAGAGAATGAATTCGGTAATTCAATTTTGACTTGGTTCGCAAAATTGACAGTAACCAATACGGTGTCGTAGGCAAAGCAGCCGTTGAGACCGTATTGCACCACATAATAAGTTGTGTAAAAAGGGGTGACAGTTAGCGAATCGCCAGCAATACAAGTTGTACAACCCGAGATGCTATCTGCAGCTACGCCACTCGGGTACCAAGTGAGGTTGCCGCCAAAAGGAGCACCTTCTGCATATAGGTATGCTTCTTGGAACATATCGATGGTGGTGTCTGGAATCACGACATACACACCTGCAAGCGTATCAGAAATAGTGCTGCTTACAGTTGGCATCGGAAGTACCGTAACAAATTGGGTAATGGTACTGACGGCGCCTTGTGCGTTGGTGGCTGTTAAAGTAAGCGCAAACGGCCCAGTAGTACTGGCCGTATTGAAGCAAATTGGTCCTGGGTTTTGACCTACAAACGTAGCTGGCGTGGCATTTTGGAAGGTCCAAAGATAGGTGAGGTCGTCGCCGGTAGAGTTATTGACTACATAAATGCAGTCTCCTTGGCAAAGGATGTTATCGGGGTCTGAAACCGTAAAATTAGCAGATGGGGCCTGCGCATAGCTCAGCCATGCAAAACAGGAAATAAAAAATAATGATAAAGCTTTCATACGCTTGTTAAAGATGTACAATCATACGAAAGTACGCAAAAAAGTTTCAATTAATGCAAATCTTGCGCTGCTAACAAGAGAATCATTTCTCTGACAGCGGCTATGTCGTGTACGCGAAAGATGCGTGCGCCTTTGCTGTAGGCGAGCGTGTTGAGGATACTCGTGCCGTTGAGGGCGTCTTGCGCAGTGCAATTGAGCACTTTTGTAATCATGGATTTTCTCGAAACGCCAACGAGGAGTGGTGCACCTAATAGATGCAGGTGTTCGAGCTTGTGAAGCAGTTCGTGGTTCTCAGCCAAACTTTTACCAAATCCGAATCCGGGGTCGATGAGCACGTCTGTGCAGCCAAGCGCTTGTAAGGCCGCGCGTTTTTCAGAAAGAAAGGAGAGGGCGTCGCTCACAATGCCTTTTTCTTTCAGGAAGGATTGCGCTGAATTGTTTTGCTGCGCGCGGTTGTAATTGAGAATATATGGAATTTTAGCTTCGGCGACTACCGGCCATAGGGTGGGGTCAAACTGCCCAGCGGAAATGTCATTGATCAGGTCAATGCCTTGCGCAATGCCAAATTGGGCCACAGCTCCGTAATAGGTATCGAGAGACAGAAGGGTGTCAGGAAATGCTTTTTTGAGCAGTTGGATGTTGTCTGCCAAGCGATCCATTTCTTCTTGAGGAGAGTTGATTGGTGCGTCTGGGCGTGTTGAACTCGCGCCGAGGTCTAGGATGTCTGCACCTGCTGTGATCATGGCATGGGCTCGTTCCAAAAGTTGACTTTGTTCGAGAACGCGGCTCTTCTCGTAGAAGGAATCGGGCGTCATGTTCAAAATTCCCATTATCTTTGGTTGACCAAAATCGTGGAGTTGCCCTTTGATGTTCAAAAAGCGACTTTTCTGAAAGACGGTACTTTGTTCCTTAGCTTGACTCATGACACAAACGCAAATTCAATACACAAATGTAATGACTATTTGTCGAGAGATTTTCGAAAAAAAAACACTCGACTACGGCTTGTCTTGGCGCATTTTACGCCCGAGTTCCCTGACCGACCAATTATTCATTAAAGCACAGCGCATCCGCACCATTCAAGAAACCGGTAAAAATCTGGTTGGCGAATCATTTGAAGACGCTTTTCAAGCTATTGTCAATTATTGTATCTTGGCCATCATTCAAGTGCGCGAACCCGCTGGTCTTCAAGACACCATGCAAGCCCAAGAAGCTATTGCGCGCTACCACCAAATTGCAGCAGAGGCACAAGCGCTCATGGAACGCAAAAACCACGATTACGGCGAGGCCTGGCGCGACATGCGCGTGAGTTCACTCACGGACCTCATTCTGAGTAAAATTCTACGCATCAAGCAAATCGAAGACAACGCCGGGGCCACCCAAGTGTCAGAAGGGGTAGAGGGCAATTATTTTGACATGCTCAACTACAGTGTTTTTGCGCTCATTCATTTAGAAAATTGTTAAGAGGCTGTTAAAGTGCTTTGTCTTTTCGCCTCGACACCTAAATTTACCCAAAAACGAACCCCATGCAACCAATAGAACGTTACCTTCCCTGGACCATCCGCATCTTAATTGCAGGTCTTTTTCTCGTCTCGGCTTACGGTAAAATTTACCCTGACCCATCGGCTTACGGCACCATTTCTATGTTTGAAATCAAGCAGCTTTACCCGCTTGGGTTTTCGGTAGAGTTAGCCAAAATCTTTTCGCGCGCTTTAATTGGTGTCGAGTTTGGTCTCGGTTTGCTCTTGCTTTTTCCTTTTGATCTCAAAAAATGGGTCATTCCAGCGCTGATTGCGATGCTCGCCATTTTTGTTGTCCACCTCTCCATAGAAATTTTCACCACCGGCAACAAAGGCAACTGCGGCTGCTTTGGCGCCCTTTTACCCATGACCCCTTTAGAAGCTATCATGAAAAACGTCCTCTCTATCGGCCTTTTGGCCATTCTTTGGAAGCGCTACAGCGCACAACTCCCTGAACGTTCCAACATTTGGTTCCTAACCACTGTTCTCAGTGTGTGCATGTTGCTCATGTTTGTGCTCATCCCCACTTACAAAGCCGCAACTGTCGTTCAAACACCAACAACCAGCGCGCCTACCACTCCTTCTGGTTCGGGAACTTCAGTCAACTCCGGAATTGATACAACAAAAACGGCCATTACACCAATTGGCAAAGACACCACCAAAGTTGCCAAGCCCAAAGATTTAGGTCCGAAGCCAAAGAAGTCGGGTTACGAAAAATATTTTGCGGGAATCAACGAAGGCAAAAAAATACTTTGCTTCTTTGCCCCAAGCTGTGATCACTGCCGCGCCACGGCCAAACAACTCACTGCACTCAAAAATAGCACGCCTGGTTTTCCTGAAATTCAAATCCTATTCATGGACGAAGCCGCAGAAGAAATCCCGGACTTCTTTAAGTTTGCAGGCGCCTCTTATCCGAACAAAGTACTCGACATCATTGAGTTTTGGAGCGTTTTAGGCGGTAACCGCGACGTGCCAGGTGTAGCTTATTTGTGGAATGGCAACTTAGTTAAAATGTATCATGGCCCTGAGGGTGCAGACGCTTTCAACAAAGAAGACTTGAAAACCCAATTGCAAAAGCAAAAGTTGCGCAATTAAAAGTCTTATTTTCGTTCCATGCGAAATAAGATCCTAGCGGCAAATTGGAAAATGAATTTGACGCAACCCGAAGTCCAACAATGGCTGCATACTTATCAAGCCCTAGATTGGAGCGCTCAAAACGCTTCGCTTAGGGTGTATCCGAGTGCAATTTACCTCAAAGACATCCTAGCAGCTGGCTTGCATGG
The DNA here is from genome assembly GCA_030730025.1 of Crocinitomicaceae bacterium. GTDB lineage: Bacteria > Bacteroidota > Bacteroidia > Flavobacteriales_D > Crocinitomicaceae > UBA952. The sequence continues at coordinate 4,829 of JANQWC010000007.1, forward strand.
TGGTTCACAAAATGTGTATTTCGAAGCAAACGGCGCCTACACAGGTGAGCTCTCTATTGAACAACTTCAAAGCATTGGTGCACAGTCTGTACTGATCGGTCATTCCGAGCGCAGGCAAATATTTAGCGAAGACGACACACTCCTTGCCCAAAAAGTGAGCGCTTGCGCAATAGCTAATTTTCCTTTTGTGCTTTGCTGTGGCGAGGCCATTGAAACCAGAACAGCAGGGGCGCATCTGGATTTCGTGTTGGCCCAACTTTCTGAAAATTTGAGTCAATTGACTCCTGGGGAACTTCATTTACTTGTGGTGGCTTACGAACCCATTTGGGCTATAGGCAGCGGTTTAAGTGCCGACCTCGATCAAATCACCGAAATGCATCAAGCCATTCGAAACCATTTGGTCGAACTTTTTGGTTCAGCGGGCCAACAAGTGCCTATTTTATATGGTGGAAGCGTCAATGCGGCTAATGCGCAAGCAATTTTTGGCTGTCCGAACGTCGATGGGGCATTGGTTGGCGGCGCGTCGCTCGACCCACTAATTTTTAATCAACTTTGGCAAGCACTTCAAGCATGAACTACTACGAACTTCAAATCAAAATCGGTGCATTCGACGAATGGCACGACATCCTTGTTGCCTACCTTGCCGAGCTCGACTACGAGAGTTTTGTAGAAGAGACACCGGTACTCAAAGCCTATATTCAAGAAGCGCAATACGATGGCCAAAAATTACAAGCCTTAGTGAAAGAATTAAACGAGAAAGGCGCACCAATTGCAACTTTTGAGCTCGCCTTATTGCCACAGCAAAACTGGAACGCTACTTGGGAGGCACAGTTTGAACCTGTTGTCATCAATGAAAACTTGCGCATTGTGGCGCCGTTTCATACTTTAGCGCCAACAGACGGCATCGAAATCAAGATTTTACCCAAAATGAGCTTTGGAACGGGTCATCACCAGACCACCCACCTCATTTGCGAAAACATGTTGGCTTTGGAACTGCAGGGCAAAAAAGTCCTCGACATGGGCGCAGGTACTGGCGTTTTGGCCATTTTGGCGGAGCGCTTGGGCGCAGCTCATATCGATGCAGTCGAGATCGAGGAGTGGTCTGCTGAGAATATCCTTGAAAACATCGCGCTCAATGGCAGTACCAATATTACAGCGATACACGGCGGCGCACCTGAAATTCCAGCTACTGGTTACGAGGTAATTCTCGCCAATATCAACAAAAACGTATTGCTCGACCAACTTCCGGTTTACGGCAGGGTTATTGACCATAATGGGTTACTTATGCTCAGCGGCTTTTTTGTGACCGATGCCCCAGACCTGATTGCAGCTGCTGCAAAGGTTGGTTTTGAATGGGTTCGCACCGATGCGCGCGAGAATTGGGCGGTTGTGCTCCTAAATAAATTACCATGAAATCTTTCCTTTATTTGTTATTTGGCTTGCTGCTGGCAGTGCCTTCTTTTGTGGCCCAAACCTTTCCGCTAGAGCGCGATAAATTTGTCAAGACCTGGCAGCAACTCGTGGTGGAAGAAAGCGCACAGACTTATCTCAAAGACCAACTGCCCCAGCTGATCAAAGGCTCAACACTCAACGATACCCAATTCAAAAAATTGCAAGAAAACTGCAATCAGCTTCAAGCGAAGGAAGTGCCGAATTATCCTGAACTATTTGACTTTTTACAGGCGAGTATTGCCATTGTTCAAAATAAAATCAATCCGGAACTCTCCAACCCCTGGACAAAATATGTTTTTGATTACGCCGCAAGCCCAGATGAGCAGCTGACGCAGTTCCTCGATTTTTCTGTCGATTTTTTCAAGTATGGAGCCCTCTACAAAGAGCGCGATTTTCTATGGAAAGCACAAGGCGGAACACTTCGTTGGGTCGAGGCCAAAAAACTCCACCTCGAAGCAACGGGTGTAGACCTAAAGTGCATCAAATACGACGAAAACAAGCGCCCCGAGGATTCAATTGTGGTCTACAACACCTCCGGAACCTTTGACATGCAAACCAAGCGCTGGGATGGCAAAAATGGAACGCTCACTTGGGAGAAGGTCAAGTTGCCTAAAAACGAAACCTTCGCCACGCTCAAAACTTATAAAGCCGATTTATTGACGGCTAAGCTCAAGGCCGATTCAGTAGCGTTATCCACACCTTATTTTACCACGCCTATTTTAGGCAAGCTCACCGACCTCACCACCCTAGATTTAGCTGAAAAAGAGTCGGCTCCACAATTCACTTCTTATGAAAAACGTTTGAAAATCAATGATTTGCGTCCGCAAATGGATTACGACGGTAGTTTCACCCTAGAAGGCGCAGATTTCATCGGAAAGGGAGCGAGTGGCAAACCTGCCATGCTCTTGTTCAAGCGTGAAGGCAAAGTGCTCTTTGAAATCAGTGCAGCTGGTTTTGAGATGTCGCCTCAGCAAATTTTAGCGAGGGGTGCGCGTGCGGTGCTGCGCTATAAGAACGGCGATTCGCTCAGCATTCAAGAGTGCTTCTTTACTTTTGATGAAAAGCAACAACAATTGCGCTTGGCAGCGGCTCAACGCGGCACTGACTATTTTCCATTTGTCGATAGCTACTTTAAGTTGTATTGCTACGCGCCGGTACTCACCTGGAAAAAAGGCACTCCCGATCCGTATTATACTTTCGATGTCGGCACGGCCCAAGAGCGCAAAATGGCCCGCTTTGAATCCATGAACTACTTTGACAAAGCGCTCTATGCACGTTTCGCAGGGGCGGGGGCCAACAATCCGTTCCCCGTTTTTGCACAATTAGTCGACAAACAAGGCAAAACACTGTTCACTGAAGGCGAGTTGGCCAATGCGCTCAAGAAAACAATTGACCAGGTCAAGCCTTTATTTGTCGACCTCAGTGCGGCTGGTTTTCTGAGTGTCGATCCTGTGCAGAAGAAATTGTTGGTCACGCCTAAACTTTTGGCCTATGCTGCGGCCATTCAAGGCAGCGGAGATTACGACAACCTATTGGTTGTTTCTGATCTGCGAAAAGTTCAAAGTCCAGCCTATGCCAGCATTTCTCTAGACAAGCAAGAATTGATTTTTAGAGAAGTAGAGCAAATTACGCTTTCGGAAGCGCAGCAGGTGCGCATCTTTCCCGACACCAGTGTTGTTTATATGTATCAAAATAGAGATATCGGTTTTTCGGGTTGGCTCAAGGCGGGCAAATGCGAAATCCAAACCAATTTCTCCAAGTTCGATTACGAACAGTTTTTGGTCAATTTACTCACCACCGAAAATACCGCTTTTCGTGTCAGGCCGCTCAAAAAAGAAGACGGACAAGAATCTATTTTGCTGCTCAGTGAACTCAAGGGCTTGCGCGGCACACTCCGCATAGATGACCCGGACAACAAAGCGGGTAAAGCCACCGGCAACACGCATTTTCCGGTACTCAGCACCGTAGCTCCAGGCAAAATTTTCTACAACGATCCGTCTATTCTCAAAGGCGCCTATGATTCTACAAGGTTTTACTATGAGCTTGCCATCTTTGAGCTCGATAGCTTAGATAATTTTGTGGAAGCTACTTTTCAGCTCGATGGGCAGCTGGTGTCATCGGGTATATTCCCCAAAATGCAAGTGCCCGTGCGCATCATGAACGATTATTCTTTGGGTTTCATCACCACCGCACCAACCGAAGGGTATCCTTTCTACGAAACGAGTTCGCGCTACAAAAACCAAATTTATTTGTCGCACAATGGCTTGCAAGGTGCGGGTACCATTCAGTTTTTGCACACTACAGCCATTTCTAAAAAACTGACCTTTTTGCCCGATTCTACCATTGGTTTGGTGGCTTTTTCGGGCCCAGAGCAAAAAACAGGCGTGCGTTATCCGCTGGCAAAGTCAGAAAAAGCGTACATGAGTTTTGAGCCGCGTCAAGAAAAGCTCAAGATTGCCAGTTATGGCAATGAACCCTTGCTTATTTTCACCGAAGAGGTGTTGGTAGATGGTCATCTCCTGCTCGATAAAAAAGGCATGACCGGTAAGGGAACGTTATTTTACAAAGAAGCCCAACTTGCTGCCCGCGACTTTGAATTCACAGACGTAGATATCCGCTCTCAAAATGCCTCTTTTGCGCTGCGCAACCGCTTCTCTAGCTACGGAGAAAATCCGTTGGCTATTCAGTCAGACGAAATGAAAGCCCACATCAGTTTTGCTACCCGCATAGGCGAATTCTCCTCCAACGGCACCAAGCGCATCATGTTCCCTGCCAATGAATACTTTTGTCAGATGGATAAATTCACCTGGTTTATCGATGGTGAATCGCTTGACTTCAAGAAGAACAAGGGCGGCGAAACCACCTTTGAAAGTGGCGCCGACCTCGCGCGAAACAACTTCTTTTCCACCAATGTCAAACAAGACTCCCTGCAATTCAAGTCGCTCAGTGCCAAATACGACCTCAAAACACAACTCATTCTCTGCGATGCCGTCGACTACATTCAGGTTGGCGATGCGCGTATTTTCCCGGATTCTTCTCGCGTGCGCATCCGCAAGGCAGCCGCCATGGATACACTCAAAAATGCAAAAGTCTTAGCCAATTACATCACGAAGTTTCACCAATTTGAACAGGCTACCTTGCATATTGGTGGCCGTTTGGCTTACGACGGCAAAGGAATTTATCCTTATTTTGACCGCGACAGCACCAAAAGCCTCATCGACATCAAATCCTTGGTTTATGTACAAACCAAAACGGTGGCCAAAGGTGAGATTCCAGAAAGCGCTCAGTTTCAGCTCAGCCCCGAATTCGCTTATTTTGGAAAAGTGCAGATAGAGGCGAATCATCCGGGCTTATTGCTAGAAGGCTCGACAAAACTCTCGCATCCTTGCCAATACGATAAATCTTGGATGAGCTTCAAAGACACCATTTTGGCTAAGCAAATTCAGATTCCTATCCCCGAAAAACCAACCGATGCCAAAGGCAATAGTTTGGCACTTGGCTTTGTGTGGCGCGCCACCGAACGTGCCGACAGCTTGCGTATTTATCCCGCTTTCTTGTCGCAGCGGATTGGGGTAGCAGACCCAGGGCTATTTCGCGTGTCTGGTTACCTTCAGTACGACCAGCAAACCAAACAATTTGAGGTCGGTAGCAAAGCGCGTCTCGAACGCACAGATTCACTGAGCAATTTGTTGGTACTAGCAGTTGAAAGCTGCAGCTTGTCTGGCTATGGTCACATCGATTTAGGCATCGCAACAGGTGAGGTCGATATCGATTTATACGGCAAGATCAGCTATGATTCCGAAAAAAGAAAGACCCGCATTGCAGCCAACGCCAAAATCACGATGCCGCTTGACAATACAGTATGGGCCGAAATGGCTTCGCAGTTCAAAGCGCAAGAAACCGCTCCTGAATGGAATATCAAAAAACCAATGGATGCTTTGTTGAATAGCCTTACGGCTTGGTCCAATCCAAAAGATGCGCAAGAAGTATTCAAAGATTTTGACGAAGAAAAATTGAAGAAAATGCCCAATACACTTGAGCAAAGCCTGATCTTAAGCGGAATCGTTCTTGAGAATTTTGGAAGCAATAAGCCAAGTGCAAATAAGCAAGCCAAAGGCCTGATGAGCGAAGCCCAAAGTGTCGGTCTCATTTCGGTAAACGGCACCGCCATTGCACAACCTGTTACGCTCACCCAAGCGTATGTCCAAAGTTTTGGAGACGACGCCAATACGGCCTTTTATTGGTCCCTAGAAGCTTTCGACGGCACGAGCTATATCTTGGGTTATTCGCAAGAGAAAAAAGATGGTGTCTTGAGTATTTACTCGAGTAATGTCAAGATGTTGGCCGCCATAGACAGCATCAAGCCAGATAAAAGAAAGACCCGAAATTTCAATTATGTGAGCACTCAAGAACAAGATGCTTCAAAAATTTTAGCTAAATTGAGGGCTTATTTGTTAAATAAATAAATAAAATTAATGACGCTCTTATTTGTTCTATTAAGCGCCTATTTACTCGGCAGCATTCCAACCGCTGTATGGGTTGGTCGCTATTTTAAAGGCATTGACATCCGCGAACACGGCAGCAAAAACGCCGGTGCAACCAACACCTTTCGCATCCTAGGCAAACGCTTTGGCTGGATGGTACTGCTCACCGATGTCATCAAAGGCACAACAGCCGCTTGCTTGCCTTATTTTTTAGCCCAAAGTGCTTTTAGCGGCTACAAAGACGAATTCTTGATTTTGCAATTGGTTGGCGGCTTTAGTGCGGTGGTGGGTCATGTTTTTCCTGTTTTCGCACAGTTCAGGGGAGGGAAGGGCGTTGCCACATCCTTGGGCATCGTCATTGGCATCAATCCGCCAGCAGCTGCTGTTTGCTTGGCTTTGTTTTTATTGGTCTTTTTATCCACGCGCTATGTTTCGCTTGGCGCCATGATCTCTGCGCTCTGTTTTCCGTTGGTTTCTTATTTTTTCATTCACAACGACACCCGCATCATGATCATCTTTACAATCGTGCTCGGCACACTCGTTATTTGGGCACACCGCAAGAACATTGAGCGCTTGCTCAACGGTACCGAAAACCGTATGAACCTTTTTGCCAAAAAATCGTAAGCCTATAGGTTATTCTACTTATAGTGCGCACAAAAAGGCTCATTTATTTCATTTTCACGCTTTTGCTTTTTGGGCAAAACCACAGCGCCTTGGCTCAAAGCCAGAGCAGTGTGGAGAAACGTGCGGCACAAGCTTTTGAGCAACAAAATTATGCCGCAGCCCTTGTAGATTATCGCCAGCTGCTGGCCAAAGACCAACAAAATCCATCCTTTAACTATCATTACGGGGTTTGTCTCTTTGAAGTAGAGAACCACTTTGAAGCGGCGAAATATTTTGATGTAGCCCTCGGCCTCAAGCAAATCCCAGACCCCTTACTGTATTACTATCGCGCACAGATTTATCAAGAACAATATTTCTTTGCACAGGCCATTAGCGCCTTCGAAAATTACCAAAAACTGAGCCTCAGCTCGAAAAACCCAATAGATGTCAGCACCCGCATTGCGCAGTGTCGCCTTGCCACAACAGAAATTACGGCATTTATCCGCTTGCCATTGCTTGCGCTCTCCACTACAAAAGCAGCTAAATTTTATGCGGCCTACAAGTTTTCTCCAGACGATTATACGATATATGAAGCGCCAGAGGTGCACAGCAAAAACAATGCAAAGCAGGGGCATGTACCGGTTTATGCCTATAAACGCGGCATGAAATACCGAATTTTGGCCTCTTACGGTCCAAAAGGAACCCAACTCGATTTATATATCCAAAAGAAAGACGCCAACAACAATTGGGCAACGCCTCAGCTTATTGGGGGTGGCGTCAATGACCCCAACAGCAATGAATCTTTTGGTTTTTACGATGCGGCTTCTCAAACACTTTATTTTAGTTCGACGGCGAACAGCATCGGTGGTCACGACTTATACAAAGCCAATTTTGAGCTCTCGACCAATAGCGCATCGGCAATTGAAAAAATGCCGTATCCGTACTCAAGCCCCACCGACGACCTTTTTTACGTCTGCGATGCCGCACAAAATCAGGCTTATTTTGCCACATCCAGACAAGGCGTAGTAGGGCAATACGAAATCTATACCTTACAACTCGACGAGCCCGTCCGACCCAACTTTGTGTTTGCTGGCCTTTTTTCAAATGAGCTTCAACCTGAGTCCAAAGCTTTGAGTCTGCAATTTACGGACTTGCTCACCAGTGAGGTGTATGGGCCATTTGTCTCGGATGCCAGCGGTGTATATCAAGTGGCTCTCCCGCAGAAAGGTGATTTTTTACTCGAGATCCGAGTAGATGGCGCATCCAAGGCTTATCAAACGCGTTTCAGTGTCCCGAATCTCAAGCCGCAAACAGCCTTGCAGCAGCAAGTGCGTTATTTCAGCGATGAGCTTGGCAAAGAACAGTGGCAAGTCCGCAATCAACTCCTCGACCTCGATCCGGCAACTCAATTGGCAAGCCTGTCCAAACTGCAAATGAACGTCGCAAAAGGTGGGCTTCTGCAAGCCAAGACCTCAGCGCTCGAAAGCACCAAGCCGCTGCAAGCTTCTTTGGCCGCAACTTGGGGTTTTGCTGCCCAAGATACCGCAGCGTTTGTCACTCAAATGATAGACACCTTACTGGCTGCAGAGGTAAGTCTGGAAAACCAAGTACGCCTCATGGAGCTTTTGCGCCAAGATTTCGAACAACAACTCGATGTGCGCGAACAACTCCTCGCCAAGCTAAGTCAGTCCATGGCGCAGCCTAGTTCTGCAACCGAACGCAAAGAACTGCTCCAAGAATTAGCCGCCGTAGAAAGCGCATTGGCCTTCAATCAACGCTGGATCCAAATCAATCAGGCCGCCAATATTCCAGATTTAGTCTTGCTAGATACCCTGCGCGCCATGAACGAACGCCATCAGGCTTTGCTGCTCACCGGTGATTCTCTTGTCTTGCTAGCTGGTTGGACCCAACAACAAACCGCCCTCCAACAATATTTGGAAATCGCCGCATTCGATGGCGCCAGCGCACTTGAAGCCGCTGCACTCGAACAGCAGCGCAGCTTGCAAAAGCTCATCCAAGAAGAAGCCGCCATCAAAGCACAGCAGCAGCAAGTTGCACAACAAATCAAACAACTACAAACCGCCTTACCGCTCCAATCCAAAAAAGAACAGACTCAAACGCAACTTCAAATCGCAGCACGCGAGCGCGAAAGCAAAGCGCTAGACGCCACCGCCAGCCAATTGCGCACAGAACGCGAAGCCGCCGCCGCCGAACTACAAGTTTTCGACCAAGCCTCCCGCAAAGCAGCTTATCTCAAAGCAGCCGAAAACCAAAGCCTTCCACAAATCAATCTCCAAAGCTCCTACGACGAATTGTTGGCCCAGTATGCCCAACAAGAAGACCTCTCCCAAAAACTCAAGTCTCAAGTTGCCGTTTCATTAGAAAATGGAAATGTTTCCTCCACCAATCCAATTTCTACGGAGAATGGGAAC
>JANQWC010000008.1 GCA_030730025.1 Crocinitomicaceae bacterium
CGCCCCGACGATTTATTGCAAATCCAAGTGGGGGGTCAAGATGCAGAAGCCTTGGCGCCTTTTCAGTTTTATGTAAATGTGAGCGGCTCCGGCGCCAATCAAAATGCAGCGCAAGCAGGCCTACAGGCTTCGCAAGCATCGGCAAGTATCAATTACCTTATAGACCCAAACGGCAACATCAACTTTCCAGTACTAGGTTTTGTGCAAGTTGCTGGGCTTACGCGTTTGGAGGCAACAGTTAAACTACAAGAATTGTTGGGGGCCTATGTAACAGACCCAGTAGTGAATATACAAATCAAGAACTTTAAGGTGAGTATTCTCGGTGAGGTAGCTCGACCAGGCGCTTATACTTTACCATCTGACCGTGTTTCTATTTTAGAGGCAGTAGCCATGGCTGGCGATCTTAAATTATCTGGAATCAGACAAAACGTTTTATTGGTACGCGAGCAAGATGGCAAGCGCATCGAGTATCGCCTGGACCTCACCCAAAAAGATATTTACCAATCTCCTGCATATTATTTGCGTCAAAACGACGTCATTTATGTAGAACCCAACAAAGGAGCACGCTTCCAAGGTCAAAACTTGGGTGTTTTCACTCAGATAGTCACACCGGTAATTTCATTAATGCTCTCTATTTATACCTTATTTGCGCTCAATTAATATGTCTACAGACCAACAACCCATTGCCCAAATAGAAGCTCCTGAAGAAGCAGGCCTGAACATCAAAGCACTTTTGTTTGCTTATTTACGTCTTTGGCCATTCATTATCATTTTTGTGGCTTTAGGTCTTGGCGCAGCGCATTTATATTTGCGTTATCAGCCGCGCATTTTTGAGGTGAAAGCCAAAATACTCTTTACTAACCAAGAGAAGAATGCCATTGAAGAACTCTCTGTGTTCAGTGAATTAGGCTTCGGCAATAAAATGGGGGCAAAGTTGGCCAATGAAATTGCCCAGCTCAAAACACCTGGTATTTTGCGTGCTGTTGTACAAGAGTTGAAACTCAGACAATCTGTCGTGTTATTAGGTCGCAGAACGGGGCTTTCGAAGTCTGAGTTTTATCCGAATGCACCATTTGAATTGGTCCCGGTCGGAATCAAAGATAGCGTTTGGCAAAATGCAGCAGCTCAGTTCAAACTCGTCGTCAAAGCCCAGGACCATTTTGAGTTCTTGCAAGGCGAAAAAAGTTTGGGTTCGTTTAAGTTTGAAGCCCCAATTGCCACTGCTGTTGGCACGATAAAAATTCACAACGGGATCAAACAGCACTTCGTTGTTGATGATGAATATCTTTTGAATCTTTATTCAGAAAAGTCAGCTATGATTGCCCTAGACAACTCCTTGACATTCGCTGCGGAGAACGATGCAGACAATCCTTCGGATGTAGTGACGATAGATTTAGCTGGCCCGGTTGTTCGAAAAATGGAAGACATCATTTGGTCTTTATTGAAAAATCACCGTCTAGAGAAAATTGCCGATCAAAATCAAATCGCGCGCAATACCTCTGATTTCATTAATGAGCGTATGCGCATTATCGAAGACGAGCTCAATGTGGTGGAAGGTAACGCAGAAGGTTTTAAAGCAAGCCATGAGTTGGTAAATATCTTGAGTGATGGCCAGTCTTTTGCTAAAAATCGAGATGAGCTCGACAAGCAAATTATTACGCAATCGGTGCAGTTGAGCCTCATCCAATACTTGAAAGAGTACCTCAGAGATCACCAAGAAAACACAGAACTTTTGCCTGGGAACTTAGGCTTTGAAGATGGCAGTTTGGTTTCTATCACTGCACAATACAATAAATTGGTCCTGGACCGGATCCGTTTGGCTAAATCATCCAGTTCCAAGAACCCAAGCATTCAAAAGCTCGACGACCAAATTGAAGGCTTGCGTTTTTCTTTGGCAGAAGGGCTTAAATCCAACGAATCCAAGCTGCGTATTGCGCTCAAGTCACTTAAAGAACAAGACGTTCGCTACCAAGGACAAGTGCGTGCATTGCCCGGTTACGAGCGCCAGTTCCGCGACATCGAGCGCGAACAGAAAATCAAAGAAACGCTTTATGTCTTTTTGTTGCAAAAACGAGAAGAGAACGAAATCAAGACAGCAGCAGCGGTAGGAAACACAAAACTCATCATGGAGCCTGTTGTTACGGGCCCAATTTCTCCTAAAACGAGTATAGCTTATTTATTGGCGCTGGCATTAGGGATTTCTTTGCCCTTAGCCTACGTCTACCTCAAACAACTCCTCGACAACAAAGTGCACGGCTTGCAAGATTGTGCTGCAACGCGCATTCCAGCATTGGGTGAAATCCCCCTTGCAGAAGACCTCGAGCGCAATATTGTCGTGACCAAAAATGCCCGCACACACATTGCAGAAGCTTTTCGCATGGTGCGCAGTAACCTCAACTTTTTGCTAGGCGAGTCTGAAGAAGGCGGCGGAAAGGTACTTTTGGTGAGTTCGAGCGTCGCAAAAGAGGGAAAAACATTTGTGAGTATCAACCTTGGGCATGCTTTGGCACAAGGTGGCAGCAAAGTTTTGGTGGTTGGTTTAGATTTACGTGCCCCAAAAATTGGTCGCTATGTCAATATCGAAAAAGCTTTTGGTGTCACGAACTATGTTGTGAACGATCAGCTTTCATTTGACGAACTTTTGATCAATGACCCAGGTAATCCAGATTTACAGTACATCATTTCAGGGGACGTTCCGCCAAACCCATCTGAGTTATTGATGCGTGAGCGTATTACGGAACTCATGAATGAAGCCAAACAGCGCTTCGATTATGTGATTTTAGATACCGCACCTTTAGGCTTGGTTTCTGACTCTTTACACATTCAGCATTTTGCGGACTTAGTGATTTATGTAGTGAGAGCTGAGTTGATCAAAAAAGAGATGCTTTCTTTACCAGCAAGTTTGTATCACGACAAAAAGATGCCAAACATGGCTATTTTGGTCAATGGTGTAGATTTCAAGAAGGCTGCATACGGTTATGGCTACGGAAGCGGCTATGGCTATGGAAGTGGCTACGGTTATGGCTACGGCTACGGTTACGGTTACGGCTATGGCTATGGCTATGGTTACGGTGCGGCCTATGGCTCAGACTACGTAGATGGCCCGGCGGCACCTACAAGTTTATTCAAAAAATTGATGAACCTTTTGCCTCTGGGCTTCTTGAAGGGGAAACGTAAATAATAATATGTAACTTTGCAACTTAAGTTCAAGCGCATGAAAGCAATTCTTTTTATTTTAACTACTGTTTTGAGTCTGCAGATATCAGCTCAAACAACAAATCCGGCCTCGGCTACAAAGTCAGGTATGCCTTATAACCAATGGTCAATTGGTCTCAATGTAGGTGGCCACGACGGCATGCACTGGACAAACGCTTATACCAAAGCTTACCAATTGAGTTATTTCAATGGGCATATCCGTTACATGCAAAACAACCGCTTTGGTTGGAAGCTAGATGCGGCTTATGACAACTTCAATTTTATAAATGGCGCGAGCAATACCCACAAATTGCGTTTTTCAATCGAGCCTACGATTAATTTTACGGACATCCTTCATTTCAATGATTTTACTAGCCGTTTTGGCCTCTTAGGTCATTTTGGTTTTGGTTATTCAGCCATGTGGAACGTACCCTTTTCTTCCCTGAATCCAGATCAATTATTCCAATTGAACAAAGGTTCTGTAGACGAGATGGGGCACTTGATATTAGGCATCACGCCTCAGTTCAA
>JANQWC010000009.1:0-74236 GCA_030730025.1 Crocinitomicaceae bacterium
AAACATTTCTGCGCCAGGACGCAATTTTATCCTGACACTCCGCGGAAATTTCTAGCAAATTTTATTGGGTGTCTTTGGTGGCGTATTTGGCTTCGCTTTCCAAATAGAAGAACGTGTACTTGATCTTTTCAATGGGCTTGATTTTTGGTACAAAAGTATTCTTGTCTGCACCAGTAGGAAGCGCTTCGAGTTGGCCTTCCATCACAAAAATATTTTTCTGCGTGCCGTAAGACCCCGCCCCGAATTCAAAATGGTATGCTTCTGTCATGGGCGTTCCGAGACCATCGAAATTTTTAAACTGGAACACGCGACGAGGTGTATGATTGCTTACGGTATAGAAATCTTTGTAACTCGCATTGCGGATTCTGAAGTCTATTAAAATGTCTTTGTATGTTGTAGCGCTAATGTTTTCAAAAGAAACTTTGAGAGGCAAGAGCGGAGAAGAGGGGATGGTTATGGGTGGGGAGAGCATATCGAGTTTGCCATCAAAAAAGAAAAAGTAATTGAAGTTACCCATAAAGCCTAGTTCTGCACGTTTTGCAGGATTTGGTGAAGCCATCGCTTCTTTCATGGCGAAATCTAAACGATTGACGGTGATTACTGCGTCTTCTACGCCATCGGCGTCTAGCTGGGCGCGGTAAATTTTTAGCTCAAATTTTTCGTTAGCCTGTATGCCAAGTTTGGCTCTGACCATGCGGTCTGCATAACTGGCCAAACTTTGCTTGCCTTTGGTTGGTAACTCTTGTGCGCTTGCTTCGGTTGTGGCAGCGTCGTTCGCTTGATCTTGACAAGACCAAAGGAGGAGGGGAAGAAGTAAGAATAAATATTTCACAATACAAATATAAGGATGTCCTTTGAGAACGTTTATAAACATTGTAAAGAGGGTAGAAAGAAAAAAATGTGGATAAATTCAAAAAACCTTTACTTAAGTTAACACACTCATCATGTGAGGATTAAATAGGATTACTTACTTTGATCAATGAAATTTATATGACTTTTTGAAACCTTGGCACAATTCTTAGCGTATCAAAGCCCAAACCAACAACAAACGACATGACCACAAGTATTCAATCTCTCCGCAGCAAATCAATTCGCCAAGCGAAATTGAAATTAGATCAGCACCGTCAACTGGGTTCACAAAGCCCTTTAAACATTTTTGAAGTTGCTGATTTATTAGACCGCATTCGTTTTACCGAAGAAAAATTAAGTGAAGAACCACAAGGTTTTGCACTGATCCTCAATTAATAGTTGATTTATAGTTAGACAAAAAAAGGGCTCGTTTACGGGTCCTTTTTTTTATGCCATCAAATTTTAGGCAATTACGGCAGAACCCAGCAGTTCTTCTTGTGCATACCATGCGGCAAATTGACCAGGTGCAATTCCTTTTTGTTTGTGTTCAAATAGGATATAATAACCCGTAGCCGTTCTGAGTAACTTGGCTTTTTGCAAAGGCTGACGGTAACGGATCCGAACCAAGCAATTCAGTTCATTGGTGGTTTCAAATTCAGGATGCGTATTGATCCATGAAATACTGCTTTCGTCTAGCTTTAGTGCCCAGCGGTTTAGCCCCGGATGCTGCTCATTTTGACCACTATACACAATGTTATTTAGCGTATCTATACCGATCACAAAGCTAGGCTCCGGACGGCCGCCAATATGTAAACCTTTTCTTTGGCCAATTGTGTAATAGTGCGCTCCTTGTTGGGTAGTTACTTGTTGTCCGTCGGAAGGTTGAAAACGAAATGGCTGGGCCAATTGCTCGATGTTGGCTATAGTTGGCGCAAGTGCTTCGTAATTTTTGAAGACAGCTAAGTTGGCAGAAAGTTCAATAACTGGCCCTTCTTTGGGCGCTAGTTGTTGTTGTAGAAAAGTGGGAAGCGCAATTTTACCCACAAAACAAAGCCCTTGCGAATCTTTTTTAGCAGCGGTAATGAGGCCGTTGTCTAGTGCAATTTGACGCACCTCAGCTTTTTGCAAATGCCCAATTGGGAACAGCGCTTTGGAGAGCTGCTCTTGGCTCAACTGGCACAGAAAATAAGATTGGTCTTTTCCGGGGTCGGCACCTGCAAGTAAGCTCAAACTGCCATCTTGGTTTTCGCGTCTTTGGCAATAGTGGCCTGTGGCAACGTAGTCGGCACCTAAATCGAGGGCCGCTTTTAAAAAGACATCAAATTTGATTTCACGGTTGCAAAGCACATCGGGGTTGGGCGTGCGACCGGCTTGGTATTCTGCAAACATATAATTGACAATCCGGTCTTTGTATTGCTCAGATAAATCGATGACTTGAAATGGAATGCCGAGCTGTTGGGCAATGAGTAAGGCATCGTTGGAGTCGTCTATCCAGGGGCATTCGTCGGAAAGGGTCACGCTTTGGTCGTGCCAATTGCGCATAAACATTCCGATCACTTCATATCCCTGCTGCTGGAGTAATAGTGCCGCAACACTGGAATCAACTCCACCGGAAAGTCCAACAACGACGCGTTTCATGCTTCAAATTTACGTGTTCTTAGTGGATCACATGAATAAAGCCTTGTCTTTTCTCTTTCCCGCTAGTGAATAGATAAAAATAGATGCCTTCAGCAAGTGTCTCGCCTTGTTCATTTTTTCCCTCAAATGCTTTTTGAGCAGTGGAGGTCTCAAAAACAACTTGGCCCCAACGGTTCAAGATTTTGAGTTCAAAGGTTGCACAATTTTCGTAAAGCGGGTCGATTTGCCATTGATGGTTCGCTGCGGTGCTGCTCGTAGAAATGATGTTGGGGAACGTCAGTGTCGGTAAAGTAACTGATGGAATGATATCGATGGACCCATTGCTTGTATACGAGCAACCATTCTGTAAGTTTAAAGTAAATGAATAGGGGTAAGTTCCTGCCTGACCGAAGGTTTGGGTAAGCGGATTTTGTGTGAAGATCTGGTTGTTGATGTCCCATTGAAAACTTTGAATGTTGGATGGAAGGACGTCAAATAGTGCTTGAAAAGTTGCCGTTTGCCCACAGGTGTCCTGACTATTTAGCGTAATTTGTGGCACGGCTAATAGTTGAAAAGTTTGTGTGCTTGTATCACTGCAACCTGCAGAACTCTCTAAAATGAGGCTTGCGGTATAAGTTCCGCTCTGATTATAAGTATAACTAGCTGGAATGTTGTTGAGCGTTTGACCATCGCCGGGCTGAAAAGTTGCCTGAATGGAGGTTCCATTGATTGGCGTACCTGTCCACGTACTTTGGTTTGTAAAATTGACGGTTTGCCCATCGCATAACGCGCTTGCTGTAAAGTTGGCTACTGGATAAGGGTTGAAACTCACCTGAAAGGTGTCGCTACCCGTGCAGCCAAGATTACTGGTGACTTGAACCGTAAATGTTTCGGTGCTGCCATTATTGGATTGCAAAGCAAATGAAAAAGGATTTCCGGAGCCAATAGTTTGACCGTTTTGCATCCAGTCAAGCGCATCCAATGGGTCTTGTGGATCAGTTGCTATGTTTGCATTCAGATTGACTATTTGACCGCATACGCTAGTTGGGCCGTTGTAGTTGACGGTAGGATTGGAAACTACAGCGCCAGAAATAGCGTTTGGAGGCGAAACACAACCATTTGTGTCGACTATGGATAGTTGAGCAGTGTAGGTTCCGGGATTAAGTAGTAAACTAAAAGTATCTAAAGCGCTCGTATTGTTGCCTTGTGACCAAAAATATTGAGCTGCACTGGCATTGGTCCAAAATTGTAACGAATCTCCTGCACAGACCGGCCCATTTGTCAAGATTTGGGGCGCTGCCGGATTCGCAAAGACCGAAATGTCTATGGTATCGGGTACGATGGCACAGGTGCCAGGAAGATAGCCTGAAATGGTGTAGGTACCTGCGTCTGAGAGTTGGGCTTGCGCAATTTGAATCTGAGAACCACTTGCCGTAAGGTTGTTGGGCCCAGTCCAGTTGTAGGTGGCGCCGGTAAGGGTGTTGGTCGTGAGTAAAATAGGTTCGCCAACACAAAAACTTTGGTCATTGACACTGATTTGATATTGCGCTGCTGCAAAATCGCTGAAGTAGCCATAGCGGCAGCCACTTGAAGAGCCGCCATGTACAACGCCTAGGTGAAATTTGAAATTAGGATTGTCTATGCGCGAGGCCAATTGGACGCCCACGAAACTGCTGGCATCGATTTGCGCAAATTTCCAAGCGTTATTGGTGCCAGGCACAAAATTAAATAGCGCAGGATTGATCACGCCTGCGTTGCCATTGAAGGTAAAATCGTTTTCACCGCCCGCGGGCACCAAAATATTCAAGGCAAAGAATTCGTTTGTTGACCTTACAAAAGCCACTGTATTGGAACCAGTACAGACAATAGACGGCAAAATTGCACCACCTACCTCGCAACCAAATCCGGTGGTGTGTAATACGTGTGTGGGTGCGCTGGTTTGGATCAAAACCGACGGATTACTTAGTGTATGCACATAAGTTTCGGTTGCATTGATGGTGGCCACAACCGCACCATCTGCAGTAATTTGGGTGTTGTTCTGAATGGCCACAACATATATTTTGTCAGGCCCGTTGAGGTAGCCCTTTAAGATAATGTACTCACTTCCCAGTACTTGATTGGGAATCAGTTGATCACCCATGAGGTCTGCGCAACCTCCGTAGGGTGCGCCGCTCATTGAGTCGTCATGTAAGGTAACGGCAATTGGAAAATTACTTGTAATGGTTGATCCGCTCAGGTGTTGGTTAGCTAAAATAGAAATGGCCTCCGCTGAAAAAGTTTGACCTTTTTGAAGGGTGATATTAAATGGAATATTTGCGGCATGGCCAACAATGGCTTGCTTTGGATTGATCGTGACAACGGTATTGTTTTGCGTAGCCACAATATTAAAGCCCGAGCGGGCATAAGAGGCGTTGTTGAGGAAGTTTTGAGCGGGAACAATAAAGGAGGTGCCGAGTGAATTTTTTCCTTTCAATGCAAAGATGTCGGGGTTGCAATTACATGTTGGTGTAACTTCATAATAAGCCATGATAGGTGCAGTTGCAGAAATTTTAAAACCATAAGGCAAAACGGTATTTGCTGGCTTGTTTTCAATTTGATCGATCCAGGTCGTTAAATTAAGTGTTTGGGCATCGTTGGCAACTAAATTCAAAACTTGCGTCGGGAAGAGGGGGTTGGCGGGTTCGCTAACGGTGATGGTTGCAGCCTGATTGAGTGTAGCGAATCGAAACACAATAGGACGGTCTCCATGGCTTTGGGCCACCTCAGGTGCGACAAACCAAAATAAGGTATCTAACTGTGCACTTGCATTAAATTGTGTAAGGCAGAGCAAAATAAAAAATAAATATCTCATAGGTTAGCGCTTTAGTTCCTTAAAATTAAGGACTTACTTGTTGGGTTGCAATCTTTTCAATACAATTTAGGCCATCGATGGCTGCTGAGACAATCCCGCCTGCGTAACCTGCGCCCTCGGCAATTGGATAAAGATTGGTGATTTGAGTGTGTTGAAAACTGAGCGGGTCGCGGGGAATGAGCACAGGTGACGACGTTCTAGATTCAGGCGCGTGAACAACGGCGTCGTTGGTGATGAATCCGGGCATTTTTTTGTCGAAATCTAAGAATGCTTGACGCAAACGGTCATAGACAAAAGCGGGGAAGACCTCTTTGAGGTTGACACTCACAATACCGGGTTGGTAAGAAGATCTGGGGAAAGCTTCACTTTTGATCCCGTTTACAAAATCTGCGAGGCCCTGTGCAGGTACTTTTTGGGTTTGGCCCGCTGCCATCCAACACTTGTGTTCAATGTCTTTTTGGAAATCTAAACAAACGAAGGGGTCATTAGCATTCGGAAAATCTGAGGGTTCGATACCGACAACAATGCCAGAATTGGCGTAAATATTATTGCGCTTAGAGGGAGACCAACCATTGGTAACGACTTCACCGTCTGCGGTGGCACAAGGCGCAATGATGCCGCCGGGGCACATACAAAACGAATACACGCCACGGTTATCTACTTGTGTAACCAAACTATAAGAAGCAGGAGGGAGGTAGTCGTCGTTGAGGCGGCCGTGGTATTGCAGGCCATCGATATAAGCTTGGGTGTGCTCTACACGAACGCCTAAAGCAAAAGGCTTGGCTTTGATTGCGATGTTTTTGTCTTTGAGCAGTTCAAAAATATCGCGTGCGGAGTGCCCCGTTGCCAAAATAACGCGATGAACAGGTATTTCAGTTGTTCCGTTGATTTGGATATTTGTGATGCGCTTATTTGAAACGCGGAGATCGGTGAGTTTGTGCTCAAAATGGATTTCGCCACCTGCAGCTAAAATTTGTTGGCGGATGGCTTCTATGAGTTGCGGCAGCTTGTTGGTGCCAATATGCGGATGTGCGTCTATTAGGATGTCTTCTTTGGCGCCAAATTGCACGAGCCACTCCAATACTTTTTGGACATCGCCGCGTTTCTTTGAGCGCGTGTATAGTTTGCCATCCGAGTAAGTGCCGGCCCCGCCCTCGCCAAAACAATAATTGGATTCGGGGTTGAGCTCATGAGATTTGGTGAGTTTGGCGAGGTCTCGCCTGCGCGCGCGGACCTCTTTGCCGCGTTCAAAAACAATGGGTTTAATGCCTTGGGTCAGCGCTTGCAACGCGGCAAACAGCCCCGCGGGGCCTGCACCGATAATGTGCACAACTGGGGCATCTGGGCCAAGCGCTGCAAAATTCTGGAATGCAAAACGAGGCGCAAGCACAGCGTTTACAGCGACCTCAAAGCTCGCATTGACTTTAATTTGTCTTTGGCGCGCATCTATGCTGCGCTTGCGCCAACGAAAGTCGAGTTCATCTTGGGGTTTGAGTTGGAGCGCTTCTCGGATGCGTTGCTCCAAAAACAAAAGGTCTTGAGCCTCTTCGGGGCTGCACACCAAATTAACCACTTCGCTCATCCTTCAAAAATCAAGGAAAAATACCAAGCGCGGTTGTAGAGCTGGTCAATCGGGTTAGACACCGGAGTGAAGTCTTGGATAAAGCTACTCTTGAAGCCGT
Source organism: Crocinitomicaceae bacterium (assembly GCA_030730025.1). Classification (GTDB taxonomy): domain Bacteria; phylum Bacteroidota; class Bacteroidia; order Flavobacteriales_D; family Crocinitomicaceae; genus UBA952. The sequence goes on from JANQWC010000009.1 coordinate 7,000, forward strand.
GGCTATATTTGAGTTCTAGGCCAAATTTAAAATAGGGCGCAAAAAATTCTACGCCTGCACCAATTTGACCCTGCCAATCGTTCTTTTTGATTTTAACGAAGGGGTCATAAAAATTTTGGGAGGCGTCTTGCTGTGATTGGAGGTCGATGGCGTATTGCATGCCAAAAAGCGAGTAGGCGGTGAAATTGTTGTAGCGCTTGGTGCGAAACTGCAGCATCATGGGGAATTCGAGGTTGGTTGAATTGATGCGCTGTTGGCCGCTGCCATTCATAAACCATATGGTATCGAGGCTTTTGTAGTTGAGCACGCGCTCTTGAAAGGAGAGTGTCGGGATAAAGCGAAAACGAATGGTGGGCGTGCCAAGTTTGATGGTGGTCAGGATACCGATTTGCCCGCCGGGTTGGGCGTCGTTGGTGAGCGACAGCAATTGGTATTGGTTATAGGCATTGGGTTTGGGCATGACCGTGAAGTCTGAGCTATTGACGCCAAGCATAAAGCCAAAATGAATGAAGCGCTTGTCAAAGTTTTTATAACGCTGCTGCTTTTGGGTTTGAGCCATGGTGCTCAAGCTGCACAAAAAACAAAAATAGAGGAGCAAACGCATGTCTGACTAACGATTCTTAAGTTGGTTTATTGTTGTGTGGGTTTCTGGCCGATATAAATACTGGCAATACCTCCGCTCAAACGAATTTGTTTGTGTGCTTGGTATCCTACTTTTTCGAGTACATTCATAAAGTCAGCACCTTCTGGAAAAGCGGCAACACTCTCGGGTAAATAGGTATAAGCTCGCTCGTCTTTGGAGATGTATTTACCAAATAATGGAATCAGCACTTTTGAATAAAATCCAAAAAGTTGCTTGATCGGAAAGGCTTTGGGTTTAGAGAACTCGAGCACAACAGCTTGCCCGCCTGGTTTGAGTACGCGCAGCATTTCGCCGAGTCCTTTTTCTAAGTTTTCGTAATTGCGCACGCCAAAACCAACGGTAATCGCATCGAAAGTAGCGTCTTCAAAAGGCATGTTTTCGGAGTCTCCGAGTTGCATATCGATGATGTGGTTAAAAGCTCTTTTTTTCATTTTCTTTTTACCGACCTCGAGCATGCCGGCAGAGATATCCATCCCGATGATTTGATCGGGCTTGAGACGCAAGCAAGCAATGGCGAAATCGCCGGTACCCGTAGCTAAGTCTAAAATGACTTTTGGTTGCTGTGCTTGAAGTTGCTTGACGGCTTTTCTGCGCCAGAGGTGGTCTATGCCTAAAGACAAAAAGTGATTGAGAAAATCGTAGTTGGCTGAAATGTTGTTGAACATTTGCGCCACCTCTTCTTTTTTGGATTTTCCGGAATCGTAGGGTTTTACAACTTTTTGGGACATAGCTTAAGCGTTAAGTTGGAGTGCTTCTTCAAGCAGTTTTTGTTTGTTGATGCGCACCACACCGGGTTGTTCGCAAACCAGACCGCCCGCCAAATTGGCAATTGCGGCAATGGTAGAAGGTTCGGCACCACAGATCAGACAGAGGCAGGTGGTGGCAATAACGGTGTCACCGGCGCCTGAGACATCGGCGATGTTGCGCAAATGTGCAGGGTGGTGGAAGTGGTTTTGGCCGTCGAAAAGTTGAACGCCGTGTTCAGAAAGCGTCACAAACGTAAAACGACTTTCTAAATGCTGTTGCAATTTTTCAATAGCTAAGTTTAAGGAATTCGGCTCTTTATGGTAATCGAATGTTATTTGCAATCCTTCTTTGAGTTCTTTTAAATTCGGCTTGAAAAGTGTGCAGCCTTTGTAAGCAAAGAAATTTTTCTTTTTGGGGTCGACGACCACCGGAATTTGCAGGGCCTTGGCCTCGGCAATAATCCATTCGATGAGCTCAGTGGTGAGCACGCCTTTGTTGTAGTCTTCGAGTAAAATACCGTCAACTCCTTGACTCAGTAAGCCAGTGATGCCATTTTGGAGTGCAGCTGTTTCTGCTGCGCTGAGGTCGTGTTGGTCTTCGTTGTCTATGCGCAACATTTGCTTGCCGGCAGAAAGGACTCTCGTTTTAATGGTGGTTTTCCGCTCTGCAGACGTGACGAGCGCGGCGGTATTGATGCCCGCTGTATCGAACATTGTTTGGAGTTCTTGGCCCGCGCTGTCTTGGCCAATGACGCTGGCAAGCAGGGCCTCAGCACCTAAGGCAATGAGGTTGAGCGCAACATTTCCGGCACCGCCGATTCGTTGGTCTTGTGTTTGTAAATCAACTACCGGAACAGGTGCTTCTGGGCTCATGCGCAGCACTTGGCCGTGTAAGTAAGCGTCGGTCATGACGTCGCCGATGACCAATACACGCTTGCCGTTAAAAGCTTCGAAGAGCGCCTGTGTTTGCATGCTTTATTGGAGTTGAGCGAGTGCGTTTGAGATGCGGTCAACTGCTTTTTGCAGGGTTTCTTCTGAGGCAGCATAGCTGATGCGAAAGCAGTTGGGGTCGCCGAAGGCAGCGCCGCCCACACAAGCAACTAGCGCTACATCTAACAAGTACATGCAGAGGTCGTCGGAGTTATGGATGGTCTGTCCGTTGTAGCTTTTGCCAAAATAGGAAGAGCAGTCTGGGAACACATAAAATGCCCCGCCCGGATCATTTACCTTTAGACCGGAGATTTTGCGCAGGCCGCTCAACACTAAGTTGCGACGGCTTTCAAATGCGGTAATCATGTCTTTGAGTACAATTGGGTCTGCGTTCATCGCGGCAATTGTGGCGCGCTGAGTAATGGAGCAAGTGGCCGAAGTGAATTGACCTTGGACTTTGTCGCAGGCTGATGCAATTTCTTTGGGTGCGCCAATATAGCCCAAGCGCCAGCCGGTCATGGCCCAGGCTTTGGAAACGCCGTTGACGGTCACAACTTGGTTGTAAATTTCTGGGAACTGCGCAAGGCTTTCGTGTTTGCCTATAAAATTAATGTGCTCGTAGATTTCATCGGACATTGCTACAATTTGCGGGTATTTCGCCAACACGCGGGCAAGGTCTTGGAGTTCTGCTTTGCTGTACACCGAACCCGTTGGGTTACAAGGTGTAGAAAACATGAGTAGTTTGGTTTTTGGCGTGATGGCCGCTTCGAGGTCTGCGCCAGTAATTTTGAAGTCTTTGTCAATACCTGCGGCAATCACCACCGGAACACCTTCAGCGACCTTGACAATCTCTAAATAAGAAACCCAGTATGGAGCCGGAATAATGACTTCGTCTCCGGGGTTGATGAGGCTCAGCACCAAATTGGCAATGCTTTGCTTGGCGCCTGTGGAGACCACGATTTGGTCTTTGGTGTAGGTGAGGTTGTTGTCGCGGTTGAATTTGTGCGCAATGCTTTCGCGGAGGTCGTCGTAGCCAGGTACGGGAGTGTAAGTGGTGTAGTTTTGTTCCAATGCCTCAACAGCTGCTGCTTTGATGAAGTCCGGTGTATGAAAATCGGGCTCGCCCAAAGAGAGCGAAATGACGTCTTTTCCTTGCGACTTGAGTTCGCGGCTTTTTTTAGCCATTGCAATGGTTGCAGACTCTTCCATTGCCAGTAAACGTTCAGATAATTGGATCATGAAATAGGGTTTGTGCAAAGGTAGTAATTTGTGCCGAATTGACTTACCTTTGCGGTATGCGTATTGATATTCTTACTGTGCTTCCAGAGTTGCTCACGAGCCCTTTTGCCGCTTCTATTATGCAGCGTGCCCAAACTAAAGGTCATGTCGAAATTCACGTCCACAATTTGCGCGATTACGCAGACAACAAACACCGCAATGTAGACGACTACCAATACGGCGGTGGTGCTGGAATGGTCATGAGTATTGTCCCTATCGCCAAAGCTATTGAATCCTTGCAAGCTGAGCGCCAATACGACGACATCATTTACATGACTCCAGATGGAGAAGTGCTTGAACAAAGCACTTGCAATCAGCTTTCGCTGGCGCAAAATTTATTGATCTTGTGTGGGCATTATAAAGGTGTAGACCAACGCGTGCGCGATTTGTATGTCACCAAAGAAATTTCGGTTGGTTCGTATGTCTTGAGTGGGGGCGAGCTTGCAGCTGCAATTGTTGTGGATGCGGTGGTTCGGCTCATACCCGGCGTACTCAATGACGAAACCTCAGCGCTCACCGATTCTTTTCAAGATGGTCTTTTGGCGCCGCCAGTTTATACGCGCCCACCAGTTTTCAATGGTTTAGAAGTGCCGGAGGTCTTGCTCGGGGGCAACCCTAAAGACGTAGATGCCTGGCGCGAAGCACAAGCCTATGCCAGGACCAAAGAAAGAAGACCAGATCTTTTAGAGGAGTAATTAATCTTCTAGTATCTGAATATTCGCAAATCTCAACAATACTGTTTTTGATCCGTGCTGCGGAAAGAAGATGGTCGCTTTTTTGTCTGCACCTTGGCCTTCTAGTTTGAGTACTTTTCCTTTTCCAAAACGATCGTGCATGATGTTGTGGCCTACCATCAAGCCAGGTGTGCTATCCGTTTGATTCGTCGTTTTTTGCTGACTCACTTCTTTGAGTGAACGCAATTGAGGTGCTGAACCCAATGGCTTGTTTAGGCCTCCTGAATAACCGCGATCAAAACCACCTGAGCCCATTAAAGAACGGCTGTTGGCAGCTCTGCTCACGGATTCAAATTGCAAATATTGCGGGTCGATTTCATCGATGAAGCGCGAGGGTTCACACATAATAGATTGCCCCCAAGTAAAGCGGCTCGTGGCATACGAAAGCATACAGCTGCGCATGCCGCGGGTAAGCGCTACATAAAACAAGCGGCGTTCTTCTTCGAGTTCTGAGCGCGAATTGAGCGCCATTTGAGAAGGGAAGAGGTTTTCTTCGAGACCAACTATATAAATATTCGGAAATTCGAGGCCTTTGCTCGAGTGGATGGTCATGAGGCTGATGTGGTTGCGGTCTTCGGGTTTGTCTTGGTCGGCGTCTGTGAGTAGCGCGACGTCCATCATGAAGTCAGCGAGGGTGCGCGGTACATCGGCTTCGGCTCCGCGCACAAATTCTTGGATACCCGCCAAAAGTTCTTCGATGTTCTGAAAGCGCTCGACTTCTTCAGGGCCTTTGTCTTTTTCGGCTAAGAGTTCGCGAATGATCCCTGAGGATTTAGCGATGCGTTCGGCAAGCGTAAAAGCGTCGGTTTTTTCGAGCTCGGCACCAAAGCTTTCGATCATGGTCACAAACTCATAGATTTTGCTGCGCGCGGCACTCCCGACATCGGCCGGAAAGCGCTGAAAGTCTTTGATGACCTCCCACATGCTGGTGTTGTAGCGGTTGGCGGCAATGATGATGTTTTCAATGGTGGTTTTGCCAATGCCTCTTTTGGGGTAATTGATGACGCGTTTAATGGCTTCTTCGTCGTGCGGGTTGGCGCTGAGTCTGAAATAAGCGAGGAGGTCTTTGATTTCTTTGCGCTGGTAAAAAGACAAGCCACCGTAAATTTTATAGGGCATATTGAGTTTGCGCAGGGCTTCCTCAAAGGCACGCGATTGCTTGTTGGTGCGATAAAGAATGGCAAAATCTTGAAAGCGTGCGCCTTCTGTTGTTTTGCGCTCAAAGATGGCTTGTGCAATGGTGCGGCCTTCTTCGTTGTCGGTTAAGGAGCGCTGTACTTTGATTTTTGCCCCTTCGCTGTTGTCGGTCCAGACCTTTTTGGTGATTTGGTCTTTGTTCTTTTTGATGATGCTATTGGCAGCCTCTACAATGTTTTTGGTGCTGCGGTAGTTCTGCTCGAGTTTGTAGAGCACAAAATCGGGATAGTCTTTTCTGAAGTTGAGGATGTTTTCGATGTTGGCTCCGCGAAAAGAATAGATGCTTTGGGCGTCGTCGCCGACTACACAGATGTTTTGATAAGCTGCTGCGAGTTTTTTAACGATGAGGTACTGTGCGTAGTTGGTATCTTGGTACTCATCTACTAAAATGTACTGGAACTTTTGCTGGTAGTAGTGAAGTACATCTGGGAAATCGCGCAGTAAGACATTTGTAAAATAGAGGAGGTCATCGAAGTCCATGGCGCCCGCCTTCAAGCAGCGATTGGCGTAGGTCTGAAAGATGAGGCCGAGCTCTGGTCGGCGCGATTGTTTGTCTTCGAGTTGGATTTCGGCATTGGCAGCATAGGCCTCAGGTGAAATGAGGTTGTTTTTGGCTGCTGAAATGCGTCCAAAGACCATGCTGGGCTTGTAGGTTTTGTCGTCGAGATTGAGCTCCTTGATGATGCCTTTGATCAGGCTTTTGGAATCTTGGGTGTCGTAAATGGTGAAGTTGTTCGGAAACCCGATGCGCTCTGCATTGAAGCGTAAAATCTTTGAAAATACCGAGTGAAAGGTACCCATGGAGATATTCTTGGCTTCGCCTGCCCCCACGATGTGCCCAATTCTTTCGGTCATTTCTTTGGCCGCCTTATTGGTAAAGGTGAGGGCGAGGATATTGAAAGGATCGATGCCTTGCTCCATCATGTGGGCAATGCGGTAGGTGAGTACGCGGGTTTTACCCGAACCGGCACCGGCAATCACCATAATTGGGCCAAAAATATGTTCAACGGCAACCCGCTGACTTTCGTTTAATTCGTCTAGATAGGACATGGAAAAAATGCTGTTTTCAAAAGTACTATTTTAAGTTGCTGTACATCCATTCAAATTGCAGTATTTTTGCACAAAATTTTGGCCTCAAACCGAAACTTATGCAAGCCCTTTACGTATAAACCCTTTTTGAATTTGACGCATGAGAACAAAATACATAGACCTGATCGAACAAACTTTTGATTTTCCTCAAAATGAATTCTTCTTGCGCGAAGACCGCTTGTTCTTTCACGGCATCGACCTCATGCGCTTGGTTCACGAACACGGCACCCCCCTTAAGTTTCACTACTTACCCCAAATCTCCAACAACATCCAGCGCGCTAAAGGCTGGTTTAGGGAGGCCATCATGAACCTCGGTTACCAAGGCAACTACTACTATTCTTACTGCACCAAAAGCTCTCACTTTGCTTTTGTACTCGACGAAGTCCTCAAAAACAACGTCCACATCGAAACCTCATCGGCTTTTGATATCGATATCGTCAAGAGCTTGCAAGCAGCTGGTAAATTACAGCCCAGAAGCTACGTTATTTGCAATGGCTACAAACCGTCTCAATACATTCATAAAATTGCAGACCTCATCGAGGAAGACGACCTGCGCGTGGTGCCCGTTGTAGACAACATAGATGAACTCAAGCAGCTCATTAGCCTCACCACCAAAGAACTCAATATCGGTATCCGCATTGCTTCTGAGGAAGAGCCTAAGTTCGAATTCTACACCTCGCGTTTAGGGATCCGCTACCGCGAAATCGTTCCTTTTTACAAAGCCATTCTCAAAGAAAACCCGCGTGTGCGCGTCAAGATGCTGCACTTTTTCATCAACACGGGCATCAACGACACCGCTTACTACTGGAACGAACTCACGAAATGTTTGCGCGTTTATTCCGACCTCAAAAAATTGTGTCCAGAACTAGATTCCCTCAATATCGGGGGTGGTTTCCCAATCAAGAAATCCTTGGCCTTTGATTTCGACTACGCCTATATGGTGCGTGAGATCTTAACCCAAATCAAAAGACTCTGCCAAGACAACGACATACCGGAGCCCAACATCTTTACAGAATTCGGTTCTTTTACAGTAGGCGAGAGCGGGGGTGCTATTTTTAGCGTCTTGCACCAGAAGCAGCAAAACGACCGCGAAAAATGGAACATGATCGATTCTTCTTTCATGACCAACCTCCCAGACACCTGGGCCATCAATCAGCGTTTCATCATGTTGCCGATCAACCGCTGGAACGACGACTACGAGCGCGTCTTGCTCGGCGGCCTCACCTGTGACTCCGACGACTATTACAACTCAGAGCAGCATTCCAACGCCATTTATCTGCCTAAATTCGATAAAAACAACACTTTGTACATCGGATTTTTCAATACGGGGGCGTATCAAGAAACCATCGGAGGCTACGGCGGCCTCAAACATTGCCTCATTCCGGAGCCCAAACATATCCTGATCACCAGAGATGAAAACGGAAAAATTCAGACCGAAGTATTTAGCAATGAGCAAACTGCACAAGACTACCTAAAAATATTGGGCTACGACAAGTAACCGAGGGTTTATTCGTGCTATATTTGCGGACAATTTTAAAACAGAATGAAAGTAACATCGATCTCTTTATTGGCTCCCAACAAATTTTCGTCAAAAGTTCAGTCTTGGGCGGCGGGCATGGCTACAGAGGTCCATTCTGTCAACGACAAATCCCTGGATTTCTTTGAAAGTACGGATAGTCTTTTGATTTTCAATCAGAACCAAGAGTTGAGTCCGGAAATCATAGAGCTGAAAGCCCGTTACGACAAACAGCAAAAACCCGTTCACAAAATTGATATCAACGGTACTTTGCAAGTAGGGGTTACGAACTTTGCACTTTGGTTGGATAGCACCAAAGCTAAAAACGTGTTGGTCATTGGCGCCGAAGAACTCGCCGACAATCCAAATCTAGAGCGTTACCTCGACGCCGTCTAAAATCTTATCTTTTCTAATTTGTTGCGCGCTTAATTTCTCAATTGCGCTGCACACTCATTTTCCAAGGCTTTCAAGATGCGTTGCATGGCCTTTTCAATTTGCGTTTCTGAGAGCGTTTGCTGCCCATCTTGTAAATAGAAAGCCAAAGCATACGATTTTTTACCTGAAGGTAAATTCTTGCCTTCGTATACATCGAAAAGCTGGATGTCTTGTAAGAGTTTGGTCTCAGCTTTTTGCGCACATTGCTGCAATGCTTGGTAGCTCGTGCTTTGGTCTACGAGCAAAGAGAGGTCTCGTCTGACGGCAAAAGACTTAGGAACTTCTTGGTAGCGAATTTTTCTTTTCGAGGCTAATTCAAGGAGTTTGTTCCAGTCAAATTGGGCGTAATACACAGGTTGTTTGAGATCGAGGTCTTGTTGTAATTGTGCACTGATTTGGCCGAGTTCAACAAGCGCTTGACGGTCGCAGGTAATGCGCAGGCCTTGTTGAAATAAAATATTTTCAGTGTCGCTTTCTTTGCACGCATGCGCAAGTCCGAAGCGCTCCAAGATGGCGTAAACCTCTTTTTTGAGGCTAAAGAAGGAATGGCTGGAAGCGGTAGTTTGTTGCCAGTTTTCAGTTGTTTGCTTTCCCATTAAGGCAAGGGCCAAACGCGGTGTTTCTTGGTGCTGATCTTGGTGCGTCTGGTAATCTTGACCAAATTCAAAAATTTGGAGATCTGCTTGCTGACGGTTCTGGTTAAAGGCTAAGTTTTCCAATAAGCCAAAAACGAGTGTTTGTCTAAGCTGAGCGAGGTCTTGACTCAAGGGGTTGAGCATGCTGATCGCCGTGCCAAAAGAGGCATCGAGCGCAGTACTATATTGTTTTTTGGTCAGGGAGTTGTTCATGACCTCAAAAAAGCCGCGACCCACTAAAAATTCGGCTGCTGTTTCTTTTTGTGAATCTGAGGATTTGTCATTGGGTGCACTGAGGCTGTAATGCCATTTGGCAGGCAGTTCAATGCTATTGAGCCCGTAAATGCGTAAAATTTCTTCAATGACATCAATCGGACGCGTCACGTCTACGCGGTAAGCCGGAACAGTTAAGTCCCAAGTTTGGTCGGTAAAGCCGTTTATTTGAAAATCTAGGTCCGTTAAGATCTGTTCAATTTGGGTGTTGGGTATATCGTTTCCAATGAGATTGGTGATTTCTTGTTTGCTGATTTTCAATTCAATAGGGCTTGTTATTTTTCCTATGAATTCAAATGTTTTACTCTTGATTTGAGCGCCGGTGAGTTCTTGCAAAAGTTGAACGCAACGCAATAGAGCTGTGTGGGTCAAGTTTGGATCCACGCCGCGTTCAAAGCGAAAAGAGGCATCCGTATTGAGGCCGTGTTGGCGTGCTGCTTTTCGGATGCGCACCGCATCAAAAAGTGCGGATTCAATCAGGATGCGCGTGGTTTTGGCGCTGACGCCACTTTCTAAACCACCCAACACACCCGCCAAGCATAGCGCTCCGTTTGAATTGGCAATAACGAGTTCGTGACCTGCAAGTTTATAGTTGGTGTTGTCTAGGCCTAGGAAGGTTTCGTCGGTTTTTGCTGTGCGCACCTCTAGTGCTGTGCCGCTTTGGTCGGCATCAAAAATATGGAGTGGCGTACCGAGTTCACGCTGCACAAAATTGCTGATGTCAACTACATTGTTGATAGGCTTGAGCCCCACCGCTTTGAGTCTGTTTTGCAGCCATTTTGGGGAAGGACCAACTTGTATGCCATCGAGTTCTAGCGCAAGGTAGCGTTTGCACGCTTCAGTATCGGTAACTTGAATGTGTAATGTCGGGAGCTCCTCGTTACTGAGGGTCGGTAGGGTAGGCCATTTGAGTTCAATTTTTTCGGTATGGTCTAGGTTGAACTTCGCTTTGATGTCTCTCGCTACACCGATATGGCCCATGGCGTCGGCGCGGTTGGGCGTGAGGCCGATCTCGAGTTGGATGTCGCGTTCTAAATTGAAAAAATCTGCAGCTGCTTGCCCTACAACGGCTGTAGCCGGCAATACCAAGATGCCGTCATGGCTTGCGCCCATGCCGAGTTCGTCTTCGGCACAAAGCATGCCTTCTGAGGCAACGCCCCTGATTTTGGCTTTCTTGATTTCAAAAGATTGATCTGGTTGCGGATAAAGCGTGCAACCTACAGTCGCAACGATTACTTTTTGCCCAGCAGCCACATTGGGCGCCCCACAAACAATTTGTAAAGGCTCCGCAGCACCGATATGGACGGATGTGACCTTAAGCTTGTCGGCGTCTGGGTGTTTTTCGCAGGTGAGAACCTCGCCAATAACCACGCCTTCGAGTCCTCCTTGGATTTCGTTAATGGCCTCTAAACCTTCTACTTCTAAGCCAGTTTGCGTCAGGATTTCGCTGAGTTCGTCCGCTGAGTATGGAAAGTCGAGGTAAGATTTGAGCCAGTTATAGGATACTTTCATGGGAGGGGATGATATTGACTTCGCGTTCGAGCGTAACGCCGAACTGCGCTTGTATAGTTTGAATAATATGAGTCGATAAATCTAAGATTTGCTGCCCTTTGCTGCCACCGTAATTGACCAGCACTAAAGCTTGCTTTTCATGAACGCCGCAAGTACCTTGACGGTAGCCTTTGAGCCCAGCGTTTTCAATGAGCCATCCCGCTGCCAATTTGACTTCGTTGTCGTTGAGCACATAATGAGAAACATTGGGAAAGTTGGCTAAAATGACCTTGAATGAGCTGCTGTCGATAACCGGGTTTTTAAAAAAGCTTCCGGCGTTTCCGAGCACTGCTGGATCGGGCAATTTAGATTGACGAATGGCAATAACCGCCTCTGAGATGTCGCGGATGCTCGGATTTTGGATTCCTTTGGCATCGAGTTCTTGCTGAATGGCACCGTAGCTGGTTTTCAGGTCTGGGTTTTTAGCCAATGCAAACGTGACGTCGGTGATGATGTATTGGTTCTTGAGCGCGCGCTTGAAAACGCTTTCGCGGTAACCGAACTGACACTGTGTTTTGTTGAAGGTGTGGATTGCGCCGCTTTCGATATGAAACGCACTGAGTTCGTGAAAAACGTCTTTGATTTCTACGCCGTAAGCACCAATGTTCTGCATGGGGCTAGCGCCTACAGAACCGGGTATCAGTGATAGATTTTCTAGGCCACACCAATTTTGTGCAATGCAGTGCTGTACAAATGTATGCCAGACTTCACCTGCGCCGGCTTTCACAAAAACTTGAGAATCGGTTTCTTTCACGACCGAAGTACCCTTGATTTCGTTGCGCAGTACCAAACCATCAAAATCTTTTGTAAACAGCATATTGCTGCCGCCGCCAAGTATCAATAAGGCTTCTTTCGGACCTTCGTTGAGGGCGGTTTGCAATTCTGTTATATTTGAAAAAGACGCAAAGTGTTTGGCTTTGACATCTATTCCAAAGGTGTTGAATGGTTGTAGGCTGTAATTGTGCTCCATTTGTAGCCCAAAGTTAGAAATATTGTCGTGAAGCTGCGCGCTACGGCTTAAAATATCCTTCATCAGTTGGCCCAATCCAGTGGAACCAATCGTAGTAGGCGAGGTGATGGCTCTTGATGAAGCCCAGTTTTTTCTTGGGGTAGTCAGTGGGGATATAAACGCGGCCACCTTTTGTGGTAGCGGGTAATTTGTCTAAACCTACAACTTGCATTTGTGGTGCAATGCCATCTTGGAGAGCAATAGGATCCGCTAACTTGCCTTCGGCTCTGGCGCCATATTGCCAGACTTCTTCAAAAACAGACCAATCTCGGCCAGCGGTGTTGGCACCTTCAGGCGACAATATCAGTGCTTTGCCAAAATCAACGTAGCCACTGAGTTCATCGATCATGCCGAGCATGTAGGCATAGCCCATGCTATGACAAACAAAATGGACTTTGCATGGCCCTTTCCCTTGGAGTTCATTTTTGAGTGCCATGCCTGCCAATCTGCCATTTTCAACGCGTTCTTGAAAGCCACTTTCATTGGTTGTTTTGTTCAGTACCCACCTGCTTTCTTTTCTGACCCAGCAAAATCTGGAAAACAAATAAGACCCGACGGCCTTAGACATTTTGCGGTGTGTGGAGGTATAAATCGGGTGATGTGCGTCAAAATAATAGGCTTGAGTATTTGGGAAGCGTTTTTGAATGCTGTCGTCGAGTTTGTACCAATAGCCCGTTGGGTCTTTTAAGTTTATTTTGTTGTCTGGAAGTTCATGGTCGTATTTTGGTCCGCGATAGCCGTTGATAAATACAATGAAATCTTGACTCATGGCCGCGACATAAATAAAATTGAAAAGGACAAGTAAAAAAGCCTTATTTGCCATATTGATAAAAGATGCCTCCGGCAAAGGCGGTCCAGTAGCAGGATTTTTGCTGACAAGCTTTGAGCCCGGAGTTCACCCAAGAGTTGCAAGTAAAAAAGAGACTGTAACGACCTTTTGCTGCATAGTAAGCATCGTTGCCCGTGACCACGCCGGGCATGGTGGCTTTGATGTATTTAGTTTGGCCATTGCTTTTGCGCGCTAGTGTTTTTTCGATGTAATGCACCAGATTGCGGTATTGCTTTTCGGTGAGGTGCAAGCGGATGTTGGGGCGGTCGTCGAGGAGTTGTTGGTAGTAGGTAGCGTGAATTGCCGACGGGCCAATACCAAAAGGAACGGTAAGGGCTGTCTTTGGGGTGAGGTCGGCCCAAGTGGGTGTGTTCATGTAGAAGGTTTGGTCTCCCCAGCCGATAGAAACGAGCTGGCTACTGCTGTCTTTAAAACCCGTGTTGGCTAGCGGAAATTCGCTGCGCCAGTCTTTGATGTGGTTGTGAACAGGCAAAATGAAGTCGGTATGAACGCCAGACTTCATGAGGAAGATTTGGATGTTGGCGCCTTTGTTGTTTTGGCCTTTGACCGTAATGCGGGACAAAATAAAGGTGGCGATGACATATAAAAGAATGGCAGAGCCTAGGAACGTAAAGAAATACCCGCTCCATTTTTTGGCGCGTTTGAATGCATTGTGCGCTTTGCGTGTTTGATACCAGTGGAGTTTGCGTTTTTTTTCTCTCATATGTGCATAACAAAGTTAAACTTTCTGAGCAATTTGAACAGCGATGCTTATTTTTGTGTTTCGTAAAATTTACTGACATGCGCTATACTTTTTTCCTACTCACCACCATTCTTGGAGCAAGCCTTTGGGCCCAAGACGCCAATAAAGCCGCTGCTTCTGCTCAAAAATATGCAGAAGTACTCTACAATATCGAGCGCTTTTATGTAGACGCACCCGACGCGCCCCAACTTACCGAAACTGCCATTGTAGCCATGTTAGAGGCACTAGACCCGCATTCTACGTATATTCCAAAAGAAGAGCTCGACGACGCCCAAATGACCATCAACGGGAGTTTTGTGGGTATTGGCGTACGTTTTCAGCTCATGAAAGATACCATTAGTGTGGTGGCTACTATTCCGGGTGGCCCTTCAGAAAAATTGGGTATTTTACCCGGTGACCAAATAGTACAAGTAGATGGTCAAGCGGTGGCTGGGGTAGGCATCAAAAACGACCAAGTGCGTCAAAAACTCATGGGCGACCTCGGCACCAAAGTAAAAGTAACGATCAACCGCAAAGGCAAGCTCTTGGATTTCAATATTACTCGAGATAAAATCCCGGTCTTTTCTGTAGACGCAGCCTACATGATCGACAAAGAAATTGGTTACATCAAGCTCAATAGCTTTTCAAAAACAACCGTCCAAGAGGTTCAAAATGCGTTATTGAGTCTCAAAGAACAAGGTATGAAAAGCTTGATTTTTGATTTGCAAGGCAATGGTGGTGGTTTGCTCGATGCAGCACACAAACTCGCCGACGAATTTCTTTCCGGAGACAAACTCGTGGTGTATTCTGAAGGCAGAGCACAGCCGCGCTATGACCTCAAAGCGGGCAAAAGAGGTCTTTTTGAAGATGGCCCGCTGATCATCTTAACAGACGAATACGCAGCCAGCGCGAGCGAAATTTTATCGGGTGCCATCCAAGATTGGGACCGCGGTTTGGTAGTAGGCCGCCGCACCTACGGAAAAGGCCTTGTCCAGCGCCCAATGCCCTTGAGCGATGGCTCCGAGATGCGCCTGACCATTGCGCGTTACTACACGCCAACTGGCCGCCACATTCAAAAGCCGTATCAAGACACCGAAACCTATCGCAAAGACCTCAATCAGCGCTACCTGAACGGCGAATTCTTCCTTAAAGATTCCATCAAAATGCCAGATTCACTCATGTACAAAACGCTCAAAACCAAGCGCACAGTGTACGGCGGCGGCGGCATCATGCCCGATGTATTTGTAGCCCTAGACACCACGCAAAGCAGTGTGTATTTTTCCAAACTCATTCAGGGTGGGCATGTCAATAACTTTGCCTTCAAATACATCAATGCCAACAGAGCTGCCCTCAAGGCGCAATACCCGGACATCACTGCCTTCAAAAATAACTTCAACTGTGACCAAGCCTTTATGGACCAATTTTTTGCGCATGTCGCTCAAGAAGACGCCACTTTGCTCTTTGATCAAAAGGATTACAGCACCAGTGAACAACTCCTCAAGTTGCGCTTGAAAGCGGTGCTGGCCCAAGACCTCTGGAGCACAAACGAGATGTTCCAAATCTATAACGAAACCAACGAAATTCTGCAAGAAGCCATTGAAGTGCTGCAGCGCAAACAATACACACAATACGAACTCGATAAATAAGCAATATGTCAGACGACAAAAAGATCATTTTCTCTATGGTTGGGGTCTCTAAAGTGACTCCGCAAGGCAAACAAATCATTAAAAACATTTACCTATCCTTCTTTTATGGTGCCAAAATCGGCATCATTGGTCTGAATGGTTCGGGTAAGTCTACGGTCATGAAAATCATTGCTGGGCTCGATAAATCTTTTCAAGGTGATGTCGTCTTCTCTCCTGGTTACACCGTGGGCTACTTGCCCCAAGAGCCGGAGCTCGACCCCAATAAAACGGTGCGCGATATCGTGCTCGAGGGCGCGCAAGAAATTGTAGACGTACTCGCTGAATACGAAGAAATCAACAATTCATTTATGGACGAAGACATCATGTCTGACCCCGATAAAATGGACAAACTCATTGCGCGCCAAGGCGAAGTACAGGATAAAATAGACGCCCTCGACGCCTGGGAACTCGATACCAAAATCGAGCGCGCCATGGACGCCTTGCGCTGTCCGCCAGACGACCAGCTCATCGGAACGCTTTCAGGTGGTGAGCGCCGTCGCGTTGCACTTTGCCGTTTGCTCTTGCAAAATCCAGATATCTTATTGCTAGATGAGCCAACCAACCACTTAGATGCAGAATCCATCGACTGGCTCGAGCAGCACCTCCAACAATACAAAGGCACCGTTATTGCCGTTACCCACGACCGCTACTTCCTAGACAACGTAGCCGGCTGGATCCTCGAGCTCGATCGCGGCGAAGGCATTCCTTGGAAAGGCAACTACACCTCTTGGCTCGAACAAAAAGGCAAGCGCCTTCAAGAAGAAGAAAAAACGGAGTCCAAGCGCCAAAAAATGTTGGCCCGCGAGCTAGAATGGGTGCGCATGAACCCCAAAGCGCGTCAGGCCAAAAGCAAAGCCCGTTTGCAGAACTACGACAAAATGCTATCTGCCGATGCCCGTGAAACAGAAGCCAGACTCGAGATGCCCATTCCAAATGGACCTCGTTTGGGCAACAACGTCATCGATGCCGTGCATGTAGGTAAAGCTTTTGGCGACAAACTCCTCTACGACGACCTCAATTTCAAATTGCCGCCAGCGGGCATTGTAGGTATCATCGGGCCAAATGGCGCGGGTAAAACCACTATCTTCAAAATGATCATGGCCGAACTCGCCCCAGATCAAGGCGAATTTACCGTCGGAGAAACCGTAAAAATCGGCTACGTAGACCAAAGCCACAAAGACATCCATCCAGATAAAACCGTTTTTGACGTCGTCTCAAATGGCCTCGAATACGTAGAAGTAGGCAACGACAAAATCAATGCACGCGCTTACTTGTCAAAATTCAACTTCAACGGCTCCGATCAGAACAAAAAAGTAGGCATTCTCTCCGGTGGAGAGCGCAACCGCTTGCACCTCGCCATGACCCTCAAAACAGAAGCCAACGTCCTTTTACTTGATGAGCCAACCAACGACATCGACGTCAATACCTTGCGCGCTTTGGAAGAAGGCATAGAAAACTTTGCGGGCTGTGCGGTGGTTATTTCCCACGACCGCTGGTTTTTAGACCGCATCTGTACGCATATCCTCGCTTTTGAAGGAGATTCTCAGGTGTATTGGTTCGAAGGATCTTATTCTGAGTACGAAGAAAACCGCAAAAAACGCCTCGGCGACTCCGGCCCTAAGCGCATTCGCTACAGAAGTTTGAGTTAATGACAACTCCGTTGTTTCCAACGGGAATGTGTTTTTAGAATCGAATCGTTTTCCGATAGATCGTTTTTTTGATCGGTTTGTAATTTCAGTTGACTTAAGCCAGGCTGCCCGGCGTCTACCCATGCGGTGTACCAAACGCTGCTCACCATTAAGATGGCTGCCCTTAAACGCCGTTCTACCATTCCATTGAGGCTTTTGTGGTAGGCGTCGCAAAATTTTCGAGAGTATACTTTTGTGAGCGTGCTGCCGCGCTGTTCGTAGGCATATTTTTCACTCAAACCAAGCTCGGTACTTACTTTTTTTTCAAATTGCAAGACGGAATCTAGTGCCACATGAGAAGCCCGAACAGCAGCCCAAATCGCTTTTTGGACCGATGGAAGGTAAGTGGCTTTGCCAATCCAGTAGTTGTAGTTTTCGGCCTGTAGTTCGATCAAGCGGCTTTCCCAGAGGCCGTGGATACCGTACTGGTTGGTGAGCTGCCCGTTGTAGTTTTCGGTTGTGTGCAGCGGTACGTGCGCATCGGCAATGTAGTGGCCAATTTCTGCCGCGTATTTCAAGATGAGCGCCAGGTCTTGGGTTTCAAATGCTTTTTGCAATCTGTATTTCATGCGCAGCACATGCCAAGGTACAATACCGTAGGCTTGCAAGGTGTCTTCGGAGTGGCAATCGATGGCTTCTTGCCAATTTTGCGGAAGGTTCCAAAAGGGGTCTTGCCCTTTGTGGTAATAATGATCGAGGTCGATGTAGTGCCGCGCGGCTTCAGCTTCAACAGCATAGCGGCGTTGGTCTGGCGCAACAGATTGGCTGATCAGATAGGGGAGGTGTTGGATGAAAACCGCTTGCACCTCTGCGGGCAGCAAGTAAACGGCGAATTCATTGATGCGTTGGTGACCCGCGAAACCCCATTGCGTATTTTGCTTGGTTTGGCTGCGCGTAAAAAGAAGCCCCAAAAGGATGAGGCCAAAAAAGCGTTTAAGCTTGCTGAAGTTTAATGAGTTTGCCATCTTTAAGTATTGGAATGACCTCCGTTTGATTTGGAGTCAGACAATACTTGATGTCTTCGTTGAGGTTCAGGTTTTTGAGCCTGCGGCGGTGTGAACTCGACTTCAGATAACCAAGGTAATTGTCCTTGGCCGAAAGGTAGAGATACTTGGCTGCAATAGAGGAGTCTTCTTCAGAAATAAAGTTGCCCGTTCCGATTAAATACTGACAAATTGCCCCAGCACAGATGGTGTCTTCTAGGTTGAATTTGTCTTGCCAGCCCGAACACAGACAAAGTACATTCTTATCTTGCTTTTCGAGCCATTTACAAAGTGCAGCTAAATTTAAGAAGGCTCCTACCACGACAATCTCGGCGTCTTTGGCAACATCCAAAGATTTGGTGCCGTTTGTGGTGGTAAGCACGACGTCTTGGCCTTTGAAGTCTTCGCGCATGTAGGAGAAAGGAGAGTTGCCAAAGTCAAAGCCCTCTACAATCTGACCTTTGCGCTCAGCGCCAGCTAAATAGCCTTTTTGTTTGTAGGCCCAGGCTTCTTCAACAGTAGGTACCGGAATGATGGAGTTGATGCCGTTGTCGAACGCTGCGCAAATAGCCGAAGTAGCGCGCAGTACATCAATGACCACTACAATTTCAAATTCATCTTTGTAATAGGTGTATTCTCCGGGCGTAAAACAAACCTCAACGTGCTTTCTTGTATCCATGCTGCAAAGTTACGATTTTTCAAAAGAACAATAAAAAAGGGGACCGAAGCCCCCTTTCCATTTGGTAAGTTTTTCGTTTAGAATCTCCAACCGATACGTACTGAACCATGTGCTGCACCAATGTTGGTATAGCTCATTTTGTTTTCAGGTTCAAAACCTGCAGGGTTGCCCATGACAGTAACTGTTGTTGCTTCGTTGTTAACGGATGTGCTCGTTAAGTTCATTTCCAAACCTAAGTAAAGGTTGTCTGCTACGTAGTAGTCAAAACCAGCACCGATACCCCAGCCGAAAGTTCCGTAACCACCAACGATTTTCGCGTCGGTAATGACAGCGCTGTAAGCTGAACCGTCTGAATTCGCCCAATTTTCTTCGTAAGAACCTTTTCCGAAGCTAATGCCAGCAGAAAAATAAGGCGACATGCGATCTGTACCAGTTAAATGGTATTCTGCACCTAAACCTAAATTCCATTGGCTACGAGCGATGTCAACTGTACCAGTTGCACCTGTTCCGTCTGGATTTGCATAATACGTGTAAGATTCAGTGCTAGGTGTATTGACAACAGAAGATCCGTCGCCACCAAAGCCGAATTGTACACGTGCTGCGATGTTGTCTGTAGCAAAATAACGCAAGCGGATAGAAGGTGCTGCAAAACTCATCCCGTCTGTGGTGTTGAGGTTAGCTAAGCCTTCTAATGAATAACGCGCGTCATCACTAGCAGGTTTTTGAGCAAACAATGACCCAGTCAATGTTAGTGCCCCTACAAAAATCATTAATTTTTTCATAGTTGTTTGTTTTAATTGGTTTAGTCGAATATACGCAATCGATTGCATTCGTTGTTCAAAAAAAGACAAACAATGGATGGTTGATAACTGTTGATAATCAGCTGTTTTTCGCCTGAAGCTCTTGCTCTAACTGAAACTGATACATGTCGTAATAAGCGCCTTTTTGGGCTAATAAAGTTTCGTGCGTGCCCGCTTCAATAACACTACCTTCCTCTAAAACGATGATTTTGGTCGCATTTCGAATAGATGATATGCGGTGCGAGACAATAATAGTGGCTCTATTTTGCGCATCTTTTTGAAGCTCTTCGAGGATGATTTCTTCGGTTTCGGTATCTACGGCGCTCAGGCAATCGTCTAAAATCAGGAGTTTGGGATCGCGCAAAAGGGCACGCGCAATGGAAACGCGTTGTTTTTGGCCGCCACTCAAATTGACGCCTCTTTCGCCGAGGATGGTCTCAAAGCCATCTTGAAACCCCTGGATGTTGTGCAGTACGTGTGCTTTCTTGCAGGCAGCTTCTAAGTCTGCACGGCTGAGGTCTTGTTGTTCGACGCCAAATTTGAGGTTGTTGGCAATGGTGTCTGAGAACAAAAAGACATCTTGCGGAACAAGTGCAATTTGGTGTCGGTAAGCATTGAGGCTATATAAAGGTAAAGCGCGGTCAGCAATGCTAATTTGCCCATTACTTGGGTCAAAATGACGGGCAAGCAAAGCGCAGATAGTGGATTTTCCAGAACCAGTTGGGCCAATAATAGCGAGTGTTTCGCCTTTGTGAACCGAGAAATTAACATCTTTGAGTACCACGCTATCGCTCTCGGGGTAGCTGAAATTGACCTGCTCAAATACCAAGCCTTCTTCGAGCGGACAAGCTAAGTCTGAATCGTTTTTGATTTTGGGCTTGCGCAATAAAAATTCATTGAGGCGTTGTTGTGAAGCGGCTGCGCGTTGGATGATAGAGGAAATCCAACCGAGGCTCGCAAAAGGCCAAGTGAGGTTGGTGACGTACATGATGAACGCGACGATACCCCCAACAGTCATTTTCTTTTCAAAAGTCAGTAAGCCGCCGTAATAAATAGCGATCATGGAGCTTAGTCCGATCAAAAAGATGATGGTCGGGCTAAAAAATGCATTGACCAACACCAAGCGCATGCTTTGTTTTTTGTAGCGCTCTGCCGATTCGCTCACCTTTTCGGTGGTTTGTTCTTCGCGTTGGTAGGCTTTGATGATGCGGATACCTGAAAAAGATTCTTGGGCGAGCGTACTCAAAAAAGATTGTTCTTTTTGGACTTCTAAACTCATTTTATTCATGGTAGAAGACACCTTATAGATCAAGATGCTCATCAGCGGTAAGGGCAACAAGACATAAACGGTAAGGCTCGGCGATATCGAAATCATTTTGCCGACAATCAAAATAAAACTGACCGCCAAGTTGATGGTGTACATCATGCCGGGGCCGGCATACATGCGTACCAGTCCGACGTCTTCTGAAATGCGGTTCATGAGGTCACCTGTGGCGTTGCGCTTGTAAAAACTTTGGTCGAGGGCTTGGTATTGGTCGTAAATTTCTTTTTTGAGATCGAATTCGATGTAGCGCGACATCACGATGATCGTTTGACGCATCAAAAACAAGAAGAAGCCTTTGAGCAAGGAAAAGCCCATATAAATAGCGCCGAGCTCTAGTGCCAGCCAGAGGTAATTGGTTGGTTCTTTGCTGGCTAGCTGACTTTGAAATTGGTCGATGGAGTCGCTGAAAAAGGCGGGCATTTGAACGCCAAAGTAATTGCTGACCACGGTAAATAGAATCCCGAGCAAAAAACGCCATTTGTACTTTATAAAGTATTTGTTAATGTATCGAAGGGACTTCATGGTTTTTTTCTACTTTTGCCAAGTTATTTGAGCTTGTAAAGTTAAGCCAAATAAGAATTAGTGAACGAACTCATTTCAAAAACATGTCTGATTTGACAGTCTCTCCTTTGGTCGGTTCATCTTTGAATCCCATTCTTCAGCCCATGCACGCCATGGGGCATGAACACATCCTTTTTTGTAACGACAAAGCCACCGGTCTCAAAGCCATTATTGCGGTTCACAATACCGTTCTAGGTCCAGCGCTCGGCGGCACCCGCATGTGGATGTATCAAAACGAACAAGAAGCCCTCACCGACGTCTTGCGCTTGTCGCGCGGCATGACCTATAAAAACGCCATCTCGCAACTCAATTTGGGTGGGGGTAAGGCTGTTATTATTGGCGATGCCAAATCCATGAAGTCAGAAGCCTTGTTCAGACGCTTTGGTCAGTTTGTCAATACCTTAGCGGGTTCGTACATTACAGCCGAAGACGTAGGCATTTCTCCAGAAGACATGGTGCATGTCAGCAAAGAAACCAAGCACGTTGTTGGTTTACCAGGTAAAAGTGGCGATCCATCTCCAGTTACCGCTTTTGGTGTGTACATGGGAATGAAAGCCGCCGCAAAACACCAATTTGGCTCAGATTCGCTCGTCGGTAAAAAAGTTGCCGTTCAAGGAATTGGTCATGTCGGTGCTTACTTGGTGGATCATCTAGTTGCAGAAGGTGCAATTGTCACCATTACAGATATCAATGAAGTGGCGCTACAAAATTTGAGTGCCAAGCATGGTGTTGCTGTTGTGGCCCCCGATAAGATTTACGATGTCGACATGGATATCTACGCGCCGTGTGCGCTTGGTGCCACCGTCAACGACGACACCCTTTCTCGTTTGAATTGCAGCGTCATTGCCGGAGCGGCCAACAACCAGCTCCAAGAAGAAAGCAAGCACGGGCATATCTTAATGCAAAAAGGCATCATTTACGCCCCTGATTACGCCCTCAATGCGGGTGGCGTCATCAACTGTTTTTCGGAAGTTGAAGGTTTGTCTTTAGAATGGGCCAAGCAAAAAGCCGAAGAAATCTACACTACCATTGACCGCATTTTATTGCGTTCTCAACAAGAGGGTATTCCAAGTTATCAAGTCGCTAACCAAATGGCTGAAGAGCGTATTCAAACCAAAGGCAGCCTCAATATTTAATATGCTCAACAGAAGACATCTCCGAATCAAAGTATTACAAGTCCTTTATGCGTTTTTTCAAGGTCATGAAAACGATGCGCACAAAGTAGAAAAAGAATTATTGCTTTCAATCGAGCGCATGTACGACATGTACTTGTATTTATTGATCGCACTCCCCGAACTACAGCGTGCGGCGCAAACCCGACAAGCTGAGCTCAAGAAAAAAATGAGGCCAACTGCAGAAGACCTCAACCCCAACATGAAGTTTGTCGACAACCAACTCATCGAACATTTAGCTTCGCACGCGGGATTGTACAAATTGGCAGAACAACGCAAAGTCAATTGGTTAGGTGCTGAGAGTCAAGAAATGTTCAAAAAAATGTACCTGCACCTCCTCGAGACTGAACTGTACTTCGAGCACATGAACAACGGTGCAGAAGGCATCGAAGAAGACATGGCTTTTGCGCTGCAAATTTTCAAGCAAGAGGTGGCCAACGCTTCTTTGTTACAGCATTTTTTCGACGAAAAATCAATTTACTGGACAGACGACCTCGATCTTTGTGCCTCTATGGCGCTCAAGACCCTTAAATCTTGGAAGCCAGGTCAGCAAATGGAAATTCTCCCACTCTACAAAGCAGACGACGACGAAAAAGATTTTGTCCTCACACTCCTGCACAAAACCATCCAATCCGACGAGCAGCATCAGGCCGATATCTTGGCACTTGCCGATAACTGGGAGCTCGACCGCATTGCCAAAATGGACATGTTGCTTTTGAAAATGGGCCTAACTGAATTGCAATTTTGCAGCAGTATCCCCACTAAAGTCACGCTCAACGAATACATCGAGATTTCTAAATTTTACAGCACGCCCAAAAGCAATGTGTTTATCAACGGCATCCTAGACAAAGCCATCTCTAAGCTCACCGAAGAAAAACGCATCCAAAAAGTGGGTCGCGGCCTTTTAAATTAAGCCCTATGAAATTACTATCTCTTGCTTGTGTAGGTTTGTTATTGCTCTTTGCTTGCAAAGACGACAAAACAGTGGAAGTCGGTGCCCAAACCAGTATGGTTTTCAAAAGCACGGTTTTCAATGCC
Organism: Crocinitomicaceae bacterium; assembly: GCA_030730025.1. Taxonomy (GTDB): domain Bacteria; phylum Bacteroidota; class Bacteroidia; order Flavobacteriales_D; family Crocinitomicaceae; genus UBA952. The sequence goes on from JANQWC010000009.1 coordinate 30,537, forward strand.
GGCACGGTTTATAAAGGTGAAGTCATCAAAGCGGTTTTTGAAGTAGAAAACACCGGAGACCACCCGTTGGTTTTTGGAGAAGTTAGGCCTTCGTGCTCATGTACCGTTGCAAAGAAGCCAACAAAACCGCTCCTGCCTGGGAAACGCACAAAAATCATTGCAGAAGTCAATACCGACGACCTCCACACCAAACGAATTCACAAAGTGGTGACGGTCATGACCAATACTTCGCCAAATATTACCCTCTTGGAAATCAAGGGAAGGATAAAATAAGTACATTTGTAACCTAAATAAATCAAAGCATATGGCAGGAGGAGCAAATCAGTTGGTAATGATCGTTTTAATGATCGGTGTCTTTTACTTTTTTATGATCCGTCCGCAAATGAAAAAGCAAAAGGAGCTCAAAAAATTCAGAGAAGGCCTTAAAGCTGGAGACAAAGTCGTTACAATCGGCGGTATCCACGGCAAAATTCTCGAAATCTCCGATGCTACCGTGCTTATTCAGTCAGAAGGCACTAAATTGCGCCTAGAAAAGTCAGCCGTTTCTTCCGCTATGGAAGACACGCTGCAAGCGAAATAACAAACGGGGATGTAGCTCAGTTGGCTAGAGCGCTTGACTGGCAGTCAAGAGGTCGTGGGTTCGAATCCCATCTTCTCCACAAAAAAAAAGCCTTGCAATCGCGAGGCTTTTTTTATTTTAGCCCCATGCAACTCACCAAACTCAACGCAGACAGCTCCTGGATGTTCCATTTCGATGGCCTTCATCTACTTGTCGATCCCTGGTTTACAGCCTCACAAGTAGATTTTCATCCGCTTTTCAGTCGGCAATATCACCTCGATGAACAGCCCAGTGTGGCTACGCTCCGTAAACCTGACTACATTTTCATCTCTCATCGTTACACAGATCATTGCAACAAAGAAACACTCTTGCAGTTTTCAAAAGAGATTCCGCTGATTGCATTGCCGAGTATTTTGAAAAAGATTGCTAAATGGGGGCATTTTAAAAAATTAATACCGCTTTCTGAAGTCTCATTCGATATCCAACTGATTGCAACGCGTCAAAATTTAGTCCACAAGGCCTATTTGATCACGTCTTCAACTGGAAAGCTCCTTTATGCGCCTCATGGGGCAAAATTAAAGAAAGGTTGTGCTGCGGATGTCGTTATTGCTTCTACGTTGCGCTATGACTTGCCTTTCTTTTTGGGTGGGACAATTAATTTAGGCTTGAAGGTCGCAGTAGATTTAAAAGAAAGTGTGGGTGCTCAGTACTTATTGTGTACACATGCCGAGCAAAAAAGGGCAGAGGGTTTGGTTGCAGTACTCGCTAAAAAGAAGTTTCAAAAGGATGATGGCGTTGTATATCTCATTTCGGGAGATACTTTCCAGTATGAAATGAGTAAAGAGGTTTAGGGTTTGAAACGGAGCAGTGACCCGTCGGCCAGGCTGGCATAAATATAAATGCCGTTGAATGTCATGCTAAGTGTATTGACTGCATATAATTTTTTCCAGGTTTTTCCATTATTGCTGCTGCGCTCAATGCCATTTGTTCCACAGCAGTAGATCAGGTCTCCAATATGGAAGACACAAGATCGGTATCCCGAAGGTGAGCGTTTGGGCGTTTGCCAGGTTTTGCCGCCATCTTGCGTGTAGAAACAAGTGTTTTGGCTGTTTTCAGGTTGCGTGTAGTCTCCTCCCACCACCACAATGCGCAGCGAATCCATGACGGTTAAGGCATAGGGCCCGCACGTAGGGCAACTCGGAAAAGGCAAAGGAAATTCTTGCCAAGATGCACCAAAGTTTGGGCTGTAGTGTAGCGCAGACTTGGTACCACCAGAAACAAAATAGATTTGAGAACCCACCAGCTGACACGTTTGGCCACTTGCAGCGTAGGCGGCTTGACCAGCTACTGCCTTTACTTTTGCGGGAGTTGCTTGCCAATGAAGGCCGTAATCTGTCGATCTAAACGTACTAAAATAGCCGTCGATAGGGTCGCCTAGCAGAAAAACCAAATTTTCTTGCGCGCAAATGCCATCTAAAAACAGATCGGTTCTTTTGCCTAAGGGGTAAATGATGGTGTCGATCTGTAAACTTTTGTTCAGCACAACAATGCCGCTTGAGTCGTGGCTTTGCATGGCGATATAGCCATCTTGGGTTGGGGCGATATCCCTTATTTCTTTGAAATTTGCAGCGAGTTCTTGTCTGAGCAATACTTTGCCATTTTTGTCGTGAAGGCGCACAACTGCATGGCTCGAACCGCTTAAAAATTGACCATTTTCTAGGGGTAATAGTGCGCGTTCGTGTTCTTTTGCGCTCACGCAAGGGAAATAAATTTGCGTTTGCGCAAAGGACAAGTTCACGTAAAAAAGCAGCAGTAAAAACTTAGGCATGTTTGCTGAATGTTGTTTCAAATTTTTGTTGAAGCGCAGCGCTCAATTGCGGCCAATTTTCGGGTTGTTTGTGCTTCCAGCGCTTGTGAGACCACAGCCAATTACCAGGTTTCTGTAGAATGGTTTGCTCGAGTTTTTGAACGTGAAGTTGACTCAATTCTTGGTATTGGAGTTGTTTTGAGTCCTTTACTAAAACTTCAAGTTGAACCTTATAATAACCTCTTTTAGAATTTGATACAGTTGCGTAAATCACAGCGCAGTCATATTTGTTGGCCATGTATTCAGGGCCGAAGATGACGGCACTTTGTTGTCCGAGAAAAGGCAGCCACAAGCAATTTGTTGCCGAGCTCGGCGCTTGATCTGCCAACACCAGAACCACAGGATTTGTGGCTTCAAATGCACTTTGGTAAGTATTTGCGTGGACTACCTTGAGTCCAAATCTCGATCTTCTTTGGGTTAGTTTGTGGTCCCAAAACGGCTGGCTGAGCGGCATGCCAATTCCAAAACAGGGTTGCTTAAACCACAGCGCTTGGGCGGTTATGAGCCATTCCCAGTTATTGTAATGACCTGCAACTAATAGAATAGGTTTGTTGAGCGCTTTGATTTCTTCCAAGATTTCGGGGTTCTCCAGCTGCATGCGCTGCAATAATTGTTTTTTGGAAATTGTCAGGTTCTTGACGGACTCGACAAGTAGGTCTGAGAAGTAGCGGTAAAAATCTTTTCGGATTTGATTTCTTTGGTCAATTGTTGCATTTGGAAAGGCGCTCTGCAAGTTTTGATCAATTACTTTTTTGCGATAAGGAAGGAGCGTGCAAAATAAAAAGTAGAGTAAGCCCGAAAGGCGGTAGAGTAGCCACAGTGGCAGATAGGATAGGGGGAGAACCAATCCGTAATACAGCAAGGCGCCGCTTAAAAATTGTATTTGTCTTGCCACCATTTTTTGATTTGTTGTGCGATCTCTTGCTCTTTGGCGCTACTGCCCGGTTGAAAAAAGTTGGTACCGGCGATTTGCTCGGGTAAGAACTCTTGTTGAAAAAAGTTGCCCGGATGGTCGTGGCTGTATTGGTAGCCGTCGCCATAGCCGAGTTCTTTCATGAGTGCACTTGGTGCATTGCGCAACGGTAGGGGCACGCCGAGATTGCCGGTTTTTTGTACCATTTGCTGCGCTTGATTGATGGCCATGTAGGCGGCATTGCCTTTTGGCGAACTCGCTAAATACAAGGTGCACTCGCTGAGGATGATCCGCGACTCTGGCCAACCGACGTTTTCTATTGCTTGGAAACACGCGTTGGCGAGTAAAAGTGCATTTGGATTGGCTAAGCCGATGTCTTCGGCCGCTAAAATGACCAAGCGCCGCGCGATAAATTTGGGGTCTTCGCCGCCTTCTACCATGCGGGCGAGCCAATAAACAGCTGCATTGGGGTCTGAGCCCCTGACCGACTTGATAAATGCCGAAATGATATCGTAATGTTGTTCGCCGTCTTTGTCGTAACTGGCCAAGCTTTGTTGGGCATTTTGCAAGACCATTTCGTCGGTGAGTTCGATCTGAACTTGTGTCTGAAAAGTACCGATGATGATTTCAAATACATTGAGCAGTTTGCGGGCGTCTCCGCCAGAAATGCGCAGCAACGCGTTGGTCTCTGTTAGCGCGATTTGTTTGCGCTGCAATATTGGATCGTTGTGAATGGCACGGTCTAGCAAGGCCAAGAGGTCTTCTTTGGTGTGGTTGACTAAAGTGTAGACTTGGCAGCGCGAGAGTAGGGCAGAAATGACCTCAAAAGAAGGATTTTCTGTGGTGGCGCCAATGAGGGTAATGATGCCCTTTTCTACTGCGCCGAGCAAAGAGTCTTGCTGCGCTTTTGAAAAGCGGTGGATTTCATCGATAAACAAGATGCTGCCTTTGGGACTGAACATGCCGCCGCCCTGTACTTTGGCAATCACTTCTCTCACATCTTTGACGCCGCTAGAAATCGCAGAAAGTGTATGAATTGGCCGCCCGAGGTGCTGGGCAATGAGTTGCGCTAATGTCGTTTTGCCCACGCCTGGAGGCCCCCAAAATATCATGGATGGGATGACGCCGGCGTCTAGAGCTCTGCGCAGGGAAGCGTTTGGCGCCAATAGGTGTTGCTGACCAATGTATTGATCGAGCGTCTGTGGGCGCATGCGTTCTGCGAGCGGAGCATTCATTACTCAAAGATAAGCAAACTAATTTTAGTATCTTCGTGGCAAAACAGATTGAATGAACGTCTATCTTGACAACGCCGCCACCACACCTGTTGCGCCAGAGGTGGTAGAAGCCATGATCCCGGTATTGTATCATAACTTTGGGAATCCATCCTCCACGCACGCTTTTGGTCGTCAGGCCAAGGCGCTTTTAGAAAATTCAAGACGCAGTATTGCCCAAGTGCTCCATTGTGCGCCTTCTGAGCTCATCTTTACATCGGGTGGCACAGAAGCCGACAACATGGCTTTGCATTCGGCGGTTACGCAGCTTGGCGTCAAGCGCATCATTACTTCGGCAATTGAGCACCATGCCGTTGGGCACACCGCTGAGGCCTTGAAGGTTTCCGATGGCATTGAGGTTGTTTACCTCACCCTAGACCCAAAGGGCAATATTTCTTTGCAAGAGCTCGAGCAGTTTTTGCAAGAGCCAACGCCTACTATTGTTTCGCTGATGCACGCCAATAACGAAATTGCAACGTTATTGCCATTGGCTTCTGTTGCCAAATTGTGTCGTCAGTACGGCGCTTATTTTCACTCAGACACCGTTCAAACGATGGGGCACTACCATTTTGATTTGGCTGCGCTCGATATCGATTTCATTACCTGTGCCGCCCATAAATTTCATGGTCCTAAAGGCATTGGGTTTTTATATGTCAATAAAAAAACACGGGTCAATCCGCTCATACACGGCGGTTCGCAAGAGCGCGGTTTGCGCGGCGGCACCGAAAACATTGCAGGTGTAGTTGGTCTGGCCAAAGCGATTGAACTGGCCTACACCGACCTCGAAGCACATCAAAACCATGTGTGGAATTTAAAAAACTACATGATCACCCGTTTACAAGCGCTTTTTCCAGAGGTGCTTTTCCACGGTGAAACTTCCTACGAGAAGGCACTCTATACCGTACTGAATGTCTGTTTGCCAGCTACACCTAAAGCCGGCCTTTTATTATTCACGCTTGATTTAAAAGGCGTTGCAGTGAGTGGCGGTTCGGCTTGTACTTCTGGCGCCGCAAAAGGATCACATGTATTAGAAGGAATTGGCGCCAACATGAACAGGCCAAATGCACGCTTCTCTTTTTCTCGTTTTACAACAAAAGCAGAAATCGACTACGCGCTCCAACAAATCGAAGAAGTGTATCAAAAGAATCTGTAAATTCAACCTATGCAAGTGCGGCCTAAAGTATTGTTTATTTCCAGTTGGTACCCAACTGTACTCAAGCCAACCGAGGGCAACTTCGTACAACAGCACATCCTGGCCGCTCAACAAATCGCCGATGTGGCGCTGGTGCATGTTGTTTTGAGCCCGACACATCAAACGATTACCCACGAGGCTATAGCTGCACCTTACGAAGCGCATTTGGTCTACATTCCAAAAAGTGAAGTTTTCTTCTTTGGTTTAGTACTCAACTACTTTAAAATTTTCTCCACCTACTGGAAGTTTGTAGGTCAAACCAAACTCGCCAAACCAGACCTTATTCATGCCAACGTGTTGTTTCCAATTGGCTTGGTTGGCCTTTTACTGAAGCTCAGGTGGCGCATTCCGCTGCTCTTTACCGAACACTGGACCTGCTACCACGAAGCTGCCGATCCACAACCCACGCGTTTTCAGAAGTTCTTTTTGCGCTGGATTGGCAAAAAAGCGAATCTCATTATGCCGGTCTCACTAGATTTGGCAGCCGCCATGCAACGCTTTGGCATCAATGCACCGATGAAAGTAGTGCCAAATGTGGTTGACCCGTTGGTTTTTACGCCCGTAGAAAAGCGCCCACACGGCGTCTATCGTTTTGTGCATATTTCTTCGCTAGACCCCGAGCAAAAGAATTTTCATTTATTGTTGCGTGCATTTCATCAACTCAAAAAACAGCAAGCCAAAGTAGAGCTGCACGTCATTTCCGACGGCGATTACAATGCCTACGCCAAACTGATCAAAGGTTTTGATTTTGCAAACTCCATTCACTTTCATGGCCGCCAAGACAGCGCGGGTGTGGCAGCGATGCTCCAGTTTGCCGATGCGTTGGTTTTGAGTAGCCGCTTTGAAAATTTACCCTGCGTCTTGTTAGAAGCGCTCTCTACGGGTACGCCCATGATTTCAACACAAGTGGGTGGTGTCGCGGAGCTCATCAACGATAGCAATGGCATTTTGGTCGCTTCCGAAGATGAACAAGCGCTATTAGCCGCCATGATTGAAATCCAGCAACGCCAATATGTAGCGCAAGAACTCCATCAAGTAGCGCTGCAAAAATATAGCCCAACAGCCATTGCAGGTTTGTTTTTAGAGGCCTATCAATCGGTGCTCAACAAAGATGTGGCGTAGTATTTTTGGCAATTTTGGCGTTAGGGTGCTCTCTGCACTGCTCAACCTAGGCTTGGTCATTCTTTTTTCGCAGCTCACAGGTGCGGTAGGTAAGGGCGAGCAAAGTTTGCTACTGACCTCCATTGCCATACTTACCATTTTTGATTCATTAGTGGGTGGAGCGGCACTTGTGTATTTATCTTCTAGATTTGCCTGGCTCGGGCTCCTTGGCGCATCCTATATTTGGATTGTTTTTGTCAGTTGCACTGCGTTTGTTTGCTTGTGGCTTATGGATGTTTTTCCATTGACTTATTTAATGCATGTGGTGGTCTTGAGCGCAATTAGTGCGGTAGGTTCGGTGCATTCTGCTTTGTTGTTGGGCCAGCAAAGGCTCAAGATATACAACCTCATAGCACTGGCTATTCCCTTACTGACCTTCGTTACCTGTGCAGTTCAGTGGTATTTTCAAGGCGTACTGAAATATGAAGTAGCGCTTTATGTAGCTTACGTCAGTTCTTTGATCATAAGTGTATTAGGCTTGTTAAAATACTTTCCAAAGCAGCAAACAACGAGCAGCACTTGGTTTGCTATTTGGAAAAACATGTTTGCGCTCGGTTTTTATAATCAGTTGGCGCATGTCTTGCAACTGCTGAGTTTCAGGGCGAGTTATTACATTTTGGAGCAATACAAAGGCGAGGCAGCCGTTGGGGTCTTTTCGAATGCAAGTTCCATCACAGAATCTATCTGGCTCATTGCCACGAGTATTTCCTTATGGCAGTACGCCGTCATTTCCAATGCCCAAGACCAAAACTACACCATTCAATTGACCGAAAAACTAACCCGTTTTGGCATGTTAGCGGCTTTGGTGGGTGTCTTGTTTTTCTTGGCGCTGCCGTCCGCTTTTTACCAACTCGTTTTTGGACCAGACTTCGGAGGTTTACAAGCCTTGATGTGGGCGCTTGCGCCGGGTGTCTGGGCCTTTACTTATGCGTTGGTGGTTGGCCATTATTTTTCTGGTCACGGGCGCTATAGTGTCAATGCGCTGGCTTCAGGCGTGGGCTTGCTATTGAGTTTAGGTGCTTCTGTCCTGTTGATACCCGCTTATGGGGCTGTTGGCGCCGCGCTAGCCGCAAGTATTTCTTATGCAGCCACAAGTCTTGTGGTATTGCGTTATTTTTTGAAAGACGGCGCCAAATTTTCTCTTTTTCCGCGCAAAGCGGAGTTCATCCAATTATTTAACCAAATGCGCGTGAGTTGGCGCAAGTAGAGCTATGAATAAAGTCAGTAAATTACTCAAGGCCCTTGGGCTCATCCTGCAAAGGCCTGCACTTTTGAATTTGATCCTAAAGGATGAAGAAGTGCTGCAGCGTACTTTTGAAAAGGAGTTTCCACATATCAAACTTCAACAAATGGATCCTTTTGGGTGGCCCGAGGCACAGCAGCTCACCATTGCTCCTTATGCCTTTTTATCGGGCTCGTCTATGGTCACTGACTTTGCGTTTTTGCAATTAGCGTGTCGCAAATACCAAGTTGAAACCTATTTAGAAATTGGCACCTGGAGAGGGGAGAGCGCTGCCAATGTGGCGCCTTTCGTCAAGGAAGTATTTACGCTCAATTTGCCCGATCATACGCTTTTGCAAATGGGCATGAGTCAGGCGTATATCGATTCGCATCGTTTTTTTTCAAAAGACTTAGCCAACGTGCAGCACCTTTTTGGGGATTCCGCAACCTTTGACTGGACGCCTTATCAGCAGAATTGCGACCTCATTTTTATCGACGGCGACCACTCCACTGAAGCGGTGCAGAGAGATACTGAAACGGCCCTGCGCTTGCGCAAAACAGAAAAGTCTATTTTAGTTTGGCACGATGCGAAGTCCGATGGAGAGTATCCGCGCTACGAAGTGCTCTTAGGTATTTACCGGGCCTTGCCCAAAGAGCTGCATCAAAACCTGTATTTGGTCAAGCATGCGCTCTGTGCGGTTTATTTACCAGAAGGTGCAGAGGCCAGTGCAATTCAGATCAATGCATTGCCCAACAGGCAGTTTGAGCTCGGGCTAAAGAATGTAAATATTTAATTGAAGTGCTTGATGTTAAACTGCTCAAGCCAAATTAAATAGCTTACGTATCTAAAAACAAAATTCTGTTCGCTAGCAAATGCTGAAGAAGAGAAGATCCGAGGCAATGCTTTGCTGAGCACTTCCTTTTGAAGCAACTGACTTTCGTCTAAATGGGCTTTCAAGCTGATTTGCTCTTGCCAAAATGCAGCGGTTTCCATGAGCCATTGGCTTTCGGGTACTGAAAAGCCTTTTTTGTCTCGGCGCCAAGAGATGCTTGAAGGTAGTTCTCCGTCTAGCGCTTTTCTCAATTTAAATTTTGACCAGCCATTGTGGATCAGGTCGGAGGCTTTCAAGGAGCGCGCTTGGGCCATGAGCACGGTATCGTCTGCAAAAGGTGTGCGCGACTCAATGCTGTATTGCATCGAGCAGCGGTCTTCCCAGCGCAATAAGCTTTTGAGCTCGTTATCTTGGCAAAAATAGGCCAAGTGCGCTTGGAGTTTAGAAAAGCGTTTGCGCGCTACAAAACCATCTGTGGTCAGGTAGGCGTTTGTGGCTGGCCCCGCGCGCCATATTTTCTTTTGCAGTGCTTGCGGCAGCAAACTCAAGAGGTCTTTTCCCCATTCCTTGACGATGTATTTTTTGGAACTCGGCGAATTGCCGAGCTGCTGCCATTCTTTGACAAAACGACCCCAGCGACCGCTCCAAAACAATTCCTTGAAAAAAGTAGGATAAAAAACCTGATAACCCGCAAAGAGTTCGTCGCCACCTTGACCGTCAATTAAAATTTGAATGCCTTGCTGGGCTGCACTTTGCATGACGCTGCTTTGGGCAAAAGTACTGGTGCTCAGCAGCGGAATATCTTGGTGGTAAATCAGTTGAGGCAAGGCTTCTAGCAGTTGGGTGCTGTTGAGTTCAGCGGTATGCCAGGTGGCGCTAGTGTGTTCGATCATTTGGGCTGCCCAGGCGCGCTCGTCTAGCGGAGAGTCATGGACAGCCGTAAAAGCATGCAGGCCTCCGCTGAGTGCGCTTACGCTTGTTTGCTGCTGAATTTGAGCCGCTAAATAGAGTAGCGTGCTGGAATCTAAGCCGCCAGAGAGGCAAAAGCCCAGCGGCACATCGGCGCGCAAACGCAAAGACACCGCTTGCTCCAAAGTTTGCCTTAAGGTTTGCGCGCTTGTGGGTTCCTTGCTAGCGCTCGGGTGATGGTATCTCTTGATATCGAGTGTTTGACTTGCGAGTTGGTAACGCAAAATATGGCCTGGCTGCAATTCTTTGATGCCCTTGAAAAAACCTTCTTCTTGGCGCTCTATTTTGCTATTGGCAAAGTAGTCGAGCAGTGCCTTGCGATTGGCAATAGGTTGGTAGCTAGGTATTTTCAAGAGCGCTTTGATTTCAGAAGCAAAGCCAAAGTGCGCTTCGTTGTCTAGGTAATAAAAGGGCTTGACGCCGTAGGGGTCGCGGGCACAAAATAATGTTTGCTGCTCTGTATCAAAAATGGCGAAAGCCCACATGCCATTGAAGCGCTGCAGGCAGTCTGCACCCCAATAAATATAAGCTTGCAGCAATACTTCGGCGTCAGAGGCACTCTGAAAACGAGCGCCCAAGGCGAGGAGTTCGGTGCGCAGCTCTAGGTAATTGTAAATTTCGCCATTGAAACTCAGCCAATAGCGCTCATCAATACACATCGGTTGCGCTCCTGCAGGCGTTAGGTCGATGATGGCCAATCTGCGATGTGCTAAGCCGAAATTTTCATTGGTCATCCATTTGAGGCCTGAGCCGTCCGGCCCACGGTGTAGCAAGGTCTCATTCATAAGATTTAGAATGGCCTCGCCCGCTGGTGTTGGGGTAGAAAGTTTATGATGAAGTCCGGAAATGCCGCACATAAGAACCTAAACTAGAGTTTCTGATCGAGTAAATAGACAAAACTAGCAATGGCTGCGGCGCCGAGTTCGAGCTCGCGCTTATTGACCGATTCAAACACATCAGAAGGTGCGTGGTGGTAGTCGAAATAGCGCTGAGAGTCTGGAACGAAGCCAAAAAGTGGAATGCCCGGATAGACATCTTTGAGTGGGCCAATGTCCACGCCGCCATATCCTTTTTCAAATACATGTAGGTCGTACGAACGCAAAACGGGTTCAAAGCTTTGTAGTAAGCTCAGGTATTGGTCGGGGCCATCTAGCCCAAATCCGCGCGGGGCAAAGCCACCTCTGTCGCTTTCGAGGGCGGCAATTTGTTTTTCACCGTTGGCCAAGCACCAAGTAGCATATTGCTTACCGCCTTGGTTGCCATTTTCTTCGTTCATAAAAAACACGACTCTTATGGTGTGGGTAGGTTGCCAGCCCAATTCGTTGAGGATGCGCAAGGCTTCTAAACAATGGATCACGCCCGCGCCGTCGTCGTGCGCACCTTCGCCGGTGTCCCAGGAGTCGAGGTGCCCGCCGATGGTAATGATTTGGTCTGGAAACTTACTGCCTTTCAATTCGGCCATGACGTTATGCGATGTTGCGTCGGGGAATTCTCGACAATCCATTTCCAAATAAAAGTGCACTTTTCCAGCTTGCAGGGCGGCAGACAGCGCATCGGCATCTGTTGTGGCCAAAGCAGCCGCAGGAATTTTTGGAATGTCTTTTTCGTAGTGCATAGAGCCCGTGTGCGGATGCGCATCTATGGGCAAACCCAACGAGCGAATCACAACCGCCTTGGCGCCGAGTTTGGAAGCCTCCACAGCGCCGTTTCCACGGATCGCGTAGCAGGCACCATATGCTTTGAATGTCTGGATCTGGGCGGCGTCCATGGGTTGGTTCAAGAAGACAATTTTGCCTTCGACATCTTTTCGCTTGGCATTTTTTAAATCTGTTAAGGTTTTAAATTCGATGACTTCAGCTTCTAATAATCCGTTGGTACCGATAGAACCCCCGAGGGCGAGCAAATGGAGTTTGTGAACGGGTTCATATTTGTTTATTGACTTGTACCAAGCGCTTTCTGTTGTTCCGCGTTCCCAATGCGGCACCGTGATTTCTTGTTTTTTGACGGCATCAAAATGATAGGAGTTCATCTTTTCATAGCTCCAATCGACGGCCATTTGTGCTTGTGCGGAGCCGGAGAGGCGTGGGCCGATGTCCTTGCAGAGCTGGCGCAAGTTCTCGTGTGCATGTCCGCGCAAGAGTGCTTCGTCGTAGATCCGTCTGATCCAAAGGCTATCTTGTGCACTGATTTGCGTCAAAAGGAAAGAAAAAACAAATAGAATCCCGGTGTATTTCATGATGTGAATTTGCGTAAAAATACCAAAAATCAGCCGAAGCACGCCGCTTTTGGCTATCTTTGCCACTTGATCTAACAAACACAGAAAATGGCTTTAAAATGCGGAATCGTCGGCTTGCCCAACGTCGGAAAATCAACCTTATTTAACTGTTTGTCGAACGCCAAAGCGCAGTCCGCAAACTTTCCTTTTTGTACCATCGAACCCAACCTCGGCACCACCTCGGTTCCAGATCCACGCTTGGAGAAATTAGAAGAACTCGTCAATCCAGAGCGCGTAGTCCCGACTACCATGGAAATCGTCGATATCGCAGGTTTGGTTAAAGGTGCGTCAAAAGGTGAAGGCCTTGGCAATCAGTTTTTGGCAAATATCCGCGAGACCGACGCTATTTTACACGTGTTGCGTTGCTTCGACGACGGCAATATCATTCACGTAGACGGCAGTGTAGACCCTATCCGCGACAAAGAAATCATTGACATCGAGCTCCAACTCAAAGATTTCGAAACCATCGATAAAAAAATCCAAAGCTTGTCTCGCGTCATCAAATCCGGAGACAAAGACGCCGTCAAAGAAAACGAATTGGCCTTGCGCATCAAAACAGGTCTCGAACAAGGTCTTTCGGTTCGTGGTTTGGGCTTCTCAGCAGAAGAAATGGACATCATCCATAGTTTCAATCTCATCACCTCTAAGCCAGTTATGTACGTGTGCAACGTAGACGAAGCATCTGTCAAAAGTGGCAATGAATATGTAGAGCGCGTCAAGGCGGCTGTTGCTGCAGAAAATGCAGAAGTTTTGGTCATTGGCGCCAAAATTGAAGCAGATATCACCGAACTAGAAACCTACGAAGAGCGCCAAATGTTCTTAGAAGAACTTGGTTTAGAAGAACCGGGTGTCAATCGCCTCATTCGCCAAGCCTATCACTTACTCAACTTGCAAACTTACTTTACTGCAGGTGTCAAGGAAGTCCGCGCCTGGACCATCCACAAAGGCATGACCGCACCACAGGCAGCAAGTGTCATTCACACCGATTTCGAAAAAGGATTCATTCGCGCAGAGGTCATGAAATACAACGACTACATTCAATACGGTTCGGAAAGTGCCGTCAAAGAAGCGGGCAAATTCAAAGTCGAAGGCAAAGAATATATCGTGGAAGATGGCGACATCATGCACTTCCGTTTCAACGTTTAAACCAATTCCTATGCAAATTACTGCCAACAATCCTGCTTTGCGTTCTTGGGTAGCAGTGGCTGCCGATTCAGAGTTTCCGATTCAAAATCTACCTTTCGGTATTTTTCAAACCGCAACGTCGCCAAAAAGAGTAGGGGTGCGCATCGGCGATTTCGTCCTGGACCTCTCTCAAATGGCACAATTTGGTTACTTCGCTGACCTCAGTTTTGCGGCTACCGATTTCAATCAGGATTTCCTCAACCCCATGATGCGTCATGGCAAATTAGCCACGCGTGCCTTGCGCAATCACATTGCAGAATTGCTTTCGATTGAAAACACAACTTTTCAGCACAATTCAAGCCAGCACCAAGCGCTGATTCCAGTAGCGGAGGTCACGATGGCCTTGCCGGTTCAAATTGGCGACTACACCGATTTTTATTCATCCAAAGAACACGCCACCAACGTGGGCATCATGTTCAGAGACCCAGCCAATGCGTTGTTGCCCAACTGGCTTTGGATTCCTGTTGGCTACCACGGGCGCGCGTCTTCTGTCATTGCTTCTGACCACCCTGTGGTGCGTCCGAAAGGCCAAATCAAACCAGACGACAACGCGGCGCCAATTTTTGCGCCTTCCCGCCAAATAGACTTCGAACTCGAAATGGGCTTCATCACTTTTGACGGCAAACCACTCGGGCAAAGCATTTCAACTTCAGAAGCTGAAGACTTCATCTTTGGTTTGTGTCTTTTCAATGATTGGTCTGCGCGCGATATCCAAAAATGGGAATACGTGCCGCTTGGGCCGTTTTTGGCCAAAAACTTTGCCTCTTCTATGTCTTGCTGGATTGTGACTTTAGACGCACTAGAACCTTTTGCTTGCCCAACGCCAGCCCAAGATCCTGAGGTCTTGTCTTATTTGCAATATGAAGGTCACAAATCTTATGACATCAATTTAGAAGTTGCTATTGAAGCGCCGGCCTGCCCCGCACACGTGGTGAGCCGTTCCAATTTCAAATACATGTACTGGAATATGTCTCAGCAACTCGCGCACCACACCGTCAATGGTTGCAATGTGCGCTGCGGAGATTTAATGGGCTCCGGAACCATCTCCGGCCCCACGCCAGATTCTTACGGTTCTATGCTAGAGCTCGCCTGGAAAGGCACCAAACCGATTCAAATGCCAGATGGCTCAGAACGCCGCTTCATCCAAGACCACGACACCGTCATTATGCGCGGTTTTTGTGAGCAAAACGGTGTCAAAATCGGATTTGGCGAAGTCAGAAGTTTATTGCTACCAGCCAATTAATGCAGTACGACGGTCAGACACCCATCGATCTAGAACAAGAGCGCATCGAGATCCTCAATGCGTTCAAGGGTTTGTTGCGTGCCACCAAAGACCGCAGCCGCGACGAAACCAAACTCATTCGCAAGGCCTTTGACATCGCTTTAGAGGCGCACAAAGACATGCGCCGAAAATCTGGCGAGCCTTATATTTATCATCCCATCGCTGTGGCGCGCATTTGTGCCGAAGAAATGGGCTTGGAGCCTACTGCTGTGGTTTGTGCGCTTTTGCACGATACCGTAGAAGACACCCACATTACCCTCCAAGACATCGAAGATTTATTTGGCGCCACAGTGCGCAAGATCATCGATGGCCTGACCAAAATTCCGGAGGTCTTTGACGAAAACACCTCTATTCAAGCGGAAAACTTCCGCAAAATGATCCTCACGATCTCCGATGATTTTCGGGTGGTGCTCGTCAAGTTGGCCGATCGCTTGCACAACATGCGCACGCTTTCGAGCATGAAGACCGAGAAACAACTCAAAATTGCTTCCGAGACCAAATTTTTATACGCGCCGCTTGCGCACCGCTTGGGTTTGTATCCCGTCAAGTCTGAACTCGAAGACCTCTCCATGAAATACTGTGAGCCTGAGGTTTATGAGCAAATTGAAGGCAAGCTGAAGTCTACACAAGATGTCAGAAATCGTTTCATTAGACGTTTTGTAGCGCCTATCCGAACCGAACTGCAGGCGCAAGGCTACAATTTTGACATCAAGGCGCGCCCCAAATCTATTTCCTCGATTTGGCGCAAAATGCAAACCAAAGACGTTCCTTTTGAAGAAGTTTTTGATGTATTTGCCTTGCGCGTCATTCTCGATACGCCCCACGAGCGCGAAAAATCAGATTGCTGGCGCGTCTACTCCGTTGTAACAGACTATTACCAGCCGAGCCCCGAGCGTTTGCGAGATTGGGTGTCTACACCAAGAGCCAATGGTTACGAATCTTTGCACACCACCGTGATGTCGCCGCAAGGCCGTTGGGTGGAGGTACAAATCCGCAGCAAGCGTATGGACGACATCGCCGAACATGGCCTGGCCGCTCACTACAAATACAAAGAATCCAACTCCGAGACCAACAAATTTGACCGCTGGATTGCCGAAATACGCGAATTGCTAGACAACCCAGATAGCAGTGCCCTAGATTTCGTCAATGACTTCAAGCTCAATTTATTCAATGACGAAATTTACGTCTTTACACCAAAAGGTGAATTGCGCGTGTTGCCAACGGGTTCTACCATCCTAGACTTTGCCTACGATATCCATACCCAAATTGGCAACAAATGCATTGGTGCAAAAGTCAACAACCGTTTGGTGCCGCTCAGCTACGAACTGCAGAACGGCGATCAATTAGAAATCCTGACCTCCAACAAGCAAAAGCCTAACGATGAATGGCTGCGCTTTGTGGTTTCTGCAAAAGCCAAGCAGCGCATCAAGCAAGCGCTCAACGAAGCGCACAAAATTGTTGCGGCTGATGGCAAAGAAATCCTGGAGCGCAAGTTCAAACAACACAACATCCGCAACACTCCAGAAAATATCCGTGCTTTAGAAAAGCATTTTCATATCGATACCACCACCAATTTCTATTACAAAATTGCCAAAGGCAAAATTGACCTCACCCAACTGCGCGAGTTCAATGTGGTAGGCGGTAATATCGTGGTGGAACGCAAAATTCGCTCGAAGAAAATCAAAGGCTCCGACGAAGACCTCCTCAACGAAGGCATCAATACCGATACCGATACCATCATCATTGGCGAGGATTTCAAAGGCTTTGACTACACACTGGCCAAGTGCTGCAGTCCCATTCCGGGCGATTCCATTTTTGGCTTCATCACCATATCATCGGGCATAAAAATCCACCGTTTCAATTGCCCCAATGCGGTCCATTTGCTTTCTAAATTGGCTTATCGCTGCCTCAAGGCCCGTTGGCAAAGTAGCGCACTCGTGGAGCGCGTGGCGGCCATTCGCATCATCGGAATCGATCAAATTGGTTTGGTCAATCGGCTCACCGAAATCATTTCCAAGCAGAACAACATCAATATGAAAAGCATTTCGTTTGAAACCAACGATGGTGTTTTTGAAGGTCGTATTAAAGTATTGGTCTACGACACCGCTCAGCTAGAACAATTGACGCGCAAGTTTGAGCAAGTGGAAGGTGTGAAGAGCGTGACGCGCTGGGATGCCGCCGTGGATTCCGAAGAACTCAGTTGATATCTTTACGCAATTCAGTTGCGTTTTGAGGCCTTAGCCCAGGGTTCCATTGAAATCCCTTGATGTATTTTTCTTTGGTATCGATCTGGTCCATCGGAAAAAAGATGCCGTCCGGCTGATCAAAATAGGTGATTTCCTTCACTTCACCTTTATTCAGCTCAACACTTAGTTTTTCTGCAAATAAACGGTTGAGGCCTTCGCGCTGCATTTGTACAAGTGTATCGTTTATTTTTTGCTCAGAAATCGGGTAAAAAATGGTCCAGGCTTGGCCAGTGGCATCTACGCGGTTGAGTGCTCCGCTGCTGTCAAAATGCGCTACAATCTTTGCCGCTGCCATCTGGTTGAACAAGCTATCGCTCTGAAGTGCTAGTAAAATGGTGGCTTTTTTATTCAGTTCGATATGTTCTAAAATTGAATCTTTGAAAAAGACCTGTGCATTTTCGCTTTTCAATTCACCCGTTTGCGCCCATAAAATAGGATGTGAAGACATACTAAGCACTTGTTGCGCAAATGAAAAGTTTGTGCTGTCTGAAATTCCTTGAAGGTCGGGGTGTAGGAAACGGAAATTTTTGTTCGCTTTTAAAAACTGCGACCGATTGAGTGAATCTCTTTCGAGAAAAAGCGTATCGGCATGAAAGTAGAGCGTATCGGCTTGGTATTTGAGAAAGCCTAAACTCTCCCCGGTCACATAAGCCATGTGTTTGGTATCGCTGAAAATTGCCCTTTGCCCAAGTAGTGCTAATTGTTGGTCGAGGTCTTTGAAATAAACTGCCCCCCGACCTTCGTAATCATTCATTTTGGTATTGATCAGCAGGGTATCGCCTTTGATGATGTAGTTTTTTTGGTAAATCTCGGCATGCTTGTAGAGCGCGCCTGCTTCTGTTTGAACGTCGTACCAACCTTTTTGACAATAAATTTGCGTGCTGTCGTTGCGCAGTTGTGTTTGGCCTAAAAAATAGAGTTTTTGTTGTTCATAGGCAAATTGCAGGGTGTCGGTCTTGACATCGAGGTCGGCTTTGGTGTAATGTACCTTGCCACTGAAAAAGAAAGAGCCGTTGGCCGGATAAAAATAGCCGCGTTGGCAAGTGATGCGTTCGTCTGAGAGCGTAGATTCGATTTTGCCAGCACTCCTGAAAATGGCGCGCCCTTTTTTGGCGTCGTAGTCCATGGAGTCTGCCGACATTTTGTAGGCGTTGTCTCGGGCCTTGACGTGCCCCCAAAGTTTGGCGTATTTCTGCTGCTCGGCGTAAAAAATAGAGTCGGCGTATAAATTGATGCCATTTTTTTGGATGTGGACGTTGCCATAAGCGCGCACATGCTTGGCTTTTTCGTTGTAATGTGCGGAATCGCAGTACATGGTGTTGCCTTGATACGCAAAACTGACAGTGCCCACCAAGCGGTGTACACCGTTTTGAATGGCGTAAATCTTTTGGGTACCCGGTAGCAGTTGGAGTTGCCCCTGACTGAAAACTTGCGTCAATAACAGAAAGGCACCACAAAGGATTGCAATTCGGTTACTGATGGTTTGTTTCATGTTAGTTTTGAAGCGTCTGTTTGCGGTCTGGCCCAACAGAAATAACGCGAATAGGAACGTTTAATTGTGCTTGCAAATACGTGACGTAGTCTTTGAGTGGTGCCGGAGCAGTTACAAAATCTTCGAGTTCGGTGAGGTCGCAATGCCATCCTTCGAGTTGTTCGTATACGGGTTCGATGTCGAGGTCGGTGACGTCGTAAGGGAAATCAGTTACTTTTTCACCGTTAATGAGGTAGTGCGTACAGACGTTGATGTGCTCAAAAATACCGAGTACATCACTTTTCATCATGGCAAGTTCGGTGACGCCATTGACCATGATCGCATAGCGCAACTGCACGAGGTCTAGCCAACCGCAACGACGTGGTCTGCCGGTAGTGGCGCCAAATTCATTGCCTTCTTTGCGGATGAGTTCGCCAACGGCATCGTTGAGTTCGGTAGGGAAGGGGCCACTGCCCACGCGGGTACAGTATGCTTTGAAAATACCGATTACTGAACCGATTTTTGTCGGGGCAATCCCCAAGCCGGTGCAAGTTCCTGCCGTAACGGTATTAGAAGAAGTGACGAAAGGGTAAGTACCAAAATCGATGTCGAGCATGGTGCCTTGTGCGCCTTCAGCCAATACTTTTTTGCCGTTTTGCAGTGCGTGATTGAGGTAGTGCTCGGAGTCTACGGCTTGCAATGTTTTGAGTACTTCAATAGCCGCAAACCAAGGTTGTTCGAGCGCAGCTAAGTCGTAGGTGAAATCTTTGTGGTGAACAAGAATGCCTTCGTGTTTTTCGACTAAGGCTTTGTATTTGTCCATGAAGTTTGGTGAGAAGATGTCTCCGACGCGCAAACCGTTTCGGCCTGTTTTGTCCATGTAGGTTGGCCCGATTCCTTTGAGGGTAGAACCGATTTTGTCTTTGCCTTTGGCTTGCTCCGAAGCAGCATCTAGCAATTTGTGTGTCGGCAAAATCAAGTGTGCTTTTTTGGAAAGCAAGAGACGCGAGCTGAAGTCAATACCGAAAGGCTTGAGTTTGTCGAGTTCTGCGCTAAATACCACAGGGTCAATCACGACACCGTTGCCCACTAAATTGATTACGTTTGGATGAAAAATACCAGATGGAATGGTGTGCAAAACGTGTTTGATGCCTTCAAACTCTAGTGTGTGGCCTGCATTTGGTCCTCCTTGAAATCTGGCGATGATGTCGTATGAAGGAGTGAGTACATCGACAATTTTTCCTTTGCCTTCATCTCCCCATTGTAAGCCTAATAGTACGTCTACCTTCATGATACTTGTTCAAAAAACTTTTTAATTTGTTCGAAATCTTGAAAAATCCCAAATATGTGTTCCATACGGGTAAGTTCAAATATTTTATTAAGTTGTGTGTTTGGTTGGTATAGCACGGTGTCGCCAAGATTGAGCCTAGAACGCGTGAGCGTTTTGACCAAAAAGGCGATGCCCGTGGAATTGATGTATTCGAGTTCCGACAGATCGATGACTAAATTCCAGTTGTCGATGTTGTCGAGGTGTTCGATGGCGTTTTCGCGGTCACTTTCCGTAAAAAAGCGGCCTTGCAACTTGAGGATACTCAAGGGTCCGTTTTGTAAAACCTGTACTTCCATTAGTCGAGCTTGTTTTTTTTAATACCGTAAAAATAGAGCGAATGGTGTTGGACATCTACACCGAAAAGTTCTTCAATGGTGGCTTTGATCTGTTGTATTCTTGGGTCGCAAAATTCAATGACTTCTCCGGTGTCAGTGATAATGAGGTGGTCGTGTTGTTTGGATGCGTGAGATCTTTCAAATTGTGCCAAGTTTTTGCCGAACTGGTGCTTTCTGACCAAATTGCAAGCCAAGAGGAGTTCGATGGTGTTGTAAAGTGTGGCACGCGAGACGCGGTAATTGTGGTTCTTCATTTTGATGTAGAGCGACTCGACATCAAAGTGACCGTCGTAAGCGTAGATTTCTGCGAGTATGGCAAAGCGTTCCGGGGTTTTGCGGTGGCCATTTTGCTCGAGGTAGGCGGCAAAAATATCTTTTACGGTTGTTGAAATTTGATTTGTTCCCATCTTTCAGGCGCTAAAGTTAAGTATAAATTTGAGAAAGACGGCAATAAAAAAGGGGGCCGAAGCCCCCTTTCATTGGATTTAGATGGGCTTATTCGCCACGCTCCATTTTTTCTTTCAATTCAGCTAGTGCATCGAGGTCGCCAAGTGTAGATTTCTCTGCACTTTGGTTGATCGCTTTTACTGCTTGGTCGGTAGAATTACCACTTGGTTTCTTGCCACCTTTGCTTGGAGTAGATGGTTTGTCTTCACCTTCTTCGAAAAGACGTGTGTGTGACAAAACGATTTTCTTAGCGTCTTTGTTGAATTCAATGACTTTGAAGTCAAGGGTGTCTTCAACTTTCGCGTTCGAACCATCTTCTTTGCGAAGGTGCTTAGAAGGACAGATACCTTCTACACCGTAAGGTAAAGCAACGATACCTGATTTGTCTTTCATATCGATGATCGTACCGCTGTGTACGCTTCCTTCAGAGAATGTGTTTTCAAATACATCCCAAGGATTTTCTTCGAGTTGTTTGTGACCCAAAGAAATGCGACGGTTGTCGCGGTCGATTTCAAGAACAAGTACTTCCATTGCATCGCCAACTTTGCAGAACTCAGATGGGTGCTTGATTTTTTTCTGCCAAGAAAGGTCAGAAATGTGGATGAGTCCGTCAACGCCTTCTTCGAGTTCTACAAATACACCGAAGTTGGTGAAGTTGCGAACTTTAGCGGTGTGGCGTGTACCAACTGCGTATTTGATTTCGATGTCGTTCCATGGATCTGGCATGAGTTGTTTGATACCCAAAGACATTTTGCGCTCTTCGCGGTCTAAGGTAAGAACAACTGCTTCTACGCTGTCGCCAATTTTGAGGAAGTCTTGCGCAGAGCGAAGGTGTTGTGACCAGCTCATTTCTGAAACGTGGATCAAGCCTTCTACACCAGCAGCGATTTCGATGAATGCGCCGTAGTCTGCCATGACAACAACTTTACCAGTGACTTTGTCGCCAACGTTAAGGTTGGTGTCGAGTGAATCCCATGGATGTGGTTGCAATTGTTTCAAGCCAAGTGCAATGCGTTTTTTGTCGTCGTCGAAATCGAGGATAACCACATTGATTTTTTGATCCAATTCAAGCATTTCTTCTGGATGCGTAACGCGTCCCCAAGAAAGGTCAGTGATGTGGATGAGGCCGTCAACGCCACCGAGGTCGATGAAGACACCGTATGAAGTGATGTTTTTAACCACACCTTCCAAGACTTGTCCTTTTTCGAGACCAGAGATGATTTGTTTCTTTTGTTCTTCGAGTTCAGCCTCGATAAGTGCTTTGTGAGAAACCACAACGTTGCGGAATTCTTCGTTGATTTTAACGACTTTGAATTCCATGTTTTTACCTACGTAGATATCGTAGTCGCGAATTGGTTTCACGTCAATTTGAGATCCTGGTAAGAAGGCTTCGATTCCGAATACGTCTACAATAAGACCACCTTTAGTTCTGCATTTTACAAAACCAGTGATGATTTCACCTGTGCGTAGAACGTCGTTGACGCGGATCCAAGCGCTGTGCATACGTGCAGTGCGGTGAGAAACGATCAATTGACCTGTTTTGTCTTCTAAGCAGTCAACAAATACGTCTACAACATCGCCAGCTTTGAGCTCAGCGTTGTAGCGAAATTCGTTGGCAGCGACAACACCTTCAGATTTGTAACCAATATTGATGATTACTTCTTTTTTGTTGATAGAGACAACGGTACCTTGAATGACTTCTTTTTCCATGATGGAAGTCAAGGTTTTTTCGTAGCGGTCTCCGAGTTCGGAGCGTTCTACTTGATTGTAGCCATCCAATTGGAGCGCTTCCCAATCAAAATCTGCAGTTCCCTGCGGTTCAATGTTTTTAGCCATGAGGCGGTAAATTTGTATTTCCAATACCCTGAATATCAGAAAGTTGTTAAACAAAAATAGTTGGTGCTTTCAGGGAACACACTTCAAAATGAGGTGCAAAGGTAGTGAAAATAACCTGAAAAACAAGCGAGTAGCTAGATTAATTATCGGACGCATTGAGCGGGAAATGCGCAAACATGGCCAGTTTTGGCCCTTGCTCGAGCATGCTTTTTTTCCAAAGGACCGCCGGATCCACTTTGAGGATGCTTTGGTCTTCGAAATCTGTTGTGCAAATCCAGGCGAAGTCTTGGAGTTCTTCGCTCAATTGCTCGGCACCCCAACCTGCGTATCCTGCAAACAGACGCAGGTGATTTTCTGGCTTTTTTAACACGACTGCATTGGTCAAGACTTCTTGCCATTCGCCGCCAAAGTAAAGGTGTTCGGTGACGCGCGTTGCACCTTTGATGTTCGCAAAGCAGTGCAAGTAAAAAAGCTGTTCGGGCGCAACCGGCCCGCCGTTATAGATAGGTAAATCGAGTTCGATGTGGTCAAAAAGATCGCTCAGCGCAAGTTCGGTCGGATGATTGAGTACCAAGCCAAAGCTCTCATGAGCGTCGTGGGCAACAAGTAATATCGCTGCGCGCTGAAAGAAGTCTTCGGTGAGGTGAGGGTCTGCGAGCAAGAGGCTGCCCGGTTGGGGCGCTGTTTTGGATTTGAAAATATGTCGCTCGCGGATCTTCATAGACTTGCTAACAAATAAACAAAATATTTTGCGGTTTGCAAAGGGCATTGTTTAATTTTGCAAAATGAAGTTTGCTGCCATAGATATCGGAACAAATGCCGCAAGGCTATTGATTGCCAACGTCCATCAGCGCGCAGGTCATGTCCATTTTCAAAAACTCGCTTATTACCGCGTACCGCTGCGTTTGGGCGAAGAAGTTTTTGATAAAGGAAAAATCAGTCCACAAAAGGCGCTGCAATTTCAACAAACGATCCAAGCGTTTAGTTTGCTAGCCGCAGCCCATGAAGTGAGCGCCATCCGTGCAGTGGCAACCTCCGCCATGAGAGAAGCGAGTAACGGCAAGAAAATTGCCAAGCAAATTCTACAAGAAACGGGTGTCCAAATCGATATCATTTCAGGAGACGAAGAAGCGCAACTCATTTTCAATTCTTTTGAATTATTGCAGTTGCAAAAGCAGCAGCAATTTGTAGTGGTAGACGTCGGTGGAGGCAGTACAGAAATCAGTATTTTTGAGCACGGCCAAAAAGTAGCTGCCCGCTCTTTTGAACTCGGTACCATTCGCATCTTAAAAGGAAAAACTGATTCACAAAGTTGGTCTGAGTTTTCAGCCTGGATCAAACAAAATGTGCGCCTAGACGAAGCGCACATGATTTTTGGCACAGGTGGTAACATCAATCGCGTGCTCAAAATGCTCTCGCCCAAACAAAAAGACACCTTGACGCTGTCTTCCTTGGTCGAATTGCACGATACCTTATCTGGTCTTTCGCTCGAAGCGCGTTGTGCGCAATATCAGCTCAAGCCAGACCGCGCAGATGTCATTGTACCAGCATTAAATATCTACATCACCGCCCTCGAGGCGCTGGGGCAGCAAACGCTTGTCGTTCCCAAAATAGGCTTGTCAGACGGCGTTATTTACCATTTATTTCTACAAAACACCAATCCCTAACCATGGCTCAAAAACCAGCAATTCCCAAAGGCACCCGCGATTTTCTTCCGGCAGAAGTAGCCAAGCGCAATTATATGTTTGCGACCATTAAAGAAGTGTTTAGACGCTATGGTTATGCGCCCATTGAAACCCCGAGTTTTGAGTTGTCTACTACGCTGATGGGCAAGTATGGCGAAGAGGGTGATCGCCTCATTTTCAGGATCCTGAACTCTGGCGAGAAAATGAAAAAAGCAGACCTCGACGCACTGGCTCAAGACAACTTACCGCGTTTTGCCAATTCGCTAGCCGAAAAAGCGCTGCGCTACGACCTCACCGTTCCTTTTGCGCGTTTTGTCGTACAGCACCAAAACGAGCTCACTTTTCCGTTTAAGCGCTATCAAATCCAGCCAGTGTGGCGCGCAGACCGTCCGCAGCACGGTCGTTACCAAGAATTCACGCAATGCGACGTCGATGTAGTTGGTTCGGATTCTCTCTTGTATGAGGTCGAACTCATTCAGATTTTCGACGAAGTGCTGAGCAATCTAAGTTTGCCTGGTTTTAGCATTCAAATCAATAACCGCAAAGTGCTGAGTGGCATTGCAGAAGTGTGTGGCGTCTCGGAGCGCATCATCGATTTAACAGTAGCCCTCGACAAATTAGATAAAATTGGGGAAGACGGCGTCATAGACGAGCTCAAGGCCAAAGGCTTTGCGCCAACTTCCATCGAAAAAATCAAGCCCTTATTTGCTTTTGAAGGCAGCAACGACTCCAAAATGAACCTCATGCGTTCGTATTTGGCAAGCAGTGAAATTGGCCTCAAAGGCCTCGACGAACTCGCAGAAGTATTTGAACAAATTAGCGAACTTGGCTTGCAACGCGGCGAGCTCATCTTTGATTTGACTTTAGCGCGCGGCCTCAATTACTATACGGGCGCTATTTTTGAAGTGAAGGCAAAAGATGTGAAAATGGGCAGTATTTGTGGGGGTGGCCGCTACGACGACCTCACGGCGCTGTTCGGTTTAAAAGGATTGTCGGGAGTAGGGGTTTCTTTTGGTGCAGACCGCATTTATGATGTCATGACCGAACTCGAGCTCTTTCCCAAAGAACTCAATCGCACCCTCGATATTTTATTTGTGAATTTTGGTGCGAGCGAAGCCAAACATGGCCTTAAACTCTTACAGCAGGTGCGTAATCTTGGACTGGCTGCCGAAATGTATCCGAGTGCTGCCAAGTTGCAAAAGCAACTCAAATATGCCAACGACCGCAATGTAGCCTACGTCGTTATCATTGGTGAAGAAGAAGCTGCTGCAGGAATGCTCAGCCTTAAAAATATGGAAACAGGCGCTCAAGAACAACTCTCAAGCGCCGATTTTCTTACCAAATGCGGGCAACTTTTTTAACGTCGTTGCGCATCTCTCTGCCTTCCGGAACCTGAAACGCTTCAAAGAATTCTGGGCAATTTTTCAAAGGGCCGTTCACACGGTACATGCCAGGTGAATGCGGGTCTGTAGCCAAGCGCTTTTTCATTTCAGCATCTGTATATTTGATTTTCCAAAGCTGTGCATAGGCAATAAAGAAGCGCTGCGCAGGCGTGAAGCCAGCCTGCATTTCATTGGCCTTGAATTCATCAGTTCTTTTGTAAGCATAGAAAGCCATTGTGAGGCCACCTAAATCTGCAATGTTCTCACCCATGGTGAGTTCAGGATTCACACAGTGGTCTTCCATTGGGCAGAAGCCAGAAAATGTAGCACCTAAAAGTTTGGTCTTTTCTTCAAAGAGCAAGCGGTCTTCTTCGGTCCACCAGTTGGTGAAAGAGCCGTCTGCTGCAAACTTACTGCCCATATCGTCGAACCCGTGCGTAAACTCGTGGCCAATGACCATGCCGATGCGTCCGTAGTTGACGGCATCTTCATATGTTTCATCGAAGAAAGGCGCTTGCATGATACCAGCCGGAAAAGCGATTTCATTGAGTAGTGGGTGGTAATACGCATTGACCATGTGTGCCGGCATGCCCCATTTTTCTTTGTCAACTGGTTGTGTAAGTTCGATCAGGTTTTTGTGTACGCTGAAACGACTCATTTCGCGGTAGTTGAGCGCATAACGGTCTGCAAAAAAGCGCAAGCTTGAATAATCTTCCCATTTGCTCGGGAAGCCTAATTTGCGTCCGATGGCATTGAGTTTAATGATGGCCTCTTTTTTAGTGGCATCGGTCATCCAGTCGAGCTGTTCGATGCGTTCTTTGTACACAAAAAGGAGGTTGTCTACCATTTCGTTGACGCGTTCTTGTGCGGCCTTTGAAAAATGTTTGTCGACAAACGCTTTGCCCAAAAGTTCGCCAACTTCAAGGTTGGTCATTTCTTCGATGGCTTGTTCGTAGATTGGTTGCTGTTCGCGCTTACCAGACAATACACCTTCGTAGAAGTTAAAGTTGAGTTGAACAAACGCTTCGTTGAGATGGCCAGCATAATGATTGATCACACACCATTGCAGGTAGCTTTTGAGTTCCTCGATAGAGACTTCTTCCCAAATTTGGGAAAGTCTGATATTGAAAGTCGGATTGCTCACGACAACGGTGTCGGGGGCCTGACAGCCTAATTCAGTGAGGTACATCTTAAAATTGAAATGTGGGCCAAAACTGCGCATTACTTCGCTAAAAGCTTGCTTATTATAAGTTTTTTCTGGTTCGCGCATTTCAGACGGGCGTAGCATGGTCTGAGCAAGTTTCATTTCAAAATCAAACACTTTTTGTGCTGATTTGGCTGCATTCGGAATTTCTGCGAGCGCAAGAGAGGCCTCAATGTGCTTGATATAAGCATCGCGAATCGTGGCGTATTTTTCATCGTAATAATAATCTCTGTTGGGAAGACCAATTCCGCCCTGACCCAAATACGCCACATTTGTAGTAACATTTTTGAGGTCCTGACCCACGCCAAAGCCAAAGAAGGCGCCAATGCCGTCTTTGTGCAAACCAGAAACCAGCGCTTGTAGGCCATCGATATTTTGGAGGGCTTCAATTTTTTGAAGGTCTTCCAAAATAGGGAGGAGGCCCAATTCATTCCTTCGAGCCATGTCTGTGTAAGACTTGAAGTAAGCCCCAAGCAATTGATTTTGAGAGCCCAATTCTCCTGGGTTTTCGGCGGCTTCTTTCAAGAGTGCTACCAATTTTTGATTGTTCGCTTGCTCCAATTCATTGAAACTGCCCCAACGCGATTCGCTCGCAGGAATTTGGGTGTTGGCAATCCAAGTGCCGTTGGAGAATAAGAAGAAGTCGTCGGCTGGGCTAATGGTGGTGTCTAGCGCTTTGGTGTCAATTGTTTGCAATTGTGCACCGTCGGATTTTTTCACTTTTGAAGTAGAACATCCGATCAAAAATGAACCCGAAAGAAGGGTAAAGAGTAAGGTTTTTTTCATGTTTTTATGCATTGGGTATTGTTGCTACTGCATTCTTTCCATGTGAATATGAGGAATGCCGTCTTCAAGGTAAATTTCACCTTGCGGTGCAAAGTTGTGCTTTTTATAAAAGTTTTGCAAATGTGCTTGAGCTGATAACACGATTTTTTGCACACCGAAGCGCATATTGATTTGATCAATGCTATAGCGCATGAGTTCATGGCCAAGTTGTTGCTTTCGGTTGGCTTCGGCCACAATCACTCTTCCTATTGAAATCTCAGGGTAAGCAATCGCAGCCGGAACAATGCGTGCACAGGCCACTAATTGATCTGCTTGGTGTAGCATAACGTGAAATGATTGTTGGTCTTTGTCGTCGAGGTCTTGGTAAACACAATTTTGCTCTACCACAAATACTTCGCTGCGCAATTGCAAGTAGGCGTAAAGTTCGTGGGGGGTGAATTCCGCAAACGTCTTGAAGGAGAAATGTAAATCCATAGTTACTTATTTAACTTGATACAATAACGCTGATTCACTGAGTTGCCCGGGCGACACCATGGGTTCGTCATAGGGAATTTGCGCTCCATAGCGCTGCTGCATTATTTTTCGAACTTGAGGGCTTTCTAAATTGAAATCTCTTAAGGCTTTTGGGCTACACAATTCAATTCCGATGGCTTTGTAGGCCTTGTAAACTAATTCTGAACAATACATTTCTTTGTCGGACCAATTGAAACCGAGGTCGTAGTGCTTGTCTAGTTGGGTTTTGAGATAGGATTTCATAGTGCTCAATTCAGTTGCATCCAGCGACCTGTTTTGAAGGCGATACACCGCATATTTTTGATCTTCACCACTGTTGATCCAGTCTTCGAGTGTGCGCACGCCAACAGGTTCGAGCGCTTCAAAAACAAAGGGCTTTCCTTCTAAATAGAATATGATGCCGCAATGCGAATAATATGAATCTGTGGCCAATTGCACTGCTATGCTTTGCACAGAGGCACTGTGCTGAAAAATCAAATCGCCGTCTTTATATGTTTGTGATAGACAAAGAGAGGAGCTGATAAAGGCAAAAGCGAGTAAAAAAGTACGCATGATCAAGATTTAATAAGAACCGTGGTATCTTCTCAAAAACCATTCCGAGATAAGTAGCGCACTGAGCAACAAAAAGAGCAGGATATAGTCTAATAAGGGGTCAAACTGATGGGTTTCTGTTCGGAGTGCAACGAGCTCATCGCTTTTTTCGAGTTGGGCAATGAGTTTTTTGTAATCTTTTAGGCTGAAAACTTTGGCGTCTGTTTGGTCTGCCAACTGATAAAGCGTGGTGTGTCTTGCCGCAGACTCGAGTTGTTCGAGGTCGATGTCTTCGACGATAAAAGCCCCTGTTTTGGTATATTTCTTTTGATTGTGAAGGGTGGCGGCTTTCCAGTAGTAGCGCCCGGGCTTGAGTTTACCGAGTTGCTGTTGGTAAAAAGCACCTTTGGTACTGAAACTGCCTTTGCGCATTTTTTTGTGCTCGTAGTCGAGTTCCCAATTGATTTTTGGGCTGGTGATGGCCTGCATGGCTTCGTTGTAGAAGCTGGCATTGAGGATGCAGTTGTCTGAGGTGCTGAGTTTTTTGGGCGCCTGAACGCGCAAGCCGTTGCCTTCTTTTTTGACTAATAAATAAGCACAGACCTCACCCACAAACGCATCGAAAGCTTCGTGGTTTTGTTTTTTAAGGAAATTGATCATGCGCCAACGCCAAAGGCCTTCGCCGAGCAGCGTGGCGTGGCGTTGTTGGTCTTTTTCATTAAAGCAGAGTAAGGGGCTATCTTTTTGAAGATTGCCGATGCGCTGCGTAAAAAGTACTTGCGTACCCGCAGTGGCTTTTGTTTCGCCAAAGCGCTTGGTGAGTGGTGGTAGAAAGGGCGTGAGGCTGAGCCATTCTGTGTTGGGTGCATAGAGGGCAAAGCTGTTGTTGGCTTGCGCTTGTACTTCTTCGAGTTGTTGGCGGAGTTCGAGTTGCAACCCGAGTTGTAATTTGGCTGCAATTTGCTGATCTGTTTGGGAACCTAGTATGTACCAAACAGGGATTTTTTTGGTTTGTGCAGTTTCAAATAGGTTTTTAGCAAAGTTTTTACCGGGGTCGTGCCAAACAATCAGGTCCAAGCCTTTGGTTGGGATGTCTTTGAGTTGAGCTGCATGGGCCACCAATACTTCGTAGTTTTCATTTCCCGAGAGCGCTTGTTGCAAAGCAGCGATATCTGGGTGCGGGGCGTGGCTGTACAACAGAATTTTGCTGCGGCTATCAATCACTTCGATATAAACTGTTCGGCTATTGTTTTGAAAAGAAAATTCGCCCTGACGTTTCTCGATGAGCACTTTGTATTCGTGTATACCTGGTTTTTTCGCCTTGAGTTCAAAAGAGATCGTGGCTTGTGCACTGCGTTGTTTGTTGAATTGCGTGTTTTGTGCAGCGACTTTTTTACCGTCTTCGTAGAGGCTCACGCGGATATTTGCGCCTGGGAAACGCTGCGCCTCGAGGTCGACCTCTAAAGTAAAGTTGTTGTTTAAAAAAGCGAGGTCGTTGTAGGCTATGTTGGTGAGGACAAGGTCTTTTTTGAGTGCGGTGTCGCCGACGGCCAAACTGTAAACAGCTGTGAGCGGTAGGTTTTCAGCGCTGTACATGGGGTGCCCACCGGTGTTGTAATTGCCATCTGAAATGAGCACAATAGCACCTAAGTTGCGATTCAAAAACTGGTTGCTGGCCTGCTCAAAAGGTAGCTCCATGTTGGTTTGGTCTGCCGTAAAGCCCTTGTTTGGAACTTGTAGGTTTTTTCCAAAATTCCATGTTTGAAGTTCAAAACGAGCGCCTAATTTTTCATTTATTGCGTTTTGATACGCTGCAATTTGTTTTTCTAAAGCTGCACTCTCTTTGTAGTTGTTCATGGAGGAGGAGCGGTCGATAAGCGTCAGGATCACCGGCTTTTCGGTTTCGAATTGCGTTTGCTCGAGCAATAGCCCCAAAAGTAGAATTCCAATTAAAGAAAAACTTGATGCTCTAAGCGCTAGAAGGCTGTATTTTATATATTTAGATTTTGATTTGATCCAGGTTTCATTGCGGTAAAAAAGGTGGCTCAAGACGGCCGAAACCAAAATAATCGGCAGGATCCACCACAAAGAATAAGAAGATAGCAAATGCATAAGCCAAAAATACATACATTTTTACTTAAATTCGTGGCTCAAAAACAATCAACATGTCAAAAACCGTTTATATCCTCTCCGCTGTCCGCACGCCAATGGGCTCTTTCATGGGTGCATTTTCAGGTGTATCAGCAACACAACTCGGCGCAACCGCCATTCAAGGAGCACTTGAAAAAGCACAACTCG
The DNA here is from genome assembly GCA_030730025.1 of Crocinitomicaceae bacterium. Taxonomy (GTDB): domain Bacteria; phylum Bacteroidota; class Bacteroidia; order Flavobacteriales_D; family Crocinitomicaceae; genus UBA952. The sequence continues at coordinate 61,329 of JANQWC010000009.1, forward strand.
ATCCTGCTTTAATTGATGAAGTATTTATGGGCAACGTGCTACAGGCAGGTGTTGGCCAGGCGCCAGCGCGTCAGGCTGCTCTCGGAGCTGGTTTGGGTAAAAATGTACCTTGTACAACCGTCAACAAAGTATGTGCTTCGGGCATGAAATCAATCATGTTGGGTGCGCAAAGCATTTTAGCTGGTGACAACCATATCGTCATGGTAGGCGGCATGGAAAACATGTCCCAAACGCCACATTATTTAGATGGACGCAACGGCACCAAATTTGGCAATATTGGCATGCTAGACGGCATCACCAAAGATGGCTTGCTAGATGTCTACAACAAAGTGCCAATGGGCAATTGTGCAGAGTTGTGTGCTACTAAATATGAAATCACACGCGAAGACCAAGACGCATTCGCCATCAATTCTTACAAGCGTGCAGCCGCAGCTTGGGAGGCTGGTCGTTTTGCAGATGAAGTAGTGGGTGTTTCGGTACCGCAGCGCAAAGGCGACCCAGTCATGGTGGTCGAAGACGAAGAATTCAAAAACGTATTTTTAGATAAAATCCCGGCTTTGCGTCCTGCTTTTGACAAAGAAGGTACCATTACAGCTGCCAATGCTTCAACCCTCAACGATGGCGCCTCAGCGCTTATTCTGGTTTCAGAAGAGGCGGTTGCCAAATACAACCTCAAACCAATTGCCAAAATTGTGTCGTATGCAGATGCAGCGCAAGAGCCAGAATGGTTTACTACAGCACCTTCCTTAGCGATTCCTAAAGCGCTAGATAAAGCAGGGCTTGCCATTTCAGACATCGATTACTGGGAGCTCAATCAAGCATTTGCTGTTGTAGGCTTGGCCAACATGAAAATCCTTGGTCTAGACCCTGCAAAAGTAGATGTAAATGGTGGTGCAGTGGCACTAGGCCATCCGCTTGGCAACTCGGGTTCGCGCATTATTGTAACGCTCTTGAATGTCCTCAAACAAAATGGCGGCAAGCGCGGTGCAGCAGGTATTTGCAATGGTGGCGGCGGCGCTTCGGCAATGGTTGTCGAGCTTTTGTAATTCCTTTTTGACGATTTTTTCAAAGCACGGTTTTTTCAAGCCGTGCTTTTTTTATTTTTAACTATGCGTTTGTTTTTCACTTTTAGCCTTGCTTTCAACGTTTTTATCAGTAGGGCGCAGCAAGATCTCAATCTTCTCGTCAGGCCATTAATTGGAACTGCTGAGGCAGGTCATACCTTTCCGGGCGCCACGCTACCATTTGGTGCCGTGCAACTGAGCCCCGATACCGATACCATTCCTTTTGCTGTCGAGGGAAAGTACCAGCCAGATGTTTATCGGTATTGTGCTGGTTATCAGTATGCCGATAGCAGTATAGTTGGTTTTTCGCACACGCATTTCAGCGGCACAGGCCATTCCGATCTCGGCGATATTTTATTGATGCCCAACAGAGGTGCTGTGCAATGGAACCCAGGAACAGCTGCCGAGCCTCAAAAAGGTTATCGATCTGGTTTTGCGCACGATGAAGTGGCGCAGCCGGGTTATTATGCAGTGCACTTAGACGAAGTCAATATCGATGTAGAATTGACCACCACCAAAAGGGTAGGCATCCATAAATATCAGTTGCACGATGGCGCACCCACACATTTTATCCTCGACCTGACGCACGGCATATACAACTACGACGGCAAAAACGTCTGGTGCTTTTTGCGCGTCGAAAACGACACCCTATTGACCGGCTACAAGCAAACCAATGGTTGGGGGAGAACACGCACCATTTATTTTGCAATCGCCTTGTCTGTGCCTTTGTCAAGTTACCAAATGAAAGATTTGAAACCCAGTATGTACAAAGGTTTCTGGCGCAAATTTGACACCGAACACCATTTTGCAGAAGGCGCAGGGCAGGGTCTCAAAGCTGCGTTGTTTTTTGGCGCCGCAAAGGAAGTGGAATTCAGGGTGGCCTTGTCTGGTGTGTCCATCGAAGGTGCGTTGGCAAATCTGGCCGCCGAAGCGCCAACACCGGGGTTTGAAAAGTATGCAAAAGCCGCTCAAAAAGAATGGGACGACGCCTTTGCTTTGGTGAAAGATGTTTCTTTTCTGCATCAAGATGACGCGCTCACTTTTTATACCGCTTGGTACCATAGCCTGATTGGTTCTAGTATATTTATGGACGTAGATTCAAGCTACCGCGGCCTCGATCAGCGCATTCACAAAGCGGAGGGTTTCACCAATTACACCACGTTTTCTTTGTGGGATACCTACCGCGCAGAACAGCCTTTTTTGAATCTTTTTTACCCCAAAGTAAATGCCGACATGCTGGAGTCTATGCAGCAGCATTATCAGCAAAGTGTGCATCATATGTTGCCAGTTTGGTCGCATTATGCCAATGAAAATTGGTGCATGATTGGCTACCATGCGGTTTCGGTACTGGCCGATGCGGTGGTCAAGCAAAATCCTTATTTGCACAACCCTGAGCGCTATTTGTGGTCGGCGGTAGAAACTTCCAATCAACGCTTTTATGAAGGTTTAGGAGACTACTTAGATTTGGGTTATGTTCCCGAAGACAAAAGCGGTAGTTCGGTATCCAAAACCTTAGAATACGCCTACGACGACTGGTGTATCGCACAAATGGCCACTGTATTCAAAAACGATAGCCTTGCGCAGGTTTACAACAAGCGTTCACAAAATTTTCTAAATGTTTTTGATGCGCAAACTGGTTTTATGCGGCCGCGCCTCTCGAACGGTAACTTTAAAACCCCGTTTGATCCGCTAGACACTCACGGGCAGGGCTTTATTGAGGGCAATGCCTGGAACTACAGTTTTTATGTGCCGCAAGCACCTCAGACTTTGATCAAATTAATGGGTTTAGAGAAACGCTTTATTTCACACCTCGATTCGTTGTTTGAAATGGAGCTCCCGGATCGCTATTTTGAAAACACAGAAGACATCATGCGTTCGGGCATTATTGGCAATTACGTCCATGGAAACGAGCCCTCGCATCACATCCCTTACTTCTACAACTTTACGTCCCAACCTTGGAAAACACAAGCCGCCACCCGCATGATCCTCGATAAACAATATAGCCTGAAGTCCGAAGGCATGGGTGGCAACGACGACTGCGGCCAAATGAGCGCTTGGTATATTTTTTCAGCGCTAGGTTTTTATCCGTTTGCGCCGGGTTCACCCAATTATGCCCTGACCACGCCTTTGGTCAAGGAGGCGACACTACAATTGGACGGACAGCATGTTTTACAGATCGTAACGGAAAACAATTCGGATCAAAACGTGTATATCCAAGCGGTATACTGGAACGGCAAGCGCCTTTCAAAACCATTTATTTCGCATCTCGACCTGATGCAAGGCGGTGAGCTTCGTTTTGTTTTGGGGCCGAAACCCGCTCAAAAAGCCTTTGCTTTGCGCTAAACATTCTGCATGGCTGCGTGTTTAAAAAGCATGTATCAACTCAAGCGCACTCAATTTATCAAAGCAGATTTACAAACCTGCTGGGACTTCTTTTCGTCTCCCCACAACCTCAAAGAAATCACGCCGCCCTCAATGGGTTTTGTCGTGAAATCCGACGTACCTCAAAAAATGTACGAAGGCCTCATGATTGCCTACACAGTTAAACCGCTGGCCGGCATTCCATTAGGCTGGGTGACCGAAATCAAAACCGTCAAAGACCTGAACTTCTTTGTAGACGAACAACGCGTCGGCCCATATAAAATATGGCACCACGAACACCATTTCAAGGCGGTAGACGGCGGTGTCGAAATGACAGATATCGTCACTTATGTCTTGCCGTTTGGCATTTTGGGTAGGTTGGTGCATCCTTGGCTTGTGAAGCCCAAGTTGGAGCAAATATTTTCCTATCGCTTTCAAAAGGTTGATCAGCTCTTTGGGTAACCTAAGTTGCACTGTACGCCGTCTATTTATTGTAACTTGTACCCATGAACCAAGAACCAATTATTGAAGTCAAAGGTTTGCAAAAGAACTTTGGTGCGTTTACTGCCGTCAAAGATGTCAGTTTTACGGTCAACAAAGGCGATGTCTTTGGTTTTTTAGGGCCAAACGGAGCCGGAAAAAGCACCACCATGCGCTGCATGCTCTCTTTGATCAAGCCCAATGCCGGCCAGATCAATATCTTTGGCAAGAACCTTTTTGAAGCCCGCAACGAAATTCTCGCGCAAGTCGGCAGCATTGTCGAAAAGCCAGATTTTTACAAATATTTATCGGCGCGCAAGAATTTAGAGATTTTTGCGCGTATTTCTGGGGCCGACGTCAGTCAGAAAACGATTTTTGAAACCCTTGACTTTGTGGGTCTAACGGGTCGAGAGAAAGACAAAGTAGGTGGTTTCTCGCACGGCATGCGCCAGCGCTTAGGGATTGCCCAAACTTTGTTGCACAAGCCCGAGCTCATCATCTTAGACGAGCCCACCACGGGTTTAGATCCGCAAGGCATCATCGAGGTGCGCGACCTCATTTTGCGCCTCAAAAACGAGCAGAACAAAACAGTGATTTTGTCCTCGCATCAATTGGCCGAAATCGAACACGTGGCCAATCGGATGGTGATCATCAATAAAGGGCAAACCATTATCGAGGGCTCGGTATCTGAACTCATGAACGCGCAAGAAACACTCCTTTCTATTGAGCTCATCGACAGAAGCGACGCAGCCCTGCAGCTACTCAAACAACAATTCCCATCCTTAAGTGCAGAAGTGATTTCTCCCAAAACACTCGAATTAAACGTGGAACGAATGCTGATTCCTGCCGTCAATGCAGCGTTGGTCAACGCCGGTTTTGCGGTAGTTGCCTTAGAGCCCAAGCGCACACTCGAAGATTTTTTCATTCAAATGACCCAAAACTGATGCTCTGGAAAAACACCTACAACGAATTCATTAAGATCCTGGCCAAGCCCCGCAGTTATATTGGGCTCGCTGCACTCACCTTACTGATTCTGATCATTTTGTTTGCCATGAAGGCAGATGGCCGCATGTACATTTCTTTTGTGACGGCGTCTTTTGAGCAAACACTTTCTTTCAATGGCAATATCCTCAATGGCAACCTGATCGCATTTATCGTGCTGCAAATGCTCATTGTGCACATTCCATTACTGGTGGCGCTCGTTACCGGCGACTTACTCTCTGGCGAGGCCGCAATGGGTACACTCCGCATGTTGCTCACCAAACCAATTAGCCGCAGCCAAGTTGTGTTTTCTAAATTGATTGCCGCAGCTGTTTATACTTTTATTTTGGTCGTCTGGATGGGTTTTCTAGCCCTCGTGGTGGGCCGCTGGATGTTCGGCACCGGTGATCTGATTGTCCTGAACTCCGACGGCTTGGTGATCCTCAATTACGCCGACATCTTATGGCGCTATGGTTTGGCCTTTGCCGTAGCTTATTTGGCGCTCATGACCATTGCCACGCTATCCATCGCTTTTTCGGCCTTTGCCGACAACTCCATTGGGCCAATTGTATCCACCATGGCAGTCATCATTCTCTTTACCATAATAGGTTCGTTGGACGTCAGTGTGTTTGACCACGTCAAGCCTTGGCTCTTCACAACCCACATGGCTTCTTGGCGCTCCTTTTTCAGCGATCCAGTGCCGTGGTCGGCCATTTGGGAGTCCGTCTGGATCTTACTCGGGCACAACATCTTATTTGTAGCCATCGCCATTTTCAAATTCAAACGCAAAGACATTACTTCATGAAACCACTCCTTTTCTTATCGTTTTTGTTGCTTAGTCAACTGGCAAGCGCCCAAGATCCCAACGAATTAGTCAAGGCTGTTCGGCTCAAGCTGGAAAAAGTCACTGATTATTCTGCAGACGTACACATTAAGGCGCAGGTGCCAATGATTAAAATCGATGAAGTCGACGCCAAGGTTTTTTACAAACAACCCAATCAAATGAAGGTGGAGTCTAAAGGCATCGCAATTCTACCTAAACAAGGCCTTGGCGACCTTAATAATTTTTTGACCAACGAGAAGGGCTACACTTGCGCCCTAAACGGCAGCAAAATGCTTGGCGAGGTCAAGACTTCAGTAGTTTCGGTATTGCCGCTCACAGAAAACGCAGATGTCATTCTCGTTAAACTCTGGATAGACCCTGTCAAAGACTTGATCTTGAAGTCTCAAATCACGAGCAAGAGTAATGGTACTTTAGATATTAACTATTTCTACGGAGACCAAGCCAAATACGGTTTGCCCTACAAAATGGTGTTCACCATTGACGTCAAAAAATTCAAGTTGCCGAAAAGTGTGGCTGCCGATTTACATCAAAACAAGAAAAAACCAAAAGCTGCAGAAGGCTCGCAAACGGGCACAATTGTGTTAAAACTCAGCAATTACAAAGTAAACCAAGGCATTCCAGACGCCAAATTCAAAGCCAATTAGTAGATCACCTCAATGAGCGTGGTGTCAAAAGCAGTTGTAAAAGTGCTCTTTTGCCCATTGTTTGAGGTGTTCATTTCCCAATAAAAAAGAGAGTAGGTGGTATTGCCGTTGTTCAGGCAGTAAAACGTGGTGTCTAATGGGCCATAAAAATCTTGGGTTGTGCTGGGGCAGCAACTCGCGCACGCCGCTAAACCTTCTTGTTTGATGTACCTAAAATGATCTGTCGGGATCGGATTCAAATTTTTAAAGTGAATTTTTGCCCACGCCATGGCGTTTGTTGAAAGATTGAAGGTGTTGGGTTCTTTGATGCTCAATGCAGAGTAGTAAATGTCTTTTTCGATGGGGAAATACAAGGCCTTGTTTACTTTTAAAATATAGCGCTCCATTTTTTCTCGAGGGACAACAAACTCATAAGTGCCATTGCTCGAAAGAACAACACTCTTTACGAAAAGCTCGTCAGATGTGCCGATAGGAACCTTGTAAAGTGTGGCGGTAGCGCCTTGTAGGCCTTGGCTAAAAGTATTGTCGGTGACGGTTCCGATGATGCGGAATTCACCCGTTCCTTTTTCGCAACCGAGTAGCATGTAACTCAGGCAAAGGATGGTAAGTAGAAGGGAAAGGAGGGATCTTAAGCGTTCCATGTGTCGAGCAGTTGTAGGTTTTCTTTCGGGACAAAAAGATAATCTCCGCCAAAATGGACTGTGGTTTCTACCTTACACATGTTTTGGTCAATGCCGCAACGTTGGTACTGTAGTTTTTCAAAAAATGCAAAGAGTGTGGTTTCGTTTTTGGGGTCGATTTCTAATTGTACAACCGGGCGCTTGCTTGCTAAGATAGCTTCTAGCAATTCAAAAACTTCCCATTCGTGGCCTTCGATGTCACATTTGATGTAGTCGATGCGTTCAAACGTGTGGAAAAAATCGGAGGTATTGACCATTTGTACGGTTTGAGTGCGTTCGGTGGTGCTTTTTTCATCGGGGCGCATGATGTGCGGTAAACCCGTGCGGAGCATGCCGTTGGTTTGGGGGAGCACCATGGTAATGCTACCTGCTTCTTTGCCGAGCGCTACGTTGTGTAGCTCTACATTTTCTTGGTTTCCGATAAAATGATCGAGGATGGCATGGAATTGAGGCAAGGGCTCGATGGCGATGACCTTTCCTTTGTTGGCCAGGCGCGCAAAGTTCTTGGCAAAGTAGCCGAGGTTGGCCCCGATGTCGATCACAACGAATTCTGGGCGAATGATGCGCTTGATGAAATAATGAAATTTGAAGGCTTCTTTGTTCTTGAGAAAGCCTAAATCATAGAGCAGGTAAAAGAACCGATGCAAGGTAAGTAAGTAAGCCCTTTCGGGTAAGATCATGTAAAGCAATTTCTTCATGCTGATTCTTTCATCCAAAAGTACAATTATTTCTATTTTTAGCGAATGAAATTTACCTTGTTCATCTCTTTTGTTTGTTGTATGGCCGTACAAAGCACGGCGCAGCTCCAACTCGATCAAATCATGAAAGGCCCTGGCTTTGTCGGCGTCTTGCCAGAAGCACCCGAATGGGGCTTGGATGGCAAACAAATTTACTACTGGAAAAAACATCCAGATTCCTCGCAAACTACTTATTATGTCTACGACCTTCAGTTGCAGCAAACCAACATCATGAACCATTCCGATTGGCAAAAGCGTTGGGTCTGGACACCCGGGCAAGGTGCCCTCAATAGGGTGCGCATCCAAGACAACGAATTGCAATTCAATGACCTAGCCGCTAAGCAAATCAAATCTTACCCTTTGTTCACCAACGACATCTGGAACATCCAAGCGCACGCCGACCCCAAAAAATTGATTTTGCAGCAAGGTCAAAGTTTGTTTGTCTTTGATCTGCAATATGGCCTGGCCAAAAATTTAGTGAGCTACCAAAAATCAAAATCCGAAAAGCCTGCGGCCGATAATGCCCTGACACAAACCGAGCTTGAATTGTTTGAGAGCGTTCGCAAAAAAGCATTGCAAAATACCAAGTTCGACGAGCCAAGTATTTTTTCTTTGCCATTTGACCCTGAAGGGGCATTTCAGGTCGATCCGACTGCACGGTATGTATTGCTCAAGCAAGAACAGGAGCCAGAAGCCAAACCAACAGAAGTACCACATTTTATTGCTTCAGACGCGCACGTTTTCAATGAAAAATCGCGTTCCAAGGTGCAAAACGAGGAGCCTTCCCAAACATTATACCTGCATGATATCCAATCCGACACACTGGTAATACTCGATTTTTCTCAGCTTTCACAAATCAATAACGACAAGCGCGAACTGATTTTTCATCCGGCCATCTTTGCCAAAACCCAACCATTGGCTTTGGTAGATATCCGCAGTGCCGACAACAAAGACCGCTGGATTGTCTGCATCAATTTAGAAAAACACGAAATTCAAGAACTTGAGCACCAGCACGACAGCGCCTGGATAGGTGGGCCTGGCATTTCGTCTTGGAATTTTGAAACCGGCACACTCGGTTGGCTTCGTGACGCCCAAACCATCTATTTTCAGTCAGAAGAATCAGGTTATTCCCACTTGTACACCTTTGATCTACAAACCAAAACCAAGTTAGCCCTCACAAGCGGCAACTTTGAAGTCCATCAAGTGCTTTTATCAAAGGATAGCAATTCTTTTTACCTGAATACCAATTTGTTGCATCCTGGGGCGCGTAGTTTTTACAAGTTGGATCTCAAAAAGCTAGAAATCAAACCACTACTTTCAGAACTTGGCGCCTACGAAGTACAACTTTCACCAGACGAAAAGCAATTGGCTTACCGTTTCAGTACGAGCACCCAGCCTTGGGAGTTATTTACGTGTTCACTTAAAAATCCAAAAGATCAAGTTCAACTCACGAAGTCAACTACAGAAGTATTTCGAACCTATCCCTGGCAAAAGCCCGAAATTTTGAGCTTCAAGGGCTCTGACGGCGTTGCTGTCTATGCCCGAATGTATACACCTCAGCCCGAACTCAAAAATGGCGCCGCTGTAATGTTTGTGCACGGAGCGGGCTATTTACAAAACGCGCATCATTACTGGAGTTATTACCAACGCGAGTTCATGTTTCATCAGCTGCTCATCGAAAAGGGCTACACCGTGCTCGACGTCGATTACCGCGCCAGCGAAGGCTACGGCCGCAATTACCGCACCGCCATTTACCGACACATGGGCGGCCGTGACTTACAAGATTTTGTCGATGCCAAACAGTTTTTGGTTTCAAATTACGGCATTGACTCGAGTAGAGTAGGGATTTACGGAGGTTCTTATGGCGGTTTCATTACGCTCATGGGGCTTTTTACTGAACCAGGCACCTTTGCTTGCGGCGCTGCGTTGCGCTCCGTAACTGATTGGGCGCATTACAACCACGAATACACCACGAACATCCTCAATACACCTGCTGCAGACCCGGAGGCATATCGCCAAAGTTCGCCGATTTATTTTGCGGAAGGTTTACAAGATCCGCTGCTTATTTTACACGGCATGATCGACGACAACGTGCAGTTTCAAGACGTCGTCAGACTCAATCAGCGCCTGATCGAGCTCGGTAAAAAAGATTGGTGGATGGCTTTGTATCCGGTAGAGCGCCACGGCTTTCAATACACCTCCTCCTGGACAGACGAATACCGCCGCATTCTCGAATTATTCGATACCTACTTACTTAAATAAGACCTGATGAATTTCCAGCTGCAATTTTTAAAAACCAAAGAAGAAATGCTTGCGCAACTCGAGGTCTTGCAATTTCTGTATCCTAGCCTTACGGCTGCGCAGTACGACCAAGAACTCGATTTGATGTTGCCGCACAATTATTGCCAACTCGCGGTTTATGAAAACGCAAAGTGCATTGCCATTTCTGGCTTCTGGATTGGCAACAAGCTCTGGATTGGCAAATACTTAGAATTGGATAATATTGTCGTAGATCCGGGTTATAGAAGTAAGGGCGTGGGGGAATTGATTTTTCAAACTTTAGAACAAAAAGCAAAAGAGGAGCAGTGCAATATGCTGGCTTTGGATTCTTACACGAGCAATTTCAAAGCGCACAAATTCTTTTACAATCAGGGTTTTGGCCCCAAAGGATTTCATTTCATCAAGTTGTTAAATGAAAAAGCAGTGCGTTGAGCACTGCTTTGATTCACGATTTTATTTGAATTGTATTAATGGCCCTTTGCAGCCAAGTAACGCTCTGCGTCTAGCGCTGCCATACAACCTGTGCCAGCAGCGGTAATCGCTTGGCGATACGTTTTGTCGGCGGCGTCTCCCGCAACAAAAACACCAGCAACATTGGTTTTGCTAGTGCCCGGCTGGGCGTACTTGATGTATCCGGTTTCGTCGAGATCGATATAATCTTGGAATACGGCGGTGTTGGGTTGGTGACCAATCGCGACAAAGAAACCTGTGCAAGGTATTTCGCTTTCTTGGTTGCTTGCGCGGTCGATGATGCGCACGCCTGTAACTAGTTGACCGTCGCCTAATACTTCTAAGGTTTCGGCATTGAAACGGATATCGATGTTGGGCGTGTTTTTAACGCGTTCTGCCATGATTTTGGAGGCACGGAATTCGTCGCGGCGCACGAGCATCGTGACTTTTGTACATAATTTAGAAAGGTAGTGTGCTTCTTCGCAAGCGGAGTCGCCAGCACCTACAATGACCACTTCTTGTTTGCGATAGAAAAATCCGTCGCACACGGCGCAAGCCGACACACCGCCACCTAATTTGAGGTAGTGTTGCTCGCTGTCTAGGCCAAGGTATTTGGCAGAAGCGCCTGTAGAGATGATAATGGTATCGGCATGGATTTCATGACCGTCTTCGGTCCAGCATTTGTGGACGCTGCCCGAGAAGTCTACGCGGGTGATGAAACCACTGCGCACGTCGGTGTCAAAACGCTTGGCTTGTGCTTCTAATTGGAGCATCATGTCGGGGCCTGTGATGCCATCGGGGTAGCCCGGGAAATTTTCAACTTCGTTGGTAGTGGTTAGCTGTCCACCAGGCTGCATGCCTTGGTACATGACGGGTTTCATATCAGCTCTAGCAGCGTAAATTGCTGCTGTGTAGCCCGCTGGGCCCGAACCTATAATAAGGCAAGAAATGCGTTCGATTTGACTCATGTTGTTTGTTTTGGGCAAAATTAGTGCTTTGTTTGGTCTTTCTTTGTAACTCGCGCGACATTGTTTTGAACGTTTTCTCCACAAAGTAACTTTTCAACAAGATTTTCGTCTCCTAAAAATAAAATGTATTTTCGTCTCTTCAAACTAAAGAACTCATGACAAAAAACTTTATTTTATGCACTTTCGTAGGTCTTTCTATGGTTTCGTTTGCACAAAAAAGCGAAACAGAAGGCCCTGAAAACCTCAATTGGTACCTCAAAGACCCAAAAGCCGACGGCGTTTACGGAACAGGTGCCACCAAGGCTTACGAAATGCTCACTGCAGCAGGTAAAAAATCAACAACGGTTATTGTTGCCGTGATCGATTCAGGTGTAGAAACCGATCATCCAGACCTCAAAGATGTCATCTGGATCAACGAAGACGAAATTCCGAACAACGGCATCGACGACGACAAAAACGGCTACATCGACGACATCAACGGTTGGTCTTTCTTAGGTGGCCCCACTGAAGACATCGACAAAGAAGCCTTGGAACTTGCGCGTATGTATCGCATAGAATCCGAATATTTCAAAGGTAAAAAAGTAGAAGATATTCCAAGTTCAGAGCTGGCGCGTTTTGCTACCTATGAAAAAATCAAAATCGCGTTCGAAAAAGAAATTGCAGACAAAGAAGCTTCTGTTAAAAATGTCAAGTTGCTCGCAGATTATATGCAGCGCGTCGAAAAACAAGCAGGTGCTCCATTTTCGAAAGAAACCAATGCTGCTTTTGCTCCTGAGACCGAAACAGACAAGCGCATCCAAAACCGCATGAAGGCCCTGCTCGCCATGATTCCAGCTGAGCAACTCAATACAGAAATCGACGGCGCCCTCAAATCCATGCAAAGCGCACTCGATTTGTCTAAGCAAAATGCCGATTCCATCCGCACTTTAATTGTAGGAGATAATCCAAACGACCTCAGCAGTAAAATCTATGGTTGCAACCGCTATGAAGGTCCTGACGCCTTTCACGGTACGCACGTTTCGGGCATCATTGCCGCTACGCGCAACAACGGAATGGGCATCGACGGTGTTGCCGACAACGTTCGCATTATGGTCTTGCGTGCTGTTCCTGACGGAGACGAGCGCGACAAAGACGTTGCCAACGCTATTATTTACGCTGTAGACAACGGTGCTAAAGTGATCAATATGTCTTTTGGTAAATACTGGACACCCAACAAAGATTATGTAGATGCAGCCATCGAATACGCGCGCAGCAAAGACGTATTACTTGTGCACGCAGCAGGTAACGACGCCAAAAACAAAGACGTAGAAGATTCATATCCTACGCGTCAGTTGAACAACAAAACAACCGCTCCAAACTGGATTGAAGTAGGGGCGAGCAGCAGCTCAAAAAGCGGCAAAACAATTCTCGCCGATTTCT